>NZ_JAKTIG010000031.1:0-591440 GCF_027855145.1 Acinetobacter sp. AOR18_HL
GGCAGAGTAAAACTTGAAGTGCGACATAAACCACCTAATTAATTTAAAGGGTTTATGGAGTATATAAAATTGTCATACCATCATCTTAACTTTGAAGATCGTACTGCATTAATGCTTGAGTCAAGAAAAGAAGGCTTTTCAGCCAGAAAATTTGCTGAACTCATTAAAAGACATCCTAGTACGATCTATCGTGAGCTTAAAAGAAATAGCATCAATGACGTTTATCAAGCTCGATATGCTTCTGATAACACCTTCGCTAGACGTAGACGTGGTCACAGAAAACTCAAAATCGATTCAATCCTCTGGAAATTTATTGTTGAAGCGATCCGTTGTTTATGGTCTCCTCAGCAAATAGCAAAGCGTTTAAAGACATTTCCTGATTTGGATCAAACAATGAATGTAAGCCATACAACGATTTATTCAACGATACGAGCATTACCCAAGGGTGAGTTGAAAAAAGACTTATTATCCTGTCTGCGTCATGAAAATAAAAAGCGAAAAGCTAACGGTGAACCTAAAAAAGATTCTATATTACAGGATATTAAAACTATTCATGAGCGCCCAGCCGAAGTTCAAGAAAGAAAAATACCGGGTCATTGGGAAGCTGATTTAATTAAAGGTAAAGACAATAAAAGTTCGATAGCAACACTTATTGAACGAAATACACGGCTCTGTATCTTGGCAACATTACCTGATGCAAAGGCAGAATCAGTGCGCAAGGCTTTAACTGAAGCTCTGAAATATTTACCTGCAGAACTGCGTAAAACGTTGACCTATGACCGTGGACGCGAGATGTCAGAACATAAAATACTCGAAGAAGATTTAGGCATAGATGTATATTTCTGTGACCCACATTCACCTTGGCAAAAAGGCACATGCGAAAATATGAATGGTTTAATTAGGCAATATTTACCTAAAGGGATTGATTTAAATCAGGCAGATCAGCATTATTTAAATCAAGTTGCCATGTCACTGAATACTCGTCCTAGAAAAGCGTTAGATTGGCTTACACCATTAGAGAAATTTGCTCAGCTTGTTGATTATCATAAGACTTTTCAAACTGTCGCACCTCATGTTTGAATTCGCCCACATTTAATTTTTTGACGTCTAATTTTTAGCTTTATTCATCTTTTTATCTTTATGGGGGGGGACAAATTTATACTCTTTATTTTTAAAAATAGCATTTATTTAATTTAGATTATTCAATAGAATAACAATATAAAATCTTGATAAGAAAACAAAATATGATATGGATTAAATTTATAATATACCCTTTGGGGATGTTTGTACTGTGGCAAATTATTTTCATAATTACGCAACTCTCTTTAACATACCTAAATACGCCACAAGTCATTGTAGCTATACTTTCATTGATCATAAATTGCGGTATGCAAATTTTGATTGGTTATAAAATCCCTCAATTAGCACCAAAATATAAATTTGTAGCGAGTGCTACATACATTATTCTCTTCACCTTTTTGTTAGCAATCTATTCAACAACTATTTTATTAGAAGGCTTAAAAGTTGCTCCTCAAGCAATTTGGCTAGGTTATTTGTTTTTCCATGTAGTTGGAATGGCTCTATTCTTTGCTAATAACACAGATGAGTTTTGTTGGGAAAATTTACTGAAGTAGCTCAGCCTATTGTCCCCTGCTTTATTTTTATTTTTTTGTCAAAAAAACATCATATTAGACAAATTTTCGTATAAATTACCCTTCTAGATGAGTTGGGCAATCTAAAGGATAGAAATGACGCTTAAACAATTAAAAGCTTTTTTAGCCCTTGCGCGTACACTCAACTATGCTAATGCATCATTAGAGCTACATCTCAGCCAGTCTGCTTTAAGTCTTACTATCAAAAGCTTAGAAGAAGAATTAGGCGGAAAACTATTTAACCGTAATACTCGCCGTGTTGAGCTTACCCAAGAAGGTAAATCCCTTATTCCCTACGCTAAAAAATTACTCGCCAATTGGGATGAAATGGAAAACGATGTTAAACAACGTTTTAAGCTCAATCGTGGAACCTTAAGTATCGCTTCAATGCCCTTCGTGACTCATGCGATTCTGCCTGAAGTAATTCATCAATTTTTAGAACTTCATCCCAACTTGAACTTTTCAATTCAAGATATTCCAAATGAGACCATTATAGAAAAAGTACAAGACGGTATTTTTGAGCTTGGTATCTGCTTTGAACCTGATCTCACCGAAGGCCTAGAGTTCAAACCACTATTTGAAGAAGATTTCTTAGCTCTATTACCAAAGACTCACCCACTTGCTCAATCATCTTCTATTACATGGCAAGAGCTTTGTTCAAATCCATTCGTGACATTGCAAAAACCTTCAATTGTTCGATATTTGGTTGAGCAGAATTGTTTGCGAAATAATATAACGCTCGATTTGAAAGTTGAATGTCATCAAATTTCATCACTCTCAAGCTTTGTGGCTTATGGAATTGGGGTGAGTGCAATTCCAAGGCATTTTGCTAAACACATTGATAAAGAACATAACGTACTCATTGAGTTAAAGGATGAATCTATTCATAAGACTGTAGGAATTGTTTATAAAAAGAACTTTGAAATTTCAAATATTTCGACTCAATTTATTGAAGCTTTGATTCAATATAAATTTTAAAAAATTAAAGACTGCTTTTTAGGATGAGCTAAGCACACGCTTAAGCTAAAATTATTAATTATTATAATTTTCAATGATATGAGGTGATTTTTTAAAGTATTTTTCTTTATGTTCGTCTGATCTTTTGTAGACGATTTGAAACTATTCATTGATTATACTTATTAATCATTTAAAAAAATTAACTTCTATAACGCAAAATGTGATGCTAAAACTAAGATTACTAAGGGATATAGGATAACAATAGAATGAATAAAGTTTATGCCAATGCTGAGGCAGCATTAAAAGACGTTATTGCAGATAATCAAACACTTGCCGTAGGTGGTTTTGGTCTATGTGGAATTCCAGAAAAACTGATTGTTGCAGTTAAGCAAAGTGGTGTGACTGGTCTCACATGTATTTCAAATAACGCTGGTGTAGATGATTTTGGTTTAGGTATTTTGCTTCAAACAAAACAGATCAAAAAAATGATCTCTTCTTATGTTGGTGAAAACAAAGAATTTGAGCGCCAATATTTAAATGGTGAACTTGATGTAGAACTTACTCCACAAGGTACATTAGCTGAAAAGTTACGTGCTGGCGGTGCTGGTATTCCGGCGTTCTATACTCAGACTGGCGTCGGTACACTCATTGCCGAAGGTAAAGAAGAACGTACCTTTAATGGCAAAAACTACATTTTAGAAGAATCTTTAACAGCAGACGTGGCTCTTGTTAAAGCCTATAAGGCAGACAAGGCTGGTAACTTAGTGTTCCGTAAAACTGCTCAGAATTTTAACCCTGAATGTGCAATGGCTGGAAAAATTACAATCGCCGAAGTTGAACAGGTTGTTGAAATTGGTGAATTAGATCCAGATGAGATCCATTTAGCGGGTATCTATGTAAACCGCATTGTACTTAATGCGTCACCTGAAAAACGTATTGAGCATAAAACTTTAAGCACGGAGGCAGTATAAAATGGCTTGGTCACGCAATGAAATGGCACAACGTGCTGCAAAAGAACTTGAAGACGGTTTTTATGTCAATTTAGGTATTGGCTTACCTACTCTAGTTGCTAACTATATTCCTGAAAATATTAATGTTTGGCTTCAATCTGAGAATGGCCTATTAGGTATTGGTGAATTCCCGACTGAAGAAACTGTCGATGCCGATTTAATTAACGCCGGTAAACAAACGGTTACTGCTCGTCCTGGCGCAGCATTTTTCTCAAGCTCAGAATCTTTTGCCATGATCCGCGGTGGCCATGTCAACATTGCAATTTTAGGCGCAATGGAAGTTTCCGAAAATGGTGACTTAGCGAACTGGATGATTCCTGGCAAGAAAGTCAAAGGTATGGGCGGTGCCATGGATTTGGTTGTTGGTGTCCAAAAAGTTGTAGTGCTTATGGAACACTGTGCAAAAGATGGTACGCCAAAGATCGTTAAAAACTGTAGCCTACCTTTAACAGGTAAAGGTGTGGTTCATCGCGTCATTACTGACTTAGGTGTAATGGACATTACACCACAAGGCGTAGAGCTGATTGAACTTGCTAAAGATGTCACGCTTGAACAGATTCAAGCTGCTACTGGCGTTGAGTTTTATAAAACCTTAGTCGCGTAAATTTTAATTTTTAGTAAGCCAGATAAGACTTAAGTTAGAAAGTGAGCTTGAGTCTTAGCCCTTTAAAGCACCGGATGTGCTGTCTATAAATAAGAATGAGAAGGATTTTTTCAGCTATGGAAAAACAGCAAGGAATTTTTGAAAGATTTGCTCTTCGGATTAGTGACTGGTCTGAAAAATGGTTTCCTGATTCATATATTTTTGCATTACTTGGCGTCATTATCGTGTCAGTTGCCGCTTTAGGTATTGGCGCACCTATTCACGATGTTGCGACTTCCTTCGGTAACGGTTTCTGGAGTCTTATTCCCTTTACCCTGCAAATGACGATGCTCATTATTGTTGGTTATGTCGTTTCTGTATCTAAGCCCGTAAAGTTCCTAATTCAAAAAATGGCACGTATTCCAAATTCAGGACATGGTGCTATTGTTCTAGTTGCAACTGTCAGCTTATTAATTTCTCTGGTCAACTGGGCAGTAAGCACGATTCTTACAGCACTTTTAGTGATTGCATTAGCGAAACGTAAAGAGCTAAATATGGATTACCGTGCTGCGGCTGCGGCTGCGATTATTGGTATGGGAGCAACATGGGCACTGGGGATTAGCTCTTCGGCAGCACAGCTTCAGGCAAATAAAACCAGTTTACCTGAGTCAATTTATAACTTAACTGGCGTTATTCCATTTACTGAAACGATTTTCCTTTGGCAATCAATTGCGATGACCATTATTTTGGTGATTGTTTCAATCGCAATCGCTTACTGGTCAGCTCCAAAAGGTAATAATGTTAAAACGATTGATAGTTTTGATGTTCAGTTTGAAGAAGATAAACCACATGATGAGAAATCTAATCGTCCAGGTGACTGGTTAGAAAACTCGCCTATCTTAACGATTATTGTGGTCGCATTAGGCTTAATCTGGATGTTTTTTGAGTTTTCAAAAAGTAATCCAATCATTGCTATTTCAAGTTTAAACACCTACAACTTTGTGTTTTTAATGCTTGGTTTAGCGTTACATGGCACACCACGAAACTTCTTAAATGCTGTTTCAAAGGCAGTTCCGGCTGTCTCAGGAATCTTAATTCAGTTTCCACTTTACGGAAGCATCGCCTTTATTATGACGCAAGCTTTAAACAGTCAAGATTTATCGCTGTCGCATTATATAGCTGAGTTTTTCGTTTCAATCGCCTCAAAAGAAACCTTCGCAATTGTGATGGGAATTTACTCTGCCATCCTTGGGTTCTTTGTGCCATCTGGCGGTGGAAAATGGATTATTGAAGCCCCATATGTAATGCAAGCAGCAAATGATTTAAAGGTTCATTTGGGTTGGTCTGTACAAATTTATAATGCAGCCGAAGCTTTACCAAACTTAATCAATCCATTCTTTATGCTTCCAATGTTAGGCATTCTAAAACTAAAAGCAAAAGATGTGATTGGTTTTACAGTCACTCAGCTCGTTGTGCATTTTCCATTAGTTTTATTTTTATTATGGTTCTTTGGAAGAACACTTAGCTACACCCCACCTACTTTTTAATTTACTGGCGCCTTTAGTTTCGGCTAAAGGCAAATTTAGCAAATACATCAATAAGAGATATTAAGATGAGTTCAATTGTTATAGTTTCAGGTAGCCGTACTGCAATGGGCGGTTTTCAAGGCAGTCTATCGGCTTTAACTGCACCAGAACTTGGTGCTGCTGTTATCCGTGAATCGATCCAACGTGCAGGTGTTGCACCTGAACAAGTAGATGAAGTTATTTTTGGTTGCGTATTGAGTGCAGGCATAGGTCAAGGTCCTGCTCGTCAGGCGATGCGTAAAGCTGGCGTGCCTGACCATGTGGGAGCTGTGACCATTAATAAACTATGTGGTTCTGCGATGAAAGCGGTGTTAATGGCTTCAGACACCTTAAAAGCTGGTAGTGCCAATATTATTGTGGCAGGTGGCATGGAATCTATGACCAATGCACCTTATATTTTACCGAAAGCTCGCGGTGGTTACCGTATGGGTCATGGTGAAATTAAGGACCATATGTTTTTAGATGGTCTTGAAGATGCAGAAACAGGCCGCTTAATGGGTTCTTTTGCTCAAGACATGGCAAATACCAAAGGCTTTACCCGTGAGCAAATGGATAACTTTGCGATTTCTTCACTTAAAAAAGCACAAACTGCGATTACGGAAGGTTACTTTAAAGACGAGATCGTTCCAGTAGAGGTAAAAACACGTAAAGGTGTCGAAGTTATCGATCAAGATGAGCAACCATTAAAAGCCAATCTTGAGAAAATTCCAACATTACGCCCCGCTTTTAGTAAAGATGGTACAATTACAGCTGCGAACTCAAGCTCAATTTCTGATGGTGCTGCTGCATTAGTACTAACCACTGAAGAATATGCTCAAAGCCATGGTTTAAATACTTTGGCAAAAATTGTTGCAACTTCTACTCACTCACAACATCCAAGCGAATTTACCATTGCTCCGATTAGTGCAATTCAAAAAGTACTTGAGCGCGCCGGCTGGTCTGTTGATGAAGTAGATGCTTGGGAAATTAATGAGGCTTTTGCAATGGTCGCAATGGCGCCAATTCATGAACTCGGCATTGATGAGGCAAAAGTAAATGTCCATGGCGGTGCTTGTGCTTTAGGCCATCCAATTGGCGCAACTGGTTCAAGAATTATTCTTTCTCTTATCTATGCTTTAAAACGCCTAGATAAAAAGAAAGGTGTTGCTGCGTTATGTATCGGTGGTGGTGAAGCTACAGCTGTCGCAATTGAAATATAAAAATCAAACCACACAGAAGGTGTAAGAGTTTTTCTTACACCTTTTTTTACACTTTAAAAAGTTCATAACAGGTTTGGCGGAACCATTTATGGCTACTTTTATGATGACAAGACATATGCCAATGTTGTTTAACATCATAGGTTGGGAAGTCTAGAGGTGCTGGTAAAATCTGTAAATTTTCTCTAACCAATAAGACTTGGCTTAAATAATAAGGCACGGTTGCGATCGCATCGGTTTCTTGAACGACTAACCCCACTCCAAGATAGCTTGGTAATCGAATTAAAATATTTCGATCCAACCCTTTGTTCTGCAATTCATTTTTAATATGGTAGTGCCCGATTCCCGCATCAATATCGATATGATACTCGCGCATATAATCATCTAAAGTAAAATTATTTGGGTCTAAACGAGGATGGCTCTTAGAGCTAATCACCACATAATGTTGTTTAAAAAACTTTTGTTGATAAAAGCCTTCTTCTAATTGGGGTAAAAAGCCAATTGCAAGATCAATCTCACCATTTGCCATTTGATAGCTGGTTTCTGGTGTAATCGGCCTAATATTCAAGCGAATTAAAGGCGCTTTCTCTTTTAAATAGTTTGTTAATTGCGGTAATAAAACCAGATGAGATACATCTGTCATTGCAATTGTAAAAAGCTGATCTGAAGTTAGCGGATCAAAGTTCACACTAAAGTTATTAATGCTTTCCACTTTATCAATAACTTCACTAATGAGCGGAAAAATCTCCTTTGCTAATTCGGTTGGGATCATCTCATTCCCAACACGAATAAAAAGTGGATCATTAAAATGCTGACGGATTTTGTTCAGTCCATTACTAACGCTCGGTTGTGTAAGGCCAATAGCATCAGCAGCCATTGAAACACTTTTAAACCGATAAATATGATAAAAAATATTTAGTAATCTACTATCTAGATCAAACAAAATTGTCTCCGTCTGGATCAAATAATCCATTCAAAAGGAATGAAGTCAGGCACAGCAAATATAAAAATGCTCACTAGATTTCTGAATTATTGATATATGGTCTAAATTAACAAAGAATCTAGACCATGAGCAATGCTTTATAAAGCCTTTCATCACAAAGACAAAGGTGTGAGCTCTTTAATTGATTACTTTGTATGTAAATATCTTGAAGACATCACATATCATTATAAATTTTAATCATGCTGAGTTTGGAAGCCCTTCCAGATTTGCTGAACTGATTTGTTATCGCTCAAGTTATTTTTAAAAATGTAAATATCTTGCGGCAGGCAGTATTCATTATGGTCCAACATGACCAATTTTCCGGTAGCGAGATCTTCCTCTACATTAATTTTTGGAATCCATGCTACACCTAAACCTTGTAATACAAGCTCTTTCAAGTTGGTAGCATTGTCAGTTTCATATAAGGTTTTATAGATCAGTTTACCTTCAATCAATTGATCGACCAATTTGCGCAAATAAGCATGTTTACTATAAGCAAGTAATGAAAAATTACTCTGAATTGTATGCTTAGGCGTATGATCTGCTTCAGTAGCTGACACTGGAACAATCTCTGTTTCAGCGATCTTGATGCCACTTAAAATATCATCCCCAACTCGATTAATATTAGATCGATCTGCATAACAAATCATAAAATCGCAAGCACCTTCTTTTAAAAGAGATAAGCCTTCACCACTATTTGTCGCGACAATTTCGATTTTTAAATCACGCATAAATGTTGGGAATTTTTTTAAAAAAGTGGTTAAAAAACCTGATGCTAATGAGTGGACAACACAGAAACGAATCGTAGATTCGGTTTCATTTTTGATGTTTTTAATCAGCTTTGCTGTTTCTTCTACCTGCTTCTCAATATTTTTAGACATCACCAGCATAATCCGTCCAATGTCTGTAAATTCAATATTATTTTTATTATTTCGAATAATAACTTCAGCTCCGATCATCTCTTCTATTTGCTGAATTCTACGCGTAAACGCAGATTGACTAATAAATCGTTTTTCGGCTGCTTTTGAAATAGAACGCTCACGCTCAAGTGTCAAAAGGTCTTCTACCCAACGTACTTCTAAGTTCATTTTATGCATTCCCTTTTTATAGTTATGTCCTTAATCTGTCTGGTTGGGAAGCTGAATAAATAGCTGAATAGATGAATAAAAACTATAAAACATGGGAGTACCTGCAAAAATGCGATGGAGGATTGGCAAAGCCAAACAATAAAAGTAAGTATTTAAATAATTCTGACATAGAAAAGAGCGTAAGAGAATAAAAGACTTTGATTTAACTCAAGAACTCATACAAATATAAAATTATTAATCTAAAAATTATTTTAAATCAAAAAGTAAGGAGTATATAACGCAAGTAAATAACAAGTTTTAAGTTAATAAAAAATAGAAATAATCCTATGCTTTACTCATGTTTTATTTTTTATAAAAAAAGTCCGCACCTTGGGGAAGAATACGGACTGTAAAACTGAAAATGACTATCTTGCTTATTTCAGGAATTAAACTCTCTGACTCAATAAATTCATTTAAATCAGAAGATATGCTTGTAGTATAGCTCAGTCCATAAAACCTGACTATTCTACTAAAGTATTTAACTTAAGATTGAATAAAAACTGAATTTCTAATATTCACCAATGAGGTAATATAACTTTCTTGAAATTTCAACCATCATATTAGAAGTATATTGAGTAATTTCAAAAACTTGCTTTTTCTGGGGATTGAACACCATATTGTCATTTTCATCACTAAAAAAGATATAAGTGGTGTATTTATCCATATGGTGGATATGCTCTTTTAAGCTTAATTTTTCCCCAGAATTGGGATCATAGGCGATAAACTTCATTCTCATGAATTTTGTCTCTATACATACAGTCTTTTACCCAGATTTTAAGAAAATCTAGATAAAACAATATTTTGATGGATAATATGGAATGGTTAACCTAAGAACTAAGGCTACTTGTAAGATATGGGCACAATACTATTAGCATTGTTTACCGAGGTTTCAGCAGAAGCGATTGATTGCTCTGCTTCTTTAAGCAGACGAGAAGTTTTAGACTCACTTTTCTCTTCACCGTGGAAAAGCACATAGTATGTAAAACTTCCCAAAATAATTAATGCGGCTGTGACTTTTAACATAAACTTAAAACTAAGATTTTTTCGTATTATAGTGTTTTTTATGTGAAATGCATCACATTTTTATATGAATTTGTTAGATATGCTTCACTTTAAAAGCTAATAATAAAGATAATTAAGTTGATATTTCACTTAAATTAACTAGTCTTAATTTTTGCAATGGGTTGCTTTTAAAAATTAAATGACCATTCATTATATCAAGCAAATTTTGAAATTAACTTCATCTAATTGTTAAGTTGTTAATTTATATATTGAAATTAATAGTTAAAAATGAACTTTCCTAGTTAGTTGACTATAAAATTAAAAAATTGATATGCAAAAAATGCATAATCAACTTGATAAATGCATTAGAAGTGAAGCATTTCGAAATCTAATATGAATTATCTTCTTTACTAATTCGAAGTTTAATGATGAACGCTGAAATTACCACCCGTATTGAGAAGGATCTTATTGGTTATAGAGAGATCAATAATAACGACTACTACGGAGTTCAAACATTACGTGCTCTAGAAAACTTTAATTTAACTCAAAGCAAGGTCGGAAATTTCCCTCACCTTATTAAAGCCTTAGCAATGGTAAAGCTTGCTTGTGCTGAAGCGAACTATAATCTAAAAAGCTTAGATCAGACTAAATTTGAAGCGATTGAATACAGCTGTAATCAACTTATTCGTGGTAATTTTCACGATCAGTTCCCGATTGATATGATGCAAGGCGGTGCTGGTACTTCAACCAATATGAATGCAAATGAAGTATTAGCAAACGTCGCTTTAGAATATATGGGACACGCAAAAGGCCAATATCAGTATTTGCATCCTAATAACGACATTAACATGTCACAGTCAACAAATGACGTGTACCCTACTGCGATTCGCTTAGGTTTGTTATTAAGCTTAGATGAACTAAATCTTCCTTTTAACAATTTAATCTTAAGTTTCCGCAATAAATCTCAAGAATTTGCTCACATCCTAAAAATGGGCCGTACACAGTTACAAGACGCTGTGCCAATGACATTAGGTCAAGAGTTTGGTGCTTTTGCAGTAACTTTACAAAAAGACCTTGAGCAAATTAATACACTTATTCCAAATGTTTTAGCCTATATGAACCTTGGTGGTACGGCGATTGGTACGGGAATTACTACTGAATATAGTTACCGTGAACTCGCTATTCAAGCACTTGCAAAAATTTCTGGTAAGAAAATTAAGTCTGCTCCTGATCTAATCGAAGCAACTTCAGATATGGGTGACTTTGTTCTTTTATCTGGTTTATTAAAGCGTACCGCAACTAAACTTTCAAAAATTGCTAATGACTTACGTTTACTTTCAAGTGGTCCACGTACTGGCATTAATGAAATTAATTTAGAAGCTCGCCAACCGGGTAGCTCGATCATGCCGGGTAAAGTAAACCCAGTTATACCTGAAGCAATGAACCTTGCTTGTTTCCAGATCATTGCAAATGACTTGGCTGTAACTTTAGCTGCTGAAGCGGGCCAATTACAGTTAAATGCAATGGAACCACTTATTGCATTCAAACTGTTTGAATCTATGGATTTGCTTGGTAAGGCAATGGCAATGTTCCAAAGTAAGTGTATTGATACAATTACGGCGAACCCTGAGCATTGTAAGGCTTTGGTTGAAAACTCGATTGGTATCGTGACTGCACTTAACCCATATCTAGGTTATGAAACTACAACTCGTATTGCTAAAACTGCAAACGAAACTGGACAAAGCGTATTGGCTTTAGTTCAAAATGAAAGTTTATTATCGGCACAAGTGCTTGATGATATCTTGTCGATTAATAATATGGTTAAACCAAAAATGTCGGCTTAATTCCTGAAAATAAAAAAGGAGCTTTTATAGGCTCCTTTTTTATTTGTTCTATATTTTAAAAACTGAAAGTTGTAGAGAACTGGGCTGTACGTGGATTACCTAAGAATAAATAGTCATCACCCATAAATACACCTACATCACGCCAATATTTCTTATTAAACAAGTTATCAATATTGAATCTAAAAGTTGTGTCATGCCCAGCAAAATTTGTTTTATAGGCCGCACCAATATTAAAAACGCTGTAACCGCCTACTTTTGCAGTTCCCTCTTTGTTTGCATATTTACTGCTACTGTATTGCATGCCACTCAATAATCTTAACCCTTCAACTGAAGGTACTTTATAAGATAACTGTGCAGTTGCGCGTACTTTCGGTACATTTTGAGTTTGATGACCTTTGTAGCTGTCACTATCAATATCAACTAGACGAGATTTGGTATAGGTAATACCTGAACTAACATCGAGTGTATCGGTTAAAGCGCCCGTTAAACCTAATTCAATACCTTGATTGTGTTGTTCACCTTGTGAAACAAAATCGAAAGTTCCATCTGCATTCACTTTGCTATATTGATTATCTTGTTTTAAATCAAAAATAGCTGCTGTTACCAAGAAGTTCCGAATTTGTTGCTTAACACCAACTTCATATTGTTCAGAGTTTTTAGGAGATAGAACTTCTAGAGCATTATTAGCGAACCACGGAGCTTCACCACCATCTGATAATCCTTTGGCATATGAGGCATAAAGATTAGTTTTAGCAGTTGGGCTATACATGAGCGCTAATTGCGGTAAAAACTTATTTAAATCGGTATCACGGCTTAGCTGCGCATCTGAATTATAAGTTTGCTCATCAAGATGAATAAGTTTTCCACCGAGTAAAGTTGACCATTGATCATTAAATTGAACTCGGTCAGATATAGTAAATGCAGTCTGATCACTTTCTAAGGCTTTATAACGATCACCTAAGCTTTCCGATGACGGACTATAGTCAATCGTATCTTCATAGATATTGCCTGTTCCTACCGCTACATTCAGTGGTGTATGGTGCTTTAAGGTTTTATATGTACGTTGTAATTCGAAAGCGATTTGATGCTGGATATTGGCAGTGTTGAATTGACCATTTAACCCAGCAGCGAACTGGTTAGTAATACGTGTATCATCTGGGCTGCGGAAGTCATAAATGTCATAATTTCCGTGTTTATCAAAAGTATTGCCCAAACCAGAATATTCACAAATATCGTTATAACATCCCCATGGGAAAGCACTATTATCATCAATCACAACACGGCTTTGCGATGCACTTAAGCTAGCATTCCATTGATCATTAAATGCATATTGATATTTTAAACTTGCATTTACACTGTTATTTACAACAGGTTTACTCCAAGACTGGTAACCCAATAAACGGTCTTGATCTACATTTGTTGGTACTTCTTGCCCATCAAGCAGTTGATAACCCGGTACGGAGCGTTGGCTTTGATGCTGAGCTTCAATATCAAACAATAATTTAGAACGCTCATTAATTTTCCAGTCTAAAGCAACTGAACCAAACTCACGCTTACCATTTGCGTGATCAACATTTGGATGGATGCTTTCATGGGCTAAATTGATTCGATAACCAAAACTATTATTAACAAAGCCGCCAACATCTGTTGCCAGTGTATAGCCACCTTCTGAATTTGCATCTATAGTAATGTTTTTAACATCGGCTGGTCTTTTGGTTACATAGTTAACCACACCACCTGGCGTCGACATTCCAGATTGAATTGCAGAAATACCTTTTAAGATTTCAACTTGTTCTTTATTTTCTAAAGCCACATTTTGTTCGCCACGTATAGTATGGCCATTAATAAGATAACTTGAGCCTAAATCAAGCGCAAAACCACGTGCTACAAAATTTGGATAGTAGCCAATCGCAGCGTAGCCATCGCCTAAGGATGAATCATTTTTAATAACATCAGTCAGTGTTTTTGCGTGTTGGTCTGCTATACGCTCAGAGGTAATGGTGGTAATAGATGCAGGAACTTTCTTTACATCACCAGTTTGAAAACCAGATAAATTGACTTTCTTTGATGTGTATAGTGCATCATTATTTTGTGTAGCGTTCACAGTAATGGTTGGGAGCTGAGAAACCTCCGCTTCATTTGCGTAGACGACAGATGTTATGAGTGCAATAGATGAAGCCAATGCTGTTTTAGAGCATGTCATGAAGTGAAGATTTAACGAACGTCTTTCCATTGAATAACTACCTGCCATACCGTGCATAATTTGAAGCGCTAGAAGTAACTACTGAGCCTATTTTTAGCCACGCAAGAATACAGCTACATATATTGAGAAACAATACATTCTGTACTTTTTCGATTAAGTGTATTTGATACAAATTTTATGAACTTATCATTATATAAATTTCATTTATTTTATTAGGAATTGACACTATAACTTTTTAAGTATTACCAAATATTCAAAATAAACTTAAGCTCGAAATGAAACTTAAAAGGAGAAATAAAATAGAAAAGTACCGTTGTAAATTAGCTCACTGATTTTAAATAGAATTAATTATTAAGTTAAATGAAAGGAAGTGTTCGATCATTGGTAAAAATCTCTTTAAATCGAACAAAAGGACATAATCTTACTAGAAACGAATTTTAAAATTAGAAAAAATGAATGGTTAGGAATTTAAGGAAGTGCTCAGGATTGAGTGATATTTAAAGTTTCATTCTATTTTCTATCCAGCATATCTAAAAATTCCTCATTTTTGTCTGCAAAATGATGGAAGAAATATGACATACACTCAGGAAGAAAAACGTAGCAGAATACGTGGGATTGTAGGCGCAGCCTCTGGTAATTTAGTTGAATGGTTCGACTTTTATATCTATGCAGTATTTGCTGCCTACTTTACTCAAGCATTAACAGCACCTGATATGGATAGTACGACTAAATCTATCTATGTTTGGGGCGTATTCGCTGCAAGCTTTTTTATGCGTCCTATTGGTAGTTGGGTATTTGGACGAATTGCAGACCGACATGGTCGAAAAAAGTCGATGGTCATCTCAATTTGTCTGATGGCTTTGAGTTCTTTTCTATTTGCAGCCCTACCTACTTATGACCAAGTTGGCTTATTTGCCCCTTTTCTTTTACTGGTAGTGCGCTTACTTCAAGGCTTATCGGTTGGTGGTGAATATGGTGCAGTAGCAACATATATGAGTGAATTAGGATTAAAAGGCCAACGTGGTTTTTACTCGTCTTTCCAATATGTCACCCTCTCTGGTGGTCAATTACTTGCCAGCTTACTTGGTGTAATTTTATTAACGTTCTTAAGTGAACAACAATTACATGATGGTGGATGGCGTATTCCGTTTGTTATTGGTGGTATTGCAGCAATCTTATCTTTGCTTGCACGTAGTCGTTTAGAAGAAACGCTTTCTCATCAAGACAGCGAACGAAAAGAGTCTGGTAGCTTAAGAGAACTCTTTAAAAAGCACTGGAAAACCTTTTTATTGGTGGTTGGATACACTTCTGCTGGTTCATTAACGTTTTATGTAGAGACTGTTTATTCAAAAACCTATTTAACCAATTTAGGGATGGATGGAAAAACCGTTGGTTATATCATGACCTTCGCCCTATTTGTCTATATGTGTGCTCAACCTGTATTTGGTGCAATTTCCGACCGTATTGGGCGACGCTCTTCAATGCTGGCCTTTAGCTTATTGTCTGCGATTTTTATATACCCAGTCATGGTGATCGGGATGCGTGCCTATATAGATTCTCCAATCATCATTACATTGCTACTTATTTTTATGATGATGTTACTCAGTTTCTATACATCTATCAGTGGCTTGGTAAAAGCTGAAATGTTCCCACCTCATGTGCGAGCTTTAGGTGTAGGTTTTTCGTATGCAGTAGGTAATGCGCTGTTTGGTGGTTCTGCGCCTTCAGTTGCCTTACAGTTTAAAGCTGCCGGAATTGAAAATACCTTCTTTATATATGTCATTGTCATGCTGATTATCTGTTTCTTGTGTAGCCTTGCGCTTCCGAAAAAACCAGATTATTTAGAACATGATCATTAAAAAGTAAAAGATAGATATTCTTCTAGGGATTTTTTAGAAGAATATCTTTTTAAAATAATAAGAAAGTCATTTTTGTTCTGTATGCTATAGCTGCCTAGCACATCTAACTTATTCAATTAACTAAAAGTTACTAGTTTTTGATGTTCTTGAACCGTATGAATCAATTTTTTGATGGGATAAAAAATGGAAAACGAAAAATCCCCTTTACCTGAAAGTATTATTCAAGTCACCTTCTGGCAAGCCTTTTTATTTTGGCTCAAGCTCGGCTTTATTAGCTTTGGGGGACCAGCTGGACAAATTGCTGTGATGCATCAGGAACTCGTTGAGCAAAAACGCTGGATATCCGAAAAAAGATTTTTGCATGCCCTGAACTACTGCATGTTATTACCTGGTCCTGAAGCACAGCAATTAGCAACCTACATTGGTTGGCTTATGCATAGAACTGCTGGAGGATTGGTTGCAGGTATTCTATTTGTATTACCATCCTTATTTATTTTAATTGGACTGTCTTGGGTTTACATAAAATTTGGAGATGTTCCCGTTATTGCAGGTATTTTCTATGGAATTAAGCCTGCCGTTACCGCAATTGTTTTCCATGCAACTTACCGTATAGGTAGTCGTTCGCTTAAAAATAAGTTTTTATGGATCGTCGCGATTGCGGCGTTTCTTGCCATTTTTGTCTTAAAGCTTCCTTTCCCGCTTATCGTTTTATCAGCTGGTATTGCTGGCTATTTAGCGAGTAAAAAGTACCCAGAACTATTTTCCTCCGCGGCTGGACATAAAGCCAGTCAAAAAGATTATGGTCCAGCATTTATTGATGATGAGACTCCAACACCAGAGCACGCTAAATTCCATTGGTTGCGTTTAGCTAAACTTATTTTCGTGGCAATCGCTTTATGGCTATTGCCAATTTTAGCTTTAAGTTCATATTTTGGCTGGCATCATTCTTATACTCAAATGGCGTGGTTCTTTACCAAAGCTGCTTTACTTACGTTTGGGGGGGCCTATGCAGTTTTACCTTATGTCTATCAAGGAGCTGTAAATCATTTTGGATGGCTTTCACCTACACAAATGATTGATGGTTTAGCTTTAGGTGAAACTACACCGGGCCCACTGATTATGGTAGTGGCTTTTGTTGGCTTTTTAGGAGGCGTCAATCATTCATTACTTGGCTCTGAGCATCTATTTTTTGCTGGAGCACTTGGTGCAGTCATTGTGACTTGGTTTACCTTTCTCTTTTCATTTGTATTTATTTTTGCGGGTGCGCCTATTATTGAATCTACACATAATGAAATTAAATTTACTGCGCCACTGACTGCAATTACCGCGGCTGTGGTCGGTGTAATTTTAAATCTCGCACTATTTTTTAGTTATCATGTGTTATGGCCACAAGGCTTTTCAGGGCATTTTGACATTGTTGCAGCCCTCATTACTGTGGCTGCATTTATTGCTTTATTCCGCTTTAACGTGAACGTGCTATATGTGATTTTTGCATCAGCGCTGGTTGGACTCGCTGTCACTTTCTTTTAGTTATTTATTGATTTAACTTTTTTAATTACTCATAAACACAGCCGAACAGTTTCTTTTCTGTTCGGCTGTTTATATTTTAACCCGCTAATTGTGCGATTTGTGCTGCTGCATTATCTAAGGCAGCTTGACGTGCTTCTGGGCCGAAAGCGATCCCTTCCGCGCGCACAAAAGTAATATCAGTCACCCCAATAAAATTGAAAAACGCTTTGATATAAGTTTCTTGATAGTCTAAAGCTTCGGCTGGTGAACCTTCTGAGTACACACCACCTCGCGAAGAAGCAATAATGACACGTTTCCCCTCTACTAAACCTTGAGGACCGTTTTCCGTATAACGGAATGTTTTGCCAGCAACAGATAGACGGTCAAGCCACGCTTTTAACTGTGATGGAAAGCTAAAGTTATACATAGGTGTGCCAATTACAACGATATCTGACGATAAGAACTCTTCCAAATATTGGGTGTTTCGTGCAACACGTTGCTGCGCTGTTTCATTATTAGGTTCAACACCTTGCCATGCCAAAAACTCAGCATCAGACAAATGAGGAATTGGTTCTAAAGCAAAATCGTGATGAATAATTTCTGCATCAGGATAAGCTGCGCTGAGCTTTCCAATAACAGATGAGGTGAGTTGGCGGCTAACAGACTGCTCACCTAAAATACTTGTGTCAATTTGAAGTAGTTTCATCGTTTATACCTACAGTATAAAATTGTTACTTGAACTAATTATGTTACTACTATTATTCTGATGCACAAGAAGGCACATTTAGGGAACCAAGTAATATGACTGTAACCATACCTCACGATATCCAAAGTTCAGATTGCCAAAGAGTCAGTCAAGTATTGGCTAGAGTTGGCGAGAAATGGAGTATACTCATTGTAATGACACTTGCATCACGTTCTCATCGCTTTTCTGAAATTAAAAGAAGTATCAATGGAATATCGCAGCGTATGCTTACCTTATGCTTGCGTGGTTTAGAAAGAGATGGATTAGTTAAACGTACAGTTTATCCTGTAGTTCCACCTCATGTTGAATATGAATTAACTCCACTAGGCCATTCACTTACAGAACCTGTAATTGCTTTAGGCCAATGGGCGCAGCAGCATATTGCTGATATTGATGCAGCAAGAGCTGCCTTTGATGCAGCTCAAGAGAAACCAATTACATTAGACACTTAACGTAACTGCGAAGGACTCATGCCATAAAACTGTTTAAAGCGATGACTTAAATGGCTTGCTGAGCTAAACCCACATACTAGCGCAATATCATGCAAAGAAAGCTGAGATGACTGAATTAGCCCCTTTGCCTTAGTTAAGCGTCTTTGCATGACATATTGGTGAGGCGCCATATTCATGGACTGTTTAAACATATGGGCAAAATGATATTCGCTTAAATTCACAACATTTGCTAAGTCAGACAAAGTCAGTGCTTGGTCTAAATGCCCTTCAATCCAGTCTTGAATATATTTGAGTTTATGAGGCGCCAGCCCACCTTTAATGACGGGTTGCTGCCACTTCACGTTGCTATATCTTCGAATCAAGTGATTCAACAATAAACTTGCTGTTGTACTCATTTGCAAATGATTTGAAGAATCTTTCCAATCACAATCTAGCAAGAAGAATTGATATAACGCTCGAATCCGTTCATCGTCATTAAACACAACTTCGTTTAGTTCAATTTGATTGGGTTCTTTGTCCCATATTTTTTCGGCAACATCACGCAAATGTTGGTCAGTATAATACAAGTGAACGAATTTAAGCCCACCTCGGATATCCCAAGTCGACTCCTGATGTTCAGGCAATAAGCAAAAACGACCCGGCCCGCCACCATTTTTCCAGCCCGCAGGTGTTTTTTGATAGCTTTCATAGCCATCTTGAATATAAAGACTTAGAGTGTGATGATCGCTACAAACACTTACACGATCTTGCTGATTAGACCAAAATGCAAGTTGCATATTTTCATCAAGCACCACAGTTTCGTGGAGCTTGGCTTTAGATTGCTGTAGCTGTTCTAAAGTTTGATAGGCCATGCAAAATTAAAACGAATATCATTGAGCTTAAGTTAACCATATTCAGCAAAATTCAGCTAGTTCAGTCATATAAAAAACGCAAGATCTTGCATGTACAACACAAGAATATATACGTGAAAAATGAAGCATTCCTAGATACTTAAGCTTGGTAATCGAGGATGAAGTTATGAATATTTTACTCTATGTTGCGGTGGTGTTGATTTGGGGAACAACATGGATTGGAATTGCCGTTCAGAGCCATTATGCAACACCCGTTGTCGCAATTTTATGGCGTTTTGCCATTTCAGCTTTATTACTTTGGGTTGTTTTACTATTTTCAGGAAAATTACAGCGAATTGCTTTAAAAGATCATTTGTTTTGTATGCTACAAGGTCTTTGTGTTTTCGGCCTAAACTTTATTTGTTTTTATACCGCAGTTAAATATGTAAACAGCGGTTTAGAGTCCGTTATTTTTTCGATGGCCGTTTTCTTTAATGCTATTAATGCGCTTATCTTTTTTAAGCAAAAACCATCACCAAATTTTGCCCCAGCTGCAATTTTAGGACTCATAGGTATTGTTTTACTGTTCTGGCATGACCTGGTTAATAGTCAGTTTAATGCACAGTTACTAATGGGTATCGGTCTATGTGCAATAGGCACTTACGGTTTTTCTTTAGGTAATATGATTAGTGTTAGACATCAAAAACGTGGCCTAAATATCTTTTCAACAAACTGTTATGCCATGACTTATGGTGCATTGGTGATGTTAAGTCTAGCGTTATTTACTGGCCAAGATTTAATGCCTCCAATGAATTTCCCATTTTTAAGCTCGGTACTTTACTTGGCTATATTTGGTACTGTTATTGGGTTCTCTGCTTATTTTTCTCTGGTTGGACGTATTGGTGCAGCCAAAGCAGCATATAGCACGTTGCTCTTCCCTTTAGTTGCTTTAACAGTTTCTACTTTCTTTGAAGGATATGTATGGACTTTGAACGCTGTATTTGGAATTTTATTAATCTTACTCGGTAACTACCTAATGTTCAGTAAGTTAGAAATTGGAAAAAAGTTATTTAATAGTCAAAAAAATTGTGAGAAGCAGGCCTAAAAGCCTGCTTTTTTTATAAGTAATAATTCATCTCTAGTAGCCCATTTTAAGCATCAACTCAAAATCTTTTAAAGCCGCGGCTGCTGTGGCTAAAGGCGCAGATGCCCCTCCACTTACAACGAGCTCACCCATTTCTTGAGTTAACACTCGAATGCATTTATTAGAACCTTGCAGATGAGCAAAAGGATGATTTGCTGGGACTAATCTTAATTCAACACCTGTTCGAATTTGCTGATTTTTAATATCAATAAAACCGACCAATCGAGGAATTAGATTCTCTTTTTTCCAATCACGAATATGTTCAGCCGTAACATGACTGATTCCTTGTCTTGGAATATCTTGAATTTTTATATCAGCTCCCAAAACAGTATTTGCTAATATCGTAATTTTGGCAGCAGTATCCCACCCATCTACATCAAAAGAGCTGTCAGGTTCTGCAATCCCTTTTGCTTGAGCTTTTCCAAGAGATTCTGCAAATTCGCATCCGTGTTGCAACATATCATTCAAAATAAAATTTGTGGTTCCTGTAAAGACACCTTCTATTTCTAAAATTTGGCAGCCAGCTAAGTTATATTCAAACAAATCAACAGTCGGTAAGGCAGCAGCTGTCGCACCGCTAAAAAAAAGTTTTTTATTGTGCTGATGCGCCAAGTTAATTAATTTTCTACCTTCTACAACTAAAGCACCTTTAGATACCGCAATCGCATTCATGCTATGTGTTAAAGCATAATCTAAATAAAATAGGCCTTTTCCACCTGTCACATAGTCACTTGGCCCTGTCTCAATAATGACATCTGCTTGAACCTGTTCTAAAAACTTTTGCTCAGTTAGACCTACTTGATATTTTGTTTTATCTAGCCACTTTGAAGCTTGTAAACCTTCTTGATCAATTAAACCTGATGATGAGTTGCAGACACCCACTAAACGGGCATCAATTTGATATTTTTGTTTATAGTAGTTCGATCTATTTAAAAGAAGCTCTGCAATTTGTTGCCCAATCCGTCCAAAACCACAAATTGCTACGTTAACTCGCTTCATATCGCTTTCTCAAAAATTTAAATGGTTTAAATCAAATTTCCCAAGAGAATTTTAACATCTCGTCTTTGGAAAATTGCTAACTACAGAGATAGTTAAAATACTATATTACTTAGATATTTGTTAGATTAACTATCTTAATGACCATATAAATTGCGACAGCAAAAACCATTAAAGCAAAGACTTTTTGCACAATTGCAGACGGAATAAAACGAATAGCTCTGCGCCCTAATAACATACCAACTGCACATGCGAGCGCAAACGCACTAGTAATGCCTACTGGATAGTGAAAACCCTCTGCAATATGCATCACAATACTCATTCCACTAATGAGAAAAATAATCATAAGTGACGTTGCAACAATGCTATGCATATCCAAATTTGTGACTTTTCTAAGCGCTGGTACAATTACAAAGCCGCCACCAACCCCTAGCATGCCTGTTAAAAGCCCAGCAATAATTCCGATGCTGGCAAGAACGCTTCCCGTTTTAAAATTCCAGATAAAGCGTCCCGTACTTGGGTTAACCTGACACGGCGGGTTATGAAAGTCTGATACTCGGTTACTAATAAGTCGATAGCCCACTGTAAACATGACCAAGCTAAACATTAACATGAGCCAAATAGGTGAAATCGTGTTAGCTATTAAAATGCCGATATGTGCCATAGGAGCACCAATTAGGGCAATCCAGATTGCAGCGCGATAACGCACAATCTTTTTAAATAAGCCTTCGATGGTTCCTATGAGAGTAGATAGCGCAACTGCCAATAACCCAATCGGCGCAGCTTGCGCCACACTCCAGCCTTGACTGGTCATAAGCGCGGGTACAGCAAGAATACCCCCACCTGCACCAGTAAGACCAAGTAAAAAGCCAATCACGATGCCTTCAACGACAAGTAATAACATATCAAAAGCCTAAAATTGCATATACATCATTTGCAGTAGACTGCTGGTTAATGAGTGAGTAGATCTCGCCTTCTTACGAAGCTTCAACCGCTTCTCAGGACAAAGTTTGCTTTGTTTATCCTCTTAACTCGAACATAGTTCTCGTCTTGCGCTCGTACAAAGCGTTGCTTTGCTTAACCTCTTAACTCGAACATAGTTCTCGTCTTGCGCTCGTACAAAGCGTTGCTTTGCTTAACCTCGCTCAGGTTTGACCATCCACTCGCGGCCTTTAAGCATGCCTTGCCAGTAAATCGGCGGTAAAATCTGCTCTTTAAGCAGCCAAGCCAAACGGGAAGGCTTTTGCCCATCAATCACCCATTTTGGAAAACTTGGGAGTAATTTGCCGCCGTAACCGAACTCAGCCAGAACGATTTTTCCACGTTCTACAGTAAGTGGACATGAGCCATAGCCGTTGTACTCGCAGAAGTTTTGTTCACCTTTGAGCTGGGCTATAACATTAACCGCAACGATCGGAGCTTGTGCTCGTGCCGCAGCAGCAGTTTTGGCATTAGGTGCATTCATTACATCGCCTAAAGCAAAAATATTGGCATGTTGTGTATGTTGTAGGGTTTGAGGATTCACGCTCACCCAGCCTGCTTCATCAGTGAGTGTGCTGGCACGAATAAAGTCTGGGGCTTGTTGCGGTGGAACAACATGCAACATATCGAAATCAGTCTCGACCAATGCTGTATTTTCATTGTTCACTACCTTAAACCATGCTTTTTTTGCAGGCCCATCTACTTTGACAAGTTGATGGTTAAAATGCAGTTCAGAGCCATATTTTTCGACATATTGCATTAGTGCAGGTACATATTCCTTCACACCAAATAAAACAGCGCCAGTGTTATAAAAATGAATAGAGATATCTTTAAGTTTGCTTTGCTTTAACCAGTAATCGGCTGAAAGGTACATCGCTTTTTGAGGAGCACCGGCACACTTAATCGGCATAGGTGGTTGGGTAAAGATTGCCTTTCCACCGTTTAGCTGTTGCACCAGTTCCCATGTATACGGCGCCAAGTCATATCGATAGTTAGACGTCACCCCATTTTTACCTAAAGTTTCGACTAAGCCTTCAATGCCATGCCAATTTAGTTTTAAACCAGGACAGACGACTAAGGCTTTATATTGAATGGGTTGGCATCCTTCCAAAATAACCTGATTATGCTCAGGGTCGAATCCAGCAACAGCTGCTTTCATCCATTTCACTTTTGAAGGAATCACACTTACCATTGACCGTGCGGTTACTTGTGGTTTGAAAATACCCCCACCAACCATGGTCCAGCCCGGTTGATAATAATGTGTATCTGCCGGATCAATAATGACAATATCTAAATGAGGTTCACGACATAAAAGACTAGACGCTACAGAAATTCCTGCTGCTCCAGCGCCCACAATCACAACGCTATAACAAGGAATAGTGGCTGGTTCATGGTCACGTTTTAAAATACGTGGCACCAAGCCTTTCAAATTGAACCCAAGCTTATTACCCGATTCAACTAACAATGTTGCATCTTTTGGGGCAATTTCAGCCAAAGCCCATAAACTGATTGCACGCATACCAGTACGGCAATACGCTAAAACAGGTTTTTGGGCATTCTGATAAAGCTGTTTAAACTCAGCAACTTGTTGATCGGTAATTTTGCCACTGGTAACCGGTTGATAGATTACGTTTAGGCCATATTGTTGAGCTGCTTCTTCAATTTCAATTACATTCGGTTGGTCTGCACCTTCTCCATCTGGACGGTTACATATCAGTGTTTTTATTCCTTGGCCTGCAATTTTTGCGACATCATCGGCAGTAATCTGGCCCGCAACATAAAATTCTTGATTAACTCGTTTAAGTTCCATATTGCCACCTTATAATTGTGAAATTGAGCCGCAAGCCTGATTGGCAGGAAGTGCTTTATCGATTTGTTTTGGATATGGCAGATTTAAGTTATTCATTAATTCAATAAAATCTTCACGCGAGCGATTCCGACCTAGACGTGAATTATTTAAACGTTCATAACCAATTGTTGAAGACAGACGACCTTTATAATCGTGTCCCGGATACACAATAGTCTCGTCAGGCAGGCTGAAAAGTTGTTTATGAATACTGTCATAAAGTGTGCCTGCATTACCTTGTTGGAAGTCAGTTCGACCGCATCCATCAATTAATAATGCATCGCCCGTGAAAACCATGTTTTCAACTAAATAACTCGTACAAGCATTGGTATGACCTGGTGTATAACGTGCTTCAATACTGAGATTGCCAACCTTAAGTATGCAACCATCTGTAATTAAAATATCTCCGCAACTTACATCTGAATTACGGTGCAAAACCGATTTGCAATGGAAACGTTCACGAAGTAAATTCGCAGCAGTAATATGGTCTGCATGAACATGTGTATCTAAGGTATAGATGAGCGTAAATTGATGCCGCTCTAACTCTTTTGTATAAATCTCTATATCTGATGCGACTGGGTCAATTAAAACAGCCTCTCGTGTTTCTTCACACCCAAGCATATATGTATAAGTCGAACTTTCCTGCTCAAAAAACTGCTTAAAGAACATGATTTATACCCCAATAATTTATTTCTTTCCTATATTTTGCAAATAAGGTGCCAATTATTTAAAATTAAATAATAAATATAAAAATCAAATATTTAAAACAATAAGTGAAATTAAAGTTAGAAAATAAACTCAGCTTGATGTTCCTTTGAAACTCAAGTATGTTTCAATGAAACGATTGTGAAACATATGAAATGGCAAAGTTAAATTTTGAGTCAGAACAAGATTTTTTTATTTTATTTGAGCAATTAAAAGCTTTATTTCCAAATGCGAGTCTGTTTTTAGCAGACACAACGACTCAAGCAATTCACTATAAATTTAATACAGATGATATTTCTGTTGAGAGCATGGCAGCGCTTACTCAAGACCATCATAATCAGTATCTTGAAATCAATACTCCTAAAATGAGAAAGCGATTCATCTATCAGGAAAATGATATTTACATCGCAGAGCATCGCATTATCGGGAAATTGCATATTCTACAGCCTGTTAGAATAGAGAATGATATTGCTGATCAAGTAGAGCTCACAGAACAATTGCAAGACTTAAGCAAGATCTTTAATAGCTGTTCGCCTGAAATGACTCGTATGTTTTCAATCATTCAAAGAGTTGCTATTACTGAGTTTCCTGTGCTTGTTCGCGGTGAATCTGGTAGCGGTAAAGAACTGGTGGCACAAGCAATTCATGATTATAGCCAACGTAAAAATAAGATTTTTGTAGCGATTAACTGTGCAGCTTTAAATTCTAATATTCTAGAGAGTGAACTTTTTGGACATGTGAAAGGTGCTTTTACGGGAGCAATTCGTGACCATAAAGGCGTTTTTGAACGTGCCGCAGGTGGAACACTGTTTCTAGATGAAATTGCCGAGATTCCTTTAGAGCTTCAGGCTAAATTATTACGGGTCTTAGAAACAGGTGAATTTACTCCTGTAGGTGGTGAAAAACCGATTCAAGCCAATGTCCGAATTATTACCGCAACACATAAAGCTTTACGTGAAGAAGCTAAGGCTGGACGTTTCCGTCACGATTTACTCTACCGTTTGCGTGTGATTCCAATTTTTATACCACCCCTCAGAGAGCGAAAAGTCGATATTCCTCTTATTGTCGATCAGATTTTAAAAGAGAGCTCCACTCAACTCGACACCATGCCTCGCCATGTTAATCAAAAAGCCATGCAAGTTTTATTGAACTATGACTGGCCGGGAAATGTTCGTGAACTAAAAAATACTCTGCTTTATGCGTTAACAATGGCAAATGGTAAGGATGAAATCGAAGTCGAAGACTTACCAAATGAACTCTTAAATGCTGAAGATTACGTTAAATTGCCTGAGACAAATACAGAACTTACCCCTGAAAATGTACAAGCTGCTTTAGAAAAATATAACCATAACCTAAATATGGTTGCTAATATTTTTGGTATTAGCCGTACAACGCTTTGGCGCTATAGACAAAAGCATAAGCTTTAGTTAGGTATTTAGCTCGTCTAAGGCGTATCATATTGCACTTGGTTAGGTTCATTAGTTCAAAGGCTTTATATGATTGTTCGTGATAAAAGCAATGTATTTAAACTCTTATTTGCTTGGAAAGGAACAATTTTACCGAAGGTCTTGCCAGCACTGAGTTTTGTTGTACTTATTTCAGCATGTGTGGTCTGGCTCTCTTATTATCATTGGATTCAAATCCCTACCGTACCCGCGATCGGATTTACCATCTTTGGCGTGATTCTTTCGATTTGTACGGGTTTTAGAAATAACGCTTGTTATGACCGATGGTGGGAAGGTCGCAAGCTCTGGGGTGCTTTAATTGCCAATGCCAGACATATTGTTAGAGATAGCCATGTTTTATCTAATGAACAACGTGAACATTTAATTCATCAGGTCTTAATTTTTAGTAACTTGTTGCGTGATCGACTGCGTCAACAAACAGTCGAACCCACAAAATTTCTCGAACATGCCTATTTAAATAATTCTTCACTTAATTATTTAAATGAGCATATTAATGCACCGCAATTTGTACTCGAAAATATTCAAAAAGATTTAGTTAAAATACTAAAAGATGGCGAAATTAGTGACATTATATATAGCACGCTAAATCGACATATTGTTGAGCTAGGTAATATCCAAGCAGGTTGTGACCGAATTGCTGGCACGCCTTTGCCCTACTCATATTCAGTACTTTTGCATCGTGCTGTTTATTGTTTCTGTTTCATCTTACCATTTAGCCTTGAAGCAGCTTTAGGTATTTGGACACCGCTTATTGTCGGCTTAATTGCTTATATGTTTTTAGGTTTAGATGCCCTAAGTGCTCAAATTGAAGAACCTTTTGGTTTGCAAGAAAATGATTTACCGCTCGATTCTATTGTGCGTTTGATTGAACGTGAGTCTCTTAGTTCTTTAGGGCAGCCATTACCCCCTATTATTGAAGCTCAAAACAACAATTTACTTTAATAAAAAAGAGCGAATCATCGCTCTTTTTTATAGGCTTGAGTGTTTATTTATGGATGTACGATAATCTTAACGGCTGACTCATTATTATGAATTAAAGTTTCAAAGCCTTGTGAAATCAAATCATCAAGTTGAATACGCTGCGTAATAAAAGGTTCCAGATTTATTTTTCCTTCTTCTACCAGTTTAATGGTTTCTTGATGGTCATTTACATAGGCAATTGTGCCTCGTACATCAAGCTCTTTCATTACCACACTGTGCACATTAATTGATGCTGGGTGACTCCAAATCGAAACTATAACAATCACACCTGTTGGTTTCACTGCCGCGACTAAAGTATCTAACACCTTGTTAACGCTACTACATTCAAACGCGACATCGACACCATCGCCATTGGTAATTTTCATAACCTCAGAAACAACATCAACTTCTGACGGGTCTAAAATATAATCTGCAACACCCGACTCTTTGGCTTTTTCTTTACGTTTGGCACTTAGTTCGGTAATGATGACTTTAAGCCCTTTCGCTTTTAAAATTGCCGAAAGCAATAAACCAATTGGCCCCGCACCGCCAACCAGTGCAATATCACCAGCCTTTGCACCACTACGTACGAAAGCATGGTGACCTACCGATAACGGTTCAATTAAGGCTGCTTGATCTAGTGGAATTTTATTGGAAATTGGATGCACCCAACGGCGTTTAACCGCAATTTTTTCCGATAAACCACCGCCACGACCACCTAAACCAATAAAGTTCATATTTTTGGAAAGATGATAATTATCGCCCGGTCCAGTCGGCACATCATCGGCCACAATATAAGGCTCTACGACGACATGCTGACCAATTTCAATATCATCAACACCTTTACCTACAGCATAGACGACACCTGAAAACTCATGGCCCATAGTAATCGGTGCAGATTCGCCTGAAATAGGATGCGGATGTCCACACGGGGGAATAAAAATTGGCCCTTCCATAAACTCATGTAAATCTGTACCACAGATTCCACACCAAGCCACCTTAATGCCTACAGTGCCGGGAGTGACTTCTGGTTCAGGGATATCTTCAATGCGAATATCGCCTCTGTCATAAAAACGCGCTGCTTTCATTATTATCTCCCTCAAATCAGGATTTTGTTTTAGCGATAGACAATGCCGCCGTCCGTTAAAATGGATTGACCCGTAATATAGTCCGAATCATTACTTGCCAGAAAAGCAACTAATGCGGCTACATCGTCTGGTGTTTGGGCTCTACCTAAAGCAATACCTTCCACATACTTTTTATAAGTTTCACCAATTGCGGCACCGGTAATTTCAGCAAAACGTTTATCGATTTCAACCCACATATCAGTTCCGACAATTCCGGGGCAATATCCATTTACCGTAATACCGTGACTGGCATATTCTTTTGCCGCAGCTTGGGTAAGTGCTCGTACCGCAAATTTGGTTGCCGAGTAAATACCGAGTAAAGCAAACCCATCGTGGCCTGCAATTGAGCAAGCATTAATGATTTTTCCTTTATGTTGACGTTGCTTAAATTTTGCAGCAGCAGCCTGTATTGCCCACAGCACGCCGCCAATATTAATATCAACAATTTTTTGGAATTCATCAGGTGTGATATCCGCAATCGCTTGTACTTGTGCAATTCCAGCGTTATTAATCATGACATCAAACCCACCAAGTGTCTGCTCAGCATGATTTATAGCGGCATACACTTGCTCGCGGTCACTTACATTAGCAATAAATATGCTCGCATTTACACCTAAAGCTTGAATTTCCTGCTGCACATCGTTCAGTTGATCTTGTTTCATATCAACTAATGCAATATGTGCTCCTTCTTGCGCCAAGCGCAGGGCAATCCCACGGCCAATGCCTTGAGCTGCCCCAGTCACTAAAACGACTTTATTTTTTAATCCCTTAACCATGTTCAACTCCTGTAAATTTAGAATTTCTACATATGAATCGCTCGTTGCATTGAAGCCAAAATGGATTCATGCATGGCTTCTGATAATGTTGGATGTGGGAAAATCACTTGAGCTAAACTTTCATCAGTTGCTTCTAGATATTTCGCAATCGCAAAGCCTTGAATATGTTCGGTCACTTCATGACCCACCATATGTGCACCAAGTAATTCACCCGTTTCTGCATGTATCACCGTTTTAACGAAACCTGACGCATCTCCAATTGCCAAAGCTTTACCATTTGCAGTTAAAGAAAACTTACCGATTCGTATAGGTAGATTCTGAGCTTTTGCTGCATTTTCCGTTAAACCAATACTCGCCACTTGTGGATGTGTAAAAATACAACCCGGTATCTGGCTACGATCGAGTGAATGGACGTTTGCTACACCAGCGATTTTCTCGACACATATCATGGCTTCATGGCTTGCTTTATGGGCAAGACACGGTGCACCAGCCACATCACCGATGGCATAAAGCCCTGCTACGTTGGTTTTACAATAGTCATCAATTGCCACAAAACCTTGTCGATTGAGTTCTACACCTAAACGTTCTAGTCCTAGCCCTGTGGTATTCGGCTGTACACCAATTGCCGAAAGCACGCGGTCAAAAACAAGCGTTTGAACATCATTTGCCGTTTCAACTACACAGTGGACTTGCTCATTTTCAATCTGAATACTTTGAACGACAGCATCGGTTAAGACTTTCATACCTTTTTGTTCAAATTGTTTTCTAACAAATTGAGCAACCTCTGCATCTTCGGTCGGTAAAATTTGCTTAGCTAAATCAATAAGCGTGACCTGACATCCCAAGTCTTGATAAAGGCTAGCAAATTCACTACCAATTGCACCCGAGCCCACAACCATTAAACTTTTTGGTAACTGTTCTGGAACAAGTGCTTCTTTATAGCTCCAGACATATGTTCCATCGACAGGAAGCTGAGAAACATGTCGAGCTTTAGCTCCAGTTGCCAAAATAATATGGGGCGCACTCAAAGCCTGACTGTTACCTTGAGCATCGGTCACTTCAATTTTTTCTTTAGCCGTAAGCTGAGCACGACCATTAAAAACCGTCACCTGATTGTTTTTAAGTAAGTAATCGATGCCTTGTACCAGCTGTGCTGAAACTTGTCGGCTATGTTGTACAAGCTTTTGAATATCAAAATCGAGTTGAGATACCTGAAAACCAAACTGTCCAGCATGTTTAAACTGAGTTGCAAGCTCTGCGCCTGCAAGCAAAGCTTTAGTTGGAATACAGCCCCAATTTAGACAAATTCCGCCTAAATGTTGCTCTTCTACAATTGCGGTTTTTAACCCGAGCTGGGCTGCACGAATTGCAGCCACATACCCACCCGGTCCCGCGCCAATCACAATTAAATCAAATTGAGCTTCTGACATGCGGGTTCTCCTACACCAAAATTAAAGCAGGGTTTTCAACAAACTGCTTAAAGCTGGCCAAGAATTTCGCCCCAACTGCGCCATCAATGATTCGGTGATCGCATGACAACGTCGCTGTGACAATCTCACGAACCACTACATTGCCATTTTCGACAACAGCGCGAGATTCCGAAGCACCTAATGCCATAATTGCACCTTGCGGTGGGTTAATAATGGCGTCGAACTGTTTAATGCCTAACATTCCTAAATTTGAAATGCTAAAGCTGCCTCCCTGAAACTCGTCAGGTTGTAACTTGCCAGTCTTGGCACGCGTTGCCAAATCACGCATGTCATCGGAAATTTGTGCTAAAGACTTCTGATTTGCTGCTTTTACAATGGGTGTAATTAAACCGTTTGGAATCGCTACGGCCACCGAAATATCCGCTTGAGAGAACTGTAAAATTGATTGAGTCGCCTCATCAAATTGAACATTCACCTCAGGTACTTTAATCAGCGCGGCGGCAGCTGCCTTAATTAGCATGTCATTAATAGAAAGTTTGACTTGTGGAACAGTCTCATTAATCTGCTTACGTAGTTTTTGCAAAGCTTCTACGTTGAGATCGACCACTAAGCGGAAATGCGGTGCGTTACGTTTTGCAGCCTGTAACCGTGAAGCAATCGCTTTACGCATCCCATTCATCGCAACAGTCGTAACGGTTGATTGTGGTTGAGCTGCACATTGTACAGGTTGTTCACTTACCGACACTGGGTTATTACGATAGTAAACTGCCTCAACATCTTCTTTACAGACACGGCCACGAGTACCTGAAACACGGCAGTCATTTAGATTAATGCCCCATTGTTTTGCCAAACGACGTGCCACAGGTGTCGCTAAAACTTGGCTATCATCGGCTGTAGATTTAACCACTTTAGCTTGAGTTTGCTGCTTAATATCAGGCCATTGACCACCAGCAGCTTGTACAGCTTTCTGGATGTCGTGAACACTAATGCGGCCTTCACGACCAGAACCTGAGACTTTTGCCAAGTTTACATTGTGCTTTTCTGCAAGCTTTAACGCATGCGGTGTTGCAAACAAATCATCAGATGTTTGATAGCCTTGTAATGACTCTGGTACAGCGTAGTCACCTTTAGCGACCTTTGCAGGAGCTGAAGCACTTGCAGCTACAGACTGTGGTTGTTCTGCTTTTTCAGCAACAGGTGCAGATGTTTCTGCTTTACTTTGCTCCGAAGGTGCTTCAGGGGCTTTAGCTGCTGAACCACCTAGTGATGCAATAAACTGCTCAATTTCTGCATCAGAAACTTGGCTTTCAGCACATACGGCAATAAGACCACCAACAGGTAAAGTATCACCATCTTTCGCTAAAATTTTACGGAGAGTTCCCGCAAAAGGCGCTTCTAATACATTGACGATTTTTGTGGTTTCAATTTCACAAATTTCATCGCCCTTATTAAAGCTATCACCCTCTTTAATCAACCATTGGGCGATCGTGCCTTCTTCCATGGATAATCCCCATTTTGGGATCTCCAGCGTTTTAATTTCGCTCATCCTAAGCCTCCAATGTTTTTCGCACAGCTTGCTCAATACGCTCTACACTTGGAATCCATTCTTTTTCTAAAACTGGAGAGAATGGAACAGGCGTATGTGGTGGCGTTACAAGTTCAACAGGTGCTTTCAAATAGTGGAAACCTTTCTGTGCAACTAGTGCAGCAACATCATGTCCAAAACCACAACGTGCAGCTGATTCATCCACAATAACCACACGTCCAGTCGACGCAACAGACTCTAAAATTCCTTCTTCATCCAGAGGTGAAATTGTACGAGGGTCTACCACTTCAACCGAAATACCATCTTTTGCCAATTTGTCTGCCACTTCATTAGCACGATGTACCATCAAGCCTAAAGCAATAATGGTCACGTCTGTCCCTTCACGGGTGTAATTTGCTACACCAAAAGGAATGGTATAGGCATCATCTGGAACTTCGCCTTTAATGTCATAGAGCATTTTATGCTCACAGAACACCACAGGGTCGTCATCACGAATGGCCTGAATTAATAGCCCTTTCACATCATATGGGCTAGATGGAACCACAACTTTTAAGCCCGGAACCGCGGCAAATACGTTATATGGTGACTGAGAATGCTGAGCTGCCGCAGAAAAACCTGCGCCAATCATGCCACGTACAACCATTGGCGCTTTTGCTTTTCCGCCAAACATATAACGGAATTTAGCGGCTTGGTTATAAAGCATGTCATGACACACGCCATAGAAATCCATAAACATTAAATCAGCAACAGGTCGTAAACCTGTTGCAGCCGCACCGGCGGCCATACCGATAATTGCAGACTCGGTAATTGGTGTATCAATCACACGTTCTGAACCAAACTCCGTCCATAAACCTTTGGTTACGCCCAATACACCACCGAAACCTTCTAACTGATTTTCTTCAGTGTTCTTACCGCCGTGTCCACCGCGAACATCTTCACCAACAACAAATACGGTTGGATCACGACGCATTTCTGATTCAATGGCTTCTTTAATTGCATTACGAAAACTTTTATTTGGCATCTTTACTATTCCTTTAGTAAGAGACATAGACGTCAGTAAGGAGTTGTTCTGGTTTTGGGTATGCCGCAGCACGAGCTTTAGCAACGGCATCATCAACATTTGCCTTTGAAGCTGCATCAATCTCGTCTAGTTTGGCTTCATCAATTTTGCCTTTAACTTTTTCGCGGAAAATTTTCAAAGGATCTTTATTTTCTTTGATGAACTCGACTTCTTCTTTAGAACGAATCAAGCCAGGGTCACCTTCGAAGTGGCCATAAAAACGGTTTGTAATGGTTTCAATAACACTCGGACCTTCACCACGACGTGCACGTTCAATGGCAGTTTGAGCGGCTTCATAGACGGCAAAGAAATTGGTACCATCAACTTTAACTGCAGGTAAACCAAAACCTGCGGCACGACCAGCAATGTCTTTGCTTCCTACTGCGTAATCATGCCCTGTTCCTTCACCAAAGCCGTTATTTTCGAAAACGAAAATTACTGGAAGTTTAAGTACAACAGCCATATTCATCGCTTCAAAAGTAAGGCCTTGGTTTGAGCCACCGTCACCTGTAAAAGACAGTCCGACCCCACCAGTCTTTAAGGTTTTCGCTGTCAACGCCGCACCAATTGCTAAAGGAGGTCCACCACCCACAATCCCGTTGGCACCGAGCATACCTTTATCTAAATCGGCAATATGCATAGAACCGCCTTTTCCACGGCATAGCCCGTCATCTTTACCGAAAATTTCCAGCATCATGGCGTGAATGTCACAACCTTTTGCAATACAGTGTCCATGTCCACGGTGTGTTGAAGTGATATAGTCTTTGTCGGTTAAATTTTCGCAAATCCCGACTGCTACAGCTTCTTCACCACTGTATAAGTGAATAAAGCCAGGAATATCACCATTGGTATTTTCTTCGTGAAGTCGATCCTCAAATTCACGAATATCGCGCATGCGTTTATATGCTGCGAGTAATTGCTCTTCCGTTAATTGCATATCCTTTTCCTTTATTATCTTGATTATTAAAAATCAACCAAGTTTCAGCGAGAGTTATATATTTCGCTATAAATAATAAAGCTCAATTTAATTTAATATGCTATTAGACTAAAAAGTTTTAAATGGTTTTTATAGATATTATTTTTTATTTTTCAAAAACTTGAACAGCAAAAATAAAATTAAAAAATTTTAATACATTTCATTGACTTGTGAAACAAACCTTTAACCAACCTTTATTAATTTATAATATTAGCTGTGTACTACGCTCATTAATAAACTCTATATCCTTTATTTAAATTATAAGGATTTTTATTATATAGAGTCTAGTTAAATATTATTTGATATAAAATGGAATTTTATATATGGACTTAAAAAGGCAAATAGAAACTGGTATTAAATTAAGAGGAGCGGATAAAGTTGCTCGCATTCCGATTAAAATTCTACCTACAGAAGAGTTACCGACTAAACCTGACTGGATTAGAGCCAAAATAACCGATTTTGAAGAAATTAAACGCATAAAAAATTTGCTACGCCAACAAAAGTTACACAGTGTTTGCGAAGAAGCAGCGTGTCCAAATTTACCGGAATGTTTTGGTGGAGGTACGGCAACATTTATGATTATGGGCGATATTTGTACTCGTCGCTGCCCATTTTGTGATGTCGCTCATGGTCGTCCAAAACCGCTAGATGAAGATGAACCTAAGCATTTGGCAGAAACAGTCGCAAATCTAAACTTAAAGTATGTCGTGATTACCTCTGTAGACCGCGACGATCTACATGATGGCGGCGCTGCACATTTTGTAAAGTGTATTGAAGAAATTAGGAAAAGTTGTCCAGAAACATTGATTGAGATTTTAGTACCAGATTTTCGCGGTCGTTTAGAAACAGCTCTTTCGACTTTGAGCTTATCGCCTCCAGATGTGTTTAATCATAATATTGAGACGGTTCCTCGTTTATATAAAGCGATGCGCCCCGGTTCAGATTATCAACATTCACTAGAGTTACTTAAACGCTTTAAAGCATATTGTCCCGATATCAAAACTAAGTCTGGCCTGATGGTTGGATTAGGAGAAATAGAGGCTGAAGTGCTTGCCCTACTCAACGATTTAAAAGACTATCAAGTAGATCTTGTCACGATTGGTCAATATCTTCAGCCTTCAAAATCACATGCGCCTATTCATCGGTTTGTAAATTTACAAGAATTTGAACGATATACCCGACACGGTAAGCGATTAGGTTTTAAAAATATTTGGAGCGCACCTATGGTTCGTTCTAGCTATTTTGCTGATCGACAATATTTCGGAGAAGAAGTGCCAAAGCCTTTCAGCCGACAAGATGTCTTATCTTAATGATTAGGCAATTAACAAAACTTATCCAATAGGATAATGGTCAAGACTTATAAAATTATTTAAGGTAAGGAGATAACTAGGAAATAGTCACAATAAGAAAGTTATAACTGTTGAGCGGCTACGGATACGCCATTTCAATGATAAAGGAATTTCGATATGGATATGTCAGAACAATTATCATCGCCTTTAATAGACACTAGTCCGTCCTTATTTCGGCCGGAATCCTCATCTCATTCTAAACAATTAGGAAAAAAACCATCACTTGACCTTGAAGCAGCACCTTTGTTTGATCTGGGTGAGGAATGGGAACACTCATTATTTGGTCGTTCGATTCACGAGTGCCATCGCAACTTAATGCATATTGCCGAAGATGCCGATATGGCCATTGGTGTGACTGATCCTCATGGTACTCTACTTTGGACATGGAGTAGTCACCCTATGCGCTCATCGGCTGAGCAAGTACACTTTGTTGAAGGTGGACAATGGTCTACTCAGGCTGTAGGTCAAAATGCCATTGGTCTAGCATTAAATACACATTCTGCAAGCTGTGTTTACTCACACGAAAACCAGATGAATAGTGTCAGAGACTGGGTCTGTTATGCTGCCCCAATAACTGATGCAAATACAGGTCAGTTTTATGGAATTATGAATTTATCGACTAAATATCAAAAACATAATTCACTTGGAGTTTTAGCAGTAGAGCGTTGTGCTGACATTGTTAAACAAGCAATTCAGCTTCATCAGAAAAATATCTTATATATTAAAGCCTTCGGTACTCCTAAAGTTCAATATAACCAACACAGCCTTACATTGACTCAACGTCAAATTGAGATTCTGTGCATTCTAACCCTTTGTCCCGAAGGGATTAATCTTGAAGAACTTCACTATGCTTTATATGGTGATCGGCCTGTAAGTACCACCACTTTAAAAGCAGAACTTTCTCAACTCAGAAACTTAATACCCGACGTTATCGAGTCACGACCATATAGACTTAACTGCGAAATTCAATGTGATTTTTTAATGGCCGAACAAGCCTTAAACCTTGGTTTTACATCAACTACGCTTACACTCTATAGAGGAAGTTTCTTAGCCAAATCAGAAAGTCCTTTTTTATGCGCATGGAGAGATTGTTTTGACGCTCGTTTGAGTCATGTGATTTATCAAATTGAAGATATTGATCAATTATTGCGAGTAGTCAGTCGTGTACCAGACCGTGTAGATGCTGTTGAACGTTTACTTGAATTATTACCCGAAGAAACACCTTATCGAACTAAACTCTTAAAGTTGCTCGAATAAAATAAAAGGGAGAATATCCATACAATATTCTCCCTTTTTAAGGCTAGATCAAGCAGAGGCTTGAAGCTGTACCCTATAACAGTCGTCCAAAGCTAATTCATAATATCGCAGCCCTTCTTCAGCAGCATGAAATGCTTTTTGCTGCCAGTCAGGACGGTCATTACATAAGCGCTTAATCAATTCCATAGCTTCATATGGATGAAGATCATCGTAATGTGCATGAGCGCGCAACCAAGCTAAAGAACGTTTATCAATCGTGACTTCAGGATGATTAGTATAGGTATGAATACCTTTATACACCTGAATAGACCAATCTCCAGTTGCCCATTCAATCGCCAAATTTGTTGCAGCCAGACATTCTGCCAAATTGCCTCGATGACTCATATTCCACAGAAAATGGTTTACAGCATTCATAGCAGCGGGTGGTCGTACATGATCAAGTTCTTCAACTGTTAAGCCAAAACCTCCAGCCCAATCGCGATACCATTTTAAGTGTCGCTCTTCTACCTTAATATTTTGAATTAACCAATCTCGCGCTTCAGTAACTCCCGGTTCAGAAAATCCAGTCGCTTTCCCCAATGCTCCAGCCATATATGACGGGAAATGGGCGACTAATGGATAGAAATTAAGTAGAGCATAACGGAAACTATCTAGGCTCAATCCCCCATTGGCCATTTCCGTAAAAAACGGATGTTTACTCACCCGTTCTTTAGCTGGTAACAGGTCGTCCCAGAACCGTTGTGACCATCCATTATGCGGCGTAATTTCTAAATTCATTCCATATTGATTTAGAGCAGTCATTGCTAATTTTCCTATTTATATGACAGTAATCATCTGTATTTCACGCTATAAGTCTATCCGAAAATGATAAAGATACAATCGTTAATCGACCATTTGTAACTTTTTTCGATGGATTGGAGAACTTTAGATAATTATTAGGCTAATCATTGAAATGTCGTGATTTTTATCACATTTAACATAGATAAAAATCATTACTTTTTTAAAAAATCTGTATTATTATTTTGAATAAACCACACATTATATAATCAATATTTTTAGATGGAACTTTACTTAAAATAAGTCTCATTTTATGACAACTTCCAATATAGAGAGCATTAATTATGAAGTTGCAGGGTTCCAATATATTGGGACAGGAACAAATAGATTTATTAACCACACGAGGATTAAACTTTGTATGGTTTCCAAAGCAGCTTGAAACGATTTATCGTTTTCAATACCAAAACGGTGCTGCCTATGAGTTCCGCTATAGAGCGCCTATTATTTTAATATTATATATATTTTTAAGCTTTGGTATATATCAAGTTTTACCAAGTGAACAAGTTTTATCCTGGTTTAGCTATTATTCTTGGGTTGGTGTAATTGTTCTTATCGCTTGGATTTTATCATTTATTAAAAAATTAAATCAGTATTTTGATTATTATGTAGGAGTTGGCTCGGCTTTAGCGGTAGCAATTACTTTTATTTTAATTAACGTTATTGAGAATGGACAAGATAATGTTCTTTTTCATGCTGCGATGATGTATGCAATCGTTATTATTTATGGTGCTGTTGGTATGCGCTTCTATACAGCCATATTTGCTGGATGGATGGGAGGACTAGTTGGAATTTTAGTAAGTAACTACTTAAATGGTGTGATCGACTGGACGTTCTTAAACCGAACTTACACTTTTAGTAGATTTTTGGGAATGACCCTCGCCTATGCAACGGACCGTCAACATCGAGAAAACTATTTACAAAACTGTATGATTGAGCTGAACCGCATTGAGCTCATGCAACAAGCGCAGCAGTTATCCTTACTTTCTCAGCAAGATGCACTTACTGGTTTAGCCAATCGACGTTATCTAGATGAAACCTTGGATAATGAATGGCGCCGTGCATTACGACACGAAACCCCACTCACTATTATGATGGTCGATATCGATTATTTTAAAGCCTACAATGATACGCTAGGACATCTCAAAGGTGATGAATGTTTAAAGGAAATCGCTATTGCTATTTCTTCTATTGCTGCTCGTAGTGGTGATTTAGTTGCTCGTTATGGTGGCGAAGAGTTCTTACTACTATTCCCAATGACAAATTCTCAGCAAGCTTTGATACAGGTCGAACGTTTAATGAATGCGATTAATAAAATTGCGATTAAACATCCATGTAGTGATGTTTCACCACATGTCACTATTAGTGTAGGCGTTGCGACCACAATTCCACGTCTAAATGATTCTATTTCTGCTTTTGTGGCACGAGCTGATCATGCATTATATAAAGCAAAAACCAATGGACGTAATCAATATAAGATTGCTGTAAACGAAGAACAAATTGTAGATTTAACTTAATAATAGCAAATAACAATTGAGGATAACTTTTGGCTAGTGATTACATTATTTGTTTTTGATATTAATCTTTTGAATTAAAATAATGAAAGAATTCTCTATTTAGCTTTTCCATCCGTGGTAAAGCTAAAATGTAATCTAGATTTAATATATACAAAATATTGTTGTTTAGTTCTTAATATTAAATTAAGAATGGTTTAGTTAAGATTAATACATACCTACTCTAACCTAAAAAATTCCAGTTCATCAGAATTCTCCTTTTAACTTCTTCCAAAGTTTATTTATAAGATAGAGCAATAAGTTTTGCTCCATCCTTGGAGGTGTTGTCTGAACAACTTCATTTGAAAACGGCAATATCGAGACAATATTCTCATGTATAGTTTCATAGTTCGGATGAGCCTCTTTTTTAATAATCTCTATAATTTTTTGTATTTCATCTACAGATAAGTTCAAGAATTTTTTAATTTCTTGGACTGTTTTTGATTCAATAGATAATAAAGCACAAACTCTAGTGACATTAACAATCTGCTCTGCATGAATATTTTTAAAGTTTGGATAACAAACAAGTTTATATAGAATTTTTGTCTCAAACGGATCTGTAGCGGTTATATTTTCTATTCGTTCTCGATAAGATTTTTTAAAATATTCATTATTTTCAATTTCTAATAAAATTTTTAATAGTTCCTGATACCTTAAGGGCCTCTTTAACCCATATTGATAACCTTTTAAAAGCTCAGGATTATTACTTAATACAATTTTAATTTTTTTAGGAATAAGAATATTTGTATAGCCACTGTCTAAATCAATAATATATATATCTGGATTATCATCACTATATATCCAGTTTTCAGATAGCTGAGAGGATAAAGATAAGTCATGAATAACTTTTATCATTGCCTCTAAGTTTTTAGGCAATAGTTTATCCTTTGACATACAGCCAATTCTATATGTACATTGATTCATTGATATTTCCCCAATTTCAATGATGACTTTGAAAATTATTTGTTTAAAGTAATAAAATTTAAATATGTAATAAACTTATATAAAACTAATTTGAATAAAATTAGTTTTAAGATATAAATATCTTGTGCAAGTATAAAAATTAATAAGATTTTAATTTTTACTTAAGCAGATAAATATATTCAGAAATAAATCGCGGGTATTATATTTATATAGAGATTATAAGACAAGGAAATAATTTAAAATTTAATAGAGCCCAATGTGATAAAAAATTAAAGCCCCCAAGTTTAAGTTAAATATGGGGGCTTAATTTACTACAGTCAGAATTATGACTATGGTTCAATTGGTGTAAACGGTGGAACAACATCTGCATTTTGTGCACGATGGCGTAGGAAGTGATCCATTAGGACAATAGCCAACATTGCTTCTGCAATTGGAGTTGCTCGTACACCTACACATGGGTCATGACGGCCTTTAGTCAATACATCAGTATCTTCACGGCTTAAATTAATCGTTTTACCTGGTGTTGTAATACTTGCAGTTGGTTTTAATGCAATGGCAACTCGAATGGTCTGACCACTCGAAATACCGCCTAAAATACCGCCCGCATGGTTCGCTAAGAAGCCATTACTCGTCAACTCATCACGTGTTTCATGACCAAATTGCCCAGCAACTGCGAAACCATCCCCGATTTCAACACCTTTAACCGCATTAATGCTCATCATGGCATGAGCAATGTCAGCATCTAGACGGTCAAAAACAGGTTCACCCCAACCTACAGGAACTTTTTCAGCTAAAATTTCTAGCTTAGCCCCGCAGCTTGTGCCTTGTTCACGTAAAGACGTAACCAATGCTTCAAAACGAGGAACAGCATCTACATCACCACAGAAAAATGGATTATTTGGAACTTCATTCCAATCCAGTTTTTCAGCAATTTCATTACCAATTTGTGTGACGTGACCGCGAATCAATACACCAAATTTTTCTGCTAAATATTTTTTAGCAATAGCACCCGCTGCAACACGCATAGCAGTTTCACGTGCACTCGAACGACCGCCACCACGATAATCACGGAAACCATACTTTTGTGTATATGTGTAGTCCGCATGACCCGGTCTAAAAGTCTGAGCAATATTGCCGTAATCTTTCGATTTTTGGTCAGTATTACGAATAAGTAAACCAATTGGCGTACCAGTAGTTTTGCCCTCAAACACACCAGAAATAATTTCAACCTGATCCGGCTCTTTGCGCTGAGTCGCAAATTTTGATGTACCCGGCTTACGGCGGTCCAGATCTTCTTGTAGATCTTCTTCGGTTAACTCAAGACCAGGTGGCACGCCATCAACAATTGCCATTAAGCCAACGCCATGAGACTCGCCACATGTCGTTACACGAAAGAGTTGTCCAATACTGTTCCCTGCCATATGTACAACTCCTTATGCTTGTTGCTGTTCAAATAGTTTTCTATAACGACGACATTGTTCTGCGGTTAAAGCAAAAATGCCAGACCCACCTTTTTGGAAAGTAAGCCAGTTGAAATCAATCGTATTGAAGTTTTGGCGCATAGCCCATTCAGAGTTACCCACTTCAATGACAATTAGACCATCTTCAGTTAAATAATCTGCCGCTTGAGCAAGCATTTTACGCACGAGATCTAAACCGTCTTGGCCTGCTGCCAATGCAAGTTCAGGTTCATGTAAAAACTCTTCCGGTAAGTCAGCCATATCTTCGGCATCAACGTACGGAGGGTTGCTTACAATTAAATCGTACTGGTTTTCAGCTGGAATCTTGGCAAATAGGTCTGATTCAAGTAACGCAACTTGATATTGCTTATTGTGGTGTTCAACATTAATCGATGCTACTTCTAAGGCTTCTTTAGAGATGTCCGTTGCATCTACTTCAGCATCTGGATAAGCATAAGCCAAAGCTACAGCAATACAACCAGAACCTGTACACATATCTAAAATACGCTGTGGAGTTTTAGGTTTAGCATTTTCTGGCAGGTTGTTAAGTGCTTCACGCATTTGACCATTTTCATCTAAGCAATATGGTGCAAAACGTTGCTCAATTAACTCTGCAATTGGTGAACGTGGAATAAGTACACGCTCATCCACATAAAATGGCTTATTAAAGAAGTAAGCTAAATTTAATAAATAGGAAGTCGGAATACGGTCGTTAATACGACGTTCTAACAAACTTAAGAATTCTGCTTTTTCACTTGGCAAAAGCTTAGCATCTAAAATCTCTGAGTCTGCTGACCATTCAAGAGATAAGGTTTGTAAAACTAATGCAGAACTTTCTGCAAAATAATCTTCAGTACCTTGTCCTAAATGTGCATCATGTTGACGTAATGCTGATACCCCAAAGCGAATAAAATCTCGAATTGTAGATAAATTTTCAGCAGCTTCCTGTAAATGTTCAGGGCTAATCGTCGGTCGCTCCACTTAGGCGTCTCCAAAGGCAAATTTTGCAAAGTGACTATTCTACTGAGTGAAACAAAGCAACGCAACGCTTTGCCCTGTGAAGCAGTGTTTTACACACCTATCTCTAACAATCACAGCTTAAAATCAGAATACTTTGTTTTAATTAAGAAATAATGAACTTTTAAGAAAGGATAGATTCAGTCTATGAAATAAAAAAGCGATCTTTGAAGTTCAACCGCTTTTTGTGTTTAGTTGGTTTAAAGCTTAAGTTTTTCTGCCACATAATCCGAATCTTTGTCTCCACGACCAGAAAGATTAACCACAATCATGGTTTCTTTCGACAGCTTTGGTGCTTCTCGTATTGCCCATGCGACAGCGTGTGAGCTTTCAAGCGCAGGAACAATTCCTTCTACACGAGATAAGGTCATAAAAGCATCCAAACATTCTTGGTCAGTTGCAGTGCTATATTCCACACGGCCTAAATCTTTTAAGAAACTATGCTGTGGCCCAACACCAGGATAGTCCAATCCTGAAGCAATAGAATGCACGGGTAACGGTTCACCAGCTTCATTTTCAAGCACGTAACACGCCATACCATGAATTTGACTTGGTTTACCTAAGGTTAAAGTTGCCGAATGCATGTTAGTTTCTAAACCATGTCCTGCTGGTTCAACCCCAACCAATTTCACATCCGAATCATTTAGAAATGCTGTAAAGGCACCGATTGCATTTGAACCGCCACCAACACATGCGACAACATAATCTGGGTTTTTACCAAAACGATGATGCGTCTGCTCTTTAATTTCATTACCAATAATCGATTGAAAATCTCGAACCATTTTTGGAAATGGATGGGGTCCAACCACAGAACCAATTGCATAAATAAAGTTTTTAGGGTCTTTTAAATATTCTTCAAAAGCGCTATCAACTGCATCTTTTAAGGTTGCTGTACCACGTGTTACTGAAACTAAATGAGCACCCAAAATTTTCATTTTGACCACATTAGGGTGTTCTTTTTCAATATCTACTTGACCCATGTGAATTTCACATGGAATACCAACTAAAGCACAAGCCGTTGCTAAAGCAACGCCATGCTGTCCCGCACCAGTCTCGGCAATAACTTTCTTTTTGCCCATATATTTGGCAAGTAGAGCCTCGCCTAAACAGTGATTAATTTTATGGGCACCCGTATGATTTAAGTCTTCACGTTTTAAATAAATTTGTGCACCGCCTAACTGCTCAGAAAGACGTTTTGCGTAAAATAAAGGACTTGGACGACCTACATAATTTGAAAAGAGGTCTGATAATTCATTTTGAAATTCTGGTGTATGGCGAATTTCTTCATAAGCAACATTAATTTCATCCATTGCTTCTTTTAAATGCGGAGGAATAAATTGGCCTCCATATTCACCAAAAAATCCCTGTTCATTTGGCAAAGCAATACCATTAATTTGATGTTGCATATCATCCCTCTTTTTAAATTATTAAAGTTATCAAGTTTATCGAGAAAGGTAACGCGTCAGATCCTCAATACCTTTTAGGGTCATTGGATACATATGGTTTTCAAAAATCTCTTTAATCCAACCAATGGTTTGAGTGTAATGCCAATACCCTTCAGTTTCAGGGTTTAACCATGCTGTTTTATCAAAATGTTGACGTAGGCGACGTAACCAAACCTCACCTGTTTCATCATTCATATATTCAACCGAGCCACCTACCGATTTCAACTCATACGGTGCCATACTGGCATCGCCCACTACAATTACACGATAGTCGCGTCCATAGGTGTGAAATAGATCCCATGTATTCATACGGGTGGCTGTTCTGCGGTAGTTATCTTTCCAGACATAGTCATAGAGACAATTATGGAAATAGAAGTATTCGAGTGTCTTAAACTCACTTTTAGCAGCACTAAAGAGTTTTTCACACTGGGCAATGTGCGCATCCATCGAACCACCCACATCAAACAACATGAGTACTTTTATTCGATTACGACGCTCTGGCACCATTTGAACATCAAGAATACCTTGTTTGGCTGTTTCTCGAATAGTTCCATCAACGTCTAACTCTTCAGCTGCGCCTTGGCGAGCAAATTTGCGTAAACGTCGTAACGCAATTTGCATCTGACGAGTTCCAAGAACTTGGTCATCATCTAGATTTTGGTATTTCCGCTGTTCCCAGACTTTAACCGCCGAACGTTTACGCCCTGGCCCACCAATTCTGACGCCTTCTGGATGGTCACCAAAAGCTCCAAAAGGTGAAGTTCCACCTGTGCCAACCATACGGTTACCACCTTGGTGTTTCTTATGCTGTTCGCGTAAACGCTCTTCTAGCATTTTCATCAGTTCTTCTAAAGAACCTGCTTTTTGAAGTTCAGCTCTTTGCTCTGGTGTTAAATGCTTTTCGAGAAGTTCTAAATCGAACCAGTCTTTTGGTAATTTATGAACTTGCTTAAGCAACTCATCGATATCAAAAGTTTCAATGCCATCAAAGTAATCTTTCATGGCACGATCAAACTTATCAAAAAATCGCTCATCTTTAACTAAAATAGTTTTAGCAAGCTGATAGAACTCTTCTTGGTCGGCAAAAACCAAACCTTCACTCACCGCACGGTTTAGATCAATGAGTTCACGAGTGGTAACTGGAACACCATATTTACGTAAGGTGTAAAATAACCGCACAAACATGGGTTACTCCCTCCCTTAACGTCGAGACATGAAAGCCAAGCGTTCGAGAAGTTGTACATCTTGCTCGTTTTTGATGAGAGCACCATATAAAGGTGGAATAGCTTTAGATGTATCTCGATTACGTAATACATCTTCAGGCATATCATCTGCCATGAGTAAGCTTAACCAATCAATTAACTCAGAGGTTGATGGTGGTTTCTTCAAATTAGGAATTTCACGTAGTTTAAAGAAAACCTGTAAAGCTTCGTTCACCAATGTTGCAGAGATATTTGGGAAATGAACCGCAATGATTTCTCGCATTGTGGCTTCATCTGGAAACTCAATATAGTGGAAGAAGCAACGACGCAAGAAAGCATCTGGCAATTCTTTTTCATTATTTGAAGTAATAATTACAATTGGGCGTTGCGTTGCCGTAATTGTTTCATTCGTTTCATAAACATAAAAAGACATTTTATCGAGTTCATGCAACAAGTCATTTGGAAACTCGATATCGGCCTTATCAATTTCATCAATTAATAATACGCAACGCTCTTCACTGGTGAAAGCTTCCCACAATTTACCAGGTTTAATATAGTTCTTAATATCGTAAACTCGGTCATCACCTAACTGGCTGTCTCTTAAACGAGAAACTGCATCATATTCATACAATCCTTGCTGCGCTTTAGTTGTAGATTTGATATGCCAAGTAATCAGTTTTAAACCCAAACTTTGTGCCACTTGTTCAGCAAGTAAAGTTTTACCCGTGCCCGGTTCACCCTTAATTAGTAAAGGCTTTTGCAAAGCACGAGCTGCTTTTACAGCAAGCTTAAGACTATCAGTCGCGATATATTGATCTGTACCGGTAAAATGTTGGGTATCAGCAGACATGTAAAGACCTTATTTTTCTATTTCAATGGTTAGATGGAACGCATGTTTTTGTTTGTTGAATATTTTGACCAACAATATCCAATCACCAAACCTAGACCAACTACAAACAGAATTAAAGATAAATTTGACCAAATTAACGGACTATCTTTAGTTAAAACACCAAAAAGAAGTCCAAAAATAGCAGGTGCTACAGATGCATTCGGTCCTTCAGACACTGTTGGTGTAACTAAAATAGCAAATACAATCAGCCAGCTAATTGCACCAAAGGTGGTAGGAAGACGGCGCATTAATCGCCACCAACACCACAAAGCAATAATAGCGCCTATTCCATAAGCTGTTAAAGCAATAGCACCTTCAGGAATAACATCCAAAAAAGAAAATAATTGATTCATTATTCCAGTTTGATCTTCACGCACCACGTAAGCCCTCTGGTTCAACTGCATTCGGGTTAATTAACCCTTCTGGCGGCATCTGAATAAAGAAACCTTTTGTTTGTAATGAGTCTAAAACATGTAAAACATTAACACGCGCCAATTTACGTGTTGGAGCCAACTCTAAATGCATGACAAACGTTGCACGACCAAACGCTTGTAAAACAGCTTCAGGAACATTTTCAAACGGATCAGCTTGTTCCGTATTGTCAGGATAGTTTGGACGAGCAATATACATGTACATTTCATCTTTTTTGCTCGATCTATAAATATCACAGTGCATTTCAAATCAACTCTTGAACTAAGGACAGCATACATGAAAAAAAACGACACACACACGCAGGTTTGTTTACGCATCAGTCGTTTTTTTAATTCTTGAGAAATATTAACCTACAACATTGATTAAGGTCGATAATAACTTTGTTCCAAACAGGAGTTAGATTTCATAAAAATAATATAAGTTTTTGATTTTAAATATTAAAATATAAAATCTATTTTATTAAAATAAAAGCAGTTCTTGGATTTTAAAAAAGTATTCATCATCAAAGATTTGATAATAGTGTTCTTGCAAGATTTATACTTAAGCTATCAAAATAATAAATTTTTTTTTCACCTATTTAAGAATACACACTTAAGTAAAACTTTTAACTACTTCACTACACATCACCAGATGTTACTTAACTCGTTTAATAGCGAGATATGTTTCAATAATAAGTATCTTGTTCATAGATATGGAGGATGAACTTATGCCTCGTGGTGATAAAACTGCTTATACAGCAAAGCAAAAACGTCAGGCCAAACATATTGTTGAGAGTGAAGTAGATAGAGGCCATTCTCAAGAAGAAGCCGAACGAATTGCATGGTCTACCGTCAATAAACAAGATGGTGGCGGTAAGAAAAAGTCCCATTAATATATAAAAATAAATACTTCTTTAGCCCAAACTAAAGAAGTATTTTTTATTTAAGGACATGTTAATTTTTTTCTAGAAGACGCGAGAGCTTTTTATATAGTCATCGCTTACTTGATTTAAGGCACTCAAAATAGCGCTATCATCTTGACTTAATAAAGCTTCATTAAGACTTTCCATATAAGCGATGAGTTTGATTTTAGAAGTATGGGCGAATTCGGTCGTTACCGCTTCATCTTCATATAAGATTACATAACTACGTGCAAAACCGTAGATTAGGTAAACTGCTGCTTTTTCTTTTGTATCTTGAGATTCTTTAAGAGACTGCTCACATGCATTTTTTAAGTCTTTAAATGCATCTGTACCAGTAGATTGATTTTTGAAAGATAAAAGTATTGTTTGGAAGTTCATATCCATATTCCACTTAAAAAGTAAAGCTACAGAACAAGATAGAACCTGTCAAATAAAATCCTGATTAATATAAATTTAATTGTAAATAAATTTATATTTAACTTCATTTAAAACATGGAAAAACATACAGTAAAAAACCACTCTTTTTTAAGAGTGGTTTAGTTAAAACAATCATTCATTAGAAGCTTATTTCAATTGTAATCGTAGTACCGGAGTGCTCAATATCAGTTGAGACATTAAAACCTCTGCTTCTAAGTTCCTCTTCAACCAGTGTAAGATGATCAGGACTTATAGCATCCACAGGAAACCAGAAAGTTGCTTTTCGCTTCCCCTCTTTAGATTCAGACTCAGTACCAGTTAAAATTTTTTCTAATATGACGTCTTGATTTATTTTAAAGTTTTTAGCATTTTGACGAGCTTGTTCAGCATTAAAGTTGTTAAGCATATTTATCTCTCTAATTATTAATTTATCTAATTTTATAGCATAAAAAGGCTATATAAGTTTTAGTGTTATGTAGTTAAAACTAATCAGAGATATAAGTTTATTGATTGAATAAACTTTCTACCCATTCAATAAATTTTCTGGCATTTCTATTTTTAAGATCTTCCTTATTTGGAATGTAGTAACATAGCTTTGATTGAACGGCTTTAGTTTTAAACTCCTGTAAAAGATTCGCCTTAACAAACCTTTGGGAAAGTGTAGTAGAACAAAATACTAATCCATTGGCAGATAAAGCCTCATGTATCCCAAAAATTTCCTGATCAAATTTCTTAATTATCACCTTCTTTGGGTTCCATTCATTTTTCTCAAGCCAAGCCTCTAGTGGTGGGCTTGGTAACGTCTTATTTTTCCATTCTGTCGTAAATAAAGTTATTGGTTCACTAGAGCATTTAAGCAGATCAAGTTTGGATGAACCAAATACATTAAAAGACTCATATTTAACGATATCTTGAGACGGGATAAAAGATACGTCACCATAACGAATAGGTAATGTATATAAGTGATTATCTAAAGTTTCGCCTGTAGAAAACTCAACAGATATATTGGGATGCAATTGATAAAATTCATTTATTGAAGGAATTAGCAGCATTGCAGCTAGTGAAGACGTACTAGCGACTCTTACTATGTTTCCATTTACTGTTATTTCATCTAGTGCATCTTCAATTTTACGAAATCCTTCAGAAATTGCTCCAGCAAGTCTTTGCCCTGTCGTTGTAAGGGTTATTTTCCTTACCTGTCGATGAAATAAATCAACATTTAATCTGCTTTCTAGATTCGCAACATGATGTGAAATTGCAGTCGGTGTAAGCGAGAGTTCTTCAGCAGCCAACTTAAAACTACCCAATCGAGCGGCTGATTCAAATGCTTTAAGTGCTTGCAAAGAAACTTGCATGTCTCCTCCCCATTTACAATTATAGATGAACTAAAATCATCTATAATTGTAATTTTCTCGTTTGTCTACTTATGTTTTAAAACTCAAAATAAATTAAATCCTAACTTTTCTGGAATTAATGATGAGTAAAATATTACATATAGATGCTAGTGTCAGAGCTGCGATTAACCCCAACCCAAATCACAATTCTATTTCAAAAAATATTGCCAGTCGGTTGATCAACTCTTGGAAACAACAATTGTCTATAGATGAGTATATTTATCGTGACGTAGGAATGAATCCACCACCCTTTATTAATCAAGACTGGATTGATGCTGTATTCACACCTGACAATAAAAGGACCGAAGCTCAACGTGATGTTTTATCTATATCAGATCAATTAATAGCAGAAGTTTCGAGCTCAGATATTCTTGTAATTTCTTCACCTATGTACAATTACGGCATGCCTGCTCAACTGAAAGCATGGTTTGATCAAATTATTCGTATCAATAAAACATTTGATTTTGACCTAGCTCGTGGAGACTTTCCCTTACAACCTCTTTTAACTGGAAAAATTTTAATTATTATCACTTCCAGCGGTGAATTTGGGTTTGAGAAAGATGGGATTCGGCATGATATGAGTCATCTTGTACCCCACATTCGTACACTGAGCAAATATTTAGGCGTAGAAAAAATTTATGAAATTACTTCTGAGTATCAAGAGTTTGGAGATCATAGGCATATAGAGTCATTAGAAAATGCTTTTCAAAAAGTTGAAGAAGTTGTGTCTAAACTTGCTGATTCATTTAGATAATATCTGTAGATTTTAATACTCATTTTTAAATTTCATAAATTAAGTCACTTTAACTGATCCATATCATTAAAAATAAAAAAGCCTACCCAATTGGGTAGGCTTTTCATTTCTGCACCGAAACAAACTTATAGTTATATATTATATAAATTGAAGTTGTTTTTCTTAAATCCAAGAATATACAGACCTGTATGTTTAATCAATTGAATTTTTCTCATTATATAAGTTAATTTAATTCATTATTGAAATTTCAAATTATATTTACTTTATTACATTATTTTATGAAATTAAATAATTATTTAGATAAACTACAGAAAATCTATTTTTTGTATACTTAGATATTATAATTAGCTCATTTTAAATAGTAATTAATTAAAAATTTAACAGAATGGTTATGCTTTAGTTAAAAAGGCTCATCATATGATGAGCCTTTAAATTTCTAATTATTTATTGCCTTTTAAATAGATAAACTTTGTTTTTCTTCTTGAAACAATTGGATTAATGGTTGCGTTAATAACTCATAACGCCATCCTAATAGATAGTCAGGTAAATCCTGTTCATCCCCTTGACATAGAACATGTTGATGAATGGCGTTTAACCATTTTTTTCTCAACAACACTTCTTTAGGAATAGAAGTCTCATTTATTGCATGAGCAAGTACCATATCCATTTTATTTAAAGTCTCTTTAGACGTAATCTTAAATGGTTTTGCAATCTTTGATGGCCATTTGCTTTCGACTGGCAAATCTTTAAGAAGTTCTAAAATCGTTTTGCCGTACTCGCGAACTACGTTTGGACGAATATCTTTAACTTGCGAAAGTTGAAAGCTATTGCGAGGGTTTTTTTCAACCATATCAATCATGGTTGAATTTCTAAGAATAAAACTGCGTGGCTGATTCGTTGCTTTCACAATGTATTCACGCCATTCACTTAAATTTTGTAATTGCATTAGCTGACGACGTGAGTGACGATAATTTCCCACATCGGTATATAGTAATTCGTTAGGGGTTTCACTAATGATTTCTTTAGTTAGACTACTACAGTCCTCAAGAACATAGTTATAAAGCCCTTTCTGCTTAAGCTGTTCTTGAATATGATGAGCTAACTTCATTAGATATAAAACATCGTTAGCAGCATAACAAAGTTGTTGAGGCGATAAAGGTCTAGCTAACCAATCAGATCTGGTTTGATCTTTTTCAATATCAATATCAAGACAAAGTTTTAAAGCACCTTGGTAACTCACTTGCAGGCCATGACCTAAAAAAGAAAGGCCCACTTGAGTATCAAACACATTAAGCAAATCTTCTTGATCAGCATAATGATAGATTAAATCAATATCTTCTCCACATGCATGAAAAATGTTTTGCTGCGCGAGAAAAATCTTTTTCCAAAACTGACTTAGATCTAATGAAACACCATCCAACAGATAGACATCACCATTTACATTGACTTGGCATACTCCAAGTTTAGGCCAGAGTGTGTCAACCTTAATAAATTCTGTATCAAGTCCATATATTGAACATTGATCCATTTTTTGAAGAACATCAACCAATTCGGTTTGCTGTTGGATAAACTGAAACATGCTTTCTCAAGTATTGCAAAGAGTGCTTTAAACTCTGGTATATATAACATAGAAGCAGAAAAATGCCACTTAAACCTTTATGAATACTCTATTTTTGAACAATTTTTCGAAAATAGATAATTTTTTGATCTTTTATTTGTACTTTTTAAATTTATCTCCAAATGTTCTTTATTTAAAATTTATAAGATCTTTTTCATTCTTATATTCATATTTTATTTAAACTATCTTTAATAATAAAAGACAGAATAATATTTATGTTTAATAACTGAATTTAATTAATAAATTTAATCAAATTGATAGTACATTCATTAATGAAATAAGCATCGGAATGCTTATTTCATTCTCATGCGGTTATGCACTGCCTGACTTAAAGTATGGCTATCTACGTATTCGAGTTCACCACCCTGAGGTACACCTTGAGCAATACGCGTCATTTGTATTGGTAAATGTTTAGTCGCCTCTACCAAATAATGGGCTGTCGCTTGTCCTTCTACCGTCGCATTGGTTGCCAAAATGACTTCTTCAATAGTACCTTGGCTTAGACGCTGAATGAGATAAGGAATACCAATTTCTTCCGGACCAATACCATCTAATGGAGAAAGATGGCCACCTAAAACATGGTATTTTCCACGAAAGCTACCGCTTTGCTCAATCGCCATCACATCCGCTGGTGATTCAACCACACACAATAACTGATCATCTCTGTCAGTTGAGGCGCAAATATCACAAATTTCATGTTCAGTCAGAGAATGGCAGACACTACATTCATGTATATAACTTGAAGCCTCATGTAAAGCATGCGCTAATGCAAATGCCCCTTCTCGATTTTTCATCAAAAGATGTAAAGCCATACGTTGAGCCGACTTCGGACCAACGCTTGGCAATATACGTAAAGCTTGAACGAGTTGTTCAAATCTATCGCTAAACACTGAATTTCCTTAGAACATGCCCGCTAAGCCAGGTGGTAAACCCATACCAGAATTTGCTTTTTGCATTTTTTCTTCAGAAATCACTTCTGCTTGACGCACAGCATCATTTACTGCGGCAGCAATTAAGTCTTCAATCATGTCTGGTTCATCTTGAAGTAATTCTGGATTAATTTCGATACGTTTTACGATATAACGGCCAGTCATTGTGACTTTAACTAAACCACCGCCCGCTTCAGCGTGTACTTCAGTTTGAGCAAGCTCTTCTTTAGCCTTTTTTATATTTGATTCCATATCTTTTTGCATGCGCTGCGCTTGCTGCATAAGCATATTGATATTCATAAACCTAACTCCGTATCTCTATCAAATATTTCAAGTATTATTGATAGTCACATAACACTGCAAAACTTAAACTCTTTCTACTCCCCCTATAGATCATCAAGATCATTGAGGTTAGTACGTTTAAATCAAAATTAATCCGTAATTCTGACACAATAAATCAATGTTTTCTATTGGTATCTATGAAACTATTTTCTATGGTCAATCCACTATAAAGCTTTTATGTAGAAAACTTTTTGATGAGTAGAAAAAAGTAAAATTTAGAAAAGTTACTGGGCAGCCTGTAGACTTTTATTGTTTGTTTTATATTCACTTAAGGGAACTTTCTTGAACGAAGTATTGGCTTTTTCTATTGAAAGATCAGCATCTTGAACAGATTTGTTTGCATCATTAATTAATAATACAGTTTCACTCATCTGTGTTGGTTCATCTTTTTGGGCAAATACTCTATATCCAACCAGACCAATTGCCCCTATCGCAACTAAAATAATTATTGGTTTAAGCATGACTAAAGACTCTCTTTGTTATTTTTATTAAATTTAGAACTTTTATACGTTGAAATTTTAGACTGATTTATAACAAAACGTAGACTTTTTATTGCTATTGTTGCTTATTAGTAACACAAAAAAGCCACATTAAAATAAATGTGACTTTTCCATAACAAACATAATTTAATTAGATTAAATCTAATCCACGCGAGATATCACCAATAATGTCATTAATATCTTCTAGACCAACAGAAACACGAATTAGACCTTCTTGAATACTAGCTGCTTCTTTTGCTTCAACAGAAAGTTTGCCATGAGTTGTGGTTGCTGGATGGGTAATCGTCGATTTCACATCACCTAGATTACCAGTAATCGAGATAAACTTAGTATTATCAATAACCTTCCAAGCACCTTCACGCTCGCCTTTAACAACGAAGGATACAATACCGCCAAAGCCATTTTGCTGTTTAGCAGCAAGTTTATGACCTTCATGAGCTGGTAAACCAGCGTAGTAAACCTTCTCTACCTTTTCATGAGTAGATAACCATTCTGCAAGAATTTGAGCACTCTCACAGTGTGCTTTCATACGTAAACCTAAAGTTTCTAGACCTTTTAAGAAAACCCATGCATTAAATGGGCTCATTGATGGTCCAAGCGTACGAACAACACCAAAGACTTCTTCTAACAACTGATGATTACCAACAACAGCACCGCCTAATGCTCGGCCTTGGCCATCTAAGTATTTAGTCGCAGAGTAAATCACAAGATCCGCACCAAACTTGAGTGGTTGCTGCAAAACAGGTGTACAGAAACTGTTATCAACCGCAAGTAATGCGCCATTCGCATGGGCGATATCTGCTAGCGCTTGTATATCTGCAATCTCAGCTAGAGGGTTAGACGGTGACTCAACAAAGAAAAGTTTGGTTTCAGGACGTACAGCATTTTTCCACTCGTCTAAATCACACAAATCAACAAATGTAATGTCTACACCAAACTTGGCAATATATTTTTCAAACAAAGCAACAACTGAACCAAAAACTGCTCTTGAGCAAATAACATGATCACCCGCTTTTAGATATGCCATAGCAACTGACAAAATTGCGCCCATTCCAGAGCTCGTCGCTACAGCTCGTTCAGCACCATCTAAAGCTGCTAAACGTTTTTCGAACATCGATACAGTCGGATTAGTAAAACGAGAATAGATATTTCCTTGAACCTGACCAGAAAATTTTGCTGCAGCTTCAGCCGCATTTTCATATACAAATGATGAAGTCAAAAAAATCGGTTCGCCATGTTCGCCTTCAAAACTACGAGTATGTCCGGTACGAATAGCTAAAGTATCAAGTTGGTATTCTAAATCATCAGACTGGTTCATTAAATGTTCGCCTTTACTGGTCATGTACTAAAAAACTATCATCATTTTGAGTGTCTAGGGTATTTAAGGTCAAGGTAAACCTTAAAATTATCGCTTAGACTTTATTCAACTTTAGTAAATAGTTGGTAAAAGCAAGATGAAACGCTTAAAGTCCCTTGTCTCTGAACAAAGTCAAATCAAGCACCTCTCTACCCGACTATTTCACCCACAGACATTAGTATTGTCACAAAGCACTCCGTTTGAAGTGATTGGTGAATTCAATCAAACCCGTATTCGTTATTACGCCGCTAACCAAAAACAATTTAAAGAACCTTTGGTATTTGTTGCTCCACTCGCTATTAATATGGCGATATATGATTTATATCCTTATCGTTCTCTTATTAAATACTTCCAAAATGCTGGTTTTGATGTCTATTTGGTAGATTGGGGCCGTTTAAAGTTTAAGGACAGACATCTTAACTTTTTATCATTTATTGAAGATTTCATTCCTAAAGCCATACAACTTGTCAGAACACACTCTGGAAGTGAACAAATCTCGCTTCACGGATGGAGTATGGCAGGTATATTCGTCACTTTATATACAGCGCATAATCATCCAAATTATGTTAAAAATCTTATTGTTCTTGGTAGTCCAATAGACAGTTATGCTTCTGGCTATATTGGGAAACTCTATCGAACCATAAACAACGCGATTGGTCGCAATAAAAAAATTCAAGACCATATTTATTCTGGATTGCCAAAACGTCTGATTCATAGCCCAGGAATTTTAAATTCTTTAGGTTTCAAAATTCTCGACCCTAAAGGCTGGTTCGATGGTCATATTCAATTACTTAAAAACCTTAATGATCTTCAGTTCGTACAAGAGCATGCCACTCTAAGTAGCTTTTTAAATAATATGATTGATTACCCAGGTGGAATTAATCAGGACATGTTGTTCAATGTTTGGTTGCAAAATCCATTGAAGCGCGGCTTTATTCAGTTAAAAGATAAAAAAATCGAATTAAAAAATATCGACTGCTCTCTCTTAGTGGGCGCGGGTCGTAGTGATCAACTGGTTACCGCTGATGCAGCTCAACCATTAAGTCAGTTAACCAGTAGCCAAGATGTTACGTTTACTCTCATACCTGGCGGTCATTTGGGCCTCATGTCGAGTCAGGCAAGTGCGCTGGAGTTCTGGCCACAACTAGCAAAATGGCTCACCGAACGATCAACGCAAATTTAAGAATAAGGTCATGATTCAACCTATTGCTTTTATTCGGTTGGGTGGAATAAACCCTCTTATAACAGTGCATTTACCAATAATATTATTGTTTTAATAGAAAATTATTATTTTCACTATGAAGGCACTTTGTTAACTTTTTTATAATCGGATGATTTAAAGTAATTTACAATCATCTGTGCACTTTTTTCAGAAGAGGCCTTGGCCTGCTCCAGTTTTGTTACATAAGGATTAGTCACTATACAGCTCGGAAGTAAACTATTTGTAAGCGGTGGAAAATTTTCTCTTCCACCTAGAGTAATTTTTTCGATAAAACTCGCTAACCACATAATGTACTCACTTTTATTCTTATAAATTGGCATTAAGCTGATATCGAGTTTAACTGAACATTCCTTTGCAGGTTTATTTAAACATTCTTCAAAATCAATAAAGTTATATTTTAATTTGTATGAAGTGTCTTTTATCTCTAGTCGAATAATACTAACTAAGCTATTCAAATGCTCGATCATATCCTCTGAGAAAAGCTTTTGCTCTTCAAATTTTTTATAAACTCTTTCAGCAATTAGTAAAAATTGTGGCATCACCTGTTCCTTTAATATTTAGTCTTAACGAATGACTAGATCCTTTAAGGAAGTATGATGGATATACTATTACTATATGTAAGGGTCTGATGCTATAAAGTAACTACCAGAGCAATTGTGAAAGTGATACATCTATTTGATCACAGAAATACAATATCGTGTATGATCATTATCATTATAAACCGTCTATTTTTCATGATTTGAAATAACTTTAATAAAAAAAGCCTATTTCATTTGGAGAAATAGGCTATAAAAACAAAAAACTATCAAACGCAGCAATTATGGGCCATATAATAAGACTTTAAATATGTAAAATCAATGCATCTTTCAGGTGAATTTTAATCTTAAATAAAAGTCGAAAATAATTTTATCTCTGTTTCAATAAGAGAAGCCCATTTCCGTCTAAAATAAATGGGCCTAGTGAATTCCACCTAATCCTGAAATACAAAATGTGATAATTATCACGCTTTGTTCTTTGATCATGGCATTAATATCTTTCTTTTCCATTGACCAAAATTCAAACTAAAACTGTCTTTTCAGCAAAAGATGAGTCATAAATATGGCTTTTCTACGAACTTTTTGATTTTTTATTTAATAGAAGCAAGTCCCCTATTTCATTCATTATGAGCAATTACAAGGTATTAGATAGTAGTTAAGTTATGGAAAGATATATAAAAATTTAGTTAAGTTTTTGTTTTTATTGTTTATTTTTAAAACATTGATATATAAAGATTTTATTCATTTTTTGCCCAAAATTCAAACCAAAATGACACTTGAGTAATTAATAGTCATTGAAATATTGGTAAGAAACCTTATATTGAGTACAGGTTCATACCTTTAACTGAGGAAAAGCTCATGAATAAATTTATGGTTGCAGTCTTTACTGGCATGGTGAGCATTGCTAGTTTAGGCGTACAAGCTGCAACACCTGAGCAAGAATGTCAAAAATTGCAAGATGATTACAATTTGATTTATGCGTCAAAAGGCTTTTGTTTTAAAGATCCTGATGCTAAAGAAAAATATGGTAATGAAAACTGTCATACGACAAAACCAAAGTTTTCTGACAAAGAGCAACAACGTCTTGACGCTATTAAAGAACGTCAAAAAGAATTGAAATGTAAATAATTTTAAAGGAATAATACATGGCATATGATGATCAAAATATCTTCGCAAAAATTTTACGTGGAGAACTTCCAGCGATAAAAGTCTATGAAGATGATCAAGTTCTAGCTTTTATGGATATTATGCCTCAAGCCGATGGTCATACATTAGTTATTCCAAAAACACCTGCTGTAACACTGCTGGACTTACCTGCTGAAGCAGCAGCCTATACTATACAAATTGTTCAAAAGATTGCTAAGGCAATGGAAAAAGCACTCAATTTGGAAGGTATTGTATTGATGCAACTTTCTGGAGCAGCAGCAGGACAAACTGTTCCACATGTTCATTTTCACCTAATTCCAACAAATGTGCATCATCTTGGACGCCATGCTGTTGAGTTAGGGGATCAAGAAAAAATTAAAGAATTAGCTGAAAAAATTAAAGCAGCTCTTTGATTTTTATATGGTTAAAGCGGAGTTTAGACTCCGCTTTTTTTCGTCTAAAAACTATCAAAAAATGAAAACAACTAATTTATTTCTAAATTTTAAACGTCATAAAACTGTCATTTATTCTTCACTTCTCTGTCACAAATTTTGCCGATACTGCTTAGCAAGTTGGTGAGCTTTTGTAACTTTTTGTACATAAGTCAACTACAAAATAAATAGTTAGCTAGGCATACGCCATTTTTAAATACCTTTTGGAGAAATCTCAATGAAGAAATTGCTACTCGCTGCCGCAGTTGCAACTTTGAGCGTAAACGCGGTGCAAGCAGCGCCAACTTTGTATGGCAAACTAAATGTTTCTATTAACCAAGTTGATAATAAAAATTTCGATGGTAAAAGTGACGTTACCGAAGTTAACTCAAACTCTTCTCGTATTGGGGTAAAAGGCGAAGAGAAATTAACTGATAAGTTATCTGCTGTTTATTTAGCTGAATGGGCAATTTCTACTGATGGTTCAGGTTCTGATACTGACCTTAGTGCTCGTAACCGTTTTATCGGTTTAAAAACTGAAGGTGTTGGTACATTAAAAGTAGGTAAGTATGATTCTTACTTTAAAACAGCTGCTGGTGGTAACCAAGACATCTTTAATGACGATACACGTTTAGATATTACTAATATCATGTACGGTGAAAACCGTTTAGACAACGTGATCGGTTTTGAATTAGACCCTAAATTATTAGCTGGTTTAACATTCAATATCATGGCTCAAACTGGTGAAAGCACCTCTGATAGCAAACAAGGTGAAACTGGTAAAGACAGCAAAAATGATAGCTTTGACTCTGTATCAACATCGCTTGGTTACGAAAACAAAGATATCGGTTTAGCAATTGCTGCTGCTGGTGACTTTGGTATTAAAGGTAAATATGCAGCTTACGGTCTAAAAGATGTTTATACCGATGCTTACCGTGTAACTGGTTCTTATGATATTGCTAAATCTGGTTTTGTTGTAGGTGCTTTATGGCAACACGCTGAACCTACTGATGACTTGACTGCTTATAAAACGTCAAAAACTACGCGTGTAGATGGTGTTGATAAAACTACAGATACCTATACAAACTACAAAGGTTTAGAAGAAGAAGCATATGCAGTAACAGCTGCTTATAAAATTCCTAACACTAAACTTAAAGTGAAAGCAGAATACGCTTCTGCTGAAACACAAGTAAGCGGTAAACAAGATCGTAAAATTGACTTATACGGTTTAGGTCTTGATTACCAAATCAACAAACAAGCTCGCTTCTACGGTATCGTTGCTCAACAAAAACGCGACTGGATTAAAGAAGACGACAAACAAACTGTTGTAGGTACTGGTATCGAATATAACTTCTAATCAGTTATGTTTGATTCAGATCTAAAATAAAAGGGCTTATGCCCTTTTATTTTTTGTCCTGAGTAAAAAAAGCCGATATAAAACTTATCGGCTTTTTTAAGATTTATATCTTATTTTAAAAAACCACTTACAAGATTCATGACATTTTGAATATCTTGGTTTGCTTCTTGATGATCGGTACTGTCACCTTGAGGTGTTAAAGAGTCAATGACCTGAGGTAAAACCGATGCGATTGCACCATAAACTTGCTCTTTGGGCGCTTGAGCTTGCTCGGCAACTTGTTCAATGTCAGACGGATTAAATAGGCTCTGTAACTGTTGGGTCGGAACTTCGCTATTACTTTGATTTGGATCAACCCAACTTTGAACCTGACTTCCTAAACCAGCCCCTTTTAACTTTTCTAATGCAGCTTGTAAACCACCTTGTTGCTGTACCCAACCTAAAATTAAAGGCACAACTGCAATTAATAAACTTTGTACGCCGCCACCTGTTTGAGGTGTACTGTTATTGCCAGTCACTTGCCCTAATACAGAACCTAATACTCCTCCAAGGCCACCTTGAGCGCCCGAAGAAGTATTGCCCCCCATTTGTCCGAGTACTGAACCTAAAATTCCACCTAAACCACCTTGACCTGACGCTTGCTGATTCCCACCTAAAGCCTGCTTAGCCAAAACTTCTATAATATTGCTTAAATTAGTCATGTGTAACTCTTATGTATGGTTTATACATGAGCATACGCGGATTCTTGTTAAGACAGCAAAAACCAAATTGTTAAATTTTGAAAGAGATTTAAGGCCCTTTTACCAGCGGAATTTATTCCAGTTTTCCGGGTTCGCCCAGAACTTTGAATTAAACCAGTCCGGAACATGTTTATAAGTCAATATATTAAATTGCCATAAAGCAAAATCACTATCATGTGAAGTTTTATCAATAAGTTGAGTAAAACCTAAAGAACGTAATAACTGCTCATCACTGCGTTTACTTACCACTACAATTCGTTTCGCTAATAAATCTCTTAGCTTTACTAATAATTGTGATTTTTGCACATCGCTGATGTTCTGCATTTCGTCAGTATCAAACAATACAAAACCCAAGTCATAACGCTGAGTAAAAGGCAGACTTAAAAGCTCAGTTACGGTAAAATAGTGCCATTGAATTGCGTTATTCTGGTCAATTTTCTGGCCAATACAAAGTGCAGTATGAATGGGCTGTTCGTTTGATAAATCGTCTAGCATAGAAGTGATGACATTTTGTTCAGCCATAACTGCAACCCTTAATTGAAAGATGTGAGTTTAAACTTTATGGAACTACAAGGCATTTGCCATAAAATGCATGCAGGCCTAAAAGATGCTAGTGTAACTGATCAACAGACAACCAAGGCAAATGTTGAATACAAATTTGTATTAGACCGTTCAGAAATTGATCTTCCTTTTAATTTAGGACAAGAACTAGAAATCGAATGGACAGGTAATATTTATTGCACTTCTTGTGGCACTAAAACACCAAAGTCTTATTCTCAAGGCCACTGCTTTAAATGTTTTAAGACCAAAGCAGAATGTGACCTTTGTATTATGAAACCTGAATCATGTCACTATCACTTAGGTACATGTCGTGAAGATGACTTTGCCCATAGCGTTTGTTTCCAACCACATATTGTATATTTGGCAAACTCTAGTGCTTTAAAAGTGGGTATTACGCGTGTTAGCCATATGCCAGGTCGTTGGTTAGATCAAGGTGCAACTCAAGCCTTACCTATTTTAAAAGTTGGATCACGCCGTTTATCCGGTCAGCTTGAAACCATGTTTGGTTCTTTAATTGCTGATAAAACAGATTGGCGAAAACTCCTCAAGGGTGAAGCTGAACCTTTAAATATGGTTGAACAACGTGATCAATTAATCGAAGAGTTCGCCCCTAAAATTCAAACTATTCGTGAAGAATTTAGTCAAAACCTTGAATTTAACGAAACGGTTGAACTACTAGAAAATGAATTGCCACGTGAGTTTGTTTACCCAGTTGAACAATATCCTGAAAAAATTAAGTCTCTAAACTTAGATAAAACACCAAAAATTCGTGGTGTCTTACAAGGGATTAAAGGCCAATATTTAATTTTTGATATCGGTGTTATCAACATTCGTAAATATACAGGGTACGAGCTGATTGTACGTGCATAAATAGAAAAGGCATTCTTATATGAATGCCTTTTTTTTACTTCTCTAGTACATTTAGGATGACTTGAACTGGGTCTTCCGTATTTCCAGAAATAAGCTGTTTATGCATGGTTAAGTGCTGCATCACCTGAATTTGAGCGGTTTCAACATTCATTAGTTTTTCTATTTCTGCTGCTAAATTTTCAGGTGTGGCATCAGCTTGAATTAGCTCTTCAATTACTTTTTTACCGGCAATAATATTAGGCAAAGAGTAATAAGGAATTTTGACCAAGAATTTAGCAATTAAATAAGTTAACCAATGCAATTTATAGAATGTGACCATTGGTCGATGCATCAGCATGGCTTCTAATGTCGCCGTTCCTGATGCTAAAGCAATAATGTCACTCGCGTTCATGACCATACGACCAATTTTCGATTCACTATCCGTATTTTCTAAAATATGAATTTTTGCTTTTAACTGCGGTGCTAATTGTTCAACACCCTGCTCAATCTGTTGTTTACGAGCATCATTAATTGCCGGAATTAAAAATTGAATGTCTGGATGTTTGGTATGCAAAATATTGGCAGCCCCCAGTAACATAGGAAGAAGACGCTCTACTTCACCTTTGCGGCTACCAGGTAACAAGGCAATATGTTTTTGATTTTCATCAATACCCAATTGCTGTTTGGCAATTTGAATAGGATTCTCAAATGGCAATTGTTTAGCTAGCGGATGTCCGACAAATGCTGCTGGAACTTCATATTGTTCATAAAAAACTTTTTCAAAAGGAAATAAACAAAGTACTAAATCTATACTCTGTTTAATGCCATGAACACGCCCTTGGCGCCACGCCCAAACTGATGGGCTCACATATTGAACTGTTTTTATTGGAAGATTCTTTTCCTTAATACTTTTCGAAAGTCTAAGGTTAAAATCCGGTGCATCAATACCTATAAAAATATCAACCGGATGTTGAGTCCATTGATTGATTAGACCATCACGCACGGCGAATAATTTTTTTAAATCTTTTAAGACCTCAACAATCCCCATCACAGATAGAGTTTCCATTGGGTAATAACTGTTAAAACCTTCAGCAATCATTTGGGGACCACCGATTCCCTCAAATTCAGCATCGATTCCCTGTTCTCGAAAACTACGCATAAGTTTCACACCAAGCGTATCTCCAGAAACTTCCCCAACTACAATACCTATTTTAAGTTTTCGGTTTGCCAAGGTGATTTACCCAAGAATTTGAAATAATGCATTCTAGCATAGAGGTTTATCAATCTTGAACTTGATCTATATGTACTTACCAAGAGCGGCCACAGCACAAGCTATCTAAAATTACACTCATTCACCATCTTTTAATCTAAATTAACAATGCAATTTGAATTGTAGCTTACATTTACAAACAATAAAATAAATGAGAATTATTTACATTATCCTTAATCTTATGAATATCCCGCCTCTACCATTTAAGCTTACCGTAATCGCCTGCGCGATTTGTTATGCGAACCTCTCTCATGCTCAGGACTCAGAGGTACAATCTTTACAGACGATTCAAGTTAAAGCATCAAATACTGAACAGTCTTCTGAACAAACTAAAGCATATAATGTTAAAAAATCGAGTAGTGCAACCAAGCTTAATATTGAAGCTAAAGAAACTCCTCAAACCATTAACGTCGTTACTCGTCAGCAAATTGAAGATTTTGGGCTTACCAGTACCCGAGATATTTTAAGTAATACACCTGGTGTAACTGTAACCGGATTGGAAACAAACCGCACAACTTATACTGCTCGTGGTTTTGATATTTCAAATATTCTGGTTGATGGAATCGGTATCCCTCAAGTTGACAGCTATAACTATAACAATAGTGATGCAGATAGTTATTTCTATGATCGTGTTGAAATTGTCAAAGGTGCTGATGCCCTGACAAATGCTCTAGGGGATCCTGGCGCTACAATTAATTATATTCGTAAACGTCCCACTAAAGAATTTCAAGCAAATGCTGGGGTGAGCTATGGTTCATGGGATACACAACGTTATGAAGCGGATATCTCTGGTTCTCTTACACAAGATGGACGAGTACGAGGACGTCTTGTAGGTTATGAGAAAGTAGGAGATTCTTATCTAGACCGCTATTCAGAAGAAAAGAATGGATTTCAAGGAATTTTAGAAGCTGACGTTACAGACACCACAAATGTTTCAGCAGGATATTCGAAAACTCGTCAATACGCTAATGGTTCTCAATGGGGTGCTCTACCCTTGGTTAACTCCAAAGGTGAACCATTAAGTTATTCTCGTAACTATAATTATGCACCGTCATGGACATACTACGATTGGGAAATAGATAATTACTTTGCCAATATTGAACAAAAATTATGGGGAGACTGGAAGTTAAGATTAGGCTATAACCTTAAGAAATCAGATGTTAAAGATAAAATGCTTTATCTCAGTGGTTTTCCTTCTGCTAGTGACAATACGTCTGGTATTTCACTATATCCAGAAATTTATAATCAGAAATTTAAAGAAACTACTGCTAATGCAGACATTCAAGGTACTTTTAATTTATTAGGACAGCAACACGAAGCAAATATTGGTTATAACTGGTCAAAATATAGTGCTCAAAGTGTTTATTCGTATGGCAGTAGTTTAGGTGTTATTACCACAGACTTACCAAGCTGGACTCCTGAAGAACCGACTTGGGGAGACTTTACCTATGCAGACCCAGAAGAAAGAACCATGAAGTCCGTTTATGGTGCGACTCGTATTCATTTAGGTGAGGATCTGAAATTTATCTTAGGTGCCAACTACACTGAAATCGATACTTTAGAATATAAAAAGAATAAAGTTTCTCCATATGCAGGTATTACATATAACTTTACTCCTGAATATACAGGTTATATGAGTTATACCTCTATTTTTAGACCACAAACTGTTATTGATCTTTCTACTAAACAAACAGCTGTACCAGTAGAGGGTGAAAGCTATGAATTAGGTGTAAAAAGCGCTTGGTTAGATGGGGCTTTAACAGGAAATATCGCAATCTTTAGAACAGATGAAGATAATTTTGCACTAAACCCATTATGGGATCCGCTTTATAACAAATACTCATCTCCAATCGGAACAATTAGATCACAAGGTGTTGAGGTCGGATTAACTGGAAAATTAACTGATAACTTAGATTTAGTTTTTGGTTTTTCAACATTTAGTCTAAAAAATATGGAAACGGGTGAAAGAGGTAGACCTAATATCCCGACTCAAACACTTAATGTTTTAGCTTCTTTTACTGTTCCACAGATTCCAAAATTAAAAGTTGGTGCAAGCATTAAGTGGCAAGATGATATACATGACACCTCTTACTCAACTGTAAAACAGGATGCGTATGCATTGCTTAACGTTATGGCCAGTTATGATTTAAACGAACATGTACTGTTCCAAGTAAATGGTAACAACCTGACAAATGAAAAATATTTGACAGGTTTATCTGGTGGCCAAGGTTACTATGGCGCTCCAGCCAACTATACAGTTGCTGTAAAGTTTAAATATTAATATCGTAGCCAATCCCAATTTAGGGATTGGCTTTACTTATTATTCTTTGTTTATGTGTCAGTAAAGATGTCCAAAACTGTAAATCTCCCTGTGTCATATCGTATAAAAGTTTTCTATCGATTCTTGCTAGTTTTCGGTATGGGCTTTGCCTGTATGGCGTGTTTAAGTCTTGGACTCACTGGAATTTTCCTTTTGAATCTGGATAAAGCTGAGGCTATCTATCTTTCAGCATTTATATCGATTTTATTTTACGTAGTCTTTGTAATTGTTGGGTTCTGCATTCAATCATTAGTGCGACTGACCATTTTATCAATCGCATTATTTGCCCTTTTCTTTATTGTGACACAGACGGTGGGTTATGCATAAAGGTATACGTCAATCTATGGCATGGCTACACTCATGGACTGGCTTAATTTTTGGGTGGCTTGTATTTGCCATTTTTTTAATGGGGAGTTTGTCTTATTACCGCCACGAAATTAATTTATGGATGCAGCCTGCACTTGCCCAATATGAAGTAAAGCAAGATATTGCTATTAAAACAGCATATCAATATTTACAAGAAAACGCTCCAGACGCCAAATCTTGGTATTTAACAGCTGCAACACCAGAAAGTCCGATCAACACCATGTATTGGGAAAAAGCTGACGGCGGTTATGGCAATGCCACACTTGATGCTAACACGGGAAAAGAGCTTCAACTTTCGGCGACCTTAGGCGGCGATTTTTTTTATCGATTCCATTACCAACTTTTTGGCATTCCAATAATAGTTGGGCGATTAGTCGTGTGTCTTGCAGCATTTATTATGCTGATTGCTTTGGTTTCAGGCATTATTACCCATAAAAAAATATTCACCGACTTTTTTACTTTACGTACATTTAAGTCTCAGCGTTCATGGCTAGACTTTCATAATATTTCTTCAGTCATTGCTCTGCCCTTCTTTTTAACCATTACATTTACAGGCTTAGCTATTTTCTTTTACTTATATCTACCTTGGGGAATGCAAAAACTTTACCCTGAAAACCCTTATCAATATTTTACCGAAATCCGCACAAAGACTGTACTTGAGAATCAATCGATTCAGCCTGCTCAAAACTTAGCGATTGAGAAGTTGTTGAGCCAAGTTCAACAAAATTGGGGCAACCAACCTTTATCAACAATGAGTGTAAAAAATCCAAATACCAGCCAAGCTCAAATTACATTTATTCAAAAAGAGGACCGCACTATTACTCGAAATCAGCCTCAAATTACATTAAATGCTTCAACTGGCGAAGTCTTGGCAGATACACGTAATAATAGCCCTATTGCAACATTGAATGCGGGTGTGTATGGCCTGCACATGGCAACATTTGCTCAACCTTTACTTCGCTTAGGATTCTTTTTCTCAGGCATTTTAGGCTGTGTAATGATTTCCTCTGGTTTGTTACTCTGGAGTCTTAAACGACAAATTCAAAATAAGAATAGTAAGTTTCATTTTGGGCACTACTTAGTTGATCGATTAAATGTTGCAGCGTTTGTGGGATTACCTTCTGCAACTGTCGCCTATTTAAGCGCCAATCGATTATTTACAGTCACTTCAACCACAATCAATTATGAAATTTATAGCTTTTTCTTAGTTTGGTTAATCAGCTTAATCATTGCATTAATCACTAAAAAACAGCATTTGTGGCGAACTCAACTTAGCGTTTTTATTATGCTGTGTCTTGCACTTCCAATCTTAAATCTAATTTATTTACTTAAACATGAGTATGTTCAAAGCCTCAGTGATTATTGGATCTTTGCACGTGTAGATGTATTTTTGTGGCTATTTGCAGCTTTAGCCATTTTTATATTTTGCAAAATTCAACCTATCCAGCATAAAGCTGTCGCAAAAATTCAAAAAAAGCTGAATAAATTAAATACTGAGGTGAGCTCATGATTCTTATAGCTTTCATCTTAATTTTATTAGGTATGTATTTGTTGTTTATGGCGAGCGAAAAATATCGATCACCGAAATCAACAGGTCATTTCAAATCATTAGCTCAAAAATATTACCGGCACTTTAAAATAGCTGCATTCATGCTATTTGGTTTATGTGCATTTATTCTTATTCAACAATATAAATTTTCAATTGGTTTTGTCAGTTGGTGGATCTTTGCAACGCCATTAACTTTTATTCTTATACTTTTAATTAACCCACTAAAGTCATCAAAATAATCATTTTCTTTAAAAAATGATGAAAAATAGTACAAGCTAAGCAAAATTTTCGTTGCTTAGCTTTTTTTTGCATAAGTAAATCATTATTCATGACAACTGTTTATCTCTAAAAGGAATAAGATATCTGCGTTTCGTGATAAGTGGCGATAAAGATGTCTGGTGCTTTTGAATTTATCTTAGCGGGTATGTTAGTTGGTTTCTGTGTAGGGATTACAGGAGTTGGTGGTGGATCATTAATGACACCAATTTTAATTAGCCTTTTTAGAATTGAACCTCATATCGCGATTGGTACCGATTTACTTTATGCTGCAATCTCAAAATTTTGTGGATCAATGGTTCACGCTAGAAAACTCAATATTGTCTGGCCAATTGTTTTATGGTTAGCCGTAGGTAGTATTCCTGCATCTTTCATTACTTCATGGGTACTTGAGCATTATTTAAGCCAGTCAACACACTATAAAGCTGTACTCACCATGGTGTTAGGTTTTATGTTGACCTTAACTGGTGTTTCCATCATTTTCCGTACGCGTATTGAGAAATTCTTTAATAAATTCAGAACTAAAGAAGTTACTCAAAGTGAAAATGAGCAGTTAGCAATCCATAAAAAACGTAGCTTTATCGTGATTATGGGTATCATTTTAGGTGTATTCGTAACTCTTTCATCAGTTGGTGCGGGTGCATTTGGAATCATGGCACTTGTGATTATGTTCCCGAACTTACCTATGATCCGAATTATTGGGTCGGATGTTGTACATGCAGTATTGCTTACCTTAGTGGCTGGCCTTGGACACATGAGTGCTGGTAACGTCGACTTTACACTTCTGATGTGGTTATTGGTGGGTTCAATTCCAGCAATTATTATTGGAACATTAATTAGCTCTCGTATGCCTGAACGTTTAATCCGAAAAATTCTAGGGATTACCCTATTTGCCCTCGGTGTTAACTTTATGGTTCATCCAGTCAAAGCAAAACCGAAAGCACCTGTGGTACAACAACAAGCAGTAGTTGCCGAAAAAACAGGCAACTCGACTGAAAGATAGTAAAATCAATAGGATTTTTCCAATCTGAAATACCATGAGATGTAGTATTTTCATAATTATTTCATGGTATATTCAGTACACAAAACAACCTTTAGTATGATCGAACCAGTGACAGCAATGACTACACATTCAAATTCCGTTTCAAAGCCAGATATCGACGACGTTAATATTAAAAGCATTCAAACTCTTGTAACACCAAATGAGCTTAAGTCAGAACTTCCTTTATCTGATGTTGCTTCGCAAACTGTTCTAAAAGGCCGCGAAACTATTCGTAATATTTTAGATGGTTCAGATAAACGTTTGTTTGTTGTTATTGGTCCTTGCTCTATTCACGACCCAAAAGCTGCTCACGAATATGCTGATCGCTTAAAAGCGCTAAGCGAAAAGGTTAAAGATACCCTATATCTAGTTATGCGTGTTTATTTTGAAAAACCACGTACGACAATTGGTTGGAAAGGTCTAATCAATGACCCGGATATGAACGACTCATTTAACATCGAAAAAGGTTTACGTATTGGTCGTAAACTCTTGCTTGAGTTAAATGAAAAAGGTTTGCCATGTGCAACTGAAGCACTCGATCCTAACTCTCCACAGTACTACCAAGACTTAATTTCATGGTCTGCAATTGGCGCACGTACAACCGAGAGCCAAACTCACCGTGAAATGTCTTCTGGCTTATCTTCACCAGTTGGTTTTAAAAATGGTACAGACGGTGGCTTAACTGTTGCAACCAATGCGATGCAATCTGTTAAATATGGCCATAGTTTCTTAGGTCTAAATGAAGACGGTCAGGTTTCAATTATTAATACAAATGGTAACCCTTATGCACACGTTGTATTACGTGGTGGTAATGGTAAACCAAACTATGACGCAGGCTCTGTTGCAGAAGCAGAAAATGCTTTAGCAAAAGCTAAAGTGAGCAACAAAATTATGATTGATGCGAGCCATGCTAACTCAAATAAAGACCCGTATTTACAACCACTTGTTCTTAAAAATATTACTGAACAAATTTTAGATGGTAATAAGTCAATCGTAGGTATTATGGTTGAAAGTCACTTAAAAGGTGGACGCCAAGATATTCCTGACAATCTTTGTGATTTAGAATATGGCAAATCAGTAACTGATGGTTGTATCGATTGGGAAACTACTGAAAAGACATTGCTTGAAATGCATGAAGCTTTAAAAGATGTTTTACCAAACCGCTAATTCATCTTTTTAAGATTGAAAATTAAGCCCTCATTTTTTGAGGGCTTTTTTATTTTTGGATGAAACTCAAAATTAAAGTAAATAAAAATAACTCAAAACAAAAGCAAAAAGGAGTACGGTTTCACTTAGTTCAATCGCTGCACCAACTGTATCCCCCGTAATACCACCAATTCTTTTAATAAACAGATGTCTTAAATAAACGAGACTTATTAAAAAACTAATGATGGCAATAAGTCCTTGCAACTCCCAATACAAAGGTAATAGTAGAACGAACCCAGTGATTATCCATGAAGTTGTTTTAGGTGAGTGATCTGTCAAAGAACGCCCTAACCCTTTTTCACGTACATATGGTGTAGTTAAGAATAAAATAGATGGCACCACACGCCCAAGGCTAGGAACAAAGACTAAAAATAACGTTTGATGCTGTTCAATCAATACATAAACCAGTGCAAATTTGAGCAAACATATGATAACTAAGCTGAGGACTCCAATTGGGCCACAACTTGGATCCTTCATGATTTGTAAAGTTCGTTGTTTATCACCAAAACCGCCTACCCACGCATCGGCTGTATCTGCTAGCCCATCTAAATGCAGCCCACCTGTTAGCCAAATCCATAAAGTCATGATGATAGTAGCAAGCAAAAGAACGGGTAATTTAACTAAAAGACACGAGATAAGAAAAAGAACGCCACCAATAATCAGCCCAACCAGTGGATAAAACAAAATAGCTCGACCATTTTGTTGCGCCGTCGGCATTGTCTTTAGCTCAATAGGCAGAACAGTTAAAAATTGCAATGCAATCCAAAAAGGTGTCATATCCAAGTCTCTAACTGGTCTATATTTAAAAGCAAATTAAATTATGAAGAAATAAAAATGGGAATAGCAATCCCTATTCCCATTAAAGACTTCAAAAACTGAAAATCTATTGCATTTGATAGCACTGTTTCAATTTAATGTAGTCGTAGTAAAAACTAGTTGGTGTATAACGTGCATAGTTACATGCAGATTTGAACAAAGTTTCTTTTTCGTTATAAAGCATTTTAACCAAAGTAGAGCCTTGGCTATTTTGGTAAATATCCCATTGGACATTTGCTGCCATAGGTGAAACTACTTCACCGCGCCATGCGCTAGTTGAGTAATTATAAGTCTGGCGAAGCGGTAAAGGCTGCATCATATTATGTAAATCTAGACTGGTTGCTAGAGGAATAATAATTTCAGCATGGGCAAAACGTAAAACTGCTTTGTATGGTTGGGTTTTATTTACAACCGCATCAACTTGTTGGAACCAGTCCTGTTTGAGTCCTTGAGCAATTTCACTTGTGACTTGATTTGACTCTGTAAAACTTGGACCTTTTTCGTAAAAATCGTTTGCATCATTAAATTCAGCGTAGAATTTTGCAGCTTCTAACGGCATATATTTATCAAAATTGATACCTTTCAACTCATCTTTCATACCACCAGAAATTGAATAGAGCTCATAAATATACGCTGCTGCATCAACTGCACTGGAAATCGTATTTTTCCCCTTACCTTTTTCGGTAATTTGCTCACCTTTAGGTGAAGTGACTGTAAAAGATCCAGTGTTGCTAAAACTATAACCTGTTGTACCCAGTTTTTTAATAAAATCCGCTTTAAAAATCGGGCTGAGCACTGTTTGAGCTGTTTTTTCAGCCTCGGTATTTTTCGATAACTCATCTAACTTTTGGGCTAAATCTTTATTATTTTCTTCAAAATCTTGATAGGCCTGACTAGCATCATAAATTTTTTGTTGGCTAGCACTCAGGGGTTGAGCTAAGTCTTCGTCTGCATTCAAACTATGAAAATAGAGTTTGAAACGATCAACGCCGCCATCTTCAACACTCGGCCCGCTTTCACTTGATAAATTGGTATAAGACAATGGAACAATTTTATCTTTCAGTTGCGGTTGTTGTTTTATAAGTTCAGCAGTGAAAAATTTAGCACTATCTACCGCACGATCCACCCCAGAACTTTGTACCAATATAGAGGCTTGGGAATTTAAAAGAGTTGGTAAGCGTTGTAATAAACGATCTGCAATGCCACGGTGTTCTAAGATACCAGTCATGGTTTCGTTTCCATAACCGTACTGGCGGATCCCTTCCACGCCATAACCTAATAAGATATTTGCCTTCATCATGGCTTCTAAATCAGCACCTAATTGCTCACCTAATGGTGTTAAGGCATTTTCTGCTTTTGCCTGTTTCCATAAATTATAAAGTGCCAAATCATATTTCAGACTTGAGAGGCCTCTTGAACCGTGACGCGCCACTAGTTCTGTAAAAACTGGCTGGAATCCATTCGGTGCTTGTTCATAATTTTTTATTTCTTGTTGCGGTTGGTAAGGTGTTTTTGTTTGATAATATTTTGATGGGTTTGTGGATGGTACAGCTTGAGCTTCTTGATCATCATTGTTATTACAAGCCGCGAGCAATAATGATGCTGTAAGCACAGTTGTTTTAAATAAAATATTCATAAGCCAAAATGTGTGATTAATAAGAAATGCCATTAGCTTAGATAGTAGCAATTACAATTATATTACACAGGCTAAAATAATATTGTAAAAATAATAACTTACAAGTGTATAAAAATATAAAACTACTATCTTAACTTAAAAGTTATTTGACCATCTGTTTCAGAAAATTCGAGTGAATATAATTTTCCAAGCTCTGCTGGCATTTTAAGTAAGTCATCTAGAGGTTGTTGTCTGGCTAAACAAGCCAATAGCTTAATCACACCGCCATGAGTAACAACTAAAGCATGCTGTAAGTTTTGCTTTTGCATATGCTTCAGCAAATCCTGAAAACCTTTAAGAACCCTTGTTTGAAACTGGTTTAATGTTTCTGCGCGAGGTGGACAATATTGACTCGGTTTTTGCCAAAAATTTGCAAGTAATTCGGGTGAAGTTTCATAAATTTGCTGAGTTGAGACGCCTTCCCAATCACCAAAATACATTTCCTTTAAGTCATGATTTAGAAGTAAAGGCAGCTGATTTGTCTTCGCAAGTTGCTCAGCAAAACAAGCACAACGCTTTAATGATGAACTTATAATGACATCCCATGGCTGATTAGCCACTTGCTCAATGGTTGACTGCATTTGCTGCCAACCTTTTGCTGTTAACTCATCATCTAAATGGCCACGCAAAGTATGGCTATATTGACTTTCGCCATGTCTAAGTAAATCAATTCTAAATTTACCCAATTTTATCCCCGCTAACAGCAGCTTCGGCAAATGTAGCCATCTGGTTGTGTAATACACATGCCATTTTAACCAATGCCAAAGCAGCGCCAGCACCACTACCTTCACCTAAACGTAAATTCATTTTTAAAATCGGTTCAGCATTGAGTTCTTGTAAAATACGTTGGTGGCCATATTCTGCCGATTGATGGCCAAAAAGCATCCAGTCACGCACTTTAGAATTCATTCGTACTGCGCATAAAGCAGCGACCGAACTAATAAAACCATCCACAATGATAGGTAAGCCCACCTGCGCACAGCGGATATAAGCACCTGTAATTGCCGCAATTTCCAAACCACCTACGGCGCATAATGTTTTGAAGACATCACCGACGACATGTTTATGGTGAAGTTCAATTGCCTTTTCAATCACTTCAATTTTATGTCTTAACTGATCGGCACCAATTCCTGTACCAACTCCAGTTAATTGCTCGGCAGTATCATTTAATAAAAGACATGCTAAGGCAGAAGCAGAACAGGTATTTCCAATTCCCATTTCACCCGCAATATAAATATCTGCACCTTTAGATTTGGCCGTGTCTACACTGTTTTTACCTAACTCTAAGGCAGCACGGCACTCTTCAGCATTCATTGCAGCTTGTTTGGCAAAATTTGCTGTGCCGGCACGAATACAATGACGTTCAACCCCTGCATATTCATATGCTTCACCAACTGTACCGCAATCAATCACTTGTAAATGAGCTTGATGATATTTGGCAATGACACTAATTGCTGCACCACCAGTCGTGAAGTTTTGTAACATTTGACGGGTAACGGCTTGAGGATATGCAGAGATATTTTCTTCAACCACGCCATGATCGCCAGCAAAAACTGTAATCCATGGATGGTTAACTTGGGGATGCGCATTTGATTGCAAACTAGCAAATTTGACTGCTATCAGTTCTAGATCACCTAAAGCACCTGTAGGTTTGGTAAGTTGAAGCTGGTGTTGCTCAGCTTGTTGTTTTGCGTCCACATCAGGTTGCTGCACAGATTGTAACCACCAGTTCATTTTATTTCTCGCCTTTTAAAATCATTGGAAAACCAGCCACACAAAACACAACCTTATCTGCAATTTGCCCTAAACTCTGATGCAGTCTGCCTGCTTCATCGACAAATCGACGACTAATCTCACCGAGTGGTACAACACCAAGACCAGTTTCATTACTTACTAAAATAATTTCTGACTCAAGCATAGGTAAAATTTTTAACAGCTGCTCACATTCAAATTGTTGAACGTTTTGATCTTCTAAAAGTAACAAATTGGTTAGCCAAAGTGTTAAACAATCCACAAGAATAATTTGATTAGGTTGATCAATTTTTTGCAGCATTTTTGCTAAATATAAAGGCTCTTCAACCAAAGACCAGTGAGAAGGACGCTGATTTTGATGATGTGTTATTCTGCTTTGCATTTCAAAATCTAGCGCTTGCGCCGTTGCAACATAAGTGACAGCTAATTGCCTATCCATTGCCGTTTGTTCAGCCAGTCGGCTTTTGCCGGAACGGGCTCCACCCAAAATCAGTTGCAACATGAATCACCTAAAAACAAATGCTGATACGGATATAACTTACCTTGTAAAGTTTGAGCTTGATAATAACCAAATATTAAATGCTCAACTTTAAGGTCAAATTCAGCCTGTTTATATTGTACAGGTAATTCAGAAATTTTTTGTAAAATCAAATCACTACTATAGTCTGTTTTATACAACCCCAAAGTGATGTGCGGACAATATTCTAAAGCTGCAATTTCATTAGAAACTAAACCTAACTTTTGGCGTATCTGAAATAAGATATTTTCGGTATCTCCTATTTCTACAAATAGAGCACTACTAAAGCTATCGATTGAACCAATTTTTAAATGAAACGGAGCAAAATCTTCTTTTCTTAAGATTTCTTTTTGCTGCTCAAATTCACCAAAAATAAAGTCATCACTATAGACTTTGGTTTCGTGGTTTAAAAATCCACATATAAACAATGTGATATGATATTGACGACTATTAGGTTCTAATAAGAATTCTGAAAAATGCGCGCGCAAGGCATCTAAATAATCAACTATTTTTTGATCATTAATTTCTAAATACCACAATGCATAATTTTGCCGTCCAAGATGCCATTCGGGATAATCACGTATAGATGTTGGCACCATGAACGTCGAGGGTTTTAGCAACACAGCTTTAATTCAAAATCATTCAATTTTTGTATTAAAGCATGTTTGCCTTTCAGTTGTAGAGCATAATTAAAAGAATTTAGGCATATTGAGTAGGCGCATTTTTTGAATTGGTAATATTCATGTTTAAAGGCTGTTTACCTTGTTCAGAAAATAAATATTGAACTAATTGCGTTAACTCAACTTCAAGTTGTGCTTTTTGAGCAGAACTCATATCCAGTTTTTTAACTTGCTCGTGTAAATGTTTAAATGCCTTAGTCTCTTTAATTTCTAAAAATTGAATCGTATAGGCATAACCTAAAGCAGCACCTTTTAAGAGATTTTTATAGGGTAAATCATGCGCGATATTTACCTCAATTGATGCGATTACTCTTTCATTATGAGTTAACTTGCGAAGTGGATCTCTTGCTACTCGTTGACAAGGGTCTTTAAATGCATATTCACATGAGTCTAGAAAGCTTTGTGCCATGCGGTCCAGATCTTTTGCATACTTAGGTAATACAATTGCAAGCCCTTGCTTTACTTCCCTAATTAAATTCTCTGCAAACGCTTTAACTGAATGATCCCCCATTGCGACGCCAATAGAATCATAACCTAGTAAAGATGCATACCAAGCAAGCATGGCATGCACGCCATTCCATAGTCGGTTTTTGATTAATTGAATGTCTGTAATCTGATTAACCAAGACAACTTGACGCAACTTTTCGAGTAAAGGGCTGCCTTTTTCTACATAAATTGGCATATCCGTTTCACTATGAAACAGAATTAGATCCATGCTTTGTAATATATGGCCTGGCTGAAAATTACGGCGCATGTTATCAACATATAAAGATGCCTGATTTTGCTGATCTTGAGTCAATTTATTACAGTCTTCAATTTCGATTTGTTCCTCGTTTTCCACATCTTCTAAATGCTGTTCAAGAAAATTATGCTTAATACGAAGTTGGCGATATAAATTTTGATTAGATAGCTTTGAAACCATGCGGTTTACAACGGTGTCGCAAAAGTAATGTTCTTTTAAAATATGCTCAGTCACATCTTCATCGTTGGTCAACTCTAGTAGAGCTTCTCTAAGATGCTTCATAACTAAATATTTCGCGCCGACTTTATTTAAAATAATTAGAAAAGTTAACGGTTCAATACATGTTCCAAGTGGCGAATTAAAGCGAGCATATAATCCTTTTGCGATTATTTTTGCCTCAACTTCGATGGCCTGTTCGGGTAAACACAGTGCGATCAAACTTGAATGGGTATACATCTCCAACATTTGTTGTTCATTTTCAGAATCAACAATGGTCATATTCTCAATACGTTCATCATAAGAAAATTGCCCATAGCGAATGCTATATGTTCCAAATGCATTCACAGCTTCGCGAAAAAGACTATTTCTTGTAGAAGCAATAATACGTTTTGGCTTTGTATATCCATCCCAATGTGACAAGATCTGCGCTATATAACCGCCGCCAATAGCACCGAAACCATGTATCCCAACTGTAAGCTGATTCAGACTTTGTGGAAAAGATTCCTGCATTTCCGGCATGTCCATAACAGGGATAAATTGGTCGAGATCGGTTAAAAAGTCATACATCTGATCATAATAAAAATGTGCTTTTTCCAGCATTTCGTCATTTGGTTCTTTAATATCTTTTAATAAAATCGTTAAACCTTTTGAAGTGTGAGCTGAAGTTAAACCATTTTCAGAATCTTCAAACATAAGACACTGGTTAGCGTCTAAGTGAAGTTGACTAGCAGCTTTTAAAAAGATTTCTGGATGTGGCTTTCCTTGCTCTACTTCATCACCACAGGTAATCACATCAAAAAATTTATAAACATTCGCATTAATTAAATATTCTTCGGCAATTGCCCTACGGCTTGAAGTCGCGACGGCCATTCTTAAACCCGATTTTCGTAAACGTTCTAAAACCTGAACTAAACCCTTTTTGATAGGTACGCCGTGTTTTCGAATATATTCGAGTTCCATCTCATCAGCTTTTTTTCGAATTTCTTTATAGGGAACATTTACCCCATATAACCTTTGAGCCAATTGCTCAGCAGTAGTTGCACTTAAACCTAAACATTGCATTAAATATTCGTGTGAAAATTCCTGTCCAATGAGTTCTTGAGATGCCTGTTGCAATGTTTGAAACCGCAATCGCTCAGTGTCAAACATTGTCCCATCCATATCAAAGATAGCTCCGTGAACAGGTTTTCCATGAAAAATAAGCACGTTTTTACCTCTTTTTTTGATCATGTTTTATTCAGGGTATACAAAAAAACGGCTAAAAAGGCAGGATGTTAATAAATGAAACATTAGTGATTATTTTTTGATCAAAAATATAATCGATCTGTTACTGTGTAGAGTTAAATATCCAAAATAGTTGAAATGTATAAATAACTATGAAATTAACTTTAACTACAAAAGCAGCAGGCCATCCTCGCCTGCTGCTTTTGATTAGTTCTTTTTGTTGCGCTGATAATGTTTATTTTTCTTTGTTCCATTTACCGCTAGTTGAACCTGCCTATTTTTATAATATCCTGCAGGCGCTCACATACCAGAAATCAACTCATCTTTTTCAAAATCATTATTATTGGAGTCTCTGGTATAACTTTAAATCGCCTAAAACTTAGCATTACAGTAGTAGACGTTAATCTTAATTACTAGAACGTTTCTCAACTTTCAATATAGGTAATGATAATCATTTGCATTTAACAATGCAAGTTTATTTTATTATTTTTTTAAATTTATTAAGGAATACCTATGATTTATAGATATTCCCTATCTCACTTCACATTAATAATTAAATGTATAACTGAGGCCGTAAGTACGTCCTTCAGCTGGAATACTCTCTACCAGCCCATATACTTTTTCTGCTTGTTGACTATAGACTGCTCGATAGTCTCTATTCCAAACATTATATACACCAAAATCTATACGTCCTTTCCAAGCTGGAAAATGTGCCAAAACATCCATCGTGCTATAGCCTTTAATTTTTACAGCTGAAAGTGAGCCATCTTTTACTGCTTCATTTGTACCTTTTATAGCAAGCATTTGCACACGAGCACCATATCCTTCATCACTGTTCCACTCGGCAAAAACAGTACCTTTTATTGGTGAAACTTGAAAAGCATTCAACTCTTTCCATTTACCATCCGTATCTTTATATTGACCTCGCGTATAACCAAGTGTTCCCCCAACTTTAAACTCTTCCATAAATGGGTAGGTCGCTGTTAGTTCAGCACCATATACACGCTGGTCTTTGTCCATAACCTCAGCAACAGTTTCTTTATTACTGTTCTTGTAGAATTGGACAACTTTGTCTGAGGTATTATAGAAACCTGTTATACCTAGATTTAGACTCTGCTCTCCTTGTAAACGCCAGCCTAATTCATAGCTGTTTACACTAATAGGTTGGATATTAGCGGTTGATATATTAAATGCATCACGCATCATCCGTTGTACATCTGGAAAACTAAAACCTTGAGAGAAATTAGCAAATATTTGCTGCTCATCTGTTAATTTATATATCGCTCCCAAATTAAATAAAACAGCATCGTCATTTACAGATCCGCTTGGCTGTATACCATTTTTAGTCGAGTACTGTTCTGTTTCAGCTTTGATATATTGGTAACGAGTACCAGCCTGGACATTCATACGGTCTGTTAAAGCGTAATCACCTTGTATAAAAATGCCAGCACTTTGAATTGTTGTATTTGGACCAGCATCGGAAGTTTTACCTGTAGGTTTATAGGTCAAACCTGTATTAAATGCTGTGAAATGCTCGTAGTGTTGATGATCTTTTTCATGTTCATAATCTAAACCATAAGTTAGATTAAGATCACGATTCATAATATTTAAATCACTTTGTACTGTTGAACGCAGACCAGCCACTTCGATTTCAGATTGAGATTGTTTTGCTTCTGTACCTTCCCCTCCTAAAAAGACTGGAAAGAAACGAGCATCTTCTTTACGGTAATATCCTTCTAAATTTAAGACCTGACCTAAAATATCTTTATTTTGGTATTGAGTGTTGAATGCATAGCGCTCTGTAAAAGGCTGATTAGATATTTCTAAACCCTTTTTCCCAATATATGAGTTAGGCGCTCCTCCATAAATATAATTTTTCCCATAATCAGGACCATAATTCGTATCTTGTTCATCCTTATAATACTGTGCACCCAAACTTAGTGATTGGTTATCAGCTAAATCTATATTTATACGACTATTAACATCAATTGTATCAGTATCAGGACGGCTACCTTGCATAGGTGCTATAGCAATACGATCACCATGGCTATCGAACTGAGATCCGCGACTAGTGAAATTAGCCCCTAAGAAACCATTTATATTATCTTTATTAAATGAAATAGATTGGCTAATTTCATAAGCTAGACTATCACTTCGAAATGTATCGGAAGACGTAATACCAAGTTTAGTTTCAAAACTTACTGGTTTAGTCGAATCAGCACGTTTCGTAATAATATTAATAATCCCGCCGGTAGAACCTGATCCATAAATACTTGTAGCTCCTGAAAGAACTTCAATACGTTCAATCATGCCTGGACTAATACTATTTAGCTGCCGAGCAACATCGCGTGATCCATTTTGTGATACGCCGTCAATCATAATCATGACATCACGACCACGCATTGTTTGCCCATAGTTGGTAGTCGTTCCACTACTTACCCCAAGTGATGGAACCAACTGAGCCAGTATATCGGCAATTTTTCGTCCAGCAGTTGCCTGTTGTTCAATTTGCTGCTTTTCAATCGTTTGAACTGTGCCGGCAATTTCAGCAATATTTTTGGGCGTCCTTGTCGCCGTCACTATAATTTTTTGCAATTGAGCTACAGGCTTTTGTGTCGGTTGATTATTAAGGATTTCCTTTTCAATATTTGTATTTGCATAAACCTGCTGCGCAAATACTGCTGCTAGAGCAATACAACAAGGTTTTAATTTAAAATACTGTGATTCAGCACACATCAGATGATTTGAGTTAACCCCAACCTTTTTGTATTGATTCATTTTCCCTTTCTCCAAACCCAAAAGTTATTAGATAGTTATAAGGTTCGGCATAATACTAAATATAAATAATAATGAGAATTGTTTTTATTAAAAGAACTTGATTTAATACTACCTATCTTAAAATTAGTTAATTTAATGAGATAAGAAAAAGATTTATATTACTCATCAAGTACATCAACAAATTGAGCATTTAATAGTTGTGCTAGATCTTTCGGGTTTAAGCCAATATCTAGTCCCCGTTTTCCTCCACTCACATAGATTTTGCTGAATTCTTGTGCAGATGCATCAATAACGGTTTTTAAGCGTTTCTTCTGACCTAAAGGACTAATCCCTCCGACCAAATACCCCGTTAAACGTTCAGCGTCTTTTGGATTGGCCATTTGCAATTTTTTACAGCCAAACGCCGTAGCCACTTTTTTTAAATTTAATTGATGATTAACTGGCAATACTGCAACAAAAAAATTCTTATCATCGCTAACCATCAATGTTTTGAATACCTCCCTTACATCTAAATTTAGTTTTTCTGCTGCTTCTAATCCAAAACTTTTAGCATTTGAATCATGCTCATATTCATGGATTGAAAATTCAATTTTATTGCTTTTTAACAGTCTACATGCAGGAGTCATAATAAGTAGTGTTATAGATGAAATTATTTGGATTATAGTTTTTTTAGAAAAATTTTTAAAATTGCTTAGGCTATTTACAAGAATTACATAAAAAATCAAACAGCAACTGAATAAAAAATAATCTCAACTTGATATTCATGGCTCGACTCCATATATTTTATTTAGATTTAAGTCTGAGCTGACAATTTTATGAGTTATAAACACAACAATCTGATGGCTATGCGTCACCGTTTTTGGGATGAATCTTCAGATTATGTCTTAAATGAAAAGCAGTTTTTACAGCAGACGTTAATTGAACAAGGCATCTTTAATAACGCAACACTCGAGGATGTTAAGTATTTTTTCTATACCTTACCCAGCATTATTATTGTAAAAGCTCATGCACTTGGTTTTATGCATGATTCAGTCAAACAAATGTTATTACAGCATATTCAGTCCAATCGCCTTCACTTAATGCAGAAGTCTGAATTGAAGATCCAATTTAAAATGTAATTTAAGTTTTTGTGAAAGATCCGTTTTTACCCTAGTTTTACTCACCTGAACGCTGTAAGTTTCTTAAATTTTAAAATTGCTTAGGCTATTTTAAAGTTAATGAAATAAAGATAGCCATTTCGACTGATCATTCAGTCTGAGAGAACTATTTTAATACGCTCAAAACATGTAATATTCGTTACAATTTTAGATCACCAGCGTTTGGCTGCATGATGCGCATAGGATTCTATTTTCATGTCAAATCAGAAAGATAAGCTTAAGAGTTTAAAAACTTCTTCCATGGATCGACGCTTATCAATCGCGAAAGCTTCTTTACTTGCAGGAACACGTTTGGCAACTGCAAGTGCTTCTTCTATATTTTCTAATGAGGAAGAAAAAGAAAAGAAACGCAAAAAAGCGATGAGCGAGCAAGCTAATTATCTGGTTTCTGAAATAGGTAAACTTAAGGGTTCTATTGTTAAGATTGGCCAAATGATGGCCCTTTATGGTGAGCATTTTTTACCTGAAGAAATTACACAAGCACTAAACACCTTAAATAACCAGACAGTTGCTTTAGATTGGCCTGCAATTAAGCCGCACCTTCAAGAGCAATTGGGCGCTAAATTAAATGATTTAACAATTGATCATGAGCCAATTGGTACGGCCTCTCTCGCACAAGTACACCGTGCAACGCGTAAATCAGATGGTTTAGAGTTAGTTTTAAAGATTCAATATCCGGGCGTTGCAAATGCTATTGATTCCGATATGAGCTTGTTTAAAAACATGCTTAAACTGACGCGTATGGTTCCACAAACCCGTGAATTTGATCAGTGGTTTGATGAAGTACGTGAAATGATGCATCGTGAAGTTGACTATGATGTTGAAGCTTCCACTACTCGTCGCTTTGGTGAACGCTTAAAAGATGATGAGCGCTATATTGTTCCTACAATTGTAGATGAATATTGCACAAATCAAGTACTCTGCATGACTTTTGAACGTGGTGTACCAATTAATAGCCCTGTGATGTTGTCATTACCTCAGGAACGTCGTAATCAACTCGGTGAAGCGTCATTAGAGATTGCGGTTCGTGAAATTTTTGAATGGGGTGAAATGCAAACTGACCCTAACTTTGGTAATTACCTTGTTCGTTTAGGTAATGGCCAAGACATTCAAGACAAAATTGTATTATTAGATTTTGGTGCTATTCGCCAGTTTGATGAACACTTGCTATCAGTTGCCCGTCAACTCATTCAGGCAGGTTATCAACATAATAAAGATGCAATGGTCAAAGCCATGACTGGTTACGAGTTCTTTGATGCGATGCCTGAAAGTATTAAACCAGGTATGGCTGATGTCTTTTTACTTGCAACAGAAGCATTCAGTACTCCTGCAAATAACCCAGATATGCCCGCTGGTCTTATGGATGAACACGAACGTTATGACTGGAAGAAAAGCCAGCTTCATAGCCGTGTTATGCAACAAGCTAGTAAATCAATGGCTTCACGTTATTTTTCAGTTCCGCCAAAAGAGTTTATGTTTATTAGCCGTAAATTCATTGGAGCCTACACATTTATGACGGTTATTGATGCAAAAACCAATGTGCGACGTATGATTCGTAACTTTGCTTGATTTAATGAATGACTAGAATGATTCCATGTCATTCTAGTCAATCCTTCTCGGCTCCCCAACATTGCAATTATTTTAAATAAATAAAATCAAAAACTTATAATTTTCTTATTTTCTATTTACCATTTATCTACTCATTTTTCGAATGTCAGTAACGACATAGTTTTTTAATATGAGGCGTGTCAGCATAAAACAATAACAATGTGTTAGGACACCATAATCATGACAAGTATGATCAATAAAGCTCAGGGTTTGGGTTTATCGCTGATCACAAGATTGGCTGGAAGCGATGTACTTGATCAACTCAAGTTGCGTAAATTTGTTGAAAAATCTCTTTATCAAGGTTCAAAAGCTGGCTTTAGAGCATTAACGCAGACTCAAAAAGCATTTAAGCCCAAGCAAATCTCTCAACAACGTTTACCTCGCCAACAAAAAAATTTATTTGATTTAAGTTTAACCGAAGAACAACAAATGACTTCTGAAGCAATGTCTCAATTTGCTCAAGAGGTTTTATTGGGGTTAGCTCATAATGCCGATCAGGAAGCTCAGTTTCCTGAAAGTCTTTGGCAATATGTTGAAGATTTAGGACTTAACTACTATGCACTTCCAGAAGCACTCGGTGGAGTAGCGGCCGAACAAAATATCGTTAGTAACTTATTAATTGCTGAAAAACTAGCTGAAGGTGATTTTAGTCTTACAGCAGGATTACTCAGTACATTTAGCGTTATTAATGCAATCACACGTTGGGGTTCTGCTGAAGTTCAGTCGATGTACCTACCATGTTTTGCAGAAGACTCAGACATTACAGCAACTTTTGCTGTTCAAGAAACAACTCCAGCATTTAACCCTTATGTTTTAAAAACAAAAGCATCACTTGAAAACGATCAGTTTTTTATTGATGGTGAAAAAACATTAGTGATTTTAGGCGATTTAGCTGATGTATTTTTAGTAAGTGCAGACTTTAACGGCAAGCCAGACGTATTCGTCGTGCAGTGTAATGAAACAATTTCAATAAAAAACACTCCGGCCATGGGTCTTAAAGCGACAGAAACAGCAACTCTTCGCTTTAATCACACTCCTGCTCTACGTTTAGGTGCAACAGATTTTGATTACACAGCCTTTGTAGATTTAGGCAACTTAGTGTGGTGTGCAATGGCTGTAGGTACATGTGAAGCTGTAAAAGCTTACTGTATTAAATATGCCAATGAACGAACCGCGTTCGGTGAACCTATTTCACATCGTCAAAGTGTCGCTTTCATGATTGCAGATATGGCAATTGAAATTGATGCAATGCGTATGTTGATTTTAAATGCAGCAAGCCTTGCAGAGTCAGGCAAGCCATTTCACCGCGAAGCTTACTTAGCCCATCTACTTTGTGCTGAAAAATCCATGAAAATTGGCACAGACGGTGTGCAAATTCTTGGTGGACATGGTTTCACAAAAGAACATCCTGTTGAACGTTGGTACCGCGATTTACGGGCTACTGCAATTTTACAATCTGGCTTACATGCTTAAAAGATCAATCAGAGGATACTTTAATGAATTTACAAAATCCTAAAAAATTCAAAATGATGATTGATCAAGCACATGATGTTGCGATCAATGTATTACGCCCTATTTCTCGCAAATATGATAAAGCTGAACATGCATATCCAAAAGAACTTGATATGCTCGCCTCTCTCATCGATGGCATGAATGAAGGTGGTGAAGGAATTAATGCTGGTGCTGCGGGTGCTGGAAAGCGCGGTGATACCGACAATGAAGGTATTCGCAATGGAACCAACATGTCGACAGCTCTTGGAATTATTGAGATGTGTTATGGCGATACAGGCTTATTACTGAGTATGCCTCGTCAGGGCCTTGGAAACTCAGCAATTGCTGCTGTCGCAAATGATGAGCAATTAGAACGGTTCAAAGGAACATGGGCAGCAATGGCCATCACCGAACCGGGTTGTGGCTCCGACTCTGCCGCTATCCGTACCACAGCAACCAAAGATGGCAATGACTACATTCTAAATGGTGAAAAGATTTTTGTGACCTCAGGTGAACGAGCAGACTCTGTCGTTGTTTGGGCCACACTTGATCGCAAACTTGGCCGTGCAGCTATTAAATCATTTGTGGTACCCAAAGGTACGTCTGGCATGAAGGTCGAACGTCTCGAACATAAATTAGGAATTAAAGCATCAGATACAGCAGTCATCAGTTTTATTGACTGCCGTGTACCAGCAGAGAACCTTTTGGGTAATGCCGAAGTGGATGTTGCTAAAGGTTTCGCCGGAGTAATGGAAACTTTTGACAATACACGCCCTCTAGTTGCAGCAATGGCAATCGGTTGTGCGAAAGCTTCACTAGAGCGTATTAAAGAGATTTTTAAAGATCAGCTTGATCCTGACTACTCGACTCCCTATCTGCATGCTTCTAACCTTGCAGCACAAATCTACCGCATGGAGGCTGAATGGGAAGCTGCTCGTCTGCTCATGTTAAAAGCAACTTGGATGGCAGATAACAAAAAGCCAAATTCTAAAGAAGCTTCTATTGCAAAAGCAAAAGCAGGTCGTGTTGGTAACGAGATCACTTTAAAATGTGTCGAATTGGCAGCAAGTGTTGGCTATAACGAAGATGAATTACTTGAGAAATGGGCACGTGATTCAAAAATTCTTGATATTTTTGAAGGTACTCAGCAAATTCAACAATTAATTATTGCGCGTCGTGAGCTTGGTAAATCTTCCAGTGAATTAAAATAAAAAAGACGCAAGAGAATCTAAACTCTCTTGCTTCATAACGCTAAGATTTATCTAAAAGATAAAACCCTCTAATCACATGATTAGAGGGTTTGGTATTTCAGGAATATATATTATTTATTCAATTTTTATGCTTCTAATGATTTATCTACTGCACCAAATTTTTTGAAGATTTTTGCACGTCGTTTTGGTGAAATATTCGCTTTGTTCAAATCACCTTTATAGTGATCAAAAACTCGCTTATCCATTATTTTGAACCACAACGAAGGAATTAACGCAGGTAATAACATACTTGCATAACCACTTGGTAATTCTGGCGCCTCATCAAAATGACGTAATGCTTGGAATGGACGAGTCGGATAAGCATGATGATCTGAGTGACGCTGCAACTGGTACAGAAATAAGTTTGTTACTACGTTATTGTTGTTCCAGCTATGCTCTGGCATTGTGCGCTCATATTGACCATTTTCTTTTTTCTGACGTAATAAACCATAATGTTCAATATAGTTAATAATTTCAAAAAGACTAATGCCATAAAATGCTTGTGTCGCTAAATATGGAATTGTACTTTTACCAAAAATTCCAACCATAGAGGCATGAAAAGCAGCACTCATTCCCCAGCCTTGTAATAATTCATTATCTGCTGACCAGAACTCTTTTCCTTTACGTTTTAAACGATTTTTCTCAATTTCAATTGCAGACTTAAAAGAACCTACAACTGTACGTGGCCAGAACTCATAAAATGTTTCGCCCATCCGTGAAGAAGCAGGATCTTCAGGAGTTGCTGCACGTTTATGATGACCATAAGGATGTTCGATACGGAAATGGTTATAACCCGTAGGAACCAAAGCAAGATGAGATAAAATATGATCAATACGATCATGCTTATGGCTTAATTCATGGGCTGTATTAATCGCAATACCATTAATCGCCCCCATTGAAACACCGAGCAAAATTTTATCAATGAATGACGTGGTTTTACGGCTTGTTAAATAACATGCATAAACATTTGCAGCATACTGCAAAGGAATAAAACTTTTCACAAGACGTGAATAATATGGATCTTTTTCTAAAAGCTTAATTTCTTCATCAGTCGGATTACGTGCATCCTTCCCAATAACAGTATCAATTGCAGGGATCACAACATGTAATAAAAGTGGACCACCTAAAGCGAAAACTTTTTTTAATGGGCGTGGACCAAAATGGTAACCAGCTAAAATACCTAAACCAATTACAGGTAGAGCTGGACTAATCATCCATAAATAGCGCTTACGATCTATCTCACGCATAGACGCTGGCACTGGCATAAGTTCTTGCTGAACATTTACTGGTGCATTCATAGTCATATTTCCTTTTTCTATATATCTATATAGTTAAAGAAATAGTACTTACTTAACAGTAGTAACCGTCCAAAAAACCTATTTCAAAGTCTTTGGCATTTTCTTCCACTTTTTTGTCCTAAAAACACATGTTGATCTATTCTTATAGCTCACTATAATTTTATTAAAATAATGATTGATCATTTAAAGATGGATGCACTAAGTAAATTTTTTGATGATATTCACCTTAATAAGTCTGAATACATCTATTTAAAAGCACAAGGAGAATGGGCTTTTAAAACACAAGATCAATCTGCTTTACTTGCCTATATTGTTTTAACTGGTTCAGTATATATTCAACTTAATGCGTCAGAAAAAATAATTGCGACAGCTGGTGATATTATTTTAATTCCTTCTGGAAAAGCACATAATGCCACCGACTCAAAATCAACAGCAACTAAATTAGTAGATTCATTAGATATTACTTCGCTTTTTAACGGTCATAGACAAGACGCGATCGAGTTTGGCACCTCCTCTTCAGATAAAACATTATTACTGTGTTTGCGCTGTCAGATCGATACTCATATGGCAGGCCCTTTGATTAATGCATTGCCTTCGATCATGCATATTCAACACGAAAATCAAACCAACCCACCAGAATGGCTACAAATTGGGCTTTATTTTTTAGCAATTGAAACTCAAAAAATCAGGCCGGGACATGACAAAATTATTGATCATTTAGTCAGTATTCTTCTCATTGAGTGCATTCGTGATCATGTTCAACAAATGACTGATCAACAAAACTGGCTAAGTGCGTTAACCCATCCTGAATTGAGTAATGCCCTATCCGCTATTCATAGCCAACCAGAAGTCGCTTGGACAGTTGAGTCATTAGCAGAACGATGCTGTATGTCACGGTCCAAATTCGCAAATTTATTTAATAGTATTATTGGGGAACCACCTCTAACTTATTTGCAACATTACCGTTTTCGTTTAGCAAGTCAGTACTTACGCACAAGTAATTTTTCAATTCAGCAAATATCAAACAAAGTCGGCTATTCATCCGAGACTGCTTTTAGTCAGGCCTTTAAAAGAATTTTTGATTTATCACCTAAACAATATCGACAGCAATATATCGAACATCATCTCGATCAATAGAAAATAAAAAAAGCGCCAAAGCGCTTTTTTTATTTGATTAAATTATTATTTAATTTTTGCATGTGATTTTAAATATTGGCTGTAATCTTCCAATATTTGTTGACCACGAGATTGACGATAAAGTTGTTTTAGCTGTTGTAATTGATCAGCAGGAATAGCATTAGCGGCTGATGAATTTACATTTGAAACTGCAACGACTACCAGTTCATTTGGCAAGTTTGCTGTTGTAACAGACCACATACCCGGTTTAGGGGTAGCTAAACTAAATGCTGCACGTTCAATTTCACGCTTTAAACCCTGTGATCGAGTAAACACACCAGCTGACTCAAATGCGACTTTGTTTTTAGCAACCACTTGGTCTGCAGGTTGAGTTTTAAACTCAGTCAACATGGTAGCAATTTTTGCTTGGGCTGCTTTACGCGCTTTTGCATCGATAACTTTGGCTTTTGCTTCATTCATCGCTTGCGCTAATGGTTTTACACCAGCTGCGTGGTAATCACGCACTTTAATCCATACCGTATCACCATTTGCTAATTGAATATTAGATGATGCATTACGGTCACCATTTTTCACATCATCATTAAATAGCTTAATTTTGACACTTGGATCACTTAAATATGGGTTTTGAGTTGCTAAAGTTACACCATTCAATGATTCAACTTTTGCACCTTTTACTTCTTGTACAACAGCTTCTAAAGAATCATTACCAACAATTGTTTCATTCAAACTGTTTACGGCATCTGAATAAACAGTAGCAACTTTATTCTTTTCAACCTCAGCCGTTAAACGCGCTTTCTCAGACTCAAATGAAGGGATTTGGTTAGCTTGAGTTTCTGCTTCAATAATATGATAACCATATTGTGTTTTTACTGGCTGCGAAACTTGTCCATTTTTCAAACTTAAAACAGTTTTATCAAATGCATCCGAGAAAACACCTGGAGCATATGCTTCAACTAAACCACCTTTTGCTTTTGAACTAGGATCTTCAGAGAACTGCGATGCAGCTTGTGCAAACGAAAGACCACCCTGAATTTTCGCATAAACTTCTTTTGCAAGTTTTTGAGCAGCTGCATCATCACGAGCATCAGTAGTAATTAAAATATGCTTTACAGTTCGTTTAGCATCTTTTTTCTGAGTTTCAACAAACTTTGCATAAGCTTGCTGAAGTTCAGCTTCAGTTGCAGGAGCTGGTTTAGTCATCATTGATGGAGATAAGACAACATAATCAACATCAACCGAAGCCTGTTGCTTAAATTCATTTTGATGCTTGTTATAGTAATCTGTAGCTTCTTGATTAGATGCAGTTAAACCTGTTTTGTAAGCATCTAATTTAATACTAGCTAAATGTAACGTACGTTGTTCAGTTTGCAAATTCGCAATTTGCATTAGATCAACTTTGCTTACTAAAGAGTAATCAGCAAAGGTTGACGTTAACATTTTCAAAGCATGATCTTGACGTAGGCTTGCTATTAAACCCTGACTCGTCATGCCAATAGAACGTAAGTAATTTTCATAGAGTTTTTGTGAGAATTGACCATTCTCTTGCAAACTAGGCTGCTGAGCTAACATTTGCTCAATTTGAGCATCACTCAAAGAGATACCTAATTTTTCTGCTTGCTGTATTAATAGATTACGTGACACCAAAATATCGAGTGCCTTAGCCTGAATGACAGGCAAATTAAGTAAACTTTCATCCCCTTTAACAGCAGCTAAATATTGTTCTTTGTAAGACTGAGTTAAAGTTTCAAGGTCTTTTTTAGATATTTCTTGGCCATTTACTGTCTTAGCAACATCAGCCTTGTTTCCCCTATTAAAATATCCTTCAATACCTACAAGTGCTAAAGGGGTCAAAAACAAAATTAGAAGGACTTTGCCGAGCCAACCCTTAATGACTGTACGAAACGATTCCATAAGTATTCCAATATTTTATTTCGAGGAGAATTTTAACTGAAAAACCACAATCAATGAATGAGCAATATTGGTCAATTCAGATATTTAATAAAAAACGCGCCTATATTGGCGCGTTTATTCATCTTAAAAGATTAAGCTACTGAATCTTTAAGACCTTTACCAGCTTTAAAGCTAGGTACTTTTGTTGCTTTAATTTGAAGCTCTTCACCAGTTTTAGGGTTACGACCAGTACGTGCAGCACGTTCTTTAACACTGAAAGTACCAAAACCAACTAAAGTTACTGTATCACCTTTTTTAAGTGCTTCAGTAATTGACGCAATTGTCGCATCGAGTGCCTTGCCTGCATCAGTCTTAGATACTCCCCCTTTTTCAGCAATTGCATCGATTAATTCTGATTTATTCATGAATAAAACATCCTCTTAATATCGTTTGTTTAAGGTCCAAGGCTATAGTTTAAAAGGCCATGACGCCTTTATAGCAATGCTTTAGGGGAAAACGCAATACTAGAGCAGGGCTTTTAGCAAAAATAAATGCTAAAAAACTGTTATATATTTGCTAAATCCCAACATTTTTTTACTTTTTATTCAATTTTGCTTTCAACTGTTGATTTTCTTCTATTAAAGCATCCACCTTAATATGCAGTTGTACGAGCAGTTGTTCGATGTGTTGCAAATCCTTCGGCGTCACCAGCCCAATACGGTTTAAAGAGTGATTAACACTCGTATCAAGAATCTTTTCTACTCTATCTTTTGTTTCAGATACAGATTCTTTTGCTTTTTCTGTGACCTTGCCAACAGAATTGTCTGCCAAGTCTCCAGTTTTTGATTCTAGCTCCTCACCCACTTTAACCAAAGAATCAAAAAGCTTATTTCCCTCTTCTTCCGCACGTGAAAAAGCACCAAGTCCTGCTAGCCAAATTTGCTTAGTATACTTCCTAAAATCTAAAGCTGATTTTCTTGAACTTTTTGATTTTAATTTATTTTTTTCCTCGGACTCTTCTATCTGGGTATCTGTATTTGCATTATCCATTAATCTAAACTCCTAATCAGATGAGAGAAATGATGACTGATTTGACCACAAAATATTTCTATAATAACAAAGTAAAGACTTGATCCATTTACAAAACTGTTCTACAAAGCAAATAAGTCATGTAAATATATTTAACACGACATTGTGTTAAGTTTGGGATAGGATGTTCCATTCTTCGGTTAATTGCTATTTCTAAGGATAAACTTTTATGAGTGAAACGCAACAAAGACAAAAACATCCGCGTCTGTTGCTGAATATTGTTCTAATTATTTTAGAAACTTTTTTTTCATTTATTCTCACCCACGATGGTGCCTTTCGCTTGCAAGCGAAAAAGTTTATTTTGAACAAAACAACGATTCGTATTAATAGCTATTTACCTTTCTTTGACTTCTATGTTCAATTTACAGAAAAAGGTTTGTTATTCGATATTCATTCTTTTGATAGACGTATTGATCTTGAGATCAATAGTACGCTTATCGATTTAATTAAAATTTTTGGTTTTTCTAACCAACGCAGTCTTAAAAATATGCGTATTGATGGTGATGAGGAAACGAAAAAGGAACTTCTAGATTTAATTTCTCATTTAACTCTACCAAAATTGCTAGTTGACTGGAAACAGTGGTTTAACACTTCAGATGATGAAGCTGAAACCCTTGCTTCACGTAAACGGATCGCTCCATTACTTGAGAAAATTGATCAACAAAGATCAGAGATCAACTCCCTTCACGTGGAAATTAAACAATATCAAAATCGAATTACTCGCTTACAACGACGTCAACGAAATATTAACTTCTCCTTTGGTATAATTAGCCTAATATTTATTGTTTATTTCATATATAATTTCTGGGTTGCCTAATTTATTTTTCTATTTTGTTCCTACACTTGAATTAAAAATAAAAAAACTTGACTATTTTAGTCGGGATTCATAAAATCCTATTATCTAGTCTTAACATGTGTATCGAATCATGCGCCTTACAACTCGCGGTCGCTACGCAGTGACTGCTCTACTTGATTTAGCTTTGCAGCCAACTGAACAAACGATCACGCTCGCCGAAATTGCCGCACGCCAATCCATTTCAGTTGCTTATTTAGAACAGTTATTCGCAAAACTTAAGCGTCATGGGTTAGTTTCTAGTGTTCGTGGTGCAAATGGTGGTTACCATTTGGCTCGAAATGCTGATGAAATTACTGTGTTAGAAATTATTGAAGCTGTAAATGAAACGGTTGATGCAACACGTTGTGACCATAAAGGTAACTGCCAAAATGGTGCAATGTGTCTCACTCATGATTTATGGCAAGAACTCTCTCATCATATTGCCGACTATTTAGCAAAAATCTCTCTTGCCGACCTCATTAGCCGAGACAACGTTCAAACTGTTGCATTACGCCAAAATGTGACTGGCACAGATTCAGCTCTTTTATCGGGTACAGGTATTTGATATGAAACGTCCAATTTATCTTGATTACGCAGCAACCACTCCAGTAGATCCGCAAGTTGCAGAACGTATGATGGAGTGTTTAACTTTCGACGGTACCTTTGGTAATGCTGCGTCTCGTTCCCACGCTTATGGCTGGCAGGCAGAAGAAAAAGTTGAATATGCACGTGAGCAAGTAGCAAATTTAATTAAAGCTGATCCACGTGAAATCGTTTGGACTTCTGGTGCAACTGAATCAGATAACCTTGCCCTTAAAGGTGTAGCTCAATTCTATGCATCTAAAGGCAAACATATCATTACAAGTAAAATTGAACACAAAGCTGTTCTAGATCCTTGTCGTGAATTAGAAGAACAAGGCTTTGAAATTACTTATTTAGAGCCAGAACCACAAACCGGTTTAATCACTCCTGAAATGGTTAAGGCTGCCCTTCGCCCAGATACTATTCTTGTTTCTCTTATGATGGTAAACAATGAAATTGGTACAGTCACAGATGTAGCGGCGATTGGTGAATTAACACGTGCCAACAAAACATTTTTCCACGTAGATGCAGCACAAGCAGCTGGTAAAGTTGATATCGACTTATCTACGATGAAAATTGACCTTATGAGTTTCTCTGCTCATAAAATTTATGGTCCAAAAGGTATCGGCGCATTATATGTACGTCGTAGCCCGCGTGTTCGTCTAAAAGCACAAATTCATGGTGGTGGTCATGAGCGTGGTATGCGTTCTGGTACTTTGGCTACTCACCAAATCGTTGGTATAGGTGAAGCTTTTGAAATTGCAGGCAAAACAATGCATGCAGAACAAGAGCGTCTCCGTAAACTTCGTGACAAACTTTGGAACGGTTTACAAGACCTTGAACAAGTGTTCTTAAATGGTCACCCAACTCAAAACGTTGCAAACTATTTAAATGTTAGCTTCAACTTTGTTGAAGGTGAATCTTTAATGATGTCGCTTAAAGATGCTGCAGTATCAAGTGGTTCTGCTTGTACTTCTGCAACTTTAGAGCCTTCATATGTTCTTCGCGCATTAGGTTTATCTGATGAGCTAGCACACAGCTCAATTCGCTTTAGTTTTGGTAAATACACAACTGAAGAAGACATTGACCACGTGCTTACAATTACCAAAGCCGCTGTTGAGAAATTACGTGAACTTTCTCCGCTTTGGGATATGTACAAAGAAGGTATCGATCTTTCTACAGTTGAATGGGCAGAACACTAATTATTGAAATTAGTGTTTTAACCCTCATATTAATATTAGGCTGACCCCGAGGTTTGGAGAAGCGAAATGGCTTATAGCGAAAAGGTAATTGATCATTACGAAAACCCACGTAATGTTGGTGTTTTAGATAAAAACTCTGAAAATGTTGGTACAGGCATGGTGGGTGCACCTGCATGTGGCGACGTGATGCGTCTGCAAATTCAGGTAAATGATAGTGGTGTTATTGAAGAAGCACGCTTCAAAACTTATGGTTGTGGTTCTGCAATTGCATCAAGCTCACTTGTAACTGAATGGTTAAAGGGTAAGACTCTTGATGAAGCTCAAGCGATCAAAAATATTGATATCGCAACTGAGCTTGCTCTTCCTCCAGTAAAAGTTCACTGCTCTGTACTAGCTGAAGATGCAATTAAAGCTGCGATTGATGATTACCGCAGTAAAAAATCTAAAGCTTAATTTGTTACCATTGTAAACGTTGGAGTTTTCATGATTCATTTAACTGAAAATGCTGCGACTCATATTAGCAATTACCTTAAAAATCGAGGTAAGGGTGAAGGCATTCGCGTGGGTGTGAAAACTTCTGGTTGTTCTGGGTTGGCTTATGTTCTCGAATTTGTTGATTCTGTCGATGAACATGACCAAGTTTTCGAACAATTTGGCGTTAAGGTTTTTGTAGATCCAAAAAGTCTTGTCTATTTAGAAGGCTTAGAAATGGACTACGTAAAGAATGGCCTTAACGAAGGGTTCGAATTTAACAATCCCAATAAAAAAGGTGAATGTGGTTGCGGTGAGTCTTTCACTGTATAACTCCCTCTTCTCCTTCCATCCTTTTCATTAAAACAGTGACTTATTATAGCACTGTTTTAATGTATTTAATTAACGTGGACCTCCTTTCTAATGAATCATTTTGAGTTGTTCAATTTACCCGTAGAACTCGATATCGATTTGGCGAGCTTAAAATCTAGTTTCTTAAGTTTGCAACAGCAATATCACCCAGATAAAGCAGAAGATAAAGATCAGGCATTGATCAAATCAAGTGAAATCAATCAAGCTTTTAAAGTACTTTCGCAAGTAGATAGCCGCGCTGCTTATCTATTAGCGTTAAAAAAGCAAGATCATCACCTTGATCAATCCATTAGTGATTTTGAGTTCCTACAATCAGCTCTAGAGCTTCGTGAGCAACTTGATGAAGCAACTTCACAAGAGCATTTGAGTACTCTTAAGCAAGAAGTTTTTCAGTGGATTGAAGGCTTAGTTCGCGAATTTAAAATTGACTACTCAGATGAAGATTGGGGCGAAGCTCGAGATACTGTACGTAAATTACGTTTCTTTCAGCGCGTTCTTAACGATATTGAAAAAGCAGAAGATCAACTGTTGGATGATGAAGACAACTTTGATTTAGACGATGATTTTTAATTTGCTTTTTCCAATTTATATTCAAAGGATTTAACTCATGGCACTTTTGCAAATTGCTGAACCGGGTCAATCCAGTGCCCCACATGAACACCGCATTGCGATTGGTATCGACCTAGGAACAACACATTCTTTAGTTGCGACAGTGTTATCAGGCAAACCAAAAGTCCTTAACGACGAAAAAGAAAGACGACTTCTTCCTTCTATTGTGCATTATGGAAATGATGTCACTCATTATGGTGAAGAAGCAAAACCTTTCATTATTGCTGATCCAAAAAATACAATTGTTTCTGTAAAGCGTTTTATGGGACGCTCAAAAGCAGATATCAAATTTCAACACCCATATGAATTAGTGGGTTCTGAAAATGAGATGCCAGCTTTCGAGACACGTTCTGGTCGTAAAACGCCTGTTGAAATTTCAGCTGAAATTTTAAAACAACTAAAAGAACGTGCTGAATCTAGTTTACAAAACCCAGTAAATGGAGCCGTAATTACTGTTCCAGCTTATTTTGATGAAGCACAACGTCAAGCAACACGCGATGCTGCACAGCTGGCTGGGTTGAATGTACTACGTCTTTTAAATGAGCCAACTGCTGCTGCTGTGGCTTATGGTTTAGATCAAGAAACGAATTTAGCTACAGATCATAACTATGTGATTTATGATCTAGGTGGTGGTACTTTCGACGTATCAATCCTACGTTTTTCACAAGGTGTCTTTGAAGTATTAGCTACAGGTGGTCATACTGCTTTAGGCGGTGATGATTTAGATCGTCTCATTGTTAAGTGGGCTAAAAAACAATTAAATATTGATACGCTAAGTGATGAAAACTATGCAGTATTTATTGTTGCTGCTCGCCAAGCAAAAGAACAACTCTCTACACAAGAATCAGTTCAGTTAAAACTACTTGAAAATGTACTAACACTTGATCGCTCAACCTTTGAGAGCATTATTCAAGTTGCTTTAGATAAAACAATCAGTGTTTGCAAACGCGTTTTACGTGATGCAAAACTTGAGTTATCAGATATTCAAAATGTTGTTTTAGTAGGTGGTTCTACCCGTTCGTATGCTGTTCAGCAAGCAGTTCGCAATGTATTTAACCAAGAACCACTTTGCACAATTAATCCTGATGAAGTAGTCGCGATTGGTGCTTCTATTACAGCCAATCAATTAATTGGAAACAGCCAAGACGGCTCACTACTTTTAGATGTTACTCCTCTTTCTCTTGGCTTAGAAACCATGGGTGGATTAGTAGAGCGTCTTATTTCTCGTAATACAGCTATTCCGGTTGCTCGCCGCCAAGAGTTTACTACTTATCAAGATGGCCAGACTGCCATGCTGATTCATGTAGTTCAAGGTGAAAGAGATTTAGTCGAACACTGTCGATCGTTAGGAAGATTCGTTCTTCATGGCATTCCCCCAATGACTGCTGGCCAAGCACGTATTGAAGTTACCTTTCAGGTAGATGCAGACGGCTTGCTTACTGTTTCAGCTCGTGAAACAACTTCAGGTGTACAAGCTCAAATTGATATTAAACCATCTTATGGTTTATCAGAGTCTGACACTGAACGCTTGCTAATTGAAGGTTTCCAACATGCAGAAGAAGACAAAAATCTGCGTCATTTAAAAGAAACCAAAGTTGAGGCCCAACGCGAGCTTGAAGCATTAGAACAAGCTTTGAAAGTGGATGCTGATTTACTCAATAATGAACAGCTCGAAGCACTTAAAGCCGCTGAAAACTCGCTTAAAGTACAACTTGAAGACAATGATATTCAAGCAATTGAAAAAGCTGTAGAACAACTTAAAGTACATAGTGATGCTTTTGCTGCACTACGTATGAATCGACATATTGACCACGCCTTAAAAGGTACAAAACTTGAAGATTGGTCAAATTCAAACTAAAGGTATAGGTGATCAATATGCCCCGCATTAAAGTACTTCCTCACGCTCAATTTTGTCCTGAAGGTGCAGAATTTGAAGTTGAACAGAATGCAAATCTTTGCCAAAGTTTGCTTGATCGAGGAATTAAAATCGAACATGCATGTGACATGTCATGCGCTTGTACAACATGTCACGTAGTAGTTCGTAAAGGTTTTGATAGCTTAGAAGAAATGGATGATGTTGAAGCAGATCTTTTAGATCGCGCTTGGGGTCTTGAACCAGATTCTCGCCTCTCATGCCAAGTAAAAATTGTTGATGAAGATTTAGAAATCGAGATTCCTAAATATACAATCAACCACGCTTCAGAAAATCATTAATCGTGTTAATAAAAAAAGCTGCTTTAAAAGCAGCTTTTTTATATTTTATAGACTCTAAACTTGATCTTGTTGGTCTATTTCTAAAGTTTTAACTTCATCTTCAAGTCTTAACTGCGCTATACCTTGGGTATTCACTAAAGTTTGTTGAACTTTAATTCGTTGAATCATTTTTTCAAGCACTTCTACTAGTTCAGGATATTCATAGTTTTGTACTTCCTCTAAATTAAGTACTAAGTGAAAGCCTTTATACTCATAATCAAACCATTGCTGATGATCCGATTTATTGCCTGTATATTTCTCCATCACTTGCCATGTCTTTACCGCACCTTGAATACCTTTTAGATAAATCGGTGTTTTAGGAGCGCACAAGAAATCACTTTTAATTAATTGATAAGTATCGTCTGAAATTAAGATTTCATCTATTTCAGCAGCATATTGCAAACGAGCCGCTAAATTCACATCACGACCTACAATCGTATAAGCCATACGATGTGTTGCCCCATAATTTCCTACGTGGCAATAACCAGTACTAATGCCCATTCGGATATGCAATGCTGAGTAACCCATTTTTTTCCAGCGCTCGCGCAACAATTTCATTTGCTGACGCATAGCGATTGCCATTTCTACACATGCTTTAGCATCTTGCTCCACACCTTGTGAATTCGGATCACCAAAAAATATGAGGATGGCATCACCCATAAATTTATCGACTGTGGCTTCATACTGTTTAGCAATTTCTGTCATATGACTTAAATAGTCATTAAGCAAAAATGCTAAATCATCTGGAATTAAAGTTTCTGATAATTCTGTAAAACCCTGAATATCAGAAAAAAACACCGTCATTTTTTTACGCTTATATTCAATCTTTGCTTCAGCCTCACCACGCATAATAGATTGCCATAACTGTAATGGCGCATAACGGCTTAACTGATTAGCAAAAGCAATATAGCGGGTCATTTGGTCATAGTAATGTTGACGCTGCTGACTGATTTTTTTAACCCAACGATGCTGGTAGTAGTTTCCGATAGTAATAAACATAACCAAGCCAAGAAGTGTAATTACAGTCAACTCTTGGCTAGTAGGTTCAAAATATGTATAAAAACCAAATAAAAAGAAAGTACTTAAATAAAAAATAATCGCGCCTAACAAACTGGTCAAACAAATGACTGCGAAAGAAATACGACTATTAATTGCTGAATAAAATAATGCAAAAATTGCAATAAATGTAGGCACCAAATTAAGATGCAGACCTGCTAAGGTAACGGCTACAACAATTGCATCGATTGCAAAGAAAACACTTTTTTGAGTTTTTTTATCGAATTGGTACTGAAGCCAATGTTCTAACTTCGAACTAATAAAAAGCAGAAATAGGAAAAAAGGTGGAACATAGATCTGATAATTTGTATTAGGTGAGGTAAAAGCATAGATCACTAAAATTAATGACAGAATTGAATATCCCATCAAACGATGAAAATATGCAAACTGCTTAGGCTCTCTATCGATAAACCTCTCTAATTGCACCCTATCCTCCACACCTCAATGTAGCCACATTCATATAAATGTGGCTTTGCATTGATTTAGTCCATGCGCCAATCAAATGGCATATCACCTTGACCACGTAACGCAAGCATAAGAGTTTGACGCATATGAGCCAGCACATCATTTGTATAAGGAACCGCAGGTGTACCCCATACTGGTTTAGGCCATGCAACATCATTCTGATAACGTACAACATGATGGAAATGCAATTGAGGCACCATATTCCCCAAAGCTGCAACATTCATTTTATCAGCACGGAATACGCGAGATAACTGGCTAGATAACCAACTTGATTCACGTAAAAACTGTTCTTGGTCAGCTTGGCTCAACTCATATAGTTCTGTGATTCCCGGCACACGAGGGATTAAAATCAGCCAAGGGAATTGCATATCATTCATTAAACGACATGTTGAAAGCGGGAAATCGCCTACAAAAAAAGTATCTTGAGCAAGTTGGGGATGCAAACTAAACATATCTTTTATAAATGACAATAAACAATAATGGCTAATACTATCACATCAGTTTTGATGTGAGTATTGCTAGTGTCTGGTTTGATTACAAATAACAATGATTTTATGCACTTATTCCTCTAATAGACCGAGAAATCATGCATAAAATTTTGTTATTAACATACAAAGGATTTATATAGAATGAAAATCACTTTAAAACACTATTTAAGCATGTAATTCCTTCAATAATTTCGCTAACAAATCATTAATAAATTGGATTCGTTTTTCCTGTTCTTCAAGCTGAACCATAACTTTTAAACGTTGACCACCTTCCATACGATAATAGGTTGGATGTTTTTGCATGAGTTGAATAATACTAATGGCCTGAACAGGTGTATCAGGCGAGAATTCAATATTGCCACCTTGAGTATTAATATCGATTTTAGTAATCCCCAGCTGTTCAGCTTTCAGTCGAATTTGATGAACACTAAATAAGTGTTTAACTGATTGCGGTGGAACCCCAAAACGGTCAATAAGCTCCATACGGATATTGTCGAGCTTTTCTTGGGTATCTGTATTACTAATACGCTTATAGAATAATAAACGCTGATGCACGTCACCTAGGTACTCATCTGGAATAAGAGCAGGTATGTGTAAATTAATTTCTGCTGTTAATGATAAAGGTGCATCAAAATTCGGCGTTTTACCTTGCTGAATCGCTTTAGTAGCTTTTTCCAGCATTTCCATATACAAGCTATATCCAATTGCCTGCATTGAGCCACTTTGCTGCTCACCTAAAAGTTCACCGGCACCTCGAATTTCTAAATCTTCTGTAGCCAGCATGAAACCAGCACCTAAAGTTGAAGCACGTTGTATTGCATCTAGACGTTTTTCAGCATCACCTTTTAAATGCTTTATCGAAGGAACCAATAAATAGGCATAAGCTTGGTGATGTGAACGTCCTACACGGCCACGTAATTGGTGTAGTTGAGCTAAACCAAGTTTGTCAGCCCTTTCTATCAAAATAGTGTTGGCATTTGGAACGTCAATTCCAGTTTCGATAATTGTTGAACATACCAATACATTGTATTCTTTGTGATAGAACTGTTGCATGACTTGCTCAAGTTCTCTTTCCCTCATTTGCCCATGAGCTACTGCTACACGAGCTTCAGGAACAAGCACGCGAATATTTTCAGCTGCTCTCTCAATCGTATCAACTTCATTGTGTAAGAAATATACTTGGCCACCACGTAGTAACTCACGTAGGATCGCCTCTTTAATAGACGATTCGGTATGTTCTTGTACAAAGGTTTTAACAGCTAAACGACGGGCTGGCGGTGTAGCAATGATAGATAAATCACGCATTCCCGAAAAAGCCATATTAAGCGTACGAGGAATTGGTGTAGCTGTAAGCGTTAACATATCTACATCTGCACGTAATGCTTTAATACGCTCTTTATCACGCACACCAAAACGGTGTTCTTCGTCGACCACCATTAAGCCTAGATCTTTAAACTGCACATTTTCTTGTAAAAGTTTATGGGTGCCCACCACAATATCGACTTTACCTTCAGCAAGATCTTCAATATTTTTCGTATGCGTTTTATTTGAACCAAAGCGTGATAATACTTCAATACGAACAGGCCAGTCGGCAAAGCGGTCTTTAAAAGACTCATAATGCTGTTGAGCAAGTAATGTCGTCGGTACTAATACAGCGACCTGCTTACCATTTTGCACCGCAACAAATGCTGCTCGCATTGCAACTTCTGTTTTACCAAAACCAACGTCCCCACAAACAAGTCGATCCATCGGTTTAGCTTGTTGCATATCATAAAGCGTCGCTTCAATAGCATTGGCTTGATCAAGTGTTTCTTCATACGCAAATCCACTCGCAAATTGCATATAAAGTGACTGATCGACTTCAAAACCAAAGCCAGGTTTTGACTGACGACGTGCTTGTATATGTAGCAACTCTGCTGCAACATCATGAATTTGTTCTAAAGCTTTACGTTTAGCCTTACTCCACGCGTCAGTTCCAATTTTATGTAATGGTGCTAAATCTGGATCTCCGCCACTATAGCGGCTAATGAGATGCAAGTTAGTCACAGGCACGTAAACTTTTGCCTCTTCAGCATAGTCTAGTTGCAAGAACTCATAATCTTGCCCTTCAATTGCCAAAGTAATTAATCCAGCGTAACGCCCTACACCATGGTCAATATGAACAACAGGAGCACCTATGCTTAATTCGGTCAAACTACGTATTAGGAACTCTTCTGAAACTTCTTGCTGACGTTTACGACGAAGTTGGACTACCCGATGCTCATATAACTGATTTTCTGAAATAACAGACAATTCATCAGTTAAAAGCAAACCACGGTCTAATGGTGCATTCGTAATTGCAATCGCAAACTGACTTTTCTGGAATTGCTCAAAACTATCTACGCTAGGAATATCTCCTAGGCTAGCACGCAAGCCATCTCTTAAACTTTCACGTCGACCAGCGCTTTCAGCAACCAATAAAACAGGATGATTTGCTTCATCAATATATTTTTTAACTACGACAAATGGTTTGTCTTTTTTCGGATCAACTGGCAACTTAGGTGGTTGCTCAACCTTAAGATTTAGAGCCCCAACTTTTTCTTCAACTGTTTCAGCGCTCACAAGCATACGTGGGAACTGATTTAAGGCACTTAGTAAGTTATTTGGTGCAATAAATAACTCATCAGGTGGGAGAATTGGCTGGTCTGCGTTATGGCGTCTATCTTCATAGCGACGAAAAACTTCTTTCCAAAAACTGGTTAAATCAGTATCCACATCATTATTTGTAATTACAATGCAATTCTTTGGAAAGTACGTTGTAAGTGTACTTTGAGATTGCATTTGAGTTTTATCAAAAAATAACGGTAAATAAAACTCGATTCCTGGGGATGCGATTCCATCAAGAACATCTTGGTAAATTGGGTTTTTCTTAGGATTTGCAGTCGGAAAAAGTTCAGAATAACGGTCTCTAAAAATTGAACGAGCTTCTTTTAATGGGAACTCTTTTGCTGGTAAGACGGTAAAACTTTTTAAAGTAGTTGTTGTTCTTTGCGTTTCTGGATCAAAGAATTTTAAAGTATCAATTTCATCATCAAAAAGGTCAATACGGATAGGTGCATCCTGACCAGATGCAAAAATATCCATAATGCTGCCACGTACAGCAAACTCACCATGGTCGTAAACTGTATCTACTAAATGATACCCAGCTTGTACTAACCGTAGCTTCTGTTGTTCTAAATCAAATTTTTGCCCCACACGTATATCAAAATGCTCACCTAAAACCCAAGAATATGGTGCAACTCTTTGAGCTAAAGTGCTTGCTGAAATGAGCAATACACCTTTTTGCGGCATATTGGATAAAATCGCGAGTCGTTCTGAAACAATATCTTGATGAGGTGACAAGCGGTCATACGGCAAAATTTCCCAATCAGGGAAAATTGTCGGTTTTATGCCATAAAATTCAAGTTCACTTTCTAACTGAGCAACATGTTGGTTATTTCGAGCTACTACAACGAGCAAAGATGAATGCTGAACAGCAATTTCTTTGAATAATAATGCAGCAGAAGAACCTAATAACGACCCTACCCAACGCTTTTCACCGGCTTTGAGCTGTTGTAAATTCAATTGAGAGATTTCTTGTTGAAACATGTATATGGCTTTTATCAGCTAAGAAGATATGAGTTCAATAGTAGCATGATGTTTTTAGTGAAATGAGTTATTTTTTTGAAAATCAAACTACTAGTTGGACCTACTTTTTATATTTTTTAATCAATCAACTATGATTATTTATCACGCAAAAACAAAACGTAATATTGATTTAAAATTTGTATAATCGCTTTGAGTTGAAGTAGCTTTTCTTGATTATTTTCCAATCTTGCAACATAGCGCTGTGTTGCGATTTCTAAATCAATCTTTTCATTAATTTGTGGCGTAATTTGAAATAACTTTTGAAGATTATCAAAATTCTGTAATTTACGGTTTGAGAAATATTCAAGATGCTCTGACCACTTTTCATTAATCACTACATCATTAATGATAGGCCCACGTTCAGAATCAAATTTTAATTGATTCTCTTGCAAGTAAATTTGTTCAGGTGTCTCTTTCGAGCCTTGAAAAAGCTGCGTTATCTTTTTAAACATTTCATCACATCATATTTATTTCAATTTAAATAATGGAAGTAACCTAGTCACTCCCATCATTTGAGTCTTCTAAATTAAAGATTATTCATCGCCTAAATCATCAAGAAAATCTACAGTCGGTACAAAAAATAAAGTACCTGTTTGAGCAGTACTAAAGTCAAGTAACCGATCTAGGTTACCATGCTCATTGCCTAAAAACATGTTTTCAAGCATTTGTCGGGTTGTACTAAATTTACGCGAGTAACCAATAAAGAATGTGCCATATTCATTTCTAGACGGATTTGAAAAAGGCATATTAGCTCGCATAATTTTAAGCTCATTACCTTCTGCATCATGAGCTTTACTAACGACATTATGAGCAGTTAAAGGTTTTTCATCATCGCCGAGCTCAACATCATTGAACTTTTTACGGCCAATCACTTTTTCTTGTTCTTCATCTGTTAATGAACGCCATTTGTCCATATCATGTGTATATTTCTGGATAAAAGCATAACTTCCCCCAATAAAGTCAGGGTCTTCATCGCCTACTAACGCCCACTGCGCTGCAATAACTGGTTCCGGATTCTCCGTTCCATCTACAAAGCCAATAATTGCTCGTCCGTCAAAATAACGAAAACCATGAACTTCATCAATTGGATACGTTACTTTACCAAGCTGTTGATTAATTATATTGCCCAGCTCGTAACATAAAGTCTGACGATCAGCACGTATATGAAAAAATAAATCACCCGGAGTTGAGACAGCTGTGTATTTCGGGCCTCTAATTTCTTGAAATGGCTCTAACTCTTGAGGCTTGGATTGCTCTGAAAATAATATATCCCATGCATTAGAGCTAAAACCTAAAGTAGCATTAAATTTACTATCTGGATAACGATTAAAGAGACTTCTGGTTAGTGCTGAAAAATTAGCAGCAAAATCTTTTACTTTTTCTATTACAGAATCACCTTGAGCTAGTCCCAATACAATAAATAATGCATTTTCACCAGGAGCACTCGTTACAGGTTGAATTCTCATACATTCCATAAAATATGCCTTTTTAGGTATTTAAGTTTATTAATTTAGCATACTCATATTTTTTTCATACAACCTGTTAAGAAATCTGATGTTGATAAGAGTTTAAGTAAAACGCCTTAAACCCTTACTCAAATTAACCTTAATCAACGTCCATATTGCTTTTTTAAATACTTTACGATTTGAGCCGACTCAAACATCTTCACTCCCGTATTTGGATCTACCAAATACGGCACCTGCATTTTATCTTGCATAATAGGCAACAGCTTTTCCCTTTTCCCACCTTCTAAAGGTATATATTTCCCTGGTTTTAAGCGAAGAATAGCAGGTCCCATATCTTGCCATCTCTCTTTTGCTACATTATGCAAAATATATGGAAGCTCAAGTTCAGAGAGTAGACTTCTTACAATTCGTGAATACGGACTTGCTTCAAAACTCCATAACTCAAGTTTTTGTTCAGGTGCAGCTCTATTAACAATTTTTTTATTTATCCATATTCCGCGAGCTCCATTTAATAGAGTTCCAGCAACTGCAGCATAAGGCATGTTTGGGTAACTCGAAAATTTCTGCGGCGTTTTCCCTGTCTTACCATAATGTTTAAATAAATGATGAATAATATCCTGTGATTCATATAGCTGATCGCCAGTATTTTCATCAATTAAAAATGGAAACTGTAATTTACCGCCTTTTTCTTTTACAACTGAACGATACTTTGTTCCACCTTTAGGACATGGATAAATTTCAACGTCCAGATTCAAAAGTGTAATCACTTCACGAACACGACGACAAAATGGTGAACCTTCAAATTCATATAATTTCAAAGCCTTTACAGGTTGTTGTGGAAATGCTGTTCCTGAAACACCTCTACCACCTTCAGCAATTGCAGATACAACTGCTTGAAGTACTTTAATTTGATGAATCACCATCATGCCTTCCTTTATATTAGAGAATTAGACTAATTTTTCTTTTGCTATCACAATCCCATTATTATCAGCATAGATAAAATCACCAGATTGAATTGTGACTCCACCAAAATACAAATTAATATCTACTTCACCAATGCCCTTACGATTACTTTTTTGTGGAATTGCAGCCAATGCATGTACTCCCAAATCTAAGGTCGCAAGTGCATCAACATCTCTTACACAACCGTAAATCACTACACCATTCCAGTTGTTTTTAACTGCTGACTCAGCAATCAAATCACCCATGAGTGCACAGCGCATAGATGCACCACCATCCACAACTAATACTTTACCTGTACCATCTGTTGCCAATAACTCTTTTACACGAGAGTTATCCTCAAAGCACTTTACTGTTACAACCTGTCCCCCAAAAGTTTTACGTGCTCCATAACTTTGAAAGAACTTGCCATCCATTGATGGGATTACAACCTGTAAGTCTTTTTCAGGGTTATCATCTAATAAATCACATGTTACAAATGGTACTGTCGACACTTTAATACTCCCTTATCGAGTTTGTTGTATGCTCAGATTATCATATCGTTTAAAGGCTTCAATTTGCGTTAGCGCCGCTACGACCATCGTATGAGCCAATTGCTCCGCAGTTACTGGCTTATATTTGAATGGCTTTTGAAATTTATTCTCAATAAGTTTAAATAGACTCTGCCCTAAGTCTTCAATAAACCGTACATCGCTGCGTTTACCAATCAGTAAAGACGGTCTAAAAATAGATAGTTTTTCGATTTCTAGACTCTCAATATAATCTTCTAATTGTCCTTTCACTTTATTATAGAAAATTGGAGAGTTTGCATTTGCTCCAAGGGCACTCACTAGCAATAGATGAATATGTTTATCTTGTACTAAATCTGCTAAATGAGCATTTATTTCATAATCCACAGCGTAAAAAGCCTGTCTTGAGCCTGCCACTTTTATTGTTGTTCCCAAACAGCTAAATGCATGGGTATGGCCATTCACATCTTCATCATTGAGTAATAAAAAATCCTCTATAACGAGTTGAGTAACTTTTTTATATGTATTAAGTAGTTGTGATTCTTTTCTTACCACAACAGTAATCGCTTCAAATTCTGGTGTTTGCTCAAGCTGTTCGACAAGCGCTAAACCCACAAGTCCCGTAGCACCTATCACAATTGCTTTTTTAGTACTTATAGTCATTTTTTATCCAACCCTCTTTAAGTTTGTATCAAATTTAAGCTTTTCTTACCGTTTTAGCAGCCCCTAAAACTGCTTAAAATGCTCGCAAGGCTTGACTTCGCGGTGTTGATTCATCACAATATGGCACTTGTTTACGGGCTGGTGATGGTTACACCAGTTTACTGAATTGACCACAGCCCGCCCAGACCAACTTATTTTCAAGGAGTGCAAGAGTGGCAAACTCTGCTCAAGCTAAAAAACGTGCGCGTCAAAACGTTACAGCGCGTAAACACAACGCAAGCTTGCGTTCTATGGTTCGTACCTACATCAAACGTACTTTAAGTGCAATCGCTGGTGGTGATTATGCTGTTGCTACAGAAGCTTACAAAAAAGCTGTTCCTGTAATCGACCGCATGGCTGATAAAGGCATCATCCACAAAAATAAAGCTGCTCGTCATAAGAGCCGTTTAAATGCTCAAGTTAAAGCGTTAGCTAACTAATTTGAACATGTAAAAAAAGCCCAATAGGGCTTTTTTTATTATCTATTGTTTTTGAGCTTATAGCACTTTATGAAATTTAGCTACATTCAGCTCATAGGCCTTTCCTCTCCAAATCCACTTTAATTTACAATTTGGAAACTCTTCACCTTCAAACCATACAAATAATCCTTCCATCATTTCCGGCCAGTCTTCTTTCTTAATTTTATTCTCGCCAGAAATTACAGCAACAATTGCTGCAATAATCGTGTCATGACTCACGGCTAAACTAAGACCGCCTTTAGTTTTTGGATGAGTCCGGTAAATAAGCTCTAGTACATCTAAAACACCTGTAATGGGATGTTTCATACCAGGTAATGCATTATTTACAAAACTATTAATAAAACCTAAAGCACCCTGCTTTTTAAAATAAGGAGCAGCTTGTTGTATATCCAACACAAAGCTACCTGGTTCAACAAGTAGCCCTTGCTCAATAATTTCAATCGTATGAGTATTTGATTGGGGACTTACATCGTCAGCCCCTTCAATCATGAGCGCAGCCGTATCGACACAGCGTTGTATTGGACTTGAAATACAATGCTGAATAACACGATCTGTATTTTTGATTAAGTAATTACCCCATGCCTGCGCAAGCTCACGCCCCTGAGGAGTAAGTTGGAGATCATAACCAGCCAAGCCCTGCCCATCTACAAGTTCTCTTAAAGAATGGCGCGTAAATAAGGTTACAGGAGTTGAAGCATCGGGCAATAAATCAATTGCTTCAAACATACTTTTAGGCAATAAATCGAGTGCCATCTTTATCTTGTCATCTTTTTTCAATACTTTGCCACTATAACATGTCTGGCATAACTCTCAATCTATAACACCTGATTGGGCTAATGCTTCAAATGCTATTTTTTTGCTTTCCTGATCACGAAAAGCGATAAAGCCCTTATTTAAAACCGTGCTTCTTTGGTTATATTCAAAAGGTTTTCCATCAAGAGTAAGTAAACCACCGCCTATACTTTCTAAGAGACCTTGACCAGAACTGGTATCCCATTCAGAAGTAGGATGAAAGCGTGGGTAAATATCTATTTCACCTTCTAACATCATGCAAAACTTATAGGCACTCCCAGCTTCTCGTCGAATAATACGATGTTCTTTTTCTATAGGTTGAATAAATTTTTGGTATTTTGGATTTTTACTACCGTGACTAAGTCCTATTTGTATAGGTGCATCTATCGAAGTTGAACTAACCTGATAATGATACCATTGTTGTTGGCTAAAGCTATATTTAAAAGGTAAATCTTGCAGATATCCTAAGTAAACAACTTGTTCACATGGCACAGCAATAACTGAGAAAACTGTTTCTTTGCCGTTGATCAAGCTTAGATTGATCGTAAATTCATCACGTTCATGTATAAATTCTTTGGTTCCATCGAGTGGATCTAACATCCAACAAGTAGACCATTCATGACGGGCACTATAATCACTTTCTTCAGACAATACAGGCAACTCTGGAGTAATCTCTGCAAGATGCTTTAATAAAAATCTATTTACCTTTAGATCTGCTTGGGTTACAGGTGACTCATCATGCTTTTCATGAATAGTAAACTCATAACCCGCAGAATAGTTTTGATATTCTTCTAGTAAAATCTGACTCGCCTGTTCCAGAATAGGCAGAAGTTGATTAATTAAATTATCTTGTGGGCGTGTAGTTGTTATAAACATAAATATGCTCTACATAGTTTCACTTCTATTATAGGTGAATTATGAACAATTCTATATTCGCCAACAGTTTGATTTACTAAAATAGTAATTTATCTTAATCATTAGGCCGTTGCTTTCCGCCTATGCTATTTAGGTAATATGAATAATTTTAATATTTATAAAAGTCTTTATTCCGTACAAAAAACAATCTATAAGTTATGAAAAATAAACAACTTAAATCAGATTTATCCATTTCCTTTTCATATATTTCTTGGTATGTTCAAGAACACAATAACAAGATGGAAGAAAGTGCACATGATGCTATATGGATATCATTTCTCTACAATAGAACATAACTGGGAAGACCTTAAGCCCTTAAATGAGTTTCTACAAACATTTGCAGATGATGATGGTGATGTTTCAACACGAGATAAAGAATCTCTCAAAGAAATCATAGCGAAATCTGACACAGCGTTGGCTCTCGCTAGAGAAATGGGTTGGGATGGTAGCTATACAGGCTGTCCTTATCTATTCTGGTTACCCAGTAAAAATAGCCAATCTTTTGAATATGGTTTTGTATTTAAACAGACTTCAGATAATACAACTTTTGTGATTTCACCGATTGAATTGAGCTATTTAGCTGAAGATTCCGAGGTACAAACACTAAGTAAAAATATTGAATAAGTGATATAGGTTATTGATTCAAATTTGACATCAATAACCTCATCTTAATTTTAGATAGATTAGTCAAACATGCTTAACTGAGGTGTAGGTTTTATAATTTTTTCTTTTGGGACATGAGAGCATTCAAACTCTTCAACTGGAAAACCTTCGATAAAGCTGGAAATATCTGGTGATTCTAAACTTAACCATTCATCTAGTCGGTCATGTGGAATCACAATAACTGATCGTTTAACATCACCTGGCTCATGAAAGTCTTTCATCATTGGATGGTCTATAGCGTCCATGGTCAACATGCTTGCAGAACGAATAATCGTTTCATTCATTTTGCAAATTTCATAGATTGCTGCAATAAAAAAAGCCTGTCCATCTTTACGGCGCACCCCCCACCGCTCTGGCTTATCATTTATATACTTACTTTCATAAAATTCGGACACTGGAATCACACCGAATTTACATTTAAGTGCGGCTTCTTGAAAGCTGGGTTTTTGGAAAATAGTCTCATGACGGGCATTGTAGGTATGTTTTGCTATATTTGTATCTTCAGCCCATTTAGGAACCAATCCAAACATCACTTCGCGCCATTCAAACCCTTGTGGTGATTTAAATAATAGTGGCATTGTTCCAGCAGGATAAACCTCTTCGGCATAGCTAAAGCCGACCACAGGCAACTGAAGTTGCTGTAATTGGGCAAGCGTTAAAGGTTTAAAATTGGCGCACATAACAAGAATAAAATACTCTACATTTACTTCTTTTATTTTATAAGCATTTACCACATAAACCAAATAAAAAGGCACTCGAAAGTGCCCTTAACGACATAACTTTACGCTTATGAAACGTGTTGAATCCCTTGAGGAATCGCCTGTAATAGTCGTTTAGTATAATCATGTTGAGGATGTGCATAGAGTTCATCTGAATTGGCTATTTCTACAACCTCGCCATGATTCATGACCATGACCTGATCAGAGATATATTTCACGACCGATAAATCATGTGAAATAAAGATATAACTTAGTCCAAACTCATCTTGTAAGTCTTGCAATAAATTAAGTACTTGTGCCTGAACTGAAACATCGAGCGCAGAAACAGATTCATCACAAATTAAGATTTCAGGCTTTAGCGTTAAACAGCGTGCAATGGCAATACGTTGACGTTGTCCACCTGAAAACTCATGCGGATATCGGTAGTAAGCTTGTTCAGGTAAATTGACTCGCTCAAGCAGTCCGAGAGCAATTTGCTTGCGCTCAGCATCATCTTTACCAATGTTATGAATTTGCATAGGCTCTAATAAAATCTGCCCGATGGTAAAGCGCGGATTAAGAGACGCATACGGATTTTGAAAGATGATCTGGATTTTCCGTTGATATTTAGCAAACTCTTTTTCAGTTAATGAAAGAATATCTTTACCTTCGATGAAAGCCTGCCCACCAGATGCCTGATGTAAACGCATGAGTAATAGCCCAACAGTCGTTTTACCTGATCCAGACTCTCCGACTAAACCCAAAGTTTTACCCTTAGCCAGCTTAAAAGAAACTCCTTTTACGGCCTGAAACTCTTCTTTGCCAAATAGACCTTTACGGCTATAAAAGCTTTTTTTCAGGTCTTTTACTTCTAAAATGATTTGTTCATCACCATTTAAGCCACGTTTGCGCTCGGGAATTTCTGAAGCATCAAAACTTTGCTCGACCAATACATCATCTTCTTGACGCATAAAATCGCTCGTTACAGGCAAACGATAAGGCCGTTGTGACATTTGCGGGCGGCAATATAACAAAGCTCTCGTATATACATCTTTAGGCTGTTCAAGGACCTGCTCAGCAGCACCTTGCTCTCTTATCTCGCCATGACGCATTACAATGACTTTATCTGCAATTTCACCGACCAATGCTAAATCGTGGGTAATAAAAAGCATCGACATTTGACGGCGCTTACGCAATGACTCGAGTAAATCAATAATTTGCTTTTGAATCGTGACATCAAGGGCCGTAGTCGGTTCATCGGCAATGAGCAGTTTAGGCTCACACGCAATCGCCATAGCAATCATGACACGTTGTTGTTGACCACCCGAAAGTTGATTTGGATAGGCGTCAATTTTAGTTTCAGGTGAAGGAATACCTACTTCTTTAAGCAACTCTAGAACGCGTTGCCGAGCCTGTTTACGGCTCAACCCCATATGCAAACACAACACTTCTGCAATTTGGTTGCCAACCGTAAAAACAGGATTTAATGATGACATCGGCTCCTGAAAAATCATCGCAATATCTTTGCCACAAATTTTACGCATCTCTGTACGAGATAAGCTCAGTAAATCTTTGCCTTCAAATATAATTTTACTTTGCTCATCAATTTTACTTTGACCTACAGGCAGTAATCCCATAGTTGCCAAAGAAGTAACCGATTTGCCGCTACCCGACTCACCTACTAAAGCAACCGTAGTATTTGCAGGAATATCAAAAGTAATTCCTTTTACGGTTTCAATATATTGCTTATCTTCACCTTTAAAACTTACTCGTAAATTTTTAACATGCAGTAACGGTGCATTCTTATTTTCTTGTTCTAACATTTGACCTTCCTCTTATTTTAGTTTTGGATCTAATGCATCACGAAGTGCATCAGTAAACATTGAAAATGCCGTTACCAAAACAGCCATTGCGACAGAGGCTGCTACAAGCTGCCACCATTTGCCTAAAAGAAGTTCACTTTGTGCTTCATTTAGCATACTCCCCCAAGACACTACGCCTACTGGCACACCGAAGCCTAAGAAACTCAAGATGACCTCAGATTTAATGAAAGACACCACCAAAATTGACATTTGGACCAAAGCGATATGGCTGACATTTGGGAAAATATGAATGAACATACGGCGGAAGTGACCAACACCAATTGCTTTGGCAGCAAGAACGTATTCACGTGCAGTATGTTTCATATATTCTGCACGAATTAATCGATAAACACCCGTCCAGCCCGTTAAACCTAAAATCAGAACAATAGACAAAATACCTTTTTGTTGAAGTACTGCAGCAATCGCGAGAACTAATAACAAATATGGAATTGAGGTAAAAATGTTATAAAACCAGTTGAGAATATCATCAACCCAACCACCGAAATATCCAGAAATTGCGCCTAAAAGTGTACCAATTCCTACTGCAAGTAAAGCCGATATCACCCCAACAATAATTGAAGTTTCAGCACCTTTAATAGTTTTCTTTAAAACGTCCTGTCCCCATTTATCAGCTCCAAACACAAGGGTACTTTTCAGTTCTGCTTGTTGATCAAGTAAATGTCCTCCAAGTTGCTGATCGATCGCTTTCATATCATCGGCTAATGGGTCAACTACACCATAATAATCAATTGCACTTCCAGAGCTCTTTTCTTGTTTAATTTCAGCCTTAAGCTTATCAATTACATCTTTTAAAGGATCGACTGGATTTTCTGGTAACTCTTCTTCAATCGCTGCCGCCTTTTGCCCTGCATCTGTTGTCTTATCTGCCCCTATAAATGTAGGCGGTGCATAACTTACGGCTACCTCTTTATTCCAGTCAGATGCAATCACGCCCGTCATTGATAGAACCAAGATAATAAAATAAAGCAATACAATCACTAGCGATGACATTGCGATCTTGTCGGCCCGAAGACGACGCATGGCAAGTTTCCATAGGCCAGATGAATGAGCTTCGGCTTTTGTTTGTTGTTTTCTTTTTGATAAAACGCTCAGCATAGCCCACCTACTTCAACTGTACACGTGGATCAACCACTTTGTAGACCAAATCGGCAATCAGGTTAAAAATCATGGTTGCAGCTGCGATGTAAACTGTAATTGCTTTAATGACAGGAAAATCACTCCGCTCAACTGCAATAATCACCTCTCGACCAATCCCGGGAATACCAAAAAAACGTTCAATTAAAAATGCGCCTATGAGCAATGCAGGTAAAGTTGACATCACATCGGTAATAATAGGAATTGAAGCATTACGTAGTACATGTACACCTAAAATTCGGCTTTCACCTACACCTTTAGCACGTGCTGTTCGAACATAGTCCTGATTAATTTCATCAAGCACGAAACTACGATATAACCGTAAAGTCGGGGCAATACTCACCACCAACATGATTAGAATTGGTAGTAAGGCAAACTTAAATAAATTATCAGTAAAGGTGTCGCTCCAGCCTTGTACAGGAAACCAACTTAGCTGATAAGCCAGAACATATTGAAAAACGATAATGTAAACTAAGATGCTGATCGACATGCCAATAGTACATAGCATCATGACCATACGGTCGGTTAGAGAACCCCGTACCGCAGCAACAGCTAATGCCAAAATAATTGAAATAACCGTTTGTAAAATAGTGAGTGGGATTAAAAGCGTAAGCGAGGGTCCTAATCGGGTTAAAATAATTTGAGAAACGGGTTCGCCAGTACTCCAACTTGCTCCATAGTCAAAAGTGAGAATCTGCTTAATGAAAATCCAGAGCTGAACGTAATAAGGCTGATCGACACCTAGCTGTTTACGAATGTTTTCGATTTGCTCAGGATTAGACATCTTGCCCGCTAAAATATAGGCAGGATCTCCACCTACCCAGTTAAAAAGAATAAAAATAAGTAAGACTACCCCCAACATAGTTGGAATCATCTGCCATAAACGCCGAATAACATATGCCAGCATAGTGATAATTCCTTATTTAACCCGTTGTCCGGTAATTTCGTTAAAGAATGCTTTATTGTCAGGATCACGGCCAAGGAAATCTTTAACTAATTCAGCTGCCGGTTTTTGGCTACCTTGTGACAAAATAGTCTGGCGGTAACGCTGTCCCACTTGTGGGTTATTAAGGTTGTCACCATAAGCAGAAAGCATGTCTAAAGCTAAAACCTCCGACCACATATAGCCGTAATAACCGGCTTGATATCCCCCCATCAAATGCCCAAACTGCCCCGGAAATTCGGTTGTTGGTACATAACCTAAAGCTGTAGCAGCTTCCATTTTTTTCCAATTTTCTAAAGGTTTCACTTTTAAAGCATCAGCAGTGTGCAGAGACATGTCATATTGTGCATAAAGGGTCTGACGCGCATAACGTAAGCCACGACCATAGTTATGTACTGCTTTTAATCGGGCAATTAATTCATCGTCAACACGTGGACATGCTGGATCACAATAATCAGCCACTTTAGATAAAGTCTCTTTACGGCGTGCCCACTCTTCATACATTTGTGATGGTGCTTCTACAAAATCACGCTCTACAGATGTTCCTGACTGACTGGTATAGCGGGTATTTGACAAAATGCCATGTAGAGCATGACCAAATTCATGAACAAAAGTTTCAAGCTCATCACTATTTAGCCCTTTACGATTAAAGTTCGTAACTAGGGCTGAAACTGGTAAGCGGTTGGTTAATGTACTTCCACCATATACTCCCCAAACGGCGGCATGGCCATACTTCCCTTCACGAGGGAATTTATCCATATATAAGCCACCAAGGAGTTTTCCTGTTTTCTTATCAACTACATCGTAATATTCAACTTCATCCTGCCATGCTTTAACTTTGACAGGTTTAAAATCAATACCGTAAAGATCAGATGAAATAGCAAATAACCATTTTTGAGCAGCTAAAGTTGGAAAATAATCACGAAGCTTTTCCTGATCGATCTGATATTTACTCTTACGAAGCTTTTCACTCCAGTAAGCTTCACTCCAACGTGTGATCTCGGTTTTTTCTAATGGTGTTTTTAATGTTTGTGCTTTAAATGCTCGGAGCTCTTCTACTTCTTTACGTTCAAGTGGCGCTACTGTTTTTTGGACTTCTGCTAAAAATTGATTTACAGCCTCAGGCGTTTTAGCCATACGGTCTTTTAAAACCCAATCTGCATAACTTGCTTTTCCAAATAACTGAGCAAGCTCATAACGCAAATCAATTGCCTGTTTAAGTAGTTTTAAATTTTGTTCAGTACCCCGTCGCGTAAAGGCAATTTGATATCTTTTTCGGGCATCATCATTATCTGCCAACTCCATAAAAGGACGATATTCCGGATATTCAAAACCTAACAAATAATTGCCTTTAGCATTTTTCTTTAATGCTGAAATATAACTTTGAGGTAAGCCTTTCATCTCTTCAGGAGTAAACTCAAGTTTCTCCGGATTATCACGGACATTACGGGCATATTCTTGTTCTAGTTTGGTCAACTCATCCAGAATAGCTTTCATTCGTGCACGCTTTACTGGCTCAAGTTGAACACCTGTGTCTTCAAACTGATCTAGAATATCTTGACGATATTTTTGGTCTATCGGATCAGTAGCTTTTGTATTCTTAATGATGTTATATAATTTTGAATTTTGAAATATATCAGTATGAAACTGATTAATTTTGATTTCACAGTCTTCTGCTGCTTTACGTAACTTTGCATCTGGGTCTACGTTACTATATAGACTTATAGGACCTGAGAAATCTTCAAAATGCGCAAAAAATTTATCCCACTTTGCCAATATAGGTGCCGCTGCTGCATTATCTTTAACAGGCGTTTTTTCAAAATTTGAAATCTCTTTCTGAATCTTTTTTAAATTCGCATCACACCATGCTGGAAGTTGTTGTGCTTTAAGTAATGGCAAAATAGGACGTGTTGTCTCTGCCGTTGCAAACTGACTTATACCCATGGTCAACATACATAAGGTTGTCATTTTCAGTGCATTATTTTTCATCGTATCTCCAATTTTTTTCATTTAATGATTAGATTTAGTATTTGTATCAATATCGAAATACATCCACTCTGCATGTAAAATTGGATGCTTCTTATATCCAATGATTTTTGGCTGAGCCAGCATATTCCGGTAGCGTGCATAAGAGATTTGGACAGGCATATACACTTCTAACAACCGTGTCATTTTTCGATAAAGTGCATCTCTCTCAGGACCTGCTTGCATTTGTTGCGTTTGGCGATACAACTGATCAAACTCTGGAATAGAACCACAAGACCAGTTCGTCATATGTGTATTAGGTCCATAAAAATTCTGCATAAAATTATCCCCATCTGGATAATCGGCTATCCATGCAGAAGACCCGAACATACCGTCGCATTGTTTTTGCGCACGAATAAGATCTGCAAAGAGCATGGGTTTAAAGACCATACGGATATTCAAACTATCAAAATTTTTCTTCCAGAGCTCAGCGCTTTGCTGCCCAATACTGTCACTACGCGCCATATATTCAATTACAAGTGGTTTTCCGTCTGGTTGCGTACGCCAACCTGAGGCATCTTTTTTATAGTGATATCGATCTAATAGTAAATTTGCTGCTTTCACCGAATATGGGGTACTGGTTCTGTATTGAGGATCATTACCCACTACACCTGGTGGAATTGGAAAATGTAGACGTTGTGCATCATCATTTCTTACTAGTTTAATTTCTTGATCTATCGAACGAGACATCGCAATCGCACGGCGTAAAGCAATTTTTTCTTTACTCATTCCGCCAACGACTGGATTTTTAAGATTCCAATAAATATAGCTAATTTCGGGGTCAACAATGCGAGATAACTGCACACCTTCTTTAGCAAGTTCAGGTCTTAATTTACCGTCTTTAACCGCTTTTGCGACCAGTTGGCCTTCAAGCTGAAATATATCAACCTCACCACGCTGAAATGCTAGCCACCGCGATTGGTTTTCTTCCATTACCTGAATATCAATTGTGCCGATTTGAGGCATTTTTTTACCTTTAAGTCGCTTCACAATTGCCTGATCTTCAGGGCTGCTGGCATTAAAGTTCCAAGTAAAGCCGCGATAATCAGGATTCGCTTTTAAAACAATGCGCGATGCTGGTACCCACTTGCTCAACACATAAGGACCTGTACCTACAGGGTGGCCCATTACATAACCGGCTTTGTCTTTATACTTTTCGATGACTTCACGTGCCACTGCACCTGTCGGGTCATGGGCGAGTAATAAAGGAAAGTTATAGTCTGGCTTAACTAAACGAATCACCAAAGTGTATTTATCAGGTGTTTGTAAACCACTTACCTTTTGATCATAGTTAAATTTTCCGGACTTATTGGCTGCTTTGACTAACGCATCCATACCTTCAATTTTGTTTTCTAATAGCCAGCTATTTGGAGAGCGCAGATTCGGGTCCAATAAACGCTTAAAAGAATACGCATAATCATTGGCTGTTAATTCTCTAGGTTTGCCTTTAAAAACAGGGTCTGGCGTAAAATAAATTCCCTTTTTAATGCGAATGGTATAGGTCAAACCATCAGCACTGACTTCTGGCATAGCAGTTGCTATTTGCGGAATAAGCTTTGCCGGCCTTGCTAAATAATCATAGGTATATAGAGTTTCAAATATCGATGTGGTTACATGCGCAGAATATAAATCATGGATATAAGCCGGGTCGAAACCTGTCTCAGCTGTTGGAAATACATAACGTAAAACTTTATTCGGATCGGCTGGGCTTTTCGCAAAAATACTTGTAGATCCCGTTAAGGCCATACTAGCGAATAGCAAGCTGATACTACAGTGCTTGAGCTTTTGTTTTAAATTTTCAGTCATCATGATCTTTATCTAAAATTATTTTTTAATAGGAGTAATATCAAGATATTGCCAGTTTGTATTCATCATAGGATGGGGTTTAAAACCTTGAACTTGTGGCCGTACTAACCAGTTACGAATTCGAGTTACATGAACAATCCATGGGTTATCAGCTTCAATCTGGCGATTGAGCTTTTCATAATATGGTAGACGTTGTTGCGGTGGTAAATGAATGGCCTGAGTATAAAGAGCATCATATGTTTTAGACTGATAACAAGCATGGTTTCCCTGTCCAGCATTTGGTCCATAAAGCAACTGTGCAAAATTATCTCCTTCAGGATAGTCAGCAATCCATGCCCCACTCCAAATCATATATTTACATTGAGTTGCGGCTTTTAAGTTATCTGCAAAATTACTTACCTTAAAGTCAGCTCGAATGCCAATTGCATCCAGATTCTTTTTCCAGAGTTCTGAGTGGATAACTGAGGCCGAGCTATTTTCTGTATTGATTTTTAAAATCAAAGGTTTCCCGTTTGGCTGGGTTCTATAACCATCAGCACCTTTTTTATAACCATAATAATCAAGTAATTTATTTGCTAGCAGCGGGTTATATCCTACGCTACTTTTATATTTCGGATTATAGCCATTCACACCTTCAGGTATAAACATTTCAGCCCGAACAGCTTGCCCTTTATAAGCCTGTTTTATACTTTCTTTTTGGTTGTACGACAAAGTAATTGCTCTACGAAGAGCGATCTTTTCTGGGCTAAAACCACCAATCACCGGATCACGCATGTTCATCATCGTATAGGTAATTTCAGGTTCCTTATATGGGAAGTGTTTAATTCCTCTCTTCTTAAAAGAAGCTTTAAGCTGATTTCCATCTAAAGCTTGAGGAACTGCACTCGCTGTAAGTTTGTCAAAGTCGAGTTGACCCGACTGGAAAGCTAACCATCTTGACTGCTCTTCTTCAATAATACTGACTACCACCTTTCCAATTTGTGGCATTTTCTTTCCAGACATTTCCTTAACAAGCTGGTTATCCCAAGGTGTTCCTGTCGACTTAAAGTTCCAGACAAAACCACGATAATCAGGATTAGCAATCAACTCGACCTTACTTCTTGGTACATACTTACTTAACATGTAAGGGCCTGTACCTACGGGATGCATACCAATACGGTCACCGTAATAATCGACAACCTCTTTAGCAACTCCGCCAAATGCAATATAGGCAAGAATATAAGGGAAATTATAGTCTTGGCGAGTTAAGGTAAATTGTAAAGTATATCGATCAAGTGCTTTGACTCCTGCAATTGGAGCAGCATAATCAAATTTTCCAGTTTTCTTTGCTTGGGCTACAACCGCATCGGCACCTAGTAACTTACCATCAATGAATGAAACAGACGGTGCTCTATTTTTAGGATCTAGAATACGTTTAATTGTATAGACGTAGTCTTCGGCTACTAGCTCACGGCGTTTACCTTTAAAAGCGGGATCATTAGTAAAATAGATACCTGGCTTAATTTTAAAAGTATACACTTTACCGTCTTGTTCCACTTTGGGCAGGCTCTCTACTGTATAGGGAGCTAACTGTAATGGGCGTGCCAGATAGTCATATTTAAGTAAAGGCTCAAAAATTGCCTCAGCAATATTAACACTATAGAAATTGGTAGTTTTAACCATATCGAAGCCATCATCCGGGGCTTCATAGGCAACATGCAAAATTTTGTTTGGTTGCGCTGGCGTAATTGCGTAAGCACAAGGAACAGATGTAATAGCCAGACTTAAAATGGCGAGCTTAAAAAATTTTAATTTCAAGTTCATACCCACGTAATTAGTTTTTTAAAAGATATTATCCTTTTGAGTAACATCTAAATCTGCATAAGAAAAGTTCTTTTTCAACAGATAAGCCTATTTAGGTTTAATTCTTTACTTTTCTATGAGCATTTTTATTTGAACAAATGGAAAAACAAAGTCAAAAACCCAATCTTTTGTAACTACTGAAAATAAAGCGAATTTCATGCCATTTATTAATATTCATCACAAAATAATTAATAATATTAGAAATTCATATTTTTATTAGGTACTTAAAATGGTTTGAACTATATAAATAAAAGTAACTTTTTGCCAAATATTATATTTGCATATGTTAATCATCTAATACCTTAAATGCACAAATAAAATACATTAATGACACATTATGATTCATATTAAGACAAGCCAAATTAACAAATAATTATAAAATAATGAATTGATTTTAAATAAAAAATATAACAAAAACCGGCATTATAAATAGTATAACATTACATATAAAAAGGTTCTAAAACGATACATTTTTATTTATTAAGCATGTGAAGAGTCCAGTAATGTATATTTTTTATACAAAAAAAATTTGAAACTTTTGGCCAGCGTTCAAAAATTTTCCAAACGGAAAATTTATTTTTATTTAATAAAAGATGAACCTTTGTTCTGAACCATAATAAAATCAATATATATCAATATTTTGCATAAACTAAAAAAAGAAAAATATATAGTTGGCACTTGCTTTGCTTAAAAACTTTCCAGCAATATCGCTAACGACAACAAAAAGGGATCAAATCCACGATGAAAAAAAAATACAATGTTCGATCTCAGGCAACCCCCAAGATCAGCAAAACAATTCTTAAATTAAGCACCCTTAGTTTAAGTATGATGTGTCTTACCCTGGCACAGGCAGCAGAAACTGAACAATCAAGTAGTGATGAAAAACCAACAAAAGTCGTAAAAGTTGCCGTTACAGGTTCTTCAATCAAAGGAGTTGCAGCACAAAGTGCTTCACCTATTACCATTATTAAAGGCGAAGATCTCGCAAATGCTGGCGTTACTACAGTTGAAGAGGCATTAACCCGTGTAAGTTCAAATCAGGCAGGTTTTTCAACTGACCAGAATGTGGGTGCCAGTAATACCGATGGTTCTACCGCTAACCTTCGGGGTTTAGGTAGCGATAAAACACTCGTTTTACTTAATGGACGACGCCTCGCAGCGAACCCTTTTGGTACTTCCACCGTAAACCTAAATATTATTCCTTTAGCAATGATTGATCGTATTGAAGTTTTACGTGATGGTGCCTCAGCAGTTTATGGTGCCGATGCTGTTGCAGGGGTTATTAATTTCATTACAAAAAAAACATATCAAGGTGTGGGTATTAGCGCAGGCTTGTTACAACCAGAACACAAAGGTGGTGACAAACAAGATATTTCTATCTTTGGTGGCTATGGCGACTTAGATGAAGATGGTTTTAATATTTTCGGTGTTGTAGATTATCGTCGTACTAACGGCATTATGGCAAAAGACCGAAAAATTTCTGAACGTGGCGGAGTATTACCAGAACTCGGTCTTGATGGACGCTCTGCTAATGCGTTTACCTCAAATTTTTATGATCCTATATCTGGAGTTTCTGGAAATCCCTATGCTCAAAATGGTCAATGTTTGGGCCCCACAGAGTCAGCAGAAGAGGGATTCTGTTATGCAAATACTCAAGCTTTGATAGGTATCAAACCTGACGTAGAAAATGTTTCTGTTTTAGGACGTGGTACATTCAAAGTTAATGATAATTTAAATGCTATTGGTGAATATATTTATTCACGTAGTGAAGTTATCACTTCTGTTGCTCCAGATCCTTTTAGCCGTAGCAATCTTTCAACTCGCGTCACCCTTCCAAGTGATAGTCCATATTATCCAGGTAATGGTATTGTTCCTAGCGTTAATGGGTTAAGTGGTGCCCCCCTAGAACTCTATTTACGCTCACATGCTGGGAACCGTATAGCTAAATCAATTAATGAATCACATCGGCTTTTTGCTGGTCTGGAAGGTGACGTATGGGGATGGGATTTAAACACAGGTATTACCTATGCAAAAAGTGAAGCCTCAGATAATTTCGTTACTGGTCAATTAAATAAGACTAAATTACAAGATGCCTTAAATAACGGAACATTAAACCCATTTGGTGAAAGTAGTGATCCTAATATCTGGAACAGTTTATCAGTTAAAGGAAAATATAATGAAGCAACTTTAGAATCCACTACTGCTGACTTCAGTATTAGCCGTCCTATTTTTACTTTACCTGCTGGTGAGGTTGGTTTTGCTTTAGGAGGCAGCTTTACTAATCAAGATTGGAAACAACATATTAATGCAGATTTAGTCCGTCAAGCTCCTAGTAGTGGTACAGACCCTAGTAAACCTGATAATTCTGGCGACCGAGACATTACCTCTGCATTTACAGAATTACAAATACCTATAACCAAAACGATCGAAGCACAACTTGCAGCTCGTTACGATGACTATAGTGACTTTGGCGATACTTTTAACCCTAAATTCGCGATCCGTTGGGAGCCATTAAAACAACTCATGTTCCGTACCTCATATAGCACAGGTTTCCGTGCACCAAGCCTATATGAGATTAATGCGGCTCAAAGCAAAACTTATACTGGTGCAAAATATAATGACCCACTTTACTGCCCAGGCGGTGAGGTCGTAGAAGGGAAAAATAAAAATGACTTTTGTAATACTCAATTTATGAAATTACAGGGAGGCTCAAAAGATTTACAACCAGAAGAATCAAAATCATTTACTGCCGGCTTTGTTTTCGAGCCAATTAAAAACCTTGTACTAACGGTTGACTATTTCAATATTAAAATTGACGACCTGATTGCTCAGGTGGGAGAAGCCACAATCTTTGGAGAACCTGAAAAATACTCTGCTCTTTTTGTAAGAAATGCTGATGGTACTATCGACTATATAAAAACCAACTTATTCAACTCTGGTGGTATGAAAACAGAAGGTTTTGATATTAGTCTGAATTATTTAACTCCAATGACATCCACTGGCCGTTTTGGCTTTGGAATTGATGGGACTTATGTATCCAAACTAGATTATCGCGACTCAAAAAGTGAGCCATGGACAGGACAGGTTGGCCTATATGAAGACCCTGCTGTTGTCCGATGGAAACACACAGCTAATATTAACTGGGCATATGAAAATTGGAGACTAGTTTTTGAACAACAGTTTGTACGTGGTTACGATGATCAAAATCAGATAGGTGAAGAACAATATGATCATCACAAAGTTAGTGATTATACCCTCTACAATATTTCTGGTACCTATAAAGGCTTTAAAAATCTTGAGCTAACAGCGGGTATTAAAAATATTTTCGATGAAGATCCATCTGCTTCAAACGTTTTAGATAATTTCCAATACGGATATGACCCTCGGTATGGTGACCCAACAGGACGTACATACTATTTACGTGGTACATACAAGTTCTAATTGGTTATTTTGCAAACACGACTTTAGACATCGTGTTTGCAGACCGAATACTCACCCTTAGTCAAACATTAATTTAAGAATTGTTTGTCTCAAGTTTCAGGAGTAACTATGGGCATGACTTTTACAGACATAGAAAATAAATCTGCCAAACGCCTAATTGGTATTGCTGCAGTTATTTTTCTGCATCTTCTTGTTGCCTATATTCTGATGTCAGGTTTAGCAAACAATATTCAAAAACCAGCAGAAAAACCTGTGGAATTACAAATTATTCAGGATATTAAGCCGCCTCCTCCACCAAAGCCGGAAGAGCCGAAACCAAAGGAAAAACCGCCTGAGCCACCAAAAATGGTAGAAAAAGTTGCCAAGGTTCCTGAGCCGCCTAAACAAGTAGAGAAAGTAGCAACACCGGTACAAAAAACGACACCAGTGGCTCAACCGACTAAAGCGGCTACCCCAGCTCCTGCTACACCTAGTACCACATCACCAAGCCCTGTTGCCGCACCTGCTCCAGTGGCTGCTGCGCCAGCCCCCAAACCAGCTGGTGTAAGTCGTGGTGTTTCAGAGGGTTCTGCTGGTTGTGAAAAACCAGAATATCCACGCGAAGCACTTATGAATGAAGAACAAGGGACAGTGCGAATACGTGTTCTGGTTGATACATCCGGCAAAGTTATTGATGCCAAAGTAAAAAAATCGAGTGGCAGCAAGATTTTAGATAAAGCGGCAACTAAAGCTTACAGCTTATGTACGTTCAAACCAGCAATGAAAGATGGTGTACCTCAGCAAGATTGGTATGAAATTGAATATCCATTTGTAATTGAATAAACAATTGAATTAGCAAGAAATTAAAAAATATTGGAGATATATGATGAAAAAATCAACTCAACCGTTAGTTCGTTTCGCTTCTGCAAGTCTAATCGCAGCTTGCTCGTTACTTCCATTAAGCTCAGTTTTCGCAGAAGAAACAAGCAATACTCCTGTGGCCACAGCAACTACTGAAGCTACGTCAAGTACAAATACTCCAACTCCGCCACCAAAGCCTGCAACAAGTGAAACTGTTAAAAATCCATATGGTCTAGAAGCCCTTTGGCGCGAAGGTGATTTAGTTGCTAAGTCTACCTTATTTATATTAGTACTCATGTCGATTGGTACTTGGTACATCATCATCTCTAAACTATTGCAGCAAGGTAAAGTCAAACGCCAAGGCAAAGAAGCTGAAAAACATTTCTGGGAAGCTACCTCCCTTGATAATGCTGCAGAAGGTTTAGAACAAAGTAGCGCTTATCGCTTTATTGCAGAAAAAGGTATTAATTCAACTAAATCGCATGGCGGTTCTTTACTTGAACGAATCGATTTTAATACATGGGTGAGCATTTCAATTCAACGCGCAATTGAGAAAATACAAAATCATTTAGGTGGTGGTTTAGCCTTTTTAGCAACAGTAGGCTCTACTGCACCATTTGTTGGTCTTTTTGGTACCGTTTGGGGAATTTATCACGCATTAACAGCCATCGGTATCTCAGGTCAAGCATCTATCGATAAAGTTGCAGGCCCCGTTGGTGAAGCTCTGATTATGACAGCGATTGGTCTTGCAGTCGCAGTACCTGCTGTACTTGGTTATAACTGGCTTACACGCCGTAATAAAGCAGTTATGGAAAATGTCCGTTCATTTGGTTCAGATTTACACGCGGTTTTATTAAGTGGAGAAATTAATACCAATAATTCAGTTAATCGCAGTATTAAATAATCGGGAGCAAACATTATGGGTATGAGTGTTGGTTCTGAAGATGATGATGAAATGATTGGCACAATTAACACGACACCTTTGGTTGATGTCATGTTGGTTTTACTTATTATTTTTCTTATTACTATTCCGGTAGTCACACATACGGTTCCAGTGAAACTACCAGAAGAAAAAAATACTCCCTATGCAACCACGCCTGAAAATATTCAACTCTCAGTAAATAAGAAAGGCGATATTTTCTGGAACGAAAGTTATGTGCCTAGTAAAGAGATATTGCTGGCAAAACTTCAAGCAGTTGCACAAAAAAGACCTCAGCCAGAAGTTCATATTCGGGGTGATCAGCTTACCCATTTTGAAGCGATAGATCAGGTCATTAGTACGACCAAAGAAGCTGGTATTGGCAAAATTGCTTTTGTTACTACCCCTCCAGCCTCCCCGTAATTAACTTAAGGAGAATTTTATGGGTATGAATGTCGGTTCAAATAATGATGACGATGTGATGTTAGAAGTCAACATGACACCTCTTATTGATGTCATGTTGGTACTCATTATTATGTTTATTATTACCATACCTGCACCAAACAACGCGATTAATATTAATTTGCCAAATGGTACACCGCCACCAACAAATGAAAAGCCACCTGAAGTGATTGATGTAAGAATTGATGCGGTAGGCAAAGTATTTTGGAATAACCAAGAGGTTTCTGACCGAAAGGCGCTAGAGACTTTATTTCAAGGTGTTGTTGCTAAAAAAGATCAAGACCAGATCAAACTCAAACCAGACCAGATGGCTGAATATAAGAATGTAGCGATGGTCATGGCTACTGCACAACGTTTAGGTGTCACTAAAATTGGAATTGTGAGCAGTAACTAATATTGCTTTTCAATCTATTTAACTCTATTAACTCCTGCGCTAACTTGAATCTTCAGTTAGCGTTTTTTTTTAAAACTAAATATTCAACTTCAAAACAAGATCTTTTAGACTAATCAAATTCAAAACCTTCTAACTATAAGTCTGCATTTTATAATGCACAAAATATACCGAAAAATAAAAAAGCCTCCGAAGAGGCTTTTTTTCAAAACAGGATGAAATTAATCACCTGTATAACCTTTTAACTTCAAACGAGCAGCATGAAGTAACGGCTCAGTGTAACCAGAAGGCTGTTCACAACCTTTGAAGATAAGATCAGAAGCTGCTTGGAAAGCAATATTTGTTTCAAAGTTAGCTGCCATTGGTTTATACAATGGGTCATTCGCGTTTTGCTCATCAACAATTTTTGCCATGCGTTTAAGCACTTCTTCAACTTGTTCACGAGTTACAATACCGTGACGTAACCAGTTCGCAACGTGTTGAGAAGAAATACGTAAGGTTGCACGGTCTTCCATTAAGCCCACGTTGTTAATATCAGGAACTTTCGAACAACCTACACCTAAGTCAACCCAACGAACAACATAACCTAAGATACCTTGGCAGTTATTTTCAAGTTCATTGTTAATCTCTTCCGCTGACCAGTTTGTATCAGGTGCAAATGGAGGGGTTAACAAGTCATCTAATGACAACATTTCTTCAGCTTTTAACTGATCTTGACGTGCTTTTACATTTACTTGATGGTAATGCATTGCGTGAAGTACAGCACCAGTTGGAGATGGAACCCAAGCACAAGAAGCACCAGCATTTGGATGTGCAGCTTTAGTTGCTAACATATCTTTCATGCTATCTGGTTTTGGCCACATACCTTTACCAATCTGTGCTTTACCTTGTAAACCACATTTCAAGCCAATTGCAACGTTACGGTTTTCGTAAGCAGCAATCCATTTTTGTGTTTTAACAGCTTCTTTACGAACAACTGGAGCAGCTTCCATAGAAGTATGGATTTCGTCACCCGTACGGTCCATAAAGCCAGTATTAATAAAGATTGTACGGTCTTTAGCAGCAGCAATACAGTTTTTCAAGTTTACAGATGTACGGCGCTCTTCATCCATAATACCGATTTTTAACGATTTAGGTGGTAATCCAATCGCCTGTTCAGCACGTTCAAATAACTCTACAGCAAACGCAACTTCTTCAGGACCATGCATTTTTGGCTTAACAATATACATAGAACCTTTACGAGAGTTTTTATTTTCGTTTGTACTACGGATATCAGCAATTGATAACAATGGAGTTACCAATCCATCCATAATACCTTCGAAAATTTCTTCACCATCTACCAAAATAGCTGGGTTAGTCATTAAGTGACCTACGTTACGAAGTAACATAAGTGAACGACCATGAAGTTTTGTTGTACCACCAATTAAGTTTTTAATTTCGCGATCTTTATTTAGATCACGAACAATCGTTTTACCATTCTTTTCAATAGATTCTTGAAGTGTACCCTTCATTAAACCTAACCAATTACGGTAACCTTCAACTTTTTCTTCTGCATCGACAGCCGCAACAGAGTCTTCCAAATCTTGAATTGTGGTTACTGCCGCTTCAAATGTTAAATCTTTAACACCCGCTGGATCAGTTTGTCCAATTGGGCTATTTGCATCAATTTCGATAATGACATGAAGACCATTACTTAAAAGTACAACTTCTGAAGGATTTGCTTCTTCACCATTGAAACCAACAAACTGAGCTTCATGAGCTAAACCTGTTTTTGAACCATCTTTCAAAGTTACAACGAGTTTATTTTGCTCAATTGCATATTTTGTTGCATCTGCATGTGAACCTTGAGCAAGCGGGAAAACTTCATTTAAGAAATTCTTAGCGAACTCAATAACTTTTGCACCACGAACAGGATTATATCCTTTACCCTTTTCAGCTCCGCCTTCTTCAGAAATTACATCGAAGCCGTAAAGTGCATCATATAAAGAACCCCAACGGGCATTTGCTGCATTTAAGCAATAACGTGCATTACGTACAGGTACAACTAACTGTGGTCCTGCCAACAACGCAATTTCTTCATCTACATTTTCAGTAGTGATTTGAAAATCTTCAACTTCTGGTAATAAATAACCAATTTCAGTTAAGAACGTTTTATAAGCACCTAATTCAAATTTGTTGTTACGGTGCCATTCATCAATTTTTGCTTGTAATTCATCACGCTTAGCCAATAATGCTTTATTTTTTGGGCTAAGATCGACAACAACTTGCTCAAAGTTCTTCCAGTAAGTTTCACTATCTAAACCAGAACCTGGTAAAGCTTCATTTTCGATAAAATCGTAAAGTTCTTTAGCAATCGCTAACTTGCCTTTTTGAATACGTGCAGTCATTGTCTTTCCTGAAGTTGCTACTTTTTATACCAAGAGAATCCTAGTATACCGATTTAAATTAAGCTGAATACTAATATCACATTCCTAAATAGTAAGCATTTTCCCTTGCAAAACTATTGACAAAGATAAATTTTTCTATAAAGGAAATATTAAAATTCTAACTAGAATTCCCATCAATTTATTCAATATTTAAAGATACTGAAACTAGACTTTTTGTTAACAGACAAAAAGTTTCACTATCTTGTTTTTCTAAAGCGTATTTAGTTATATCAAACTTTGCTGCGTGAAAAAGCACTATTTAACTAAATTTATCTATTTTTGTTGTAAAAAAAGCGCTCTATCTAGAGCGCTTTTCATATCTACTTTACTTAAGAGGTTTTAGTAGCATCAATATGTCGGTGTTCAGAATGTAAATATTCATCAGACTGCATTTCTAGCAAACGTGAACGCGTACGTTCAATTTCAAATGCTAATTTTTCACCTTGATAAATATCAATAATACTATCTTGAGACGTTAAAAGTAATTTCACACCTCGATCGTAAAACTCATCAACTAGATAAATAAAGCGACGAGTACCTTCGGATAAGAAATCCGTCAAATGAGGAACATTACTGACTAGAACCGTATTATAAATATTTGCAATTTCAATAAAATCTGCCGGGCTACGTGGTTTAAAGCAGAGTTCAGAAAATTCACACCACAACACATCTTCTGTATGTCCCAAAGTCTCGACAACACGATTATTAATCACAATCGGCTCTTGAGAATGAGCTTGTGTATGAGTTAAAGCACTAAAACGTTCAGCCATCCAGCTTTGTGCTTCATTCGTTAATGGTGATTTGAATAATTGAGCTTGTTTTAGTACACGCAAACGATAGTCCACACCTGCATCTACATTTAAAACAGCACAGTTCTTTTTAACCATTTCAATGGTTGGCAAGAAACGATCACGGTGAATACCGTTTTTATATAAGCCATCTGGTGCAATGTTTGATGTTGCGATTAATGTCACACCACGAACAAACAATTTTTGGAATAAATCGCTTAAGATCATTGCATCTGTTACGTTTGATACAAAGAACTCATCGAAACAGATAACGACAGCATCTTTATAGATTTGGTCAGCTACGATTTCAAGCGGATTACGCTGGCCTGAAAGCTTATTTAGTTCTTTATGAACATGTTGCATGAAATGATGAAAATGCATACGCGTTTTACGGCGAAATGGCACAGACTCGTAAAATTGATCCATAAGCCAAGTTTTTCCACGGCCTACTCCGCCCCACATATATACACCTTTAGGTGAAGTTTGGCGACGAAAACGACGGAAAGCTTTTTTTGAGGCTTTATAACGGTTTAAAAGTTCTTTCCATACGCGATCTAATTCTTGCACTGCCTGTGCTTGCGCTTCATCTGCCATAAATTGACCTGAAGCTAAAGCCTCAGCATAGCGTTCTGCTGGGGAAGAAGGTGTGAATGCAGTACTATGAGAAGATTTTAAATTTAACATATCGTTTTATTTCAATTTTAACTGATGAGAGTATAGCGAACATTTTGTTCAACCACATTAGCTTTTAGCATCAAGAGTTACGACGATGACTCTTTTGCATATTGTCGAGGACTCTGTCCAAACCATCGTTTAAATGCATGATTAAATGCCGCCGGTTCAGAATAGCCGAGTAATTCGGCAACAACTTCTATTGAGTATTCCCTATATTCCATAAGCTTCAATGCCTTATTCTTGATAATTTGTTCACGAATTTGCTTATAACTCGTATTTAGCTGTTGCAGTTGATGCCTCAATGTCCTTTCAGGCATTTTCAATGCAAAAGCTGTTTCCGCCATGCTCGGGATAATTCCTTGTTGCAGTTCAAGATAATCTTGCACACATTGTATGATATGTGGAGTTTGATGATCTTGTTGATTTAATCTTGTTATTTCTGCAATACATTTTGATTCATAAATACGATGTGTAATGATATCAGCAGAAGGAATCTTGATTTCAAGTACATCCTTACTTAGGCTAAATGCCGCATATTTACCATTAAAATGCACATCTTCGCCATAATATGCAAAATAGCATGACAAAGTATCCATATCAGTAGGCTTTTCAAATGGAAGTTCTATACGCATCGTAGGCATTTGTAATCCCATCATCGTATAAATATCTTGAATAAACTTATAAGTTCCAGAGACTTCACATTGTGCCCGTAACTGACCAATTTCCGTTTTTAAATCAACCGGCAAATAATTTAAAATGGTCCGCTCATCAGTTTCGTATAAAGCTAAGCTACCAAATAAATGTGTAAGCTTTTGATATTTTATACCTTTATTTAAAGCAGTTTGAATATCATTACTTGTAACAAGTAACATAAGCAATGGGCCGTAACCCGCTAAAGCGTAATGCTGTCCAATAAATAAACCCTTTTCAGGCTCTACATTTTTACTAATTATTTGTTGAATGTCCCATTCAAGACGATCATGAATTGTGGAACTCGGGTCTAGAGCATCGACTTTAATACCTATATCGGCCAAACGTGAGTCGACATCAATGCCAGCATTGCGCATTCCTTGAATTAAATAGATTAAACCAAGTATCGACCGTTTCATTCTTCTATCAATTTCCCTAGACTGAAATGTTTTACTATAAAGAAGCAAGAAAATTAATTGCCGAATCTATCAATTTTCACGTCGATACAATCATGTTTAAACTGATTAAAAAACGTTACTCTTGCGTGCAATCCTCTTTTCAGCTTATGCAGGGTTTCCAATGCTAAACGCAAAGCAAGATGCTATTCAAAAAACTAAAATCGCTATTATTGGTGCTGGCTTTGGTGGCTTAGCAATGGCAATCCGTTTACTACAAAATCAACAGCAAGACTTTGTTATTTTAGAAAAATCAAATGATGTCGGTGGAACTTGGCGAGAAAATCGTTATCCAGGTGCAGCATGTGATGTTCAATCTCACATGTATTCATTGTCTTTTGCACCAAAAACAGATTGGACAAAACGCTATGCTGAGGGACCAGAGATCTTTAATTATATTCAAGACATTACACAGAAATATAAAATTAAGGATTACTGTAAATTTAACCATGACGTAACTCATGTCCAATATGATGAAACACGTCATGTCTGGACTCTAGATTTTAAGGACCAACCTTCTATAGAAGCTCAATTTGTAGTTTTTGCATCTGGTCCCCTACACATCCCACAAATTCCTCCTATCAAAGGAATTGAAAAATTTAAAGGAAAAGTATTTCATTCCTCAAAATGGGAACATGACTATGACTTAAACGGAAAGTCAGTCGCATCTATTGGTACAGGTGGTAGCGCAATTCAATATATTCCTGAAATAGCCAAAGATGTTAAACAGCTCTATGTATTTCAAAGAACAGCTGCATGGGTAATACCACGAGATGAGCGCAAATATTCAAGCTTAAGTAAAGCATTATTCAAATCTTCTAATATTTATCGCCAGATTCATCGTAGTCGTCTTTACTGGAGTAATGAATCTCGCGTTGTACCCATTGTTCAACCTCAAATCATGAAGTATGGCCAAAAATTGGCAGAAGCATTCATCCGTTTTCAAGTTAAAGACAAAGAGTTAGCAAAAAAACTCACACCTGACTTCGTTATGGGATGTAAACGTATTCTTATCTCAAATAAATACTTCCCTACCTTTAACCGAAAAAATGTTGAGCTAGTAACTGATAGTATTCAAGAGATTAAAGAAAACAGTATTGTTACTAAAGATGGTCGAGAACGACCTATTGATTGTTTAATTTACGGTACAGGTTTTATTACTGACCCACGTATTTATTTAAAACATTTCACATGTATCGGACGTAATCAAATCGAGTTAAAACAAGCATGGAAAGATGGTGCTGAAAGCTATTACGGCATTATGACTAAAAACTTTCCCAACCTATTCCAACTGGTAGGCCCTAATACAGTTCTAGGTCATAATTCGATTATTTTTATGATTGAATCTCAAGTGAATTACATTTTACAGCTTATTCAGTTAGTAGAAGAGTCTGGTCAAAAAGCAATTGAGATCAAGCCTGAAATTCAAGACGCTTTTAACGAACGTGTCCAAAAGCAGCTGCAAGGAACCGTATGGCAAGCTGGTGGCTGTAGTAGTTGGTATCAATCTGCCGATGGTAGAAACTTTTCACTATGGCCAACTTACACATGGAAGTATTGGTTAGAAACACGTAAAGTTAAGCCCAAAGACTACTTACTTTTAAATAAAAGCTCACAGAGCTATGCAGCTTAAAATGTTCAAGACATAATAGGTAGGTTGATAACAATCTACCTATTATATGCAATCTTTTTATCTCATCATTCAAATTTTTTTAGCACTGGCTTTCGGTTATTTCCTAGCACCCAAACTATCTCTAAATATCCGACACTTTATATTTAAAATACTGCCCTATTTTTCTTATATTCTTTTAGCTAGTGTAGCTTTTGAATTAACCTTGGCACTTGATCAAATCGAGAATCCTTCTGCCATACTCCCACCCGCTATTATCATTGCTCTTACCACTTCTTTTGGTTCGTTCTTTACGTGTTTATTTGCTTATACAATTTTTGATAAACAAAGTGTTAAAGGCAAAATCTCCCTACAACTTTTTGTAAATGCTTTAAAGAATATTGCGAAGACTTTTCTTGCACTAGGTGTCGGTGTTTTATTCGGCGCTATCGTTACTCAAGTCACCTCTCATATCGCATTTAATAGCTGGTACTTGTTATTACTTTTTATTTTTTTAATTGGTATCGAACTTGCCTTCACCCACTTTAACCGCACATGGTTAAGCTGGAAAATTTTAATTGTACCCTTAGCTGCTTTTATAGGGTCATGTATAGCAGGTCTTTTGAATTACTATTTGCTCAACAAGCATTTTACACTTAATGAAACTTTAGCTTTAGCACAAGGCTATGGCTGGTATTCAATGTCGGGGATTTTATTTACGCAATTACATTCGGCAGAGTTGGGTGGAATCGCCTTATTAACCGACTTATTTAGAGAAATTGTTGCTATTTTTCTAATGTATACCATGGGTTGGCGTTTTCCACGCCCTGCTATTTCAAGTGCTGGTGCAACCTCAATGGATGTTACCTTAGCCATGGTAAAACAGTCATGTGGCACACATTATGTACCACATGCCATGATGAGCGGCTTATTATTAAGCCTACTCGCCCCGTTATTAATTAGCTTATTCCTAAATTTTTAGGCAATCGAAGCAAGAATAGACTTCAACATTTCTGTTGGCTTTTCTGCTTTAGTAATTGGTCGACCAATTACCAGATGCGTAGAGCCATCAAGCATAGCTTGCTTTGGAGTTACAATACGTTTTTGGTCGTCTGCATTAGAACCTTCTGGACGAATACCAGGTGTTACTAAAGAGAAGTCTTGCCCAATTAATTCACGAAGAATCTTAGCTTCTTGAGCTGAACAAACCACCCCATCCAAGCCACTTTCTTTCGTTAAATTAGCCAAGCGCTTTACATGCTCTACAGGTTCAACATCTAAACCAATATCTTTTAAATCTTCACGACCCATTGATGTGAGTACTGTCACAGCAATAAGTTGGGTTTGATAGTTACCTGCTTTTAAACGCTCCACACAGGTTTCCATCATTTTACGGCCACCTGAAGCGTGAACATTTACCATCCATACACCTAAATCAGCCGCTGCACATACTGCTTGAGCTGTAGTGTTTGGAATATCATGAAATTTAAGATCAAGAAAAACTTCAAAATTTTGTTCTTGCAGTTTTTTTACAACAGATGGGCCTTCATGAGTAAAAAGCTCTTTACCTACTTTTACGCGGCATAAAGCAGGATCAAGCTGTTCAACAATTTTTAAAGCGTCATATTGGCTTTTTGCATCTAACGCAACAATGATACTCAAGAGACTTTCTTCCATCATATAAAATCAGCGTTATTATAATAGACAACTCATGAAGGAATAAAGGAATGTAGAGAGCTGCTTTCCAAAATTAAAGCGATAAGAACAAAAGCGTTTAAATTTAGAAGAATAAAAGAAGAGATAAAATTTAGAGAGATACTACTCTTTACTCATTAATAAAGAGTAGTACGGGGATTATAGCGGAGTAGAATTTTTATCTTGAGGATAAATATCTACAACGGTTTTTTCATGTCTTACATTTGCAGCTGCTTCAGCCGCTGCTAATTGAGCACTTTGGATTTGTTCTTTTCTTAAATGGTCAATATCTTTACGCAGGCGTTTAATTTCCCAGCCTTTTTGGAATACTCTGAAAACTTGCACACCTAATAAAAGACCAACCACAGTTCCTAGTACTAATGTGAGTAGCAATAATAAGCCTAAACGCATAGCTGGAACTTGGGTAAATAACAAATCAACAGAAAGCTCTGTTGGATTTTGCAAAACAAGTGCTAAAGAATAGCCAAATACAACAATAAGCAATGCAATTAAAATATAACGCATAGGCACCCCGACTTATAAATTTTATTTATTTCCCAGATTCGTTTACTGCGTCACGAAGGGCTTTTCCGGGTTTAAAATGTGGAACAGCTTTAGCTGCAACTTCAACTGATTTTCCTGTTTTAGGATTGCGACCAACTCTTGGATCACGGTGGTGTAAAGCAAAGCTACCAAAACCACGGATTTCAATTCGATTATCAGTTGATAGGGCTTCTATCATTTGATCAATCATAATTTTAACCGCCTCTTCCACCAAAGGTTCAGCTAAGTGTGGGTTTTTTAGCGCAATGCGTTCAATCAAATCAGACTTATTAAGAGCTTCAGTAGTCATCTACGACCTCGTTATTTATTGCTACTCTATGTCGTTCGATAATAACCTGTTTAAATACAAAACGGTAGCGCAGTATGTTGAATACTAGGCTACCGTTTACAGTAATTTGTATAAAAAGTACAATTCCGTTACATGAAACTGTACTTTGTTAACTTATTACTTCATTTGTGCTTTGATCAAGTCACCAATAGTCTTAGGACCATTGTCTTGACTTGTAGTTGCAGTACGCAAGCTAGCAACTGCTTCTTTCTCTTCAGCTTCGTCTTTCGCTTTGATAGACAAGTTGATAGAGCGAGATTTACGATCAACGTTGATGATCTTCGCTTCAACTTCTTGACCAACTTCTAAGAATTTAGTCGCATCTTCTACGCGGTCACGGTTGATTTCAGAAGCTTTAAGAGTTGCTTCAACTTCGTCAGCCAACTTAACAGTTGCACCACGAGCATCAACTGCAGTTACAGTACCTTTAACTAAAGCACCACGTTCGTTAGCAGCTAAGAAGTCATTGAACGGATCGCTGTTCAATTGCTTGATACCAAGGCTGATACGGTTACCTTCAGCGTCTACAGACAAGATAACAGCTTCAACAGTGTCACCTTTCTTGTAACGACGAATAGCTTCTTCACCTTGCTCGTTCCAAGAAATATCAGACAAGTGTACTAAACCGTCGATACCGCCGTTCAAGCCAATGAAGATACCAAAGTCAGTGATAGACTTGATAGTACCAGATACTTTTTCGCCTTTCTCATGAGCTTTAGCAAACTCTTCCCATGGGTTAGCACGAGTTTGTTTGATACCAAGGCTGATACGACGACGTTCTTCATCAACTTCAAGAACCATAACATCAACTTCATCACCAATCTGAACAACTTTAGATGGGTGGATGTTTTTGTTAGTGTGGTCCATTTCAGAAACGTGAACTAAACCTTCAACGCCTTCAGCGATTTCAGCGAAACAACCGTAGTCAGTTAAGTTAGTTACGCGAGCTTTAACGATAGAACCTTTAGGGTAACGGCTCATGATCGCTAACCATGGATCTTCGCCTAATTGTTTAAGGCCTAAAGATACGCGGTTACGTTCACGGTCAAATTTAAGTACTTTAACAGTAACTTCTTGACCAACTTCAACAACTTCTGAAGGGTGCTTGATACGCTTCCAAGCCATATCTGTGATATGTAGAAGACCATCAATACCGCCAAGATCAACGAATGCACCGTAATCAGTAAGGTTTTTGATTGTACCTGTAACTGTTTGACCTTCTTCAAGTTGAGCAAGTAATGCTTCACGGTCAGCAGAAGATTCAGCTTCCATAACAGCACGACGAGATACAACAACGTTATTACGTTTAGCATCAAGTTTGATTACTTTGAACTCTAACTCTTTACCTTCAAGGTGAGTAGTGTCACGGATAGGACGAGTGTCAACTAATGAACCTGGTAAGAATGCACGAACAGGACCGATGTCAACAGTGAAACCGCCTTTAACTTTACCAGAGATAACACCAGTAACGATTTCGCCATCTTCAAAGATTTTTTCAAGTTTAGTCCAAGTTTCAGCACGCTTAGCTTTTTCACGTGATAAAACTGTTTGACCCATACCGTTGTCAAGAGCTTCAACAACTACGTCAACAGTATCACCAACCTGAACTTCAAGTTCACGTTGTTCATTTAAAAATTCAGCACGGTCAACAATGCCTTCAGACTTTAGGCCAGTGTCAACAGTTACCCAGTCGCTATCGATGTTTACAACAACACCTTGGATGACTGCACCCTTTTCAACGTTGAGGTTTAATTCACTTTCTTCAAAGAGGGCTGCAAAAGATTCGGTCATGATATACCTGATAAATTCAGCGGTCTTGGATCAGACAAGGCCGGTTTAGTTAAGTATCAACATAGTCTTTATAGACTGATCAAGCTATGCTTCAACTGATAATTCTATTTACTAAATAGTACGGCTATCGACATAATCAACCATTAACTTAAATACCTGATCGATCGTTAATTCCGAACTATCAATGATATAAGCATCTTTGGCTGGCTTGAGCGGAGCAACTTCTCGCTCCATATCTCTTTTGTCTCGTGCCTGTATATTAGCTAAAATGTCGTTTATTTTAGCATCTAGCCCCATACCCTGCAACTGTTTTACTCTTCGCTCAGCGCGTGACTCTGCCGAAGCTGTCAGATAAATTTTGGCATTGGCTTCTGGGAAGATAGATGTTGCCATATCACGGCCATCTGCAACTAAACCAGGACTTTGCGCAAAAGCTCTTTGTCTTTCAAATAGTGCCTGTCTAAGCTCTGGAACCACTGCAACTTTTGAAGCGTACTCACCAACACGCTCTGTACGGATTGTTTGAGATACATCTTCTCCATCCAAAAAGACCAAAATCCCTGAGGTAGACGTTTCAAATTTAATGTCCAGTTGACGTGCATATTGGATACACTCATCAAGCTGACTGTCTAATTTCTCTAATAAATCGTGTTTATGTAATGACAACCCCAATAAACGATATAAGGCACCCGAATCAAGTAAATGATATTGATAATGTGCTGCAAGTTTTGCGGCCAATGTTCCTTTACCCGAACCACTCGGACCATCAATAGTAATAATTTGAACTGTCATTGAACTCTCACTAAGAAGCAAATGCTTTAGCTAATCTCGAAAAGCCTAGTGTAATGGCTAGTTTTAGCTGTGCAAGGATTAATTTACTGACCACTGGCGCTTTTACCGTTAACTCGATGCGGTATGTAACTAAAGTAATGTATGGTGTGATCTCAGAAAACTCGATTCTGCCTAAATGGTGTTTAATCAAAGGATTGTCTATTAATTTATACTCAATACTTTTATTTTCTTCCAACAATGTAATTTCTTCTTTAAGTGGCTTAATTGGACCAAATCCCATACGTCGAATTGAGCCTAAACCATCAGGTCTTTTAGAATCTGCGGAGTCTTTAACACGCACAACTTGTAAAGGTGCAAAAGCAGTATTGTAAGTTGAATGCTTAGAGAGCAAATTAAATACATCAGTAAGAGGAGCATTAAATTCTTTTTCTACGGTAATTACATTACGCATTGGATCGTCCTTATTAAATAGAATCATGGCATTAAAACCGCGTTAGTTTGCCATAAGAGTATGTTAATTTTTAATCATTTAAGGACGTTTTTTGTTGTTTCTCTTGTTTCTTTTGCTCACGTCTTTGTTTAAAAAAATGGCTAAGCTGTTGTGCACATTTTTCTTGTAGACAGCCATTCTGAAATGTAAACCTATGATTATAATAACCTTGCTGTAATAACTGACGCGCACTCACCAAAGAGCCTGCTTTAGGTTCTGGCGTACCAAAAACCACATGTTTAATTCTTGCATGTACGAGCGCACCTACACACATAGTACATGGCTCAAGAGTAACATATAAAGTCGTATCTTCGGGTAATCGATAATTTTCTAAAGAGGAACACGCTGCACGGATAGCTTGAATTTCTGCATGTGCAGTTGGATCTAATAAAGTAATTGGAGCATTATAACCAGATCCAATTACTCGATTTTGGCTCACCAGAACCGCTCCAACAGGTATCTCACCCTGCTGGGCGGCTAATTCAGCTTGCTCGTAAGCAAGCTGCATCCAGTATTCATCACTATATTCAGTCATTTATTTTAGGTGATCACACCGTGTTGTCTAAGTAAGGCATTCCAGCTATCAATTGAAGTTACTGGTGGACAATCAGCCAATATACCTCTCAAGCTTAGATCGTCACATGGTTTCCATTCAGGTGATAAATCTTTATCAACTAAGCGTGCGCGAACACCTTCCACAAAGTCAGGATGACGGATTTTCCACTCAGAAATCTGAGCCTCTAGATCAAAGACCTCATCCCATGAGTGAATTTGTTTGCCCCATTGCCACAGTAACCAAGTAATTGCCGCGGTACTAGGAGATCCTTTTTGCAAATTCTCACTCGCTTGACGTAACCAATCACTGCTCGCATCACGCAAGCTAACAATAGCTTGATAGTCTTGTTCAAAATTAAAACCACGGCAAACGCTATGAATTACATCAAGTGAGTTTTGCAATGGACCTGCCGCAACAGGACGGTGCAAACTATTTAAAGTATCATCAATTGCTCGGAAATCCCCTGCAGGATAATGAGCCCAGTTAATATTTAAAACTTTTTGCAAAACATTATCACGCTGAGCTTCACAAATATGTGTTGCCCAACCGATGCTATACGCCCCAGCAGCAGTCATAATTGAACCAGTTAAACCCGTAAACAAACCTATTGGACCACGATCTGCCAAGAAACGGCTCGCACCAACATCAGGATATAAACCAATATTAATTTCAGGCATTGCTAAACGTGAATATGGCGTCACTAGACGGAATGGTGCAGCCATAAACAAGCCTAAACCACCGCCCATTACATAACCTTCTCCCCAAACCACAACCGGTTTAGCATAATTATGTAAAAGTAAATCTAAAGCATATTCCTGCTGGAAGAACTTATTTGCGGTATCGACTTCTTGATTTATAACAAGTTGGCGTAATTTTCTAACATCACCACCTGCACAAAAAGCTTTTGGTGTAGTTGAGTCTAACCAAATTGCTTTAACCTGTTCATCGTCACGGAAATCTTCAAATACACGCAATAATGCCGTTACGATTGATTCGTCTAAAGCATGTAACGATTTAGGACGATTCAAACGTACTATACGCCAGCCGTTTTTTGCTTCTTCAACCACCAAGTCCGGGTGATAGTTATTTACATTGGGAGAGTTCATCATGCGTCCAATTGCCAGTCTATGGGCTCAATGCCATGTTGTTTCAAATATTGATTTGTTTTTGAAAACACTTTGCATCCAAAAAATCCCCCTCTATTTGCAGCAAGAGGTGATGGATGTGCGGCTGTTAAAACCAAGTGTTTATCTCTATTTATACGTTGTCCTTTGCGCTGTGCATAAGCACCCCACAAAATAAATACTATATGTTGTCTCTGTTCATTTAGAACATCAATAACTTCATCAGTAAATGCTTCCCAACCTTGCTTTTGATGTGAGGTTGGCTGTCCAGCTTCAACCGTAAGAACACTATTGAGTAAAAGTACGCCTTGCGTAGCCCATTTTGTTAAGTCACCATGGCGAGGAGCTGGAATACCCAAATCTGTATGTAATTCATGAAAAATATTGCGCAAAGATGGTGGTAATGCAATACCTTTTTGAACAGAGAAACTTAATCCATTCGCTTGGTTTGGCCCGTGATATGGGTCTTGCCCTAAAATCACAACTTTCACATCAGCCAGTGGTGTGGTATTTAAAGCATTAAAGATCTGTTTACTAGGCGGATATATTATTTTCTGAGCTTGTTTCTGTTGAAATAAGAAATCGCGCAAACTATCCATCTGAGGACTTAATAGAAAAGGTGCTAAAGATCTTTTCCAACTTTCTTCTAATTGAACTTTACTGAGTTTATCTTGCTGTTGCTCAGTTAATTGCATTAATGTCATCCTAGATCAATTTTCAATTCTACAAATAAAATAAGTAATTCGATTTATACTTCGACTTGCAAATCAACTTGAGGATTATTAAATTTAATCCCTTTTTTCAAGTCTTCATACATTTGTGGATTTGCCCACTCTATCTGAATTTGCTCTGAAAAAACAATTCCATCAAGACTTAAAATACCCATTTGTTCGTTTTGAATATCTTCAATAAAGCTCTGAGCATATCCAGTATCAGTCTCATGAACAATAACAGAATATACTTCAACATCACCTTCCCCATTTTGAGTGACTGTTGATTGTAAAACTTGCTGAGCTAGATAAAAGAAAATACGTGAAAACTGTTCAGCCGACGGTGAAACAGGTAAAGAAATCCAACGAGCACTAAAAGTTTGACATGCATCAATATATTGAGAATCATCTTTTTCCCAAAAACAGATTGCATGATCAAAGCTGTCGAATAGGTCTTTTATTACTCCTTTTAGGAGTCCAAAATCATAAACCATTTGTCCATGATCTAATTTCGAAGCTTTAAGCAATAACTCAACTTTATAGCTATGTCCATGAATTGATCGCTTACAACGATCCGATGTACAGTTACGTACAACATGTGCATTTTCAAACTTAAATAACTTACGAATTAACATGTGCCAAATCGATCATTCCTTCTAAGAACATTATTATAAAGCAAAAGACGAAAATTTCGCACCACTTTTCAATTAGAAACAATTAGCAAAAAGTATGATAAGACTGATGAAGAAATATTGAATATAAACATATAGAAAGTTTATATTTACTTTAATATTTAACTTCAGAAAAATTTATAATTACAAACTTCAAAAACATCCAAAGTAAATAAATCATAAATTTTCAATTAGTTAAAAGGCGCTATATTTCTAGAATATACATAAACCTGCTTATCACTGCGTATCAAGGCACTTGTGAACTGTCTTTTTCTATTATTCAACACAACCTCAATTTGTGCTTGAAAAAAGTTCGACTTCACATCTAAAAGGCTATTAACTTCAGTTTTCTTTTGCGCATCAACTGCTGAAAAAGCATTCAATTGCCATAATTCATCAATATTTTGAAAGAATTTTAAATTCTGTTGGCGTAATTGAAGTTCTTTTTCTATAGTCCCTAAATCTAATTTTTGATCAATACTCGCTAATACTAATGGTGATGCGGTATTAACATTCACTTTTGTATTTTCAGGTAATGCAGAAATGTATGGTGCGATTAAATCATATTTCTTGCCTTCAAAACCTCTTACCAATTTCAACTCTTCTATACGATGAAATTTAGCATTTGAAGCTAAATAACCAGGATCAAGGCCTTCATAATAATTACTTTCTGCCCCCATAGGTCCAGATGGTTCATCATCGGGATCTTGCCAATCAATAACTGCCTGACTTAACTCTGCTGGCAATCCTACACGCACAAGCAATCGCTCAAACCAATTTTTAGCAGCTTCGTTTACCTTGCCTTCATTGGTCGTTAAATTGTTTAGATTAAATTTTCCTGACTCATCTAGTAAGCGCCCCGATACAGCTCCATCTTCTATTGAGAAAGGTGGCATTGGCTGAGCCCAACTTTCCTTTAAATGATCGATACCACCAGCATTATTTGCATCTTGAATTAATAATTCAGAAAAAAAAGCTTCTGCACTTTTTGCATAGAGTAATGACTGATTTTGACGCATCAAATAACCCGTATTTTCCATCGTATTAGTTTGATGCTTTGCGATAGAGGCAGCTAAAATTGTAGCCAAAGCAACCATTATCAAAATTGTGAGTAACGCTACACCTTGCTGATTTTTTTTATAGAGTAACATTTATTGACCTCCCTGTTTGGAGAGCAATAAGTCACCTTGGTTTAAGCTATAAATCCACTCATAACTTACACCTGCAACCGTGAGTTGCATTTTTATTCCTTTTGGCAACTTCCTAAATTCATCAGGTTTTGTAGGGTCAATATTAACTTCAGGCCACTTTGTTACTTCTTGAGGTGTCAAAACCATAATTTGAAATTGTTCAACTTGGCTCAACAGCGTACTTGATAAGGGTTGCTCTCTATTTGAAGTATTTAAGTTACTATATTTAAGGCGATAAAGCTTTTTTTGATCAGGATCATATCGATATTCGATACGCTCAAAAGGTGATAATCCTTGCTTTAATGGATCAGTAACACCTGCCTTACTAAAGCGGAGAACTTGATTATCAATCTCTAAAGCTGGACGTAATTGCCCGCCTTGATTGGCTGATAAAGGTATAATTTGCAATGTATCACGCAAAACTTGTTGATAAGCATCTTGTAATTCAAATAGCTGCACTTCATGTTGAGTATTACGATCACGGACTTTTAGTAAATAATCAAAAACCTTCCAACCCAACAAAGATAAAATAGCAAAAATTGCAATCGCAACTAAAAGCTCAACTAAAGTAAATCCTGAGCGAGGATTAACAAAGCGAAGCTTTGTCTGAGCGCAAGACGAAGAGCTTTGCTCGGAGTAACCCCTCATCATCTGCTCTGATCGTGCCGCAAGACGGGAAGCTGGGCCTGGAGAGTGAAAACTTTTATTCTTTATCATTATTTTGCTTTCATTGGATAATTAAAAAATACCAAGTGAGTAATACCATTTTGAACTTTGCCCTTATCTGAATCATATAAGCTAATTTGTAAATCTACTTTCTGAACATTCGGGCTAATTGTTGATTGTGCAGATTTGTCAATCTGCCAAGTTTCGCCTTGAGAAGTAATTTGCTTACTTTGAGTACCTTCAAGCCATTCCTGATTTATCTCCATTAAAGCAACTTCATTCATTGCCACAAACTGAGCTTTTGTTCTAAGAATTGCATTTGAGGTAGATTGAGTATATTGCATGGCTACTTTAGTTAACGCGACAGCCGCTACTGCAAAAATTGCTAAAGCAACCATTACTTCTAATAGAGTAAAGCCTTTAGATTTCATTTATTTTACCCAAATGATCAATTTGTATTTCTGAACCAATTGGTTTTTGTTCAAAGTAAAACTGTATTTTCACAGTTTTAGCTTCACCGTTACCGAACCAGATTAACTGGGGAGCCTGCCCTCCAATTAAATCGGTATTCGTAGCTTTTGAATAGTTTTGCTCATCTAAAGGTTGTATTGTAAACGATACATGTTTAGGCAACTGGCGTGTATTAAACTCAGAATATTTCTGCCAGCGATTTTTTAAATCTTGGACCTGTAATTTACTCTGGTCATGATACTCATAGAATTCATAAGAAAATGGTGAAACATCTGTTTCACTGAGAGTAGATAAAGCTAAAACACGAGACTGATCAAGCGACTCTTTACCAATTTTATGCATATCAAGCAAAAATAACTCTCTTGCTTGCATCGCTTTCTTTTGGTCAACCCCACCTATGTTGAGTAGAACTAAAGAAGTCATAATCGTCATAATAACAATCACCACCATCACTTCTATGAGAGTAAAACCTTTTTGGGATTTAAGTGGTGATTGAGATTTCATATTGACCTAAGCATATTGCTCAACAGCTTGTTTAGGTAAGGCTAAAGCCTGATCAATATAAGCCACTCTTAAAGTGTCTCTTGAACCTAAATATCGTTGATAAAAACTTGAATTGAGAATAGCTGCCGCACCATGAGTTAATGACCAAATAGAAGCAAGATAATCTCGTGTAGGCATACTGCTTTGAATAGATTCTAAGTAGTGGTCTGTCATGCGAATGATAATTCGCAATCTCTGTTTACGCACTTGATAAAGTTCGTGAAAAAGATGATGTACGCCTTGAGCAGTGATTGAGAGTTTTTCCTCAATTTGATGGAATAAAACTGTTCGCTCAGGATGATGTAAATGATGCAACATGAAAAAGGCTAAATGTTCCGGAAAGGCCTTTTCAGTATCTTGAACCATTTCAAGTAACATACGCTCATTACGAATAATCAACAGCATGTACAACTCATCTTTACTTTGAAAGTGTTTGTACAAAGTTCCTTTTGCTAGATCAAGCTCAGCAGCCAAGACATCAAGTGTCATTCCGGCTTCGCCATTTTCTAGCAATAATTGTTCCGCAACCTGAAATATTAATACTTCTCTTGCTCGGAACTGAGCCTGACGATCCATCTTCACGCAATTACTCTCTTATATAGTTTCTATAACCTAAATCGCTTTTAGCAAGTTCTCAAAATTTTGTGAGGTGATCATTGCAATTTCCTCAACCGATTTATCATATACATCACTGAGCGCTTTGGCTACATAAGGCACATATTTTGGTTCATTTGTTTTACCACGATATGGGACAGGTGCTAAATACGGGCTATCTGTTTCAATTAAAAGGCGATCTAGTGGAACCTGTTTAGCTACATCGCGCAAATCTTGAGCATTTTTAAATGACACAATACCGGAAAAAGAAATGTAATAACCACAATCAAGCACAGCTTTAGCAGTTTCCCAATCTTCAGTAAAACAATGCAGAATCCCATGTGTTGAGTGTTCAGCACGGATAATATCTACCGTATCATGCTTTGCTGATCGGGTATGAACGACAACTGGTTTTTTTACAATTTTTGAAGCTTGGATATGTCTTGCAAAACACACCTTTTGCTCTTCAATAAAATCTGTACTGTGATAATAGTCCAGTCCAGTTTCACCTAAAGCCCATACTTTTTCTGATTGAGCCGATTCAACCAAATATTCAGTTGTTGCACGTGCCATTGTGTCCACATCCTCACAAGGGTGTACACCTACCGTATAACCAACATCTGCATGTTTCTTTGCAATCTCAGATAGTGCAATATGGTCATCGAGATCAACGGAAATTGCCATAAACTTAGACACTCCTTCTGCTCGCGCCGCTGCAAGCGCAAGGTCCAGATCACCGTTATAAGGCATTAAATCTAACATCGTTAAATGGCAATGCGTATCAACAAACACTTTTCTTTCCTATTTAATTACATCGTATAACTTGGACGATCTAGAGACATACTACCAGCCAAAACTCGTTCTGCCTCAGTTTTATAGTAAATTCCCTTATCTCCGCTTAACTGAATAGCAAAACCTTGAGGTTTAAATCCACTTTGCTTATGGGAGATCCAGATTACTTTGCCTGTTAGAGGAATTTTTTGAGACTGCTCAGGCAAAGTCGCTAAAATGAAAATTTCTTGTCCCATCTTTACCTTTTGTTTTGATGGTACGAATAGGCCTCCACCTTGCACATATCCCATATAGCTTGCTTGCAAAGTAGCTTTATCAGGAATATTTACCTGAATAATCCCCCCCATTTGCGGCTGCATAGTTTTCCCCTTAAATATTCATTAACGTTATAAATAATTGATCTATAATAAGTTGGCTTTGTACATTTTGCTCAACAAGCTTTTTTGCTTGCTGTAATTCACTATAAATATTAAATAAGCTTTCTAAATCATAATATGGGCTTAACTGATCAAAATCTAAATCAGTATTTTTCTGTGGTTGGTTTAGCTTGACACAAATTAAATCACCCAACAAGTATTCAAAAAGCATTATAAAATCATTAAAACTTAATTCTTTTTGCCATTTGCCTGAGAAAAATAAAGGCATATTTTTTTGAGCAACAATTTTAAGCCAATCATTTAAGAAAACTTGCCTTTTCGCAAACCAGTCACTTTGAGCAATTTCTATTGCTTGTAAAGGCATATCATTAGATAAGCCAAGCAGTAAATCGGGCTGCACTTCCGCAAGTTCAGATAAATGCTCATTCAAATAAGAAGTAGCTTGCTCATATGAAATACGATCTAAAGCGAAATGTTGCAATCGGCTACGAATAGTGGCCGGTAGTTTAAGATAGTGATCAGCTAATAAAATTAAAACAACACGCTCGCCTGGTTCTTCTAAAGTCTTTAGCAAAGCATTTGAAGATGCCAAATTAAGTGCTTCTGCAGGCTCAATCACAATAACGCGCCAACCTTCTCCCGTTTGTTGTACGAAAGGTAGTAAGTCACGGATCTTTTCTATTTTAATTTTTGCATTCTGTTTTTTATTTTCTTCATCCGTTGTGATATGAACATAATTGGGATGAGTGTCTGATTTTAACCATTGGCAACTACTACATTCACCACAAGGGCCCTGCGGCTGCTTATTTAAACAAAGTACCCATGCCAAAAACTGCTTAGCAAAAGCATGTTTTCCACAACCTTGCTTGCCGTAAAATAAGAGACCATGTCCAATATTGGGAAACCTTGTTGTCAAGGTGTCCCATGTTGTTTGCTGCCAAGGATAAACCTTTGAAGTTACATTCGGATTCATTAAAAATTAACGCTTATTCAAAAGATTCAACAGGCATACTATTTAAGCGATCAAGATCAGCTTGAGTGTCCACACCTGGTGGTAAATTGGCTTCGGCTACAGCAATTGCAATTCGATGACCATTTTCCAAAACACGTAATTGTTCAAGGCTCTCCAACTTTTCAAGCTTCCCCATATCCCATGTTACGTATTCTTGTAATAAGTTCACTCGATAAGCATATAAACCTAAATGACGAAATGCTTGTGAATGTAAAGTCGGTTCATCATGCTTAGCCCCATCTCGATCATAAGGAATGGTAGCCCGGCTAAAATATAAAGCTTCATTTTGTTTAGACATGACTACTTTTACAATACTGTCACGCTGGAACTCATCTAAGGTATGAATCGGCTCACACAACGTAGACATTGAACAATTTGGTTTATCAACCAAAAGTTCTGCAACTTGCCGAACAAGTTGAGCTGGCAATAAAGGTTCATCACCTTGAACATTTACAATAATATCGTCTGCATCCCAACCCTTAATGCGAGCTACCTCACTTAAACGGTCTGTACCCGAAGGATGATCTGCACTGGTAAGAACTACATCAATTCCATCTGCACGGCAGATCTCAGCAATACGTTCGTCATCTGTTGCCACGCACAAATCATCAAAACCTTCGACTTTTTTTGCCTGATCCACTACACGTAAAATCATAGGACGGTTATGAATAAGCAACAATGGTTTACCTGGCAAACGCGAACTTGAGAAGCGTGCTGGAATGACGATGTGTTTCATTTTTTCTTCCTAAGATAATTGAATATCAAGTTCTTGCAATTGCATTTTTAAAACCTGATAACACTGTGTAGACAGCACAGCTGTAACAGGAACTACCCAAATAGATTGTTTAAATTCAGGATGTTTTTCAAGTAACGGTAATAGTTTAACTGCATCTTTTTCAGTTGTAATAAGTGGCAGCTCATCATTAAAAATTAAATCATTGATTATGTAATCATGATGATCTTGAAAGGCATGCTCTTCGAATTGCTTCAACCCTAGATCTTTAAGGGTTTGATAAAACCGTTGAGGAAAGCCAATACCCACTACAGCATGATAATTATTCTCAAGATTAAAGCTTGGTTTAGAATTAGATAAAGGGTTAAGTAAATATGGCTGTCCTGTCTCGAGATACATGTTTAATTCTGTAGCAGGTTTATGAGTATGCTCAATCACTGTTCCAGTTTCTAAACGTTCAACAGGCTCTCGCAGATAACCTTCAGGTAATAGTTTTTTATTCCCTAAACCACGATTTTGATCCAGTACAATCCACTCGATCTGTCGATCTAATGCCCAATGCTGCAACCCATCATCACTAATAATCAAATCTATTTCTGATGACTCAAGCAATAACTCTATTGCGGCCTGCCTATTAGGACCTACTGCCATTGGTACACTTGTAGCCTGAACAATTAATGCTGGCTCATCCCCAGCTTGAGCTACTTGGCCGCCCGAGGTAACCAGCAGTGGAAAAGGACCATTACCCCCATATCCCCGACTAATTACCCCTACTTTTACATTATGCTGCTGTAGATAATTCACCAGTTGTATTAGCAAGGGAGTTTTTCCGCTTCCACCTACTGTGATATTACCTATAACCATCACAGGTACGGGCGCTTTATAAATTTGCTTAAAACCTGAATTATAAAGATTACGATTTAGTAAAAACCCAGCCCGATACAAGCAAGACAATGGACGTAAAGCAATCAACCAACTCGATTGTTTATTCCATGCATTCTGGATCAGCTGGACTAATGACATGCTTAGTTATCCTCGAAATTACGCTGATGTAATTGATAATAAGCACCATGTTTTGCGAGGAGTTCTTGATGAGTACCTTGTTCAACAATTTGTCCTTGATCCATCACTACAATACGGTCAGCATTTTCAATTGTTGATAAACGGTGAGCAATGACAATCGTAGTGCGGTCTTGCATCGCTTCATCAAATGCTTGCTGAATAAAATGTTCAGATTCATTATCAAGAGCACTTGTAGCTTCATCTAAAATTAATATTGGAGCATTCTTTAAAATTGCTCGAGCAATAGCAATTCGCTGACGCTGACCACCAGATAAGTTTAGGCCCTGTGCCCCTAAAACAGTATCATAACCATTTGGTAAATTCATAATGAAATCATGTGCATATGCAGCTTTTGCAGCGGCATGAATTTCCTCATCTGACGCACCTTGCAACTGACCATACGCAATGTTTTCACGAACAGTACGATTAAATAATACAACTTGCTGATTTACCATTGCGATTTGGGTACGCAAACAAGAAAGATCAATATCATTAATTGGCAAACCATCTAAATAAATTTGCCCACTTGATACCTCTTGGAAACGTACCAACATATTAACTAATGAGCTTTTACCAGCACCTGAACGTCCAACTAATGCTACAGTTTGCCCAGGAAGAATATCTAAAGAGAAATCTTTAATAGCCTGTACGCCATCAGCATAATTTAATGCCACATGATCAAAACGAATTGCACCATTTAGTTTAGGTTTCAACTGACCGTTATTTTGCTCTTCAGGCAAATCTAATAGTTCAAAAACAGAATGAGCTGCTGCTAAACCGCGTTGTAACTTTTCATTAACATCAGTCAAGTTTTTAACTGGTTTTGCTAATAGACCAGCAGCTGTAAGGTAAGCCACGAACTCACCAGCACTAGTATTACCTAAAATCTGTGGTCGTAAAGCTAACCATACAATAAGGGCCATCGCACAAGCCATTACTACCTGAACCACAGGGCTATTCAGGTTTTGTACAATTACCATTTTTAAACCACGTTTTAAGTTTTCTTCTGATGACTTATAGAACCGTTCTTGTTCAGACTCTTCACCAGCAAAAGTTTTTACTACAGCATTACCATTGATACTCTCTTGAACAACGTGGTTCACATCACCCATTGTATCTTGAACCTGTAATGAGAGTTTTCGCATACGTTTTGAAGCTTTACGTACCAATACACCAATTACAGGTAAAAATACAAAAACACATAAAGTAAGACGCCAATTGGTATAAAACAGATAGCCTAATAATCCCAGTGTAATCATCCCATCCCTAACGATGACTCTTAATGACTCCGAAGAAGCTGCTGTTAGCTGCTCAACGTTATACATAATCTTGGCAGTAATATGGCCAGATGAATTATCTAGGTAATATTGTGCCGGTAGTCTTAAAAGTTTGGCATAAACTTCTTGGCGAATACTAAAAACCAAACTACGTGAAATCACCGCAGTATAGTAACCCCCCATAAAAAGGCCTAAACCACGGAAAAAAACCAATAAAATGATTAATAATGGGAACCAATCCAGATCACTTCTACTGCCACTTTGGATTGCATCAATAATAAATTTAATCAATTTAGCAACGGAGACTTCTGTTGCTGAGTTAATACCGAACCCGATAAGAACTAATAAGGCCACGCCCCAATAAGGTTTTAAATAGGCTATGAGACGCAAATAAACCTTAAAATCTTGATTCACTCAGAAAAACCTCTAGAAGGAACTTTGGTACTAATATTGATGTTAACAAAACCGAGTTGTCCTGCTACATCCATAACGCGAATTACATCCTGATGAGACGCTTTGGCATCCGCAGCAATGATGAACATAAAATCACGGCGCTCTTGAGCAACTTGCTTAATCGCAGTACTCAGATCAGCAACCTCTTTAGACGAAAGTGCCTGACCATTTACAGCATAATGACCAGAAGAGTCTACCACGACTTCAATTTTGTGATCGTACTGTTTTGGTGGAACACCTTGTGCATCTGGTAACGTTAAATTGAGGCGACTTGGCTGATTAAAAGTAGTCGATAGTAATAAAAAAACCAAAATGAACAACAAACAGTCAATCATAGGCGTTAAATTGATATGGATGTCTTCAACCTGAGAACGTTTAAATTTCATCTGGCTATTCACCCATCACCCAACACGACGATGTTCTGCTATAGACGAGGAACGTTTATAGAACAATGAGGCATGAAATAAAGTCGATTGCTGCTCTAGTTCAGCAATATAATCTTGTACTAATCTTTGAAAATAGCGATAAGCAACTAAAGCAGGAATCGCAATTAACATTCCCACAGCTGTAGTAATAAGCGCTTTAGAAATACCCGGAATCATTAAACTTGGACTACCTGCCGATCCAAAATCAATCACAAGGAATGACTCAATAATCCCGACTACTGTACCAAGCAGCCCTAATAAAGGCGCCACAGCACTCAAAGTCCCCAAGAAATTAATATTTTTCTCTAAATAAGGAATTTCTTGAGAAGCGGCTACTTCCATTTGTGCTCGTGCAAATTGCTCACCATGCTCACGATGATCAAAACCTGCTTTTAAAATGTGAGCCAATGCGCTGTTTTGCACTTCTACATTTTGTTCCAAATTTTCCACAATATCTTCAGTTCTTAACGAACTATCATCAATTAATGCTTTGGGTAGAACTTGTGAACGTCTTAACCGAACAAAACGTTCAATGCTGATCGCAACAGTTAAAATTGAGCATAGAATTAAAGGCAACATCAACCAGCCACCCGCTCTCACAAGTTCCCACATATCTTCTTCCCCAAGAATATAAAATTAGAAATATATGACCCAAATGCAAATTAATCAGGCAAACAAATATTTAAAATGCCATCTAACTCATCTAAGGTATGGTAGTGAATAACAAGCTTACCCTTACCTTTTTGATTATGATCAATTTTCACATTAGCGCCAAAACGCTCTGATAATTTTTGTGTCAATTGTTCAATATCAGGTGCTACAGGTGCTTTTTCCTTCTCCTGCTTAGGCTCACTTCTATCACGCACCAATTGCTCTGTTTGACGAACAGATAGTCCTTTTTCAATTACGATTTTAGCAACGTCTAATTGATCTTTACCCTTTAACGTCAAGATAGCTCGAGCATGCCCCATATCAAGCTGGCCTTGCTGCATGAAATCTTTAATTTCATCCGCCAAACTCAACAAACGAAGTAAATTACTTACCGTAGTACGTGCTTTCCCTACTGTGTCAGCAATTTCTTGATGGCTCAAACCGAATTCATCATGAAAACGCTGCAAGGCTATAGCCTGATCAATCGGATTTAAATCTTGACGCTGAATATTCTCAATAAGTGCTAACGCAATGGCAACCTGATCATTTAAATCACGAACAATTGCAGGAATTTCAGTTAAACCCGCAAGTTGCGCTGCACGCCAGCGTCGTTCACCCGCAATGATTTCGTATGGATGTGCTTCATCATCAACTGGACGAATTACAATAGGTTGCATCACTCCATGTTTTTCAATAGAAGATGCTAGCTCTTGCAAATCATGCTCATGAATAAAGCGACGTGGTTGATATTCACCACGTTTCAATAAATTTACATCAATTTGTTTCAACTGTCCGTGGTCAAGTGCCTGTGCTTCCAGCTGTAATTTTTCTTTTTGAATTGAACCAAGTAATGCATCTAAACCACGTCCTTTAGCCAATCCGCGTTTTTTGATGCTCATACTTTACTTCCTTTCTTCACTTTACTTTTCTTCAACATCTCAGCTGCAAGATTTAAGTATGCAACTGCACCTTTAGAACTTTTTTCAAAATAGATAACAGGCAAACCATGCGCTGGTGCTTCTGCTAAGCGAACATTACGTGGAACGACAGTATCATAAAGTTTTTTACCGAAATACTGTTCTAACTCAGCAGATACATCACGTGTTAAAGCATTTCGTGCATCGTACATTGTACGTAATACACCAATAATTTCTAAATCAGGATTTAATGCCTTTTGAATACGATCAATAGTCTGGGTTAAATCAGCTAAACCTTCTAGCGCATAATATTCGCATTGCATTGGAATGATTACACTATCTACAGCTGCCAAAGCATTAACAGTAATCAAGCTCAAGCTTGGCGCACAATCCACTATGATAAAATCAAATGAGTTTCGGATTTCATTCAGAGCATTTTTTAGAATAAATTCGCGCCCTTCTTGCTCTGCAATAGCAAGCTCAACACCGGAAAGTTCACGATTAGATCCTAAAACTTTATATCCAACTTCTGCTTTTTGAATAGCTGTTTCAATTGGTACTTCACCAAGTAGAACATCCGTAATCGAATACAAAAGATCGTTCTTTTGAATACCGGACCCCATCGTAGCATTACCTTGTGAATCCATATCTACAAGTAATACACGTTTCTTTAATACAGCTAGAGACGCTGCAAGATTTACTGCAGTCGTTGTTTTACCAACACCACCCTTTTGGTTTGCAATCGCAATAATTTGAGCCATGGTAACCCTAATACTTTTTATTTAAATACGTTGAAGTAAAAGTAAATGACGTTGTTCATCAAGTCTTGGTACGCGCAGCTCAATCACTTTACATAAAAAGTCCTGCTTAAGTTGCTCAATTTCCTCAACGGGCACAACTCCTTTCATTGCTGCAATTATACTGCTCTGATGCAAGTATGGCTGAGCTGCATCCACAAAATCCGTTAAAGAAGCAAAAGCGCGACTTGTAATCACATCAAATTGACCAAGCTCATCAATTGTATCTTGATTTTCAACACGTGTTTGCACGGCTACTACGTTTTTTAACTTAAGGTCAGCAATAAACTGTTTCAAAAAACGAATTTTCTTACCATTTGAATCAAGTAATACACATGAGCGTTCCGGCTGACATAAAGCAATGATCATGCCCGGCATACCACCACCTGTACCTACATCAAGCAAACGGCCTGCTGGCAAATCTTTCAAAATACTTAGGCTATCTAACAAATGCTTCACTAACATTTCTTTCGGATCACGAATCGCTGTTAGATTATAAGCTTTGTTCCAAAGTACCAAAGCATCTTGATACTTCAACAATAATGTCAAAGCTTCATCGCTAAGCGATAAACCTAATTTTTGACTACCCTGTTGTAACTCTTGAAAAAACGGATGCATAAACAGATAACATCTAAGTAAAATTTAAAACAAAGTATACCCATTTATGCATCGTGGAACACTAGTTAACGATTAGGGATTACACACTTAATCGTAGAAGCCTTCACGAATTTGCAAATCTAGCTCCATTAAACGCTCAGGCGTTCCCACATCTACCCATGCACCTTTAAGCTTTTCACCAGATATTTTCTGATTATGCATCGCTTGCTTCAATAGTGGAGCTAAAGGACGCTTACCCGCTTCCAATCCGTCAAAAAGTTTAGGATGAATAACAGATAGACCACTAAAAGTGAGGTTTTCGCCCGTCACATCTTGATCGAATGTAAAAGCGCGCCCATCCAATAATGTAAAGTCGCCTTCAGGATGCTGTTTAGGATTATCAACCAACACAAGATGTGCCAAATCATCATTTAATTTAATATGGCGCAGACCTTCAAAATCCATTGTGGTCCATACATCTCCATTCACCAGAATAAAAGGATCTGTTCCAAGCAGTGGCAAAGCATTAATAATTCCACCAGCTGTTTCTAGCCCTTCATCCTCTCGTGTCCAACGGATATCCACACCAAATTGAGAGCCATCACCTAAACTACTGATGAGCTTGTCGGCCAACCATGCAGAATTGATGACTATTTCAGTCACACCAATTTTCTTAAGTTTTTCAATATGCCACACAATCAGGGGCTTACCGCCCACCTCGAGCAAAGGCTTTGGTGTATATAGCGTAAGTGGACGCATACGATTGCCCAAGCCAGCAGCAAGAATCATTGCTTTCATTATGCTGCTACCTCATAGCTACCATATTTCTCGATAAATTTAGGCATCACGATATTATTTATAAATGCCATAAACTCTTCAAGCTCAGCGTAACCACGACTTTCTTCGAGCAAATACCACATGACACGTGGTAAATCCTTCAAATAACCAGACTTACCATCACGTTCAAATAAGCGAACAAAAATGCCTAAAATTTTAATATGGCGTTGGATCGCCATTAAATCTGCATCACGTTTAAATTGATCAAAGCTACGGTTTTGTTTAGTCGACGCTGGCAACAGGTCATAAAACACTTTAAACCATTGATAAACACGATCAGCGTTCCATTGAACATATGCATCACGAGTAATCGAAATTAGATCATATGTATCAGCGCCAATAACAGCATCTTGGAAGTCGATTACCCCTAATTCTTGCTCATCGGTAATTTTCATCAAATTTCGACTATGAAAATCTCGATGTACAATAACTTGTGGTTGGGCTAATGCAGCATGAGCCAAGAAGTCAAATGCATTATCAATCGTTTTTTTCTGTTCAGCAGTCGGCTGAATAGAAAGCGACGGTAACATCCAGTCTGTGAGTAGATGCATTTCCGACATTAATTTTTCGTAAGAATAAGCTGGGAACTGATTAGTCCCGTCAATAGACTGCAATTGAATAAGTTGTTTAAAACTTTGTTCGTAGTATTTATCAACAGTTTCGTTAGTTAATAATGTCGACAAAAGCACATCGCCAAAGTCTTCTAACAATAGAAAACCTTGAGCCAGATCTTTCGCGACGATCTGAGGCACACGTACGCCATGGCTCGCAAAAAACTCGTCAATGGTCACAAACGGAACACAGTCTTCTTTTTCTGGAGGGGCATCCATGAGCATATACGTTTTATTTTGTAACTCGATACGCGCATAACGGCGGAAGCTTGCATCACCTGCTAAAAAAGCGATCTTAAATTGATCATTTTCAAGAACAGATGTAAGCCATGTATATATCAATTGTTCACGTTGTGTATTCATTTGCAATAAAATCTAAAACAAGCTGAGATTTTTGAAGGGTTAAGTGTAGCCACTTATAAACTTTTTCTCTATGATGCGACAATAATTAATTGTGAATTAGCATACTTGGTTAATGAGACAATGAAGCATCAGTTTAAATTTAATCCTTTAGCGACAGCTATTTTTACGCTCTTATGTGGCTCCATACAATCAAGTTATGCTGAGTCAACTGATGTTGTCTCCAATATAGACAATAATCAACTTAAAGCGAGCATCAAGGAAGCTTACCCAGGTCAAGAATTCTTTCAGCAATATTATGTTGATAAATCTGCACCTGAAGCACAGCTTCGTGACAATAAATATTTAAGCTCGGCATTTTGCCAAGGCACATGGGTTACACCGATTAACCCTGAGACCAAAGCTTTAGACGCCGACAAAGCGACTTCTGTCGTTACGGCTAACTACGGACATTACAATCCAGCGGGTGATTCTGTTTTAGAAGGTGATGTCGTTATTGATCAGGAAGGACGTACAGTTCGTGCTGACAAAGTAACGATTGATAAGACCCAAACCTTTGCGCATGCACAAGGTCGAGTACAGTTAGCTCAAGGCGGGTTACTTTCACAGAGTGATGAAATTAATTATAACCTAAAAACCCAAACCGGGAATTTAGACAATAGTTTTTATATTTCTGAACAGCAACATGCCCATGGTCATGCAGGAAAAATCGAAAGAACCTCACCAAACGTTATGGTTCTTAATGATGCAACCTATACGACTTGCCCACCAGGCCAAAAACCCGGTTGGAAAATCCAAGCCAATAAAATTGAGTTAAATCAGGAAACTGGACGCGGCGTAACTCGTGGAACAAAATTATATGTTAAGGACGTTCCTGTTCTAGCTGTTCCCTATTTTAACTTCCCGATTGATGACCGCCGTACTACAGGTATCCTCAACCCACAATTTGGTTTCTCAAATGATGGTGGTGTTGAGCTTTCTGTTCCGGTTTATTTAAACCTTGCACCTAACTATGATTTGACACTTACTCCGCGATATTTAGCAGACCGCGGTGCAATGCTAAAAGGTGAATTTAGATATTTAACTGATGGCTTTGGTGCTGGTGAAATGTGGGGTGGCATCTTGCCATCTGACAAAAGTTATGATGACAAAGATCGTAAAGATTTCCATTTTTTACATAATTGGGATATCAACGACCAGTGGTCTACTAACCTCGAATATAACTATGCATCAGATAAAGATTATTTCTCTGACTTAGATAGCAGTCCTAACTCTAAAACAGATCTTAACTTACGTAGAGCTTGGGAACTTAATTATCAACATGGTATTCCGGGTTTAAAAGCACAGCTTAAGGTCGAAGATTTCCAGACACTTGATCCTGAAGTTGCAGATGCAGATAAACCATACGCGCGTTTGCCACAATTCTTATTAAATTACGTCACTGGTAATCCACTAGGACTACAATACGAATTTAATAACGACACTGCTTACTTTAAGAAATCAATTAATGATGATTCTGCTCAAGAAAGTAGTGGTACACGTATTTATAACCAGTTCGCAACGCGTTATAACTACCGTACACCGGCAGCTTTTGTGATTCCTGAAGTCTCTGTACGTTCTATTCAAACGTTTTATGATAAGGACAGTATCGCATCTCAAAATCTAGATGGTGGTTCCGAAAACAAATCAGTCGTTGTACCTCAATTCACGTTAGACACTGGACTGAACTTTGAACGTGATGGTAAGTACTTACAAACACTTACACCACGTGCTTTCTATGCATATGCGCCATACAAAAATCAAGATGGTTACCCTAACTTTGACTCAACTACTGCGTCAGTAAGTTATGATCAATTATTTAACCCTTATCGTTTTTATGGTCATGACCGCCTAGAAGACAATAACTTTTTATCCTTGGGTGTAAGTTATAGCCTCTTTGACACAGTAGGTTTAGAACGTTTACGGGCAAGTGTAGGTCAAAGTTACTATTTCGAAGACCGTCGTGTCACCTTACAACGACAACAAGATGAAATTGATACTGAACGCAACACAGGTCCTGTGGTGAGTCTATCAAGCCAGCTTAACCAAAACTTTACCATTGCTGCTAACTCAGCTTGGATGTCGAATGGTGACAATGCTCAACGTGACTTCCAACTTTACTATACTGGTGATAAAGGAAATCTATATAACCTAGGCTATTTCTATCGTAAAGATATTCCTGGTCGTCAAGATACTTATGACCAAGTTGTTGCATCGTTTATACAACCAATTAAAGACAATTGGCGTATTATGGGCCACGTACAATATGACATGGACAATGATGTTGCCCGCGAACTCTTACTAGGAGTTAACTATGAGTCATGTTGCTGGGGTATTTCTGTCTACGGCCGTTCGTATTATAACGATCTAGACGATCCAAAATCTCCAGATGTTAGTGAAAAGCGCGCGATCATGGCCGAAATTACACTAAAAGGTTTAGGTGGTTTAAACAATAAACTCGCGTCTTTACTTGAAAATCGCGTTTTAGGTTTTAACAAAATTAATCAATCTTGGACACAACGTTAATGAAGACAAAGCATCTTAAACAGTTTTTTAAAGCAACTACACTTGCTGCCCTAATCTCTTCATCAATGCATAGTTTTGCCCAACCCGCTGATGAAGTTGTGGCAATTGTGGACAATAGCGTAATTTTAAAAAGCGATCTTCAACAAGGTATGGCTGAAGCAGCTCATGAACTGCAAGCTCAAAAGAAAGAAGTGCCACCTCAGCAATACTTACAGTTTCAGGTATTAGATCAATTAATTTTGCGTGAGGCACAACTTGAACAAGTTAAAAAATATGGCATTAAACCTGATGAAAAGAGCTTAAATGAAGCTGTACTTAAAGTAGCAGGTCAATCTGGCTCTAAAAGTTTAGAAGCTTTCCAGCAAAAGTTGGATGCTATGGCACCAGGAACTTATGAAAGTTTACGTGGCCGAATCGCTGAGGATTTAGCGATTAGCCGTTTGCGCCAACAACAAGTGATGTCTCGTATTAAAATTAGTGATCAAGATGTAGAAAACTTCTTAAAATCACCTCAGGGACAAGCTGCGTTAGGTAATCAAGCACATGTAATTCATATGCGCATTTCAGGTGACAATGCACAAGAAGTTCAATCTGTAGCTCAAGAAGTACGCTCAAAGCTTGCGCAAAGTAATGATATAAATGCTTTGAAAAAACTTTCAACTGCAAATGTAAAAGTTGAAGGTGCTGACATGGGTTTCCGCCCACTGTCTGATATTCCTGCTGAACTTGCGGCTCGTATTACTCCATTACAAGATGGTCAAACAACTGACTTAGTTTCAGTACGTGATGGTGTACATGTTTTAAAGCTTCTTGAACGTAAACAAAATGAGCAAAAAGCTTTAGTACCTCAATTTCAAACCCGCCACATTCTCATTCAACCATCTGAAGTAGTCACTCTTGAGAATGCTAAGCAAATTATTGATAACATCTATAAACGCTTAAAAGCTGGTCAAGATTTTGCAACACTTGCAGCAACCTATTCAAATGACACAGGTTCAGCACGTGATGGGGGAAGTTTGGGTTGGGTAACACCTGGAATGATGGTTCCTGAATTTGATAAAAAAATGCAGGAAATTCCTGTAGGTGAAATTAGCGAACCTTTCCAAACTCAGTTCGGCTGGCATATCTTACAAGTAACGGATAAACGTGAAAAAGATATGACGCATGAATATCAAGAGCGTATGGCACGTCAAATTTTAGGTGAACGCCAATTCAACACTGAAATTGATAGCTGGTTACGTGAAGTACGTGCAAATGCATATGTAGAAATCAAAGATCCAAGTCTAGACAAAAAGAACTTACAAAAGTAACTCTTTTTCTCTTTATTAAAACCTGTGTTTGTCACAGGTTTTTTTATGCATGAAATTTACCTAATAAAAAAACCGGTTATATAAATAACCGGTTCCTATAAATTAAACCCTGACGGGAATTATTTATAACGATCAACCATTTTCTCTAAAGAAATCGGACGAATCTTGTCAGCATTTCCAGCTGTACCAAACGCTTCATAACGATCAATACAAATTTGCTTCATTGAATCTACAGTTTTAGCAAAGTATTTACGTGGATCGAATTCAGCTGGGTTTTCAGCCATAAACTGACGAATTGCACCAGTAGATGCTAAACGTAAGTCTGTATCGATATTGATCTTACGCACACCATGTTTAATTGCTTCTACAAGCTGCTCAACAGGTACACCATAAGTCTCTTTAATATCACCGCCAAACTCATTGATTACTTTCAACCACTCTTGCGGCACAGAACTTGAACCATGCATAACAAGATGAGTATTTGGTAATGCCGCATGAATTTCTTTAATGCGGTCAATTGCCAAGATATCACCTGTAGGTGGACGAGTGAACTTGTAAGCACCATGTGAAGTACCTACAGCAATCGCTAATGCATCTACATTAGTATCGGCAACAAACTGAGTCGCTTCTTCAACAGAAGTAAGAAGTTGTGAGTGATCAAGTACACCTTCTGCACCAACACCGTCTTCTTCGCCAGCCATACCAGTTTCAAGGCTACCTAAACAGCCAATCTCACCTTCGACAGAAACACCACATGCATGTGCCAAAGCAACAACATTACGAGTTACATCAACGTTGTATTCATAAGAAGTAGGTGTTTTACCATCTGTACCTAATGAACCGTCCATCATCACTGAGCTAAAGCCAAGCTGAATTGAACGCTGACAGATATCAGGGCTTGTTCCATGGTCTTGATGCATTACCACTGGAATATGTGGCCATTCTTCAATTGCAGCCAAAATAAGATGGCGTAAGAATGGAGCGCCTGCATATTTGCGAGCTCCAGCTGATGCTTGAACAATTACAGGTGAATTGGTTGCATCCGCGGCAAGCATAATTGCACGCATTTGTTCTAAGTTATTTACGTTAAATGCTGGTACGCCGTAGTTATGTTCAGCAGCGTGATCCAAGAGCTGGCGCATTGAAATGAGTGCCATAATATCCTCCCAGGTAGTGCGGCTTATTCTACCCTGTCATTTATTTCAATTCAGCAACAAATCACAGTATTTCAAAAAAAATCCCTGCATTTGCAGGGATTTTTTAACAAAAAACAACAAATTAATGTGTTTCTGAAGCAGCAGCCTCACTTGGCGCACTACCTTCAACCACATCTGTATTCTTTTCATCTAGAACTGGCTTATCAATCGCATCAATTGCTGCTTGTTGCTCAGGCGTTACTTTTTCAGAAACAGCAGTAGATGCAGCTGATTCTTGGCCCGCTTGAGATGCTTCATCTTTCTTAGCACAAGCAGTCAACATCATTGGTACAATTAACATAGCAGCAAATGTAAGCTTTAAATTCATCACTATTTTCCACAGTTGGTGATTTAATACTCGACATTTTATTGCAAATATATGACAGTTTAATGACTTATCAATGAAAAAGGGATTGGTTACCCAATCCCTTCTTATTTCTATATAACAGTATTAAGCACGTTCAAGCAAAACTGCAACTGCTGGCAATGTTTTTCCTTCAACAAACTCAAGGAATGCGCCACCACCTGTAGAAATATAACCAATTTGATCAGCTACGTTATATTTATCAATTGCAGCTAATGTATCTCCACCACCAGCGATCGAGAATCCTTCCGATTGAGCAACCGCAAGAGAAAGCGCTTTCGTACCTTCACCAAATTGATCTACCTCAAATACGCCTACTGGACCATTCCAAAGGATCGTTTTTGATGTTGTTAAAATATTAGCGAATGCTTTAGCAGTTTCTGGACCAACGTCTAAAATCATATCATTTGCAGTCACATCTTCTACTTTCTTCACAACAGCTTGAGCTGCTGCTAAAGAACCTAAGAAATCTTCAAAATTAATTTGCGATGCATCAGCAACTACAACATCTGTAGGAAGTGGAACACTTACTTTAGCAGCAATTTGTTTAGCAGTTTCAACCAAGTCAGCTTCATATAATGATTTACCAACGTTAAAACCAGCAGCTGCTAAGAATGTATTTGCAATACCGCCACCAACGATCAGTTGATCACAGATACTAGAAAGTGAGTTTAAAACATCGAGTTTAGTTGAAACTTTAGAACCAGCAACAATTGCAACCATTGGTTTTTCAGGAGTTTGCATTGCACGGCCTAGTGCATCTAACTCAGCAGCCAACAAAGGACCAGCAGCAGCAACTGGAGTAAAACGAGCTACACCTTCAGTAGATGCTTCTGCACGATGAGCAGTACCAAATGCATCCATAACAAATACATCACATAATGCAGCATATTTTTGAGCGAGCTCTGGATTATTTTTCTTTTCGCCATGGTTAAAGCGTACATTTTCAAGCAATACAACTTGACCAGCTTCAACCTCAACGCCTTCTAAATAATCAGTTAATAATTTAACTTCTTGACCTAATACTTCTGTTAAATAAGCAGCGACTGGTGCAAGTGATTGTTCTGGCTTTGGTTCACCTTCAACAGGACGACCTAGATGTGAACATACCATCACTGCTGCACCTTTATCTAAAGCAGCTTTAATAGTTGGTAATGCTGCACGTAAGCGAGCATCGCTAGTAATCACACCATTTTTGACAGGAACGTTTAAATCTTCACGAATAAGGACACGTTTGCCTGTTAAGTTAAGGTCAGTCATACGCTGAAAATTCATGTAAAGCTCTCTTTATGATTTTAAAAACGCGCCAATTTTAAATGATTACATCAAAAAAGGTTAGTTTTTTTGCATAAAAGCTGTAGAAAGCCCCAGTTTTGATTATGATAGAGGTAGTTATTTGATATTTCACCCATTATGTCTATTCATCCAGATCCACAAATCAATCGCTTAAATGTTTTAGGGGAACCTTTAGCAAGTTGTTGCTTTGACCCTATTACAGGCTATTTTAGAAATGGTTTCTGCCACACAGCAGTAACAGACCTTGGTCAGCACACCGTATGTGCACAAATGACCTCTGATTTCTTAAATTTCTCTCAGAAAATTGGTAATGATCTTATTACTCCTTTGCCAGAAGTAGGTTTCCCTGGTCTGAAACCGGGTGATTTCTGGTGTATCTGCGTAACTCGCTGGGTAGAGGCTTATCAAGCTGGTGAAGCTCCTCCTATTAAAATACATGCATGTCATCAAGCTGTATTAAGCTATGTACCTTTAGATGTATTAATGGAATTTGCAGTGTAATGGTTCAGCCACAAATTATTTTGGCATCGAGTAGTCAAACTCGCAAAGACTTAATGGACCGTCTTGGAATTAATTATATTTGTATTAGTCCCGATATTGATGAAAGTCCTCGCGATGAAACCCATGCCGATGAACTTGCAAAAAGACTCGCTTTCACAAAAGCTCAGGTGATTGCTGAACAGAATCCATCAGCCATCGTTATTGGTTCAGATCAAGTTGCTTGGCGAGAGCATACCCCGCATGACTTTATTGGCAAACCGATGACTAGTGAAAATGCCAAAGCACAACTAGCCGAAAATTCTGGTCGAATTCTTTTTTTTAGTACAGCTCTTAGCGTGCAATGGCTCGATAGAGACTTTGAGCAAACGCTTGTTGAACATTATCAAGTTAAATTTCGAAACCTGAATCAAGCTGAAATTGAACGATACGTTCTATTAGATCAGCCACTATATTGCGCAGGTAGCTTTAAGTGTGAAAGTTTAGGAATTAGCTTGTTTGAAAAAATGATAGGCCAAGACCAGACCACACTTATGGGTCTTCCTATGATTCAACTTTGCCATATTTTAAGGCAACTTGATCTACAAATTCCTTAATTCTAGATATTTTATAAATAGGTTATTTCCATGACAGAACCTTTAACAGTTTTAGGCGGTATTACTGCCGAGCAATTTTTAGCAGAGTATTGGCAGAAAAAACCTTTACTGGTACGTAACGGATTACCAGAAATTATAGGTCTTTTACAACCTCAGGATGTACAAGAACTTGCCTTGGAAGAACATGCAAGTGCCAGACTGATTCGCCAAAAAGATAAAAATCCAAATGAATGGCACGTAAAGTCTTCACCTTTAACCAAAGGTGATTTTCAAAAGCTACCAAAATTATGGTCAATTTTAGTACAGGCAGTAGATCACTACTCTTTTGATCTTTCTGAACTTTGGAAAAAATTTCCTTTTATTCCTCAATGGCGCCGCGACGATATTATGGTGTCTTATGCACCTAAGGGTGGTTCAGTTGGGAAACATTTCGATTTTTATGATGTGTTTTTAGTTCAGGGTCATGGTCATCGTCGCTGGCAGCTAGGTCAAATGTGCGATGCAAATACTACATTTGTACCCAATCAACCATTAAAACTTTTGCCAGAAATAGATGTGCAATTTGATGAAGTTTTAGCACCAGGTGATTTACTCTATATTCCACCTGGAATGGCACATTATGGGGTTGCCGAAGATGACTGCTTAACTTTCTCATTTGGCTTTCGCATGCCAAACATTGCAGGAATGATGGAACGCATTAGCGATCAATTTTCAGCTAATATTTTACTTCAAAATCCTGTTGTAGATATCGCACGCAAACAAATGAGTCAAATTGGTGAAATTAGCTCAACTGAACTAAGTTATCTAAAAGAATTAGTTTTAGCTCAGTTGCAAGACTCTACAGCACTTGATGCATCAATCATGTCATACATGAGTGAACCTAAATATCCAGATAATATTCCAGAACCTGATGAGATCGAAGCCTATGATCTTCAAGAGATCTTACATGAAGGTTATGAAGTTCTATTAGAACCTGCCTCTCGCCTACTTTATACAGAAAATAACGGAATTCTGAGCTTCTGGGGAAATGGCGAAGCGCTATGTATAGCTGAAACTTTCGCACCAAAATTAAAAGCTATTGCTGATGGAGAAAGCTTAGCTTTCGATAGCGAATTTAATGAGCTTGAAATCCTTGAGAATGTTGCTTACTTACTCAATGAATCTATTTTGATGCTTTTACCTCCTTCAGAGTAAGAAACTTTAATAAAAATGGACTTTTCAAAGCAACGGAAAGTCCACTTTTAAATTGGCCGACAAACTCAAAAATAGATTTGTTTTTTGTTTATTAATTTTCCTTTTTAAATTTTAAAGCGACTTATCGCAAAAATATTGAAGTTAAAAGATTTTGAAAAAGGAAGTATAATTATTTAAATATATAGCCTAAAACTCTTTACCATTTCCTTAAAAGTAAAACTTCAGCGTTTAAAAAAATAATATCTTTTTTCTATCAATAACAAACAATACCTTGTAAAATTAAATTATCTAGATTCTCATTGATAAAGATCACCGTTCAAGCTAATAGCAATTCATTTGTGAGAGGCTAAAATATGTCGAAAAAAGATGACATTATTAACACCGCATTAAGACTTTTTAACTCGTATAGCTATAATTCTATAGGTGTAGATCGCATCATTAATGAATCTGGCGTTGCAAAAATGACTTTCTATAAGCATTTTCCATCAAAAGAAAAATTAATTGAAGAGTGTCTACTTCTTCGAAATACGCTTCTACAAAACTCTCTTACTTCTGCCTTATCAAGACATGATGAGTTAGATCCTCTTGCGAGAATTAAAGCAGTATTTTTATGGTATTCCGACTGGTTTAATAGTGAAGATTTTAATGGCTGCATGTTTCAAAAAGCCTTGGAAGAGGTTTTAAAACAATATCCTTCAACACATCAACCTGCCACTTTGTATAAAGCTTGGTTGACCCAACTCATGCAAAATCTTCTTAACCAGTACGATGTAAAAGAGCCAGGTCCCCTATCTTTATTACTCGTTAATATTTTGGAAGGTATGACCATACAGGCTCAAGTCGAACATGGTTCAATAAATATTAATGATTACTGGACTCGAGTAGAAAAATTAATCGATTTCGAAAGAGCAGCATAAAAATAAAGCGTGATATTCTTCTTCTTATATTTAATGATTCTTCTTATGTATCACGCTGCGTCTGAAAGTCATTTTGGTTCACAATTAGACGTTTTTTTCGACCTTACTGAACCAAAATATACAGACCTGTCTGTACAAAACAGATTATATATTTAAAAAATAAAAACTCAATCCTTTTTTATGATTTGTCTCAAGATAAATTAGATTTAACTATTTATTGAAAGCAAATTGAAATTGTTTTAGGTTGACTTCGTTTCACTTATACTTAACAATTACACTTATAACACAAAGCAACATTTTAGACACAAAAGAAATACAAATAGTTGTTTTTAATTAGAAAGACTACTTATTTATCAATTCCTCTTATATTGCTTTTCAACAAAAACAATTGGATTGATTAGTTTTGCTACATTCATTTTCATAAGATCAATCTATACTATGCCCGCTATATTGATATAGGTATAAAGTATGAAAGATGGACTCCAAATCGAAGAAATGAAAAATGCGGCTGATTCAGTCGTTGGAATTCTTAAATCTTTGGCTAATACAGATCGTTTATTAATTTTATGTCACTTAGCTTATGAGGAGTTAAATGTTTCTCAAATTGAAGAGAAGACCCAAATTACCCAGCCCACTCTTTCACAACAACTTATGATGCTACGCAAAAGTGATGTTGTATCAACCCGTCGTGATGGCAAGCAAATTTTTTATTCAATTAAGGATGACAATATGCATTCAATTTTAAATACGCTTCATCAGCTGTACTGTGCAAGTAAATAATATTTTTTAAATTATAAATTTATAATAATAGTAGTAACTTCCTGAAATATGCGATTTTTCAGCTTGAAAGCTTAGAGTCCAATCCAAGCACAAAGTTTTGAAAATTCGCGTAGCTTTTCTAAAAAGCTCAACCATATTTAACTTTTTGCCCTTATATTTTCTTTAGCCTATTCCATGCTTTCACAGCTTTTTGATATACCTAGTTTTTTAATGAGCAATTAACAAGCAAAACCACCAACTATAAAATTAAAAATATTAAATTAAGACCAATAAAAACAATTATTTAATATTACCACTAAGTATAAATACTTATAGGTGCTATAAAAAAGCTTAAGATTCACATCACTTAAGTATAAAATACTCCGCTTGTTCAACCTTTAGCCATGATTAGGTTAATAAGGCCTTTATATGCTTGCATTCTTTTCTCGATTAAGCTTAGTCACTAAGATTATTATCGCCATTATTCTAGGGATAGGCGTTGCATTACTATTTCCGAACGTTACGCCTTACTTAAGTTTATTTGGTGAGCTTTTCATTAAAGCCTTAAAGTCGGTTGCCCCTATTTTAGTTTTTGTATTGGTACTTTCTTCTATTGCCAACTTCCAAGTGGGTCATAGCGCCAATTTACGCCCTATTATGATTCTATATGTGGCAGGTATGTTGCTTGCAGCTTTCACAGCTGTGATTGTAAGCCTTTCTTTTCCAAGCACATTATTCCTCAATACAGTTTCGCATAATGACTTACAAGCGCCTGGTAGTCTCGCAGATATATTAAAAAACTTGCTCTTAAGCTTTATTGCGAACCCTGTTCAAGCAATTAGTGAAGCTAACTTTATTGGTATTTTAGCTTGGGCAATTGGCCTAGGTTTAGCTATGCGTCATAGCTCAGACACCACAAAACAAGTGATGCAGGATGTTTCACATGCTGTAAGTGCTATTATTCATAAAGTAATTGCTTTTGCACCAGTCGGTATTTTCGGATTAGTTGCAGTGACTTTTGCCGATGCCGGCCTTGCAACACTTGAAAGCTATGCACAATTATTAGTGGTATTGTTAGGTACCATGTTCTTTGTTGCTTTAGTTATCAACCCTATTCTTGTTGCCCTTACTATACGTGGAAATCCATACCCTCTCGTATTTAAGTGTCTAAAAGAAAGTGGTATTACAGCTTTCTTTACTCGAAGCTCAGCAGCCAACATTCCAGTTAACTTAGATTTGGCAGAGCGTTTAGGTGTTAACCCATCTACAGCTAGTGTGTCTATTCCTTTAGGTGCAACAGTAAATATGGCAGGTGCGGCAGTAACCATTACTGTGCTTACATTAGCAACTGTCCATACGCTTGGCATTCATGTTGACTTTGCGACAATGGTTATTTTATCAGTTGTTGCTACAATTTCAGCTTGTGGTGCTTCGGGTGTTGCAGGTGGTTCTTTACTTTTGATTCCGGTAGCTTGTAGTCTATTTGGTATTTCAACAGAAATTGCTATGCAAGTTGTAGCGGTTGGTATGATTATCAGTGTATTGCAAGACTCTACAGAAACAGCCCTTAACTCATCTACAGATGTATTATTTACCGCAGCTGTAGATATTCGCTCTAAGCAAGCGTCTTAAGCAAAATGCCATTTCAACGCCTACCAAACTGGTTCCAACTTGGAGCCTTTTTGCTGGCATTTAATGCCGGAATGATTAATGTCTTAGGGTTAATTACTCTTTTGCATCAATCTATTTCACATATGACTGGCAACGTTAGTATGCTGGCTATGAGTTTGGTAGAGTGGCAACCAGAACATATCATTTTTTTACTTCTGGTGATTATTTGTTATGTTTGCGGTTCATTTTATAGTGGTTTTATTTTAGGTAGCAGTCATTTTCGACTAGGTCGTCGTTATGGCTTACCTTTGAGCCTTGTTGCCTTATTCATTTTCCTTTGCTGGCTATTGCTTCCTTATTTTCCACGCTATGGATTATTATGGGCTTGTACGGCAATGGGGTTACAAAATGCGATGGTAAGCCACTACAAAGGAACAATTATTCGCACTACCCATCTATCTGGTGTGCTGACTGATATTGGTTTAGCACTTGGATATAAAGCCAGAGGCTTAATTGTAGAAAATCGACGTATTGTTTTACATTTACTTATTCTTGCTGGCTTCCTGCTGGGTGGAATTCTTGCCGCCTCAGTACATCCATATTTGAAACTACAATCATTTTTATTGCCAGCAATTTTAAGCTTAGCCTTAAGTATTTCTTACTGGATAGTTTATCTCTATAGTACTTCAACTTCACAAAAGGACTAAGACATGGTTAAAAATGCCTTACAAGCACAGCTATTAAAAGCTGGTTTAGTTGATAATAAAAAAGCAAAAAAATTAACAAAGCAAGCTCATCACGAACAACGTCTTGGACTAAGTAATGAGGCTGAAATCAAAGCAAATATTGAAAAAGCTCAACAAGAAAAGTTAGCTAAAGATCAGGCTTTAAATTTAGAAAAACAGAAACAGCTTGAAGAAAAAGCACTTAAAGCATCAATCATTCAGATGATTAAGCAACACAAGATTACTGATTTTGCTGGGGATGTGGCTTATCAATTTATTGATGAGAATAAAATCAAAAAAGTTTATCTATCTCAGCAAGTTTATAATGCACTTGTTGCAGGTAGCCTAGTTATTGCTAAGGATCAAGATCAATACGCCTATCTTCCGAAAGCTTTAGGTGAAAAAATTGATCAAAAAATGCAAGGCTTCATTTTGATTAATAATGCTGAGAAAAACGAACAAGCCACTGATGAGGAAGATCCATATGCAGCATATGTTATTCCAGATGACCTAATGTGGTAATACGATACTTAGGCCTTTATGACCCAAATCTAAAGGCCTTTTCTAATATGTGTAGCTGTAATAATTTAACAGATGTTCAAAATACTAATAAAAAATACTTAAAGAATAAATTCCTTCACCCTTTATCTATTAATCTCGATATAATGAATAATATTTTTAGTCCTCGCGACGTTCTTGAAGGTTTCTTCAAGTCTCCTTTTTTGCGTCATATATTAATTTAAGACGTACAACATTATCAGTTCATGTGTATTTGCATATATTCACAAGATCAAAACCCTAAGTGATATTGATCTAACTGACTTTTTGCAAATTAAATTGCAAAGATTTAATTAAGTGGCTTTTGTGTCAAAGGTAGTAATTCATGCTGAAGTGGTTTGAAAAACTTGTAGATCCCTACCCAACTAAAGGTTTAGATGAACCTTTACCGACTCGTTTTTTTCCATTTGTTTGGCAAGCTACGGAAGGCCTACGCCCTTACTTATTCTTACTTATTCTTTTTACAGCAGGCGCTGCAAGCTTTGAAGCCTTACTTTTTTCAAAGATTGGACAACTCGTAGACTGGTTAAGTAAAAGTCATCCGGAAAGCTTTTTAAGTCAGCATGCTACTGATTTACTCATTTTGATTGCGGTCTTATTTACCAACATCTTTTTTGTAAATATTCAATCTATTATCAAACATCAAATTTTATATAGTACCTTCCCAATGCGTTTGCGCTGGCGTTTCCATAATCTTTTATTGAAACAAAGCTTGGACTTTTTCCATAATGACTTTGCAGGACGACTTTCTGCCAAGGTTATGCAAACAGCATTAGCAATCCGTGAGTTCTGGATTATTTTGGGTGACATGTTGGCATACGTCAGTATTTACTTCATTACAGTCAGCATTGTACTTGGCGCAATTTCACCAATTTTACTTATTCCACTTTTAGTTTGGTTAAGTCTTTTTTTATTAAGCGCATGGTTCTTCATCCCCCGCTTAAGTAAAGTTTCTCAGCAACAAGCCGATGCTAGAGCGATCATGACGGGCCGTGTAACAGATGCATACACCAACATCCAAACGGTGAAACTATTTGCCCATGCTGGTCGTGAAAGCCAATACGCAAAAGCATCTATGAAAGAGTTTATGACTACAGTCTATGCTCAAATGCGTTTAGGTACCCTATTTGAAGTCAGCATCAATATGTTGTCTGCTGTTTTGTTTGTAGGTGTTATTGGTACCTCTGTTTGGCTATGGACCCAAGGTTTAGCAGCATTAGGTGTAATCGCAGCAACTACTGCAATGATTTTAAAACTTAATAGTATGGCTGAATTTATGATGTGGCATATGTCAGCCTTATTTGAAAATGTTGGAACCATTCAAGATGGTATGCAAACATTAGGTAAAAAAATCAATATTCAAGACAAACCAGATGCGAAACCACTTGCAGTGACCAAAGGTGAGATTGTATTTAAAGATGTAAGCTTTGCTTATAACAATAAAAATGTGATTGATCACTTCAACTTGCATATTAGAGCAGGCGAAAAAATAGGAATCGTGGGCCGTTCTGGCGCAGGAAAGTCGACGCTGATCCAGTTGCTCTTACATTTTTACCATCTTAAGCAAGGTGCTATTTTAATTGATGGCCAAAACATCGAAGATGTAACTCAAGATAGTCTAAGAGCTAATATTGCTTTAGTTACTCAAGATACGTCTTTATTGCATCGCTCAGTTGCAGAAAATATTAAATATGGTCGCCCAGATGCCTCTGATGCAGACATGGAGAATGCTGTAAATAAAGCCAAAGCTGCTGAATTTATTCCGCAATTAGTTGATTTAAAAGGACGTAGTGGTTATAACGCTCAAGTAGGTGAACGTGGTGTTAAACTTTCTGGTGGTCAAAGACAGCGTATTGCTATTGCACGTGTTTTCTTAAAAGATGCTCCTATTCTTATTTTAGATGAAGCAACTAGTGCATTAGACTCGGAAGTTGAAGCAGCAATCCAGTCAAGTTTAAATGACCTGATGGTTGATAAAACCGTTATTGCAATTGCACACCGTTTATCTACTATTGCACAAATGGACCGTTTAATCGTTCTTGATGAAGGTCGAATTGCTGAGCAAGGAACTCATGAAGAGTTAATTGCGCAAAATGGTATATACGCACAGTTATGGAAACGTCAAACAGGTGGTTTCCTAATTGAACAAAAAGTATTACAGGGTCAAGATTAATGCTTTATTTAGAAGATTTGAAAATTGGTGATCGTTTCATTAGCCGTGAATATGAAATTACCTTAGATGAAATCAAAAAATTCGCAAACTCCTATGACCCTCAACCCTTCCATATAGATGAAGAACAAGCTAAGCACGATCCAATTTTTCAAGGAATTGCTGCTAGCGGTTGGCATACTTCTGCAATTACTATGCGGTTATGGACGGAATGTATGCCGATTCATGGCGGCCTGATTGGTTCAGAATCTAGCTTACGGTGGCCACGCCCCACTCGACCAGGTGATAAAATTCATGTTGAAGCAGAAATTTCAGCGATCACACCATCCAAAACAAAATTAGATCGTGGTATTGTAAGTTACGTTACGCAAGCCTTAAATCAAAATGGTGACGTATTACTCATTTCAACAACAAAAATTGTTGTCTTTAAAAAGAATGTTTAAAACATGGTTGATATGATTGTCTAACAGTTTTTATAAACTCAGATTATATTTCATGACAAGATGTGTAAGAAATGCATGTGACAAATTGATGAGAGCAATGGAACGCATATGAAAATTACCTCAGCTCGTCAAGATCAAGGTATTCCGGGTGTCTATGGCTTATTGCTATTAGATGTTGTTTCGCGTTGGGGATATAACGATGAAACATTATTTGCTCCATTTCATCTTACTAGTGAGCAACTAGCCGATCCTGATTATCGTATTTCTACACCTGTAGCAAATGAACTAGTTAAACACGCGCTTAATTTAACTGGTGAAACTACTTTGGGGTACCATCTTGGTACTCAAATGCGTATTTCGATTCATGGCTTCATTGGCTATGCGATTATGACAGCCAAAGATATTACAGAAGCAATTGCACTTGCAGCACGCTTTATTCAACTACGTCTACCTTTTTTACAACTCTATTTTTCAACGTTTGGGCCAAAAGCTACCCTACAATTACAGTGTGACATCGAACTTGAACCTCTAAGGACAGAAATCGTTTTAGGTTTGACCATTGGTATTATGAGTATGGCCAAAGCGATTACGGGTATCGAAGATTTAGCTGGTGATGTAGATTTGGACTTTCCTGAACCAGAAGGCTTTGAAAAGTATAGAAATAAACTAAGCAGCACAATTCGCTTTAACCAGCCACATTTGATTTCAAGTTTTGACAAAAAATACTTAGGAATTAAATTAGTTAATGCTGATCCTATCGCAAGTCAGGTTGCTATTAATCAGTGCGAAGCCGAACTTTCCGCTTTAGGTGAGCGCCGTCGCTTAGCAATGCGAGTTCGTGATATTTTAAGTAACTCTGAACAACATTATTTAAGCATTGAAAATGTAGCTGAATGTCTACACATGTCAGACCGTACACTAAAGCGCCAATTAGCAGCGGAAGGAACATCATTTTCAACTTTAGTTGATGAAGTACGCTATCGACATGCAACATCTTTACTTTCACGTACAGATTATAGTCTTGAACAAATTGCAGATGAACTTGGCTATTCAGACGTTGCAAATTTTAGCCGTGCTTTTAAACGCTGGAGTGGCCGTAGCCCAAGCAACTGGCGTAAAGACCCATACTTATAATGTTTAAAACTATTGGACACAAGCTTAAGGAGTTACCATGAATCATCCTTCGGAACTGAAGTATGCACGTACACATGAGTGGGTAAAGATTGAGGGTGATCTTGTTATTACAGGGATTACCGATCATGCACAAGATGAACTTGGCGATTTGGTTTACGTTGAAACTCCGGAAGTTGGGAGTAGAGTTACTGCTGGCGAACAAGCTGGTGTGGTTGAATCAGTAAAAACTGCTTCTGACATCCATGCTCCTGTTTCAGGCACTGTAGTAGAAGTAAATAGTGACCTTGAAGATGATCCTGATTTTGTAAATGACGATCCATATGGAAAAGGCTGGATTTATAAAATCAAACCAGACAACATGGCAGATGTTGAAAAACTTTTAACAAATGCAGAATATGAAGCTGGCTTATAAAAGATAGCTATAGCTTTTCATATTTAATAAAAACCAGTTTAGTCTTAAACTGGTTTTTTCTTTATCTATTATCTATTCAAAATCTATTCAAATTCAGTTTTACGAATCGGTGACTTCTATGACAAAGCTTGTTGTATTCTCTGGCGCTGGCATGAGTGCCGAAAGTGGAATTAGCACTTTTCGTGACAGCAATGGCTTATGGGAAAATTACGACATCCAACAAGTTGCCACACCTGAGGCATGGCAAAAGAACCCTGCTTTAGTTCAACGCTTTTATAATGAGCGACGTAAAAATATTTTAGAGGCTGAACCTAACGAAGCTCATCAATATATTGCCAAACTAAAAGACTACTTTGACGTACAAGTGATTACTCAAAATATTGATGATTTACATGAACGGGCTGGGAGTTCTAACGTTTTACATTTGCATGGAAACATTCGTTTAGCGAAAAGCTCTGGCCCGAATGCACAATTTACAACACAGTTTTACGATATTAATGGCTGGAAGCTAGATTTAGAACAAGACTTTTGCCCAGATGGCTATCCCCTGCGTCCACATGTAGTCTGGTTCGGTGAAGCTGTACCCGCTTATGAAGAAGCAATTCAATTAGTACAAAGTGCAGATATTTTTATTGTGATCGGCTCGACATTAAGCGTATATCCTGTTGCGGCTTTAGTTCATGAAACTTCAAATCAATGTAAAGCCTACTATATAGATCCAAATGCAGATCATCTGCGTGTTCCTCATCAATATGAATTATTAAAAATGTCAGCGTCTCAAGGAATGCATAGACTTTTTGAAAATTTAATCGGCTAATTGCTATTTTTAGACACTAAATAAGCTTAATTTGAATAAAAAAATTATTAATTGAACAAAAAAATGTCGATTTTTTTTAACTTTATTCTAAATTTCTATAAATTTTTTTGACCAATAGCCTATTTATAACTCAATATCGATTTATTTTTTTAGAAAATGACATTTTTTTGCTGAAAAAATTTAAAAAAAATAAATAATAAAAAATTATAAGTTGATGATTAATATTGTAATTTTACATCTTTAAAATCAATTTATTTTAAGTTACACAATGATACAAAAGTACAATATAAAAATAACAGTGCAAAAAAAATCTTTTGTGGTTGAATCTCAACCTCTTGGATGCCGTACAAGAAAACAGCGACCTGGATTAGGTTACAATCACGGATTATGGATATAAGGACACACATCCATTATGAGTTATTTTGATCCCACCCTCATCATGTTTATGGTGTACATCGTAGCAATGGTTCTTATCGGCTTATTTGCCTACCGTGCTACAAGCGACTTCTCAGATTATATTCTCGGTGGTCGTAGTTTAGGCAGTTTCGTAACTGCATTATCCGCAGGCGCATCAGACATGAGTGGTTGGCTGCTCATGGGTTTACCAGGCGCGATTTATCTTTCTGGTTTATCTGAAGCGTGGATTGCAATTGGTCTTATTATCGGTGCTTGGCTTAACTGGCTACTGGTTGCTGGTCGATTACGCGTTCATACTGAAATCCAAAATAATGCACTCACGTTGCCAGATTATTTTACAAGTCGTTTTGACGATCAGAAAAAAGTACTTCGTATTTTCTCTGCCGTTATCATCTTGGTTTTCTTCGCAATTTATTGTGCTTCAGGCATGGTAGCAGGCGCCCGTTTATTTGAAAATTTATTCGGAATGTCATACACCACTGCTATTTGGCTCAGCGCAATTGCAACCATCAGTTATGTTTGTATCGGTGGATTCTTAGCGATTAGCTGGACCGATACGTTCCAAGCTGGCCTAATGATTTTTGCTCTGTTATTAACACCAATCGTAACTTATCTTGCAATTGGCGATACAACACAATTTGTGACACTCATTGAAACTGCTCGTCCACATGCGTTTAACATCATCTCAGATTTGAGTGTTGTGGCGGTTCTCTCCTCCATGGCATGGGGTTTGGGTTACTTTGGTCAACCACATATCCTTGTACGTTTCATGGCTGCTGACTCTGTAAAATCAATTCCTGCTGCGCGCCGTATTGGTATGACTTGGATGATCTTGTGTTTAGCTGGTGCAGTCGGTGCTGGTTTCTTCGGTATTGCTTACTTTGAGCAACACCCTGAACTAGCAGCAGTTGTAAGCAAAAACCCTGAAACAGTATTTATGGAATTGACTAAAATCTTATTCAATCCATGGATTGTAGGTATCATCTTAGCTGCGATTTTAGCTGCTGTAATGAGTACATTGAGCTGCCAGCTTTTGGTATGTTCAAGTGCGTTAACCGAAGATTTGTACAAAGGTTTCATTCGTAAGAATGCATCTCAGAAAGAGCTTGTATGGGTTGGCCGTGTTATGGTTCTTGCAATTGCTGTTCTTGCGATTGCTCTTGCTGGTAACCCAGACAGTAAAGTTCTTGGCCTTGTTGCTTATGCATGGGCTGGTTTCGGTGCTGCATTTGGTCCGCTTATCATCTTGTCATTGTTCTGGAAACGTATGAATTTACAAGGTGCTCTAGCGGGTATGATCGTTGGTGCAGTTGTAGTGATTGGCTGGAAAAATCTTTTCGCAGACACTGGTGTTTACGAAATCATTCCAGGCTTTATCCTTGCATTTATCAGCATCATTGTAGTGAGTCTTTTAACTAAAGCGCCAAATACAACAGTAACTGGCCGCTTTGAAAAAGCAGATGAACTCTACAAAGAAAGCGTATAAGTTATTGAAATAAATCAAAGGGGCTTCGGCCCCTTTATTTATTTTTGGTTTTAATTTTAATTTTTGAAGTATCTTTGACTACCTGCATTACTGGATAACTCCGAGTTTCTTTCACGCCCGGTAACTGCCATAGCACCTGCCCCGCAATACGTCTAAATTCTTCCATACTGCCACTTCGTAATTTAATTAAAAAATCAAATCCTCCACTCACCATATGGCATTCAACAATTTCAGGATAGTGAACCACAGCATCAATAAACTCATCTAAAACATTGGGTGTAGTCTTGTCTAATAGTACCTCTACGAACACCAAAAAATTTGCATTTAACTTGACTGGATTCAATTTCGCTTCATATCCCAAAATAAAATCATCCTTTGTCAACTTCTGCACTCGAGCCATAACAGCAGTTGGCGACAAGTTAACAAGTTCGGCTAATTTACTATTAGAAATTCGCCCATCTGTTTGAAGAATATCCAAAATTTTTAAATCAGTACGGTCAAGGCTTAATATTGGGCCATTCATCTGAATTTTCCTCTAAAAAATGGGCTAAATATAGTGAGTTATTCGGTGTTTCTTCTGTAATGATAAATTATCTAAACCTCTCTACTCAAGAAGGGAGTATGAGAGTTGCTTGGCGGAAACTGATATGAACACAATGGATACTTTTCATCAAATGGATAAATCTCACCAAGGCTATATCACCGAATTTAACGATAAAAGTGAGTTTGAACAACGCATTAATACAGCTTGGCGACGTGCTGAACCAGAAGCTGTAGAAGAGCTATTACAAGCTGCCGCGGTATCTGATGATTTAGATCATAAAATTTATGACCTTGCTTTTAATCTTGCCAATAATTTACGTGAACGTAAGACCTCTTCCGGCAAAGCAGGTATTGTTCAAGGGTTATTACAAGAATTCTCTCTTTCTTCACAAGAAGGCGTGGCGCTCATGTGTCTAGCCGAAGCTTTGCTTCGTATTCCAGACTCAGCAACACGTGATTTGCTTATTCGAGATAAAATCAATCAAGGTAACTGGAAAGAACATGTTGGCCAAAGCAGCTTAATGTTTGTAAATGCTGCAGCATGGGGCCTCATGTTAACTGGTAAGCTCATGGAAACTCCTAAGCAAACCAGTCTTTCAAGTGTACTTACTGGCCTTTTAGCACGCAGTGGTCGTGGTATTATTCGTAAAGCCGTTGACGTCGCAATGCGTATGATGGGTGAGCAGTTTGTGACTGGTGAAACCATTGAAGAAGCTGTAGACCATGCGAAAGTGCTCGAAGACAAAGGTTTCCGCTATTCTTACGATATGTTAGGTGAAGCAGCCTTAACCGAACATGATGCTGAACGTTACTTTAACGATTATACGCAAGCCATTCATGCAATTGGTAAAGCATCTAATGGTAAAGGCGTTTATGATGGTCCGGGTATTTCAATTAAGCTTTCTGCTTTACACCCTCGTTATCAACGCTCGCAAATTGAACGTGTTCATCAAGAACTTTACGGCAAAGTATTTGAACTCGCTCGTTTGGCTAAAAAGTACAATATTGGCTTAAATATCGATGCTGAAGAATCAGAACGTTTAGAAATTTCTCTTGAGTTACTAGAACGTCTTTGCTTCGAGCCAGAACTTGCAAACTGGAAAGGTATTGGCTTCGTTATTCAAGCTTACCAAAAACGCTGTTTCTTCGTAGTTGATTATATTATTGACCTTGCTAAACGCAGCCAAAAGCGTCTCATGATTCGCCTTGTGAAAGGTGCATATTGGGATAGCGAAATTAAGAAAGCGCAAATCGAAGGTATGGATGACTACCCTGTCTTTACCCGTAAAGTACATACGGATTTATCTTATATCGCGTGTGCTAAAAAACTACTTGCAGCACCTGAGTTCATCTATCCGCAATTTGCCACTCATAATGCTCAAACATTGGCAACGATCTATCATTTAGCGGATCCAAGCAAATATTATGCCGGTCAATATGAATTCCAATGCTTACATGGCATGGGCGAACCGCTTTATGAACAAGTTGTTGGTCCACGCGAGCAAAATAAATTAGGTGTACCATGCCGTATTTATGCTCCTGTTGGTAACCACGAAACTTTGTTAGCTTATTTAGTTCGTCGTTTACTCGAAAATGGCGCGAATACTTCATTCGTTAACCGTATTGCCGATAAAACACTTAAAGTTGAAGATCTTATCCAGTCTCCAATTTATGATATTCATCATGCAGCTAAGCTTGAAGGTTCAGTTGGTTTAAAACATCCATCAATTCCACTACCTTTAGATATGTACGGAACACTTCGTAAAAACTCTAAAGGTTATGATTTAGCAAACGATACTCCACTTGCAGCTTTAGACAGCACAGCTCAAGAATTACGTAATCGTATTTGGCAAAGTCATCCATTATTGGCAAATAACGAGTCGTTAGAGCAAGGTCATTCTGTTGCAATTACAAACCCAGCACAAAATGATGAAATTGTTGGTTATGTGCAAGAAGCTGATCTTAAGCATGTTGAAATTGCGCTTAATGCAGCTGAACAAGCTCAATTAGAATGGTCAAATACGCCTAAAGAACAGCGTGCTCAACACTTAAAACGTGCAGCTGACCTAATGGAAAGTCGTATTCAAGAGTTGATAGTTTTGCTTTGCCGTGAAAGCGGGAAAACCTATGCCAATGCGATTGCAGAAGTTCGTGAAGCTGTAGATTTCTTACGTTACTACGCAACTCAAGTTGAGAATCTTCCTGCAAATACAGCTATTCAGCCTTTAGGTACTGTACTTTGTATTAGCCCGTGGAACTTCCCTCTTGCAATTTTCTCTGGTCAAATTGCTGCAGCATTAGTCAGTGGTAACTGTGTTATTGCTAAACCTGCTGAACAAACCCCCTTAATCGCAGCTCAAGCAGTTCAGATTTTATGGGAAGCTGGTATTCCACATGGTGCTGTACAGTTACTTCCTGGCCGTGGTGAGACAGTCGGTGCTCAGCTTAGCCAAGATAGCCGTATTGATGGCATCATGTTTACTGGTTCTACTGAAGTTGCAAAAATTTTACAGAAAACCGTTGCGAAACGTTTATCTGAGAATGGTCAATCTATTCCTCTCATTGCAGAGACTGGCGGTCAAAATGCAATGATTGTGGACTCATCAGCATTAACTGAACAAGTCGTACTCGATGTTGTAAGTTCTGCTTTTGATAGCGCGGGTCAACGTTGCTCTGCTTTACGTATTTTATGTGTGCAAGAAGACAGTGCTGCAACCGTTATTAAAATGCTTAAAGGCGCAATGCAACAGTTGATCGTAGGTAACCCTACGATTTTAAAAACTGACATTGGTCCTGTTATTGATGACGAAGCAAAACAGACGATTGATCAACACATCCAAAAAATGAAGTCGAAAGGCTATCCAGTACATCAGTTGATGTTTGGTTCAACAAGCCAAAATGAACTGGATAAAGGAACCTTTGTTGTACCAACAGCAATTGAACTCCCTAACCTTGATGACTTGCAGCGCGAAGTTTTTGGTCCAGTTTTACACATCATTACCTATAAGTATGGTGAGCTTGAGCAGTTGATCTCACGCATTAATGCCAAAGGTTATGGTTTAACAATGGGTCTACATACCCGTATTGATGAAACCATCCAAACAGTCATTCAACATGCTGAAGTGGGTAACCTTTATATCAACCGCAATATTGTTGGTGCTGTCGTTGGTGTACAACCATTCGGTGGTGAAGGTTTATCGGGCACAGGTCCAAAAGCTGGCGGTCCGCTTTACATGTATCGCTTAATGCAACATTGTTCAAACAAAGTATTGGCAACACCATTTGCTATGAAGAATGAGCAAACTGCTTTTGAAGGCTTTAACCGAGAGGTTTATCAGAGCTTACAAAATTGGGCGAAACAGCATTTACCGCAAGCAAATCGTGATATCGAACCATTTGGTGTTGGTAAATTCTATGAGTTACAAGGCCCTACTGGGGAAAGTAACCAATATATTATTTTGCCACGTCATCGTGTTCTTTCTATCGCTGACACAGAACAGAATCAGTTGCATCAATTGCTCGCAATTTTTGCAGTAGGTAGCCAAGCAGCAGTAATGCCAAATAGCCCATTATTGGCAAAATACAAACAAACTTTGCCAAAAGATGTACTTGCAGCAATTACTACGGTTAAAAATATCGCATCAGATGATTTTGATGCAGTTTTACATCATGGTAACCGTGAAGAAATCTTCTCATTGCAGCAAGAAGTTGCTACTCGCTCTGGTGCAATTGTTGGTATCACACACATGGAGCCAAATGAGAATATTCCACTTGAACGTTTAGTGATTGAACGTGCAATTAGTGTGAATACAGCTGCAGCTGGTGGTAACGCAAGCTTAATGACAATGACTGATTAATCGATAATTTTCAAAAAAAAGCCCGAATCTCAGTATTTGGGCTTTTTTATTTAATAAAGTAACCTATTCTTAACTATATAAATTTTATCAAATTGAGATTCTAATAATGGTCTTTTTAGAACCAGAACAATATCAATAAAGATGCGCTCAGCTTTTTAATTCATATCAAAAAGACATTTCCACACTTCTACCATTTGCCAAAAAAATTAAGCATATTGGTTCATCTGCAATACCGAATGCAATTTCAAAAGGTGATTTAGATATTTATATTGAAGTTATACCTGAGCAATTCGAATTCGCAATAGAACAATTAAAAACACTTAAATTTATCGAAAAACAAAATACGCTAAGGACACATGAGCTTTGCATGCTCGAATCACTCAACAATGATGATATTGCATTTCAAATTGTAGTATCTGGTTCAATATTCACTTTTTTCTTAGCCTTTAAAAATAAGCTTATAAACTCACCCACGCTGGTTAATGAATATAATCAATTAAAATTACAGTGTAGCCATTTAGACCCCGATCAATATAGAACAATAAAATCAGATTTTATTAATCGTGTTTTAAATTAGCTCTAGTTTAGGTACTTGCTTTCTCTTATGAATATCTGGTTAAAATTGGCTCCTGTAAGTTCAATTTTTTTGATACCATTCACTATTTGATTCTGTCTAAATTTTCTTTGTCTATGACCTCTTCTTATCGTCAACAACTTCAAGCTAAAATTGAACGCATTACTACTCAATTTTCTGAATTTACACCACCTACATTAGAAGTGTTTGAATCACCTGAACAACATTTCCGTATGCGTGCTGAATTTCGTATCTGGCATACAGAAAATGATATGTTCTATGCCATGTTTGAGCGTAACGATGACGACAAGCAAAAAACCGTTGTACGCATTGATGAGTTTCCAATTGCAGATCAAAGCATCAATGATTTAATGCCAAAACTTTTGGAAGAACTTAAGGCTGAGTCTAAGCTTTCTAATCGTTTATTTGAAGCTGATTTCCTCGCAACACTTAGCGGAGAAATGTTGGTTACCCTCATTTATCATCGTAAACTGGATCAAGAATGGGAACAAGCTGCTAAAGCACTTGCCGATAAATTAGATATTAAAATTATGGGCCGTAGTCGTGGCCAGAAAATTGTTATTGGTGATGATTTCGTTGTTGAAGAATTCGAACTATTAAATCGTTCATTTAAATATAAACAAATTGAAAGTAGCTTTACCCAGCCTAATGCGCAAGTTTGCAAAAAAATGCTGCAATGGGCATGTGATGCAGCTGAGGGTTCGAAAAAACACTTATTAGAACTTTATTGCGGTAATGGTAATTTTACGCTTCCGCTCTCTTTAAAGTTCGAACGAGTATTGGCTACCGAGCTTGCAAAATCCTCTGTTTATGCAGCTCAATGGAACATTGAACAAAACCAAATTGATAATATTCAGGTAGCACGTCTATCTGCTGAAGAGTTTACTCAGGCTTATCAAGGTGAACGAGAATTCCGTCGTCTACAAGAAGCAAATATTGATATTCAGAGCTATGACTTTGACACCGTATTTGTAGATCCTCCACGCGCAGGAATTGATGATGAGACTTTAAAACTTTTACAAGGTTTTGAACGTATTATCTACATTTCATGTAACCCTGACACGCTATATGAAAATTTAAAAACTCTCAGTCAAACTCATCGATTGACTAAATTCGCCTTATTTGATCAGTTCCCTTATACGCATCATGTCGAGTCTGGTGTTTTACTTGAGAAGATTTAAACAAAATCTTTCATTGTAAAGTTTTAAATAAGGAGGCTACATACCTCCTTATTTTTTAACGTTTTATTAGTTAAGTATTTAAATTTTCAAAAAATATCAAGTCATCTATTCGTCATAATTTCGTTTAACTCAAGCATTCCCATCGAAAATTCTCGAGTTCAATTGGTGGATTTATCACTTATGGAGTCTTGTATTTTATTTTAAATTGGCTATATTTCGAGCTATGTTAGGTTGTATATGAAGGCTCTATGAGTTTTTGGCAAAAGCTGTTCTTGGCAGATCAACAGCATAACGAGCATAAAAACCAAACTGCTTGTGTTGAAAATGACTGCTCATGTAAAACTAATGAACAACTTCTAAGTGCACTTGCACAAGCAACAGATGAAGATGTCATTAAGGGAATTAAAAAAGTTCTTATTTCCCGTGGTTATAGCCGAAAAGAGTTAAATGAACTCACTCAAAAACCGTCTATTCATTAATTAAAAAGCCAGTCTTGTACTGGCTTTTTTATATTTCACTTTACTGCACAATTGGACTCATCTACCCAACCGACCATTGGTCCCATTTGAAATTGCTGATCGTTCCGATTGTTCTTTTGCATATATAAACTAGAAATAGAACCATCGAGATATAAAGCCTGCTCTACTTTAAGATTTCTTTGAAAAAACTTGGCAAAATTGTAAAAACTCACACGATTCTTAGATATTACAAAGTAGAGTTTATTATCTCGAATACCAACTCCATTACGAATTTTCTTTGATTGAGAGTCTGGTAAAAAAAGGGAATTTATCTTTCCATCAATAACTAACATTGGCCCAGATTGGGTTGCATAATCAACTTTCAAATTTTGTAGGCTATATTGTGGCGTAGTTAAAACAAAGGCCTGTTTTTTATTCCAAGCTACTACCCCATTCGGCTGTAAAAAGAAATTTCCCAATCCTTTATGCTCATTTAAGGGCTGAACTACCTTAGCTCGTTCAATATACAACCCTACTGGAGAAAATCCTAAATGAAACATCCCCGCATTCATTGCAAAGCTAAGCTGCTCACACTGCTTTAATTGTTCCTCAATATTGTTAAAGCTTTTATAGTATTGCTGATTATTAGGATTCTTTAAAAACAAGCGTAATGCTTTAAATTCGCTGATCGAGATCACATCGTATTGGTCACCTTCCACCGTTTTAATCTGCTGATGCGCTATAGCATATGCGGCCTGAAACAAAAGCCCATACAAAGCGAAGCACCCAACTACCCATTTCATTGAATAACACCTGACATGACATTTTTCCTTCATATTAAGTTCTTAAATTATATACAAGAAATATAAATAGATTGGATATGCATCAAATTCCTTCATTCGACGTAATCAATACACTGCAAATTGCTGATATTGGTTATAATGTTTAGCAGCTTTTCAATAAAAGCCATTTACACTTTATTGGATCAGCGTAAGCATGCAACAACTGAATAAACGCTACCCTTTAGGGGCTCACCTCATCGTAAAGCATCTCGGCTATAGCCATCATGGTATATATGCAGGGAGAGGTCGAGTTATCCATTATTCCGGCTTAGCTCATTTCATCAAAAAACGCCCGATTGAAATCACTTCAATAGATGCTTTCTCGCATGGCAAAAAAATACACGTCCGTTCTTATGACAAACCTCGTTATAAAGGAAAGATTGTTGTTCGCCGAATGCGTTCACGTATGCATGAAAATCACTATCATTTGATTATTAATAACTGTGAACATCTATGCAGTTGGGCAATTACGGGTATTGAAAGTAGCACTCAAGTTGAACGTATGATGCATCGTTTAACGACTATTGGCTATGTAAGCTCAATCATGAGCTATATGAATGGTATGATGTTGACCGTTGCAACTACATGTTTTGCTCTGGTTCTGTATATTAAAAAGAAACTACGTGATCAAGCAAAAAGAAAAGTTCCTACTTACCAGTTCTTAAGAGAAAAATCTCAGAAAAGAAATATCGATCCTTCAGCGCCTTTAGTATTTATAGATCCAGATAAAAAAGAGCCAATCTAAATAAAAAAGCCCTCATATTTGAGGGCTTTTTAGAAAACTTATAGCTTATTTTTTAGCTGCATTAGCAGCAGTTGCTTCAGTGGTAATGTTTACAGTGATCTTATCGCCAACATTAGGCACATAACTTCCTAAACCAAAGTCAGAACGCTTGAATGAAGTTGTCGCATTAAAACCAATTGCTGGAACTTTAGCCATTGGATGCTCGCCTTGCTTGTTTAAAACAGCGTCAAGTACAACTGGCTTAGTTACGCCTTTAACAGTTAAGTCACCAGTAATTTTAAAGTGCTTTTTGTCTTTGGTTTCAACTTTAGTACTTTTAAACGTAATATTTGGATATTTAGCAGCATTAAACCAAGCTTCTTCTTGGAACTCTTTATCTAAAGCAGGTACGTTTGTATTTACACTGCTTAAAGGAATAGTCACATTTACAGATGAGTTTGCTGGTTTAGCATTATCAACTTTAATTACACCTTGGATATCCGAGAAGTTAGCGCTTGGAGTAGAGAAACCAAAGTGATTCCATGAGAAAACAGTAGCTGTATGTGTTGGGTCAATTTTGTAGTCTACTGGTGCAGCTAAAGTAACTGAACTAGCCAATGCTACTGCCAAACCGAAGCTTAATGTTTTAAGATGCATTTTTCGTATCCTTTATTGATATAGTCGTTAGTGTATACATCAAGTAATTTAATTCACCATTCTTTATAAAACGATATGTTTCATCCATGCAACAATAAAAGCGTTACAGTTGTTATTCAAAAACAATATTATAAAGTTTAGATATTCTTCTATTCGAAGCTTCAGATTTATTAATTTTTATTACGATTTTATTGATGAATAACAAGGTAAAACATGGTTAATACAGCCCAAGCACAAAGTACTTCTACCCCATATCGAGTAACTCTTACCGATCCTTCAGGTCATCAATGGTTTGCAGATGAACCGACTGATAAAGGTGGACAAGATACAGCTCCGAACCCGGTTCAGCTTTTATTATCCGCTTTAGGAGCTTGTACCACCATTACTTTAGAAATGTATGCGAATCTTAAAGGTATTAAGCTTGAGCATGTTCAAGTGGATTTAGCATTAAACCCTAATGGCGAACCTGAAAAAGGCCAAAATAATATTGAACGAAAAATTACACTCAAAGGTGAATTTACTGAAGACCAGCATAAGCGATTACTAAAAGTTGCAGAGAATTGCCCTATTCATAAGTTATTAACTTCTCAGATTAATATCCAAACAGAACTCACTATTTAACTTCTCAAATAAAAAAGCGCTCTATCTAGAGCGCTTTTTTACACTACTTTAATATTTAAGCAGTTAATTCTTTTACAGCTGCAACAACAGCTTCAGTCGTAATACCAAAGAATTGGAACAAATCTTTTGCTGGTGCAGACTCACCATAAGTTGTCATACCAATTACTTTGCCATCAAGACCAACAAACTTCCACCAGTAGTCAACATGAGCTGCTTCAACAGCAACACGCGCACGGATATGAGCTGGTAATACTGCTTCACGGTATGCCGCATCTTGCTTCATAAACTCTTCTGCACATGGCATAGAAACTACACGCACACCTTCAAGTTGTGCATAAGCTTCCATTGCTAAAGAAATTTCAGAACCTGTTGCAATAATAATCGCTTTTAATTCGCCTTTTTCTTGAGCAAGTACATAACCACCTTTTGCAGCGTTTTGAATTTGCTCTTCAGAACGTGTTTGGAATGGTAAGTTTTGACGAGAGAAAATAAGTGCTGTAGGACCATCTTTGCGTTCTAGAGCAGACTTCCAAGCAATTGCAGTTTCTACAGTATCTGCAGGACGCCATGTATTTAAGTTAGGTGTACCACGTAATGAAGCAATTTGTTCAATTGGTTGGTGAGTTGGACCATCTTCACCCAGACCGATTGAGTCATGTGTATAAACATGAATTACACGTTGTTTCATTAATGCAGACATACGTACCGCATTACGTGCATATTCCATAAACATTAAGAATGTTGCAACGTAAGGAACGAAACCGCCATGTAATGCAACACCATTAGCGATTGCAGTCATACCGAATTCACGTACGCCATAGTAGACATAGTTACCAGCTGGGTTTTCTTGAACACCTTGGCAACCTTTCCAAAGTGTTAAGTTAGAACCTGCTAAGTCAGCAGAACCACCTAACAATTCAGGTAATAAAGGACCAAATGCTTGTAATGTATTTTGGCTTGCTTTACGTGTTGCGATTGTCTCGCCTTTCGCATTTGTTTCACGAATGAAAGCATCTGCTTGCGCTGCAAATTCTGCTGGTAAGTCACCACTGATACGACGAAGTAACTCAGCCGCTTCAGTTGGATATTTTGCTTGATATTGTGCAAATACCGCATTCCAAGCCGCTTCAGATTCACTACCTTTTGCTTTTGCATCCCATGCAGCATATACGTCAGCAGGAATAACAAATGCTTCTTCGTTCCAACCTAATGCTTCACGAGTTAAAGTAATCTCATCTTTACCTAATGGCGCACCATGACAGTCTTCTTTACCCTGCTTATTTGGTGAACCTAAACCAATAATCGTTTTACACATAATGATTGTTGGTTTTTGAGTTTCAGCTTTTGCTTCGATTGTCGCTTGACGAATCGCATCAGTATCATGACCATCTACACGAAGAACTTGCCAACCATAGGCTTTGAAACGCTCTTCTGTATCGTCGCTGAACCAGCCTTCTACTTCACCATCAATTGAAATGCCATTATCATCATAATAAGCAATCAATTTACCAAGTTGTAATGTGCCAGCTAAAGAACATACTTCGTGAGAAATACCTTCCATTAAACAGCCATCACCTAAGAAACAGTAAGTGAAATGGTCAACAACTTTTAAATCATCTTTATTAAATTGAGCAGCCAATGTTTTTTCTGCTAAAGCAAAACCAACAGCATTAGCAATACCTTGACCTAAAGGACCAGTTGTCGTCTCTACACCCGGTGCATAGCCATATTCAGGATGACCAGGAGTTCTAGAATGCAATTGACGGAACTGTTTTAAATCTTCAATTGAAAGATCATAACCTGTTAAATGAAGCAAAGCGTATTGCAACATTGAGCCATGGCCATTTGATAAAACGAAACGGTCACGGTTTGCCCATTGTGGATTTGTTGGGTTGTGATTTAAAAACTCACGCCAGACGACGTCAGCAATATCTGCCATCCCCATTGGAGCACCTGGATGCCCTGAGTTTGCTTGTTGCACAGCATCCATTGCCAATACACGAATTGCATTTGCAATACGACGTTCGTTTAAAGGGGTCGTCATAGATCAGAATCCAATTTTAATAGATTGATGAAAAGAAGAAGATGAATAACCATTCAATGCAGCTATATTGTCTTAAAAAAAAGGCTTAGGGTAAACCCCAACACGGTATATTTCTTTATTTTTAACCGTTTCTTGGTTACACAAAAAACATTTGAATCTTTAAGTTATACAAAACAGTGTTCATTTTTCTGCACAACAACTAAATGTAAGAGTATTTAACTGGTTAGCTTTTGATATATAGATAAAATATTTAGCCAATCCTGTATGCGTTGATCATATTTCTTTACTTTAAAATTCAAATTCTGATATTTAAGTTTTTTATTAAGTTATATGTTTAAAAAACACACTAGCAACAAGTTGTTAAAATATAAATACTTTAAATTAAAGCTTTCTATATCAATTTTGCTAATACACTTATCAATTAAAACACACTATAAATGAAATAAATTCATGCTTTTTAGTCAGTATGAACTGGTCCTCAAGCTCAAGTCGATGTAACATATTATGTCTTTTGAAATAACCAAGATAGGACTTTCATGCGCGAGTACGCTGTTTTTACCTCGGAATCTGTAAGCGAAGGTCATCCCGATAAAATGGCCGACCAAATTAGCGACGCTATTTTGGATGCAATCTTAAAAGAAGACCCATACGCACGTGTTGCTTGTGAAACACTGGTAAAAACAGGCGCTGTTGTACTTGCTGGTGAAGTAACAACGACTGCTAATATTGATGTTGAAGCTGTTGTTCGTAATACTGTTAACGGTATTGGTTATCACCACTCTGATCTTGGCTTTGATGGATCAACGTGTGCTGTAATCAATATGATTGGTAAACAATCTCCTGAAATTGCTCAAGGTGTAGACCGTCAAAAACCAGAAGATCAAGGTGCTGGTGACCAAGGCCTAATGTTCGGTTATGCAAGCCGTGAAACAGACGTGCTTATGCCTGCGCCGATTTCTTATGCTCACCGCTTAATGGAGCGTCAAGCTGAACTTCGTCGTTCAGGTGCCCTTCCATGGTTACGCCCAGATGCAAAAAGCCAAGTTACTTTTGCCTATGAAAATGGCAAGCCTGTACGTCTAGATGCTGTTGTTTTATCTACTCAGCACGATCCTGAAATTTCTCAAAGCCAGCTTAAAGAAGCAGTTATTGAAGAAATTATCAAACCGATCATCCCTGCTGAAATGTTCCATGCAGCTACTAAGTTCCACATTAACCCAACAGGTATGTTCGTTATTGGCGGCCCTGTAGGTGACTGTGGTTTAACGGGTCGTAAAATTATTGTTGATACATACGGCGGTATGGCTCGTCACGGCGGTGGTGCTTTCTCTGGTAAAGATCCATCTAAAGTTGACCGTTCTGCTGCTTATGCTGGTCGTTATGTTGCAAAAAATATTGTAGCCGCTGGTCTTGCTGACAAATGTGAAATTCAAGTGAGTTACGCAATTGGTGTAGCAGAACCTACTTCGATTTCAATTAATACCTTTGGTACAGCAAAAGTTTCTGATGAGTTGATTATTCAACTTGTACGTGATCATTTCGATTTAAGACCGTTTGGTATTACTCGTATGTTGGATCTTCTTCAACCAATGTACAAACAAACCGCGGCTTATGGTCATTTTGGTCGCGAAGGTTCTGACTCTGCATTTACTTGGGAAAAAACTGATAAAGTTGATGCCCTTAAAGATGCTGCTGGCCTCTAAAATAAAATCGTAAAAAAGCCCGCCATTGAGCGGGCTTTTTTATTTATAGTTCAAATTTTATGGTATGTAGGGTTTAATCTTCTAGCAATCATCCTTGACGCCATATCATTTGTAGTTGTAATCAAAATCTATTGTCTTGTCGTTTTATCATCCTGATTTAATACATCCAGTAAAGTTGACTGCGTTGGAGTATCTTGATGGTTCTGGATATAAATATGGACAACTTTAAATACAACGACAACAGCTAGACAAGCCATCACACAAAACATCCATAAGCCATACGGGCTTCGAATATGTTGTGAACCACAATATGGACATGATTTATCAGTCGATGCCACAACTTTGTCGCAACACGCACAATGGTATTGATATAGCATAGGTAACCCTCCTTCCCTCATTTCAACCGTTGTTGTTTTAATAGGTTTGCTGCATTTTTTAATTTATACATCCTTTATATTTATCCTATGTGAAATGAATAGATAATTCAATCTGGATGAACAATTGAGTCAATTAAAAAAATATTAATTAAAACATATATATAAGTTAAATATTATTTTTATAGGACTATTTTTCTTATTTTGATATTTTGCCAAATTTGTTAAAATAAGCAAATAATCTCACATTTTAGGCAAATGCATGTCACATACAAAGCTCATTAATAAAGGTGGCTTTCGCGAACGAGCCAACCGAAGCCGAGGTTATCAACAATCTGAGAATAAGCAAACAGCCTTAGCTTCAAACAAATACCAACCTCAAACAAAACCACAAGAAAGCCCAACTGAAGTGGCTCAAACAGATTCTGTTGTGGCTGAACATCTAATTAAATAATTTATATCTTCTTAAAATAAAAAAGGCCTAAACTTTAGAGGTTTAGGCCTTTAGATAAGGTATTTATTAATCCTTATTTTTATGTTCAATTTTCTTGTGATCTGGAGTGACTTCTCGCGCTTCTCCGTCAATAATGCTTGAATCACGGTATTGACCTTGGCTACCACCACCTTGTTGATTCTGCATATCTTGCATTTGGCGCATTAGATCAGCAAATGGATTTTGCCCACCCATATTACCGCCCATACCACCCATCATTTTATCCATCATAGCTTGTTGGCGTTTTGCAAGAGTTCTCATGGCTATATTACGGAAAGCAGTTTGAACATCAGGGATCAAAATTAAAACCGCTAACACATCAGAAACAAGGCCTGGCAACATTAATAAGAAACCTGCAAAAGCATAAGCAAGTTTTTTAGTTACTGTTGGGTCATTACCGAGTTGGCCAGTCATCTGCATTTGCTGTAATTGAGGCATAATACCAGCAGTACTTCTGCGAATAAGCCCCAAACCAATAAAGAAAGCAAGAATGAACCAAAAGAACACATACCATCCACTGATGAACTGTGCTACGCCAATCCATACGGCAATTTCAACAATCGCGCCCAGAACTACAATAAGAAGTAAATTCATGTAAAACTTTATCTATCTCAAAAAGAAAATTCATTGCAGTTTATTTGCCCCAACCCTATCGAAACAGCCAGAGTCTGCAATACTAGAGTACATTTGATTTTAACTCGATAAAAACAAACATGCTTTATTATTAATGAGTGCTGTATCAAGTTTATCAAGTGCGACTTCAATTAGATTTTAATTTTTTTACTCTAGTTAAACGAAAAGTCCTTCAAGAAAGCAGTTTTTTAGTCTAGTTGAAAACTTAGGTTCTTAGAAAAATTGGATATATTCCTTTATTTATATAGTTGTTTTATAAAATTTAAAAAAGTAGTGCATAGATATAGAATTTCCTAAATAACTTACATTTTCTCTATCTAAAAGTACCTCTATTCAAGTTAAATTAAAGAATAATTCTTTTAAACCCACATAAACTCATGACTAAAAAAGCTCTTTTCTTTGCCATTGGTACGATGTTTTTGTCGGCATGTTCTTTTAATACCGTACAACAACATCAAATACAGTCAATTTCTACCAATAAAAACTCAGAGAAAATTAAATCATTGTTTGATCAAGCACAAACTGAAGGTGTTTTAGTTATAAAACGTGGGCAAACAGAGGAAATCTATGGCAATGATCTTAAAAGATCATCAACCGAATATGTTCCCGCCTCTACCTTTAAAATGTTAAATGCTTTGATTGGACTTGAGCATCATAAAGCAACACCAACTGAAGTGTTTAAATGGGATGGGCAAAAGCGTTTGTTTCCTGATTGGGAAAAGGACATGACTCTAGGCGATGCGATGAAAGCTTCTGCTATTCCAGTTTATCAGGAACTAGCTCGACGAATTGGCCTTGATCTTATGTCTAATGAGGTAAAACGCATTGGTTTCGGTAATGCTGATATTGGTTCAAAAGTAGATGATTTTTGGCTTGTTGGTCCACTTAAAATTACACCTCAACAAGAAGCCCAGTTTGCTTATGAACTAGCCCATAAAACTCTTCCTTTTAGCAAGAATGTGCAAGAACAAGTTCAATCTATGCTGTTCATAGAAGAAAAAAATGGACGGAAAATTTATGCCAAAAGTGGTTGGGGATGGGATGTGGAGCCTCAAGTGGGCTGGTTAACAGGCTGGGTCGTTCAACCTCAAGGAAAAATTGTAGCGTTCTCACTCAATTTAGAAATGAAAAAAGGCATACCTAGTTCTATTCGAAAAGAAATTGCTTATAAGGGATTAGAGCAGCTAGGTATTTTATAATTTGGACTTTATAGCCCAGCTTATATTCATCCTTATAAACTGGGTTATTTTAAAACTTGAAATTTGAAAACCTTATTATTTATCCGTCAACTGGGGTATGTGGTGTATTTAAATTTAACTGATAGAAAGCAGCATCTAACCATTGACCAAACTTAAAACCGACTTGCTTAAAAGTACCTGCATGAATAAAGCCCATTTTTTCATGTAAACCGATACTTGCTTGGTTGGTTGCATCAATACAGCCTATCAATACATGTAAGTCTGCCTCTTGAGCACGCTTAATCAATTCTTGCATTAAAATTTTGCTTAATCCGCCGCCACGATGTTCATGATGAATATAAATACTATGTTCGACCGTATATTTATAGGCAGGAAAAGCTCTAAAAGTTCCCCAACTTGCAAAACCTAATAACTTGTTTGTCTCATCTACAATACCAATGACAGGAAAACCATTTTCTCTTTTAACTGCAAACCAGTTTTTCATCGACTCTTCAGAGCGCGGCAAATAGTCATACAAAGCAGTAGAATTGATAATTGCTTCATTCAAAATATCTAATATAGCCTTTGCATGTGTAGCTTCATGACAATCGATTAAACGTAAATTTGGATTAAGATTTTTAATCATGAAGATTCCTTAAGAATAGAGACGAGCTCATTACATACAACTAAAATATATCGAGCAGCTTTAGAAGAAGGATTGCTATATATGATCGGTTGATCTAATTGCATCGCCAAACAATCCCCCTCTTGTAAAGCATAAAAGTTTTCACCCAATTGAATATCAATTTGCCCCTCTATTACCCAAATTTGCTGTAATACAACTTTAGAATTCGTACTTGTTTCATAAGTAACTCGAGATTGAGCTGGAAATTCAATTTCAACGATCTGAAATGGAGATTTCCAATTTGGAGGCGAAACTTGACGGCGAATATATCCCGTTTCTGGATCTTTCCATTCTGCTTGTTGAGTACGCCGTACCATAGGTTGAGGCGATTGAGTATTCTGGGGCGAATCAAATAGCTGAGTCAAAGGCACCCCTAAACCATTTGCTAGCTTTTCAAGAACAACAGCTGTAGGGCTCGCTTCTCCTCTTTCAATGAGTGAAATTGCAGAACGGCTTACCTGACATCGACTAGCAAGAATATCTAGGGTATATCCACGCGCTAGACGTATTTCACGCACTTGCTGCGCAATGCGGATATTAATATCTTCCATCTACCGATAAACTTTAATTCCAAAATTATAGATAAGTATTCCACTAAAATAGAATTACATCAAATGATTTTAAAGATATAAATTGGTTCGATAAAAAACCGAAAAATAACCATTCATCGCAGCATTCTTTAAATTACGCATGCAGAACCTTTTTGGCTATGTAACAATACTCTCTAAACTATTTATATAAGTCTTCACATGGCATTGATTATTGGTATTGATCCGGGTTCACGCTTAACAGGTTATGGAATCATTGAAAAAGATGGTAGTAAACTACGTTTTGTTGATGCCGGTACAATCCGAACAGAAACTCAAGAAATGCCAGAACGCTTAAAACGTATTTTTGCTGGCGTTGAGCGAATTGTGAAATTCCATGGTCCAACTGAAGCTGCGGTTGAGCAAGTCTTTATGGCTCAAAACCCAGACTCTGCCTTAAAACTAGGACAAGCCCGTGGTGCTGCCATAGCCGCATTAGTGAATTTAGATTTACAAGTTGCAGAATATACTGCCCGTCAAATTAAACAGTCTGTGGTTGGTTATGGCGCTGCCGATAAAGAACAAGTCCAAATGATGGTGATGCGATTACTTAATTTGACGATTAAACCTCAATCCGACGCAGCCGATGCCCTTGCTGCTGCCATTTGCCATGCTCATGCATCGGGAAGTATGAGCAAACTGTCTGTTTTAAATGCTTTAGGTGGTATGGCACGTGGGCGAAGTCGTTCTAGCAGTCGCAGACGTTAAAAATTTATTGATTTACGACTTGAATAATTGCCTGATTCATCTCAAAAGCCTGCAAGCCACGCATACCATTTTTAGCTAAAAGGTCTCCTGCTTGTGCATGAAGGGTAACAATCTCATGTAACGCAATATCTTGGTGGAATTGGGCTTTCAAGCTTGCAAGCATTCCTGCTAACACATCTCCCATTCCACCAGTTCCCATACCAGCATTACCTTGCGTACAGATATACAAATTATCTTCTAAAATTAAGCTACCCGCTCCTTTAAGCGCCCACTGGCCTGCATATTTTTGTTGTAAAGTATAAATTGCAGCAATTCGGTCATTTTCAATTTGCGCTGTAGAACAACCAAGTAAAGTAGCGGCTTCACCAGGATGAGGTGTGGCATAAATATGTGTATTTAACTTTTCAGGCTGTTTAGCCAGAAACCATAAAGCATCTGCATCTAAAACAACTTCTAGGCGTGTACTCTGATTTAACAAATTAAACCATTGTTGGTAAATCTGCTTTGCCCAATCGTCACGGCCTAATCCCATTCCAAAGCAGACTGCATCGACCTGAGATAGAATCTCTTTAATATTGTTTTCATCTAAAGCATTAATATCACGAAGCATAATATTAGGCGCCCGCGACAAAATGGCCTGATGATGGTTGCGATGACAAACCACTGTCACTTTGCCTGCACCCGCATGACAAGCAGCTTCAGCAGCCATAATAACTGCACCGCCCATTTGCTCATGTCCACCCACCACTAAAACATGCCCATAACTTCCCTTATGGCCAAATGCCATACGCTGAGGAAGTCTAATATTTGTGGGTGACAAATAAGCTAAGGGTTTCAACTCGTGGTCTATAGGAATTAAATTAATTAAATGAACTTGTCCTGCGTACTCTTTACCTTGCCCTGTAAATAGTCCTGCTTTAAGACCTAAAACAGTAAAGGTATGATCAGTTCTTACTGAACAGGGTAAGACTTGTCCTGTATTTGCTTGTAAGCCACTCGGTATATCAACTGAAATTTTTAGGCCCACTTGTTCATTAAACTTTCGAATTACTTGTTGCCAACCTATATTTAATTCTCGGTTTAAACCTATGCCAAATAAAGCATCAATATGACAATCAAATGTTCTTTTAATATCAAAATTTGGATGAATTTGGGCGTTCATTTCTCTAGCAAATTGCGCTGCACAATGTAAATCGGTTGACTCACCCAATTGAGCTGCAAAGATTTCAACATTAAATCCAGCTTGCTTCAGATAACTTGCTATAAAGTAACCATCACCTGCGTTATTGCCTTGCCCGCACCAAACAGCAATATTCTTGATAGACCGATCTTTAAAAAGCTCAATAAGTTGCTGGGCAATTGACCAAGCCGCTTGTTGCATTAAACCTAATGAGGAGTTTTGCGCAGCAAACCAGCGCCGCTCCCATGCTCGGATATCATCGCTATGGTAAACTACCGCCTGCATATTATTATCCTCTTGCATTTTGGTTTATGACATCTTCCGACACATCACGCATTGTAGTGCAACAAATTGATCCACATGAATTAAAAGCATGGATCAAAGCTCAAGCATTAGACTTGGGTTTTGCTGATTGTGTCATCGCAAAACCAGATGCTCAAGAGCAAATGCCACGTTTTTTAGAGTATCTTGAACGTGGTTATCATGCAGATATGACTTATTTAGAAGAAAATCTAGAAAAACGAGCTGATCCAACACTATTAGTGCCTGGCACAAAAAGTATTATTTGTGTCCGCATGAATTATCTTGTGGAATCGCCGAAACCACGATATGTACCTTTAGAGCCTAATTCTGCCATTATCGCCCGCTATGCACGTGGCCGTGATTACCATAAAGTCATGCGTGGTAGATTGAAAACCCTAGCAACACGAATTCGTGAAAAAGTTGGTGACTTTGAATCTCGTCCTTTTGCAGATTCGGCACCTATTTTTGAAAAATCATTAGCTGAAAGTGCTGGAATGGGTTGGACAGGTAAACATACTTTGCTCATTCATAAAAAGTCAGGTTCTTTTTTCGTATTAGGTGAGCTATTTACATCACTCGAGCTACCTTTCGACGAGCCTGCAACAGCACATTGTGGTTCTTGTAATGCGTGTATCGATATTTGCCCGACGCAAGCAATTGTCGAGCCTTATATGTTAGATGCAAGACGTTGTATTGCCTATTTAACTATCGAATATAAAGGAATTATTGCTGAAGAATTACGTGCAGGTATTGGAAACCGAATATTTGGTTGTGATGACTGCCAGTTAATTTGTCCTTGGAATAGCTTTGCCAAAACAGCATCTATTTCTGATTTTAATCCTAGACATGGGTTAGATAATATTAGTCTGCTTGATATCTGGCAGTGGGATGAAGCCACTTTTTTAGCCAATACGGAAGGTAGCCCTATCCGCCGCACAGGTTATCAATCATTTAAACGTAATATTGCAATCGGATTAGGAAATGCTCCTTATTCAAAAGAAATTGTAGATCAACTACAAAATGGCAAAAATTTACATGACGAAATCGTCAATGTGCATATTGATTGGGCAATTGAACAGCAACTTAATCAACTTCAGCTATCAAATTAAAAAAATGATGTTTTTTGCCCTATAGCTTTAATACGAATTCTGTATGATTATGTATAGTGAATTAATGCCATCATCATGGATATGACAATGACTCTACGTAATGATTGGAATCGTGAAGAAATCCAAGCTTTATATGAACAACCTTTTTTGGATTTAGTTTTCAAGGCTCAGCAAGTACATCGTGAGCACTTCACCGCCAATTCAATTCAGGTCAGTACCCTTTTATCTATTAAAACGGGTAAATGTCCTGAAGATTGCAAATACTGCTCACAATCGGCACATTACGAATCAAAACTAGAAGCAGAAAAACGCATTGCTGTTGAAAAAGTGATTAGTGAAGCAAAAGCTGCAAAAGATTCAGGTTCTTCACGTTTTTGTATGGGTGCTGCTTGGCGTAACCCACATGAGCGCGATATGCCTTATGTTTTAGAAATGGTACGTGAAGTTAAAGCATTAGGTATGGAAACCTGTATGACTTTAGGGATGCTTAACCAATCGCAAGCAGAACGCCTAAAAGTTGCTGGTTTAGATTATTATAACCACAATTTAGATACATCTCGTGAGTATTATTCTCACATCATTAGTACTCGTACTTTTGATGACCGTTTAAATACCCTTGATTATGTTCGTCAAGCTGGTATGAAAGTTTGTAGTGGTGGTATTGTGGGTTTAGGTGAAACTCGTGAAGACCGAATTGGTTTATTACATGAACTAGCTACCCTACCAATTCATCCTGAATCTGTGCCAATCAATATGCTTGTTCCTATTGAAGGAACACCTTTAGCTGATGTTGAAAAGCTTGATGTAATTGAGTGGATTCGTACTATTGCTGTGGCGCGTATTATCATGCCGCATAGTTATATCCGTCTTTCTGCAGGCCGCGAATCATTAAGTGATTCAGACCAAGCATTAGCATTTATGGCTGGTGCAAACTCATTATTCTCTGGTGATAAACTACTAACCACACCAAATGCCGGTGAAGGTAAAGACCAAGCTTTATTTAATAAACTAGGTTTAACGGCTGAAAAACCAAAGCCAACAGTTGCTGATTTATCAGTAGATGCGATGAGTGCTTAACTCAAATTAGAAAATTTAAAAGCCCTGATTATTCAGGGCTTTTTTCATTTATATAGAAGTTACTAATATTCCGTAAGTAGCATTCAGAAAGGTTCCGACTCGAATAATATCCTTACCTGCTGCATGCGTTACTGTGAACTCTTGGCTCAACACATCAAAATTAAAAGAATCAAAAACATCTTGATGGTGTAAAAGCCAAGTCACTGTATCTGCTACATTCTCATCCGCAATATAAGTTAAGGCCTTAAAGTCTTTACTCATAAATAACTCTTAAAAATAAATTTTATGAATTTTATATGAGTTCACTCTACCTTAAAAGAAAATCTAAGCTGCTTTAGGATTTACCAACGAATGACCTGACAATAGACTTGCCAAGGCTTGAGGTGTAAATTCTAAAGAAAGTACATGATTTTTGAGATTGACTGAATGCTTGCTAATTAATGGAAGTAAGCCATCTTCTGTTTCAAAGACATATTCATCTGCAATATTTAAGATACCTTCAAGGTTTGTCGTACTTGAAGCAAGATCATGGCTAAAGATGTCATAAATCGTTTGCAAGTTAAACGTTGTTTGCTGCTCCGTCGGATGCTTGATGAGATAATCCTTTAAAAATAAAACTAATTTATGAGCAAAGAAAAAGTAATTAGGTTTATAGCTATACTGCATAGTATTCATGGAACTGAACTCCAGATTATCTTTTATTGAATTACAACTAAAACAGTAGGAATTGAACCTTAAAAAATTCTTAAAAAATTAAATATATTTATAAGATACACACAAAGCAATTTTATCATTTAAAAACAATAGCTTAATAAAAAATATTAAATATGTATTATCTTAAATATTTTAAAATTTCATTAATTCAATACAATACAATCACTTAGATATTACTAATTTTTAAATTCTATTTTAAATAAAAACTAATTAATTACTTTACCAAATGATAAAAAATAAATTTTTTAATTTTTCTTAATAAAAACAATTGATCAAAATATATATAAATATAATGTTTTTCTTGTTTTTTGATTGAAAAGTGATATATTTCCTTCGCCTTACTTAATCAGAATAAACTTACTGAAAAGTAATGGATTTTATTTTAAAAAGCTATTCTGGGGATTTTATGAAAAAATTTATTTTTGTGGCGGCAGTTTCTCTCTTAAATATAGCAAATGCACAAGCAGCAGATGGCACAATTACTATTAATGGTCTTGTCACGGATAATACTTGTACTATTGATACTGGAGATAAAAATTTAACAATCAATTTGCCTACTGTTTCATCTCAAACCTTAAAAAATGCTGGTGATGTAGCTGGTCGTACACCTTTTCAAATTAATTTAACGAACTGTACCGCTGCAGGTAAAGTCGCAACTTATTTTGAACCAGGCGCAACCGTTGACTTTAATACGGGTCGTTTATTAAACCAAGCAACTTCTGGTGCAGCAACAAATGTAAATATTCAGTTACTTGGCAGTAATAACGCTGTAATTCCTGTACTTGCTACAAGCACAAATGAAACTCAAACGAATTCACAATGGGTAAATGTTTCAGCAGGCGGTAGTGCTGATCTTAACTATTATGCTGAATATTATGCTACAGGTGCTTCTACTGCTGGTACGGTAACATCGCAAGTAAAATACACGATCATTTATCAATAAACTTAAAATTGAAGCTTCTATTCATGAATAGAAGCTATCTCCTTCCTATTATTTGTTATTGAGAATATGACTGATGCTTTTTCGTGGTCGTAAATTTTTTTGGGGATTAGTTTGTCTGCAAGTAGCGCTCACTACTACAGGTCATGCTGAGATTGTTTTACATGGTACTCGTGTCATTTATCCTTCAAATGCCCGTGAGATCACATTACAACTGAGTAATAACGGCACGGCCCCGTCTCTTGTTCAAGCATGGATCGATGATGGAAATGCAAAGTCAACACCAGATGAAACAAATGTACCTTTCATTATTACTCCACCAATTTCAAGAGTAGAAGCAACTAAGGGGCAAACCTTAAGAATTACAGCGTTGCCTACTACATCTCAACTAAGCCAACAACAAGAATCTATTTTTTGGCTTAATGTTTTAGATATCCCTCCTAAACCTGAAGGGAGAACTCAACAAGGTCAAACCACAACAACCTCTAACAATTTTTTGCAACTCGCTGTTCGTTCGCGAATTAAATTTTTTTACCGCCCTATAGATCTAAAAGAAAATATTGATCAACTAAGTGACAAAGTCGAGTGGAAAATAAATGATCAATATCTAATGATAAAAAATCCGACACCTTTTTTTCTTACTATTGCCTCCATTTTTCAAGGAAGTGAAGGCCATAAAACAGACTTATTGCAACAAGGCTTAATGATTGCCCCTTATTCAGAGGATAAAATTAAACTAAAAAATAAAAACTTAGCAGATATGAGCTTTGTGTATATCAATGATTACGGTGGACGAGTTGAGCACCCAATAAAATTCTAACCTTATTGTATTTCTTAAGAAAATTTAAAACCTATCATGAGTAGGCTCTAGAACTATGTCCAAATGGTTTATACCTTATATATGTTTAAAAAGCCCCTTTACTTGGTATGTCGTCTCAAGTATTACGCTATTCATGCCTATGGCTATATATGCTGAAAATACTACTGATGTTCCACATTTTACAAAGGCTGAATTTGATAGCAATTTCTTAGTAGGTAATGCACAAAAAATTGATATAGCTCGCTTCAAATACGGAAACCCGATCTTGCCTGGTGAATATAGCTTAGATGTTTATATTAATGGTCAATGGCTGGGTAAACGGCGTATGCGATTTACTGCCTCAGCTCCTAACGCAAATGCTGAAACATGTTTTACAGAAGCCACGTTACTTGAATATGGCGTAAAAGCTAATGTTCTAAGTCAACATGACTCTACTTCGTCTCTTTCATGTAAAGCTCTCGCTTCATGGATAGATAGTGCTTTTTATGTATTTGATAGTTCCCGTTTAAGAATTGATATTTCGCTCCCGCAAGTCGTCTTAGAAAAAAATGCGCAAGGTTACATCGATCCGCATTTGTGGGATCGCGGTATTAATGCAGCTTTTTTAAGCTATAACGCCACAGCATATCGAATAGTCAATGAACAACATGAAAATAGTTATGCTTTTATGGGAGCCAATCTTGGAGCAAATTTAGCAAGTTGGCAGTTTCGCCATAATGGACAATGGAAATGGCAAAGCCAATCTAATAATTCTTCTTATACCTCGACAAATACATATATACAAAAGGCATTTCCAGATATCCATGGTGTGGTGACTTTAGGAGATTATTTTACTAATAGCGATTTTATTGACTCTCTACCCTATCGTGGAATGAATATTTCAAGTGATGACAGAATGCTTCCAAATAGTATGCTCGGTTATGCTCCAAGAGTTCGAGGTTATGCCAAAACCAATGCAAAAGTCGAAGTTAGACAACAAGGTAATTTAATTTACCAAACCACAGTCCCACCAGGAAACTTTGAAATTAATGATCTCTATCCCACAGGATTTGGAGGTGAGTTACAAGTTTCGGTACTTGAATCTAATGGAGTAGTTCAAAAATATTCTATTCCATATACTTCTATAATTGAAATGCTACGTCCTCAAATGAGCCGATATTCATTCACCTTAGGACAATTTCGAGACCCAAACATTAAGTTAACTCCATGGCTAATACAGGGTAAATATCAACGCGGAATCAATAATTACCTTACAACTTATAGCGCAACTCAAGGAACACAGCAGTATTTCTCTGTATTGTTAGGTACAGCTTTTTCAACGCCTATTGGCGCTATTTCTTTTGATGTAACACATTCAAATACCAATTTTTCCCATCAACCTAAAATGACAGGTCAAAGTTATCGTCTAAGTTACAATAAGTTATTTTCTCCAACGCATACTAACTTAACACTAGCAACTTATCGTTATTCAACACAAAACTATCTCAAACTACGTGATGCAATTTTAATTCGGGACTTACAAGAGCAAAACATTGATAGTTTTTCGGTAGGTAAGCAAAAAAGTGAATTTCAGATTAATTTAAATCAAGCTCTTCCAAACCTATGGGGAAATTTCTATTTAGTAGGTTCGTGGACAAACTATTGGAACCAGCCTACTACTAATAAGCAAGTCCAATTAGGTTATAGCAACCAATTTAAAGATTTAACTTATAGTTTCTCTGCAATTAATAGTGAAACTATTGAAGCTGGTGGGCGAGCTAACCAAGATAGTCAATACCTCATTTCTCTATCCTTTCCCTTAGATTTTAAGAAAAGCTCTTTAAATTTTAATAGTCTTATAAGTGAAGATAGCCAAATTCTGGGTTTTAGCGGTTTTACAGGAAACCGGTTGAATTACGGCGCATCAATTTCCAGTCAAAACCATGGTCAAACGAATCTCAATATCAATGGCAACTATAAGACAAACTACACAACATTAGGTGCTTCATTTAGTTACGCTGACTCATATCAACAAGAAATGCTTAACTTGAGTGGCAATATCGTTGCTCACACCCAAGGAATTCTGTTTGGTCCAGATCAAGCTCAAACAATGGTTTTAGTTTATGCCCCAGATGCAACAGGAGCACAAGTCGGCAATACACAAGGCCTCAGCATAAACAAAAAGGGATATGCGGTTATCCCCTATGTTACGCCTTACCATATGAATGACATTAGCCTTGATCCGCAAAACATGTCCACACAGGTTGAGCTAGCTGAAAGTAGCTTACGTATTGCTCCCTATGCAGGCTCAATCACTAAAGTTCAATTCACAACAAAAAAAGGTTACGCACTTTTTATCAGCCCGACCACTTTAGATGGCTCACATTTACCTTTTGCCGCACAGGTATATAACCAGAATAACGAAGTAATAGGTATTGTTGCGCAAGGCAGCCGTATTTATTTACGAACCCCCTTAACCCATGACCGTTTATATGTGAAATGGGGAGAAAGGAGTACTGAAAAATGCGAACTTGAATACGATATCACGAATCAAATAAAGCATAACAATCAATCAATTATTATGACAAAGGCAGTCTGTAAATGAATAAGATTTTAAAAAAAATTGGATTTTTGGCAGCGAGTCTATTTGCTTATAGCCATACACATGCAAATTGTAATTTAAGTAAGGGATTTACCACCGTCGATATCCCGATGAACATTGGTAAAATCGTCGTAAAACCGACTGATCCTATAGGGACTATCTTACAAAGGAATACTTTTACAATTTCTCCCAATAATTCTACTGCAACATGTAGTCGTGCGAGTGATCAAATTATTGCAGCTCTCCCCTTAAATTATCCAATTAGCCCAATAGGTAATAATGTATATGCAACCAATATTCCCGGTATTGGTATTCGTCTTTATCGTGAAGCAGCAGATGCTTCAGATTTTTCTGGATATTATCCATATAGACGTACTTTAACCCCAAATACTGCATATACCCTTTCACCGGGATATTTTGTTATGGAAGTTATTAAAACATCCATGACCACAGGTTCAGGAGCATTAGTAGCAGGACGTTACAGCACCTATTATGTATCAGGTCAACAAAACCGACCATTTTTAACTACTACAGTATTAAGTAATGCTCCTATTCTGATCGCGTCTTCATCATGTGAAATTCAAAATGGTGTAGATATACCTATTCAACTCCCGACTGTTACAAAGTCAGGTTTTAAAGCGATTGGTTCAACACAAGGCGAGCAGAGTTTTAATCTATCGATTTTATGTAATGGCGGCGAAAACAACTCGGGTATAGCAACAAGTAACACCATCAGCTTAAGTTTTGACTATAATTCTGATCCCAAAAATAATCAGGTCATTAATAATAGTGCAGCAAACTCCACCAAAGCCAATGGTGTGGGTGTAGAACTATTATGGAATATGAATGGTGCCACTACCCCAATTCAAAAAACAATAAAACAAAATATAGGCACAGTCAGCTCTAATCAGACTATAGAGTACGATATCCCCTTAACTGCTCGTTACTATCAAACAGCGGCTAATGTAAGCGCGGGTGAGGTTACGGCAACAGCAACTGTAACTGTTCAATATGATTAATTTATCTCTAAAAATTTATTAAAAATAATTAAGCTTAGCTCAGCTAAATAATCTTAAAATTTAACGCTTCAAAAATTTTGTAGTTATATTAAAAAGTCACATAAAAAAATGCTCATAAGCAAAAATAGCAAATGAGCATTAGTGATAACCACTTAACCTGAAATACAAATTGTGGGAAATAGATCACAATTTGCATAACTATAATTCCAAAATTTAGCTTAAAAATCAAGTCTTTTTTTTAACAAAAATTTAAATAACCACAGTAAACTATTGTTTTATATTAATTAAAAAATCAAATTTATTTTTTACATTCCTATTTTATAGTGTTTCTAAAGAATTATCATTCTATTAATTAATAAAAACTTAATTTTAAGAAAAAATGAAAGAAAATTGATTTATATGGCCTAAAAATAATTTATTTATTTTTCAAAAGCTTAATAAAAAACCAATTTTATAAAATTATAAAGAATTACATAATCTATAATAAAAAAAACATAAATAAATTTAGAAATCCCCTTCAATTACAAACAATATTCTTAGGCTTTTATCAGAACGTAACATGCTCATTTTTGGAAAATATTATGTATTGTTTTACTAGGTCTAGGAGCTACAAGTATAGGTTACGCGATCAGTAAAATTGATCTTTTTCTTTTCCTCATAGGGCTACTTTTACTAATATCTTTTATTTTAGCTTTAAAACAGGCACGTGAAGATGCAGGCTTTTTTCTGATCAATGAAATTTATAGGTAAGAATATCGTATTAACAATAAATTCATGATTGAATGCATTGTACAACTTTCTGGATATTTATAAAAAACATGTCAAAAAATTCTTCCGATGCTGGAATTTTTTTATGGATGACTTATCAAACTATGCAGCAAATGGGATTAGATGCAGCATCTATTTTTGCAAGTGTAAATTTACCCAATCAACCGCCCGATAAAAATATTCGTAGAGACAATTATACTCAACAGCGATTTTGGACAGCGGCAGAAGAAATAAGTGAAGATCCTGATATTGGTTTGCATGTAGGTAGTCAAATGCCTGCTTTCAGAGGTTTAGTTATTGAATATTTATTTTTAAGTAGTTCTACTTTCGGTGAAGGTTTACAACGTGCTTTAAGATATCAGTACCTGTTAACCGATGTATTTAATCTTTCTTTAATTGTTGAAAAAGATATCGCGTTATTAGTAGGTTTTGAACACCCTGTAAGACATTATCTTGAATGTGGTATCGGTATTTTTCTTAATTTTTTTAAATATATTACAAATAACGAGTTTAGGCCTAGCCAAATTACATTACCTTATCAACAAGGTGCTTCAGCTAATAATTATCAAGAAGCTTGGAAATGCCCGGTAATTTTAAACCAAAAACAAGGCGCTATAATTTTTCCTAGTACATTATTGAATAAAGCATCACCAGCGGCTGAACCTGAATTATTAAAAATTCATGAAACAATTGCTGAACAGCAACTATCAAACTTAGAAAAGCATCAACTTGTTTATGCGATTGAGCGCTTGCTCAGCAATGGTTTACTTGAATCTGGTCAATTCGATCAAAAATTTATTGCTGAACAATTAAATCGTAACCCACGTACCCTTCGAGCTGATTTACAAGCAATTAATACTAATTACGAGAAAATTTTAAACCAGCATCGAGAGAAGCTTGCAAGACGTTTACTTGCAAACACCAAAGAAACCCTTGATCAAATTGTTTATTTAACTGGCTTTTCTGAACCCTCTGCATTTACACGAGCTTTTAAACGTTGGACTGGTGAAACTCCAAGCGCATATCGCCAACGCAAACAAAAGCAATAAAATTGATTTTATAGGCAGTTCTTGGACTGCCTATAAAGTCAAAACGATAAAACTTTCTTATTTTACAATGCATTTAAATTATGATTCATGAGAAGTAATTAGTATGCTCGGGTTTCCTGTCGGTATTTTTGTTGCAAATGGCCTTGAATGGTACTTCCATAAAGTTTGGTTACACGAATATCCAACTAAGTATCGTAATAGCCCTTTTTTTACTCATATTGCTCATCATAAACGTGCTCGCTTAAATAATTTTCATGATGAAGGTTATGCAGAATCAATGTTCAAAAATGCAGAAATTTATAATGAAAAAACAGCATTAATTAGTTTAGCTGGTGCTGCAACAGTATTCTTACCAGTAGCGCCCTTTTTTACAGCTGGGCTTTATTATGGCTTATGGAATTATTGGCGTGTACATTCAAAAGCCCATTTAGACCCTGAATATGCTAAGAAACGTATCCCTTGGCACTATGATCATCATATGACAAGCAATCAAAATGCTAATTGGTGCGTTACCAAACCATGGTTTGACTATATTATGGGAACTAGGGTCAAAACCGAGGTATCTCAAACCGAAAGTAACCCCTTAGGTATCAAATTACCTAAGTTGCTAGAAAAACCAATTAATTTTGCTGCTCGACGCATACTTGCCACATCGTATGCCAAAATTGATTTAAACTCCGAACAGGACCAATCTAATTTACGTAGAGGAATAGAAATCAGTCTGGCTTAAAATTTATCTCAATATAAAAGCTGCGGACTCCAGTAGCTTTTATACAAATGGATCGCAATTAACAGATTAGACCTTAAAAGCTTCAAAACAAGATATAAGAAAATCCATTACTACACGTATTGCAGGGCTATGTCGCAAATCTTCGTGTGTGACTAACCATATTTCAGCACTCATCGGATAATCATCTTGTAATCTGATCAAATTACTCAGAGCTCCTAAAAAATCAGGTAAGACCGCTAAACCAATTTCTCCACATGCAGCTCTCCACTGTAACTCGGGATTATTGGTAACCATTATAGGTTCTTTATGACTTAACCTTTCTTTTAATTTTTGCTGTTTTTGACCATGCACTCCCCCCACTTCTACACTAATCCAATCATAATTTTCAGGATCTGTTGAAGCTAAATAATTTGGACCTGCATATATTCCAAAAGGTATTTCACCTACTTTGCGAGCAACTAAATTTTCATCTTTGGGACGTCCAAATCGTACCGCAATATCAGCCTCACTATGCTGTAAAGAAACATAATGAACATCACCGAGCACCCGTAATTTTAATTGCGGATAATGGCGATAAAATTTACCCAAATGGGGCATGATGAGATGTGCAGCAGTTAAGGGAGGCATACTAATAGAAACACTTCCCATTACTTCTTGCTGACCTGCTTGAGTTAGACGTTCAATAGAAAAAGTTTCTTCCATCATACGAGCAACTACTTGTGCAAGACGTTCCCCATCAGGAGTCAGAATGTATGTCCGTGGTCTACGATCAACTAATTTAAGTTTTAAATTTTGTTCTAGCTGGGCAATTCTTCTAGATACAGTTGCATGATCTACTCCCAATTTTCTGGCAGCAGCGGAAAGTGACTTTTCTTCGGTAAAAACTGAAAAGTAATGCAAATTTTCCCAATCAATCATTGTGCAAATTTTCACATTAGAAGTGTATTAATATGGAATTGTACACCTTTATAGATTTGTCGAGAATAAAACCTTTCTTAATGGGAGCCTGTCCATGAACAGAACGGTGGCTTATGCCTATGCTGGTGTTGTCTTAACGATGTTTTTTTGGGGATCAGCATTTAATGCAATGTCTTATATTATTCAACATATGCCCCCGTTATCTGCTGCGTCTGAACGTTTTTTTATTGCAAGTCTAGGCTTACTCTTAATCTTTTCAATAACAGGCCAGCTTAGATGGGCAGCCTTAAGACAGAATCTAGTAATCTATTTGATTATTGGTATTATCGGAATTGCGGGTTTCAACATCGGCTGTTTTTATGGACTTCAAACCACATCAGCTGTTAACGGTGCTTTGATTATGGCAACCACGCCATTAATGACTCTATTAATGACAATCCTTTTAGATGGAGAAAAACTTACCACTAATAAGTTTTTAGGCGTTTTATTTGGCTTAAGTGGTGTGTTACTGGTGATTAGTCAGGGACATATAACGACTTTGCTGCACCTCAAAATAGACATTGGAGATCTATTTATATTATTAGGCGCATTTGGATTTTGTCTTGCAAATGTACTGTCTCGCCGTTATGTAAAAAATGCGACTCCGCTAGAAACAACAACTTTTTCTATGCTGTTCGGGGCAATAACACTTGGTTTGTTGAGCGTGATATTTGAAGATCCTCTTACAGCAATTGCATCTGCCCCTATAAATGCGCACTTAGCCATGGGATATGTTGTTATCTGCTCTACCATGATTGCTTATCTATTCTGGTTTAATGGTATACAAAAGTTAGGTGCTGGTCGTGCTTCTGTCTTTTTTAACTTTGTGCCAGTGTTCAGTATGATAATTGCTCTACTTACTGGACAAGCCCTCAATATCTGGCAGTTAGTAGGAACAGTTTTAGTGATGCTTGGTGTAATGAGTAGCGGAGGATTTTTTAAAATTAAAAGCACTGCACTTATAGCAAAACCTTGTACAAAATAAGAAATGTGCTGCTACATTAAAAATTTATCCTTAATATGTAGCAGCATTTTCAAATATAAAAATTATTCCTCAATAATTTCTTTAAATTCTTATATTTTCAATTTTTTTTTACATTTGTGATAGCTTATACAAAAGCTCATCTTAATTATTCCGTTGTAACAAATACTGTATGTTTCTTTAAAACTTAATAAAAGATTGCCATATATAGTTTTAAAACAACCAAAGGAGATATTAAAATGAAGCTGGATTTTACAACAATTGAAAAGCAAGCCAAATTGCTACAAGAAGAGCAAGAAAAGATCGAGCAACGAGATCATGAATTTCAAGTTGCCTTAGATAAACATAGAGAATCCCTTAAGAATTTATTTAAAGATCTTTTCTCTGACAGAGAAATTAAGACTGAAAATGGAGGCCACTTCTGTGTAACCTTCGGTGATTTCAAAATTTCCTTATTGATTGAAACTGCTAAATTTGAAAATGGCGTTCCTGTAAAATTAAACTCCGTAAACCCTGTTATTATTAAATGCAAGAAAGATAAGCCGATTGCAAAAGCACAGTTTACAGATGCAACCCAATATCTCGATAACCATTTAGACACTCCAAATTATCAGTATTATTTTAAGCAAGAAGATAAGACCCAACTGGTACAATTTTCTGAACTTCCCACTTATTTCCAACTTGTTTTAGACGCAAACGTATAAAATCGAGCCCTCTTCAGAGGGCTTTTTTATATATTATTTTTTTATCATTTAACTTTTAAAAAATAAAATCAGTCAAATACTTTTTCTACTTATCTATGAATTATTTAACTCAATTTTAACGTCCAATACTTCAAAAATATTTGATTCTTCTTAAAATTACTTGTATATACATGTTTATATTTGATTATACAAATATAAATGAATAAGAATAGGATGGCTCTTAAAGGATAAGGAGAGTGAAATGGACTCATCGGCTGGGAAACCTAATAGTAGTTTTATAGAAAACCGAAGCATCGACTTTATTCCTGAAAATGAAAGACATGGCGGAGTATTTGCCCAATTCACCCTATGGTTTGGTGCTAACTTACAAATCACAGCTATTGTGACAGGCGCGCTAGCCGTTGTGTTAGGTGGGGATGTTTTTTGGTCTATTATTGGCTTATTAGTAGGACAATGTTTTGGTGCTGGCGTCATGGCACTACATGCTGCCCAAGGTCCTAAACTTGGCCTCCCTCAAATGATTTCAAGCCGTGTGCAATTTGGGGTTTATGGCGCGTGCATTCCAATCATACTCGTTTGCCTTATGTATATTGGTTTTACCGCAACTGGAGAGGTATTAGCGGGTAAAGCAATTGCACATTTGGCACATGTCAGCAATACAACTGGTATCTTAATTTATGCAAGTTTAATCATTTTATTCGCAACGATTGGATACCGTTTAATCCATTTGGTAGGCAAAGTAGCCAGTATTATTGGTTTGATTGCTTTTGTGATAATTTTGACTCAGATCTTCGCACTTTCTGATTTTTCTGAACTCTTAGCAGTACGTCATTTCAGCTGGTCTTCATTCTTGTTAGCAGTTTCCCTTTCTGCTTCTTGGCAAATCTCTTTTGGTCCCTATGTTGCAGATTATTCTCGATATCTTCCAACTAAAACATCTTCATCTCGTGTTTTTTGGGCTGTCGGCTTAGGTTCTTTAATTGGCTCACAAATTTCTATGAGCCTAGGCGTTTTAATCGCTCAGGTTGCAAACGGCAATTTTGTCGGAAATGAAGTTCAATATGTTGTTGGTATGAACCCAATTGCCCTCGTCGTGATCTTTCTATATTTTAGTATCGCTTTTGGGAAAGTTACTCTAACGACCTTAAATGCCTATGGCAGTTTTATGTGTATTGCTACGATTTGGAATAGTTTCAAATCGACAAATCAAATCTCAAAAATAACAAGATTACTGATTGTCCTTGCTATGGTTGTAGTCTCAACCTTTATTGCAATTATAGGTGAACATACTTTTTTAAGCGCCTTTAAAGCATTTATTTTGTTTTTACTCACCTTTTTTATTCCGTGGAGTGCCATTAATCTTGTTGATTACTACTTTATCTCTAAAGAAGAATGTGATGTAGATGCACTGTATGATCCAAATGGTAAGTATGGCCGTTGGAATCGGATTGGAATTACCTGCTACTTTCTAGGTATTTTGATTCAACTACCATTTATTGATAGTAAATTCTATACGGGTCAAATTGCGGCAATGTTAGGAGGAATCGATTTATCGTGGCTTGTAGGACTTATTTCTACTGCATTGATTTACTACATTTTCGCCAAGAAAGCTCAACTCAAGTTTTCAAAACAATTAGTGATTGATCAAATTAAATAATTGAACTTAATAAGCTATCAAAGTTAATCACCTTGATAGCTTATAAAATAATTTTACGGTTATTCTGCTAGCGCTTTAGCCTGTGCCGAAATAGGCAATCCAAATAACTTATCAAAACTCCAATTAAATATAAAAGTATAGACAGGAATAATGATAATAAAGGCCACATCTAACCAAAAAGCAGCAATCAGGGAAATATCCATCCACCATGAAATAAGCGGAATTAAAAACAGAACCAAAGTAAGCTGGAACCCGATGGCATGTCCAACTCTACGCTTAACTGTACGGATATGACTGCTTTGTTTAGCTTCCCATTTCTCATATAAAATATTGTAGATAAAATTCCAAGTTACAGCGATGGTCGTAATCATGACGGATAATGGTCCAGTATGTTCAACACTATCACCTGCCAAAATCGCTAACCCTACTGATGAAATAACCATTCCGATTATTTCATAGGAAGAAACATATACAATTCGACGCTTTATACCTTGCATAATCACTAAACTCTGCTTAATTCCTTATATTTTAATTTCAGTCAAAATCATATATAAAGTTAATAGCTTTCAGTTCAGCTGATATCAAAATGAATTTTAACAGTGAAAATATTGAACTTTTCATAACGGTACTCGATACAGGTTCTTTCTCTGCGGCTGCTCGTAAACTAAATCGAGTCCCCTCAGCAGTAAGTATGGCCGTTGCTAATTTAGAAGCAGAATTGGGTTATATATTATTTGAACGGACTCCTCGAAAGGTCATTCCTACCGCTACAGCATTAGCCTTGGAACCTCAAGCACGGATCATTTCTGAACAACTTAGGCTATTTAGCACTCATGCACATGAACTTTCTTTAGGACTTGAAAGTAAATTGCGTATTGGCGTTGTTTCCGATGTAAATACAAAATTATTATTCCACTCAATAAAGAAACTAGCCGATAAATTCCCTTTACTAAACATAGAAGTTATTACTGCTCCCCAAGACGACATTGTTAATTTACTTTATACGGAGCAAATCAGTCTTTGCTTAGCGGGTTCAGACCTCAATATAAAAATGCGCGAGAATCTACAATTGGTAATGACTGAAACAGTGGCGGCTACGATTTCTTCTAACCACGCTCTTCTACAAGATAGAACAAAGCAGTTTTCTATTGAAGAATTAATCAATATTAGACAAATTGTTGTGGCGAGTAGTGAACATGAAATGAAAGATCCCCGTTCAATTATTGGTGCAATGTACTGGAAAACCAATAGTCTACAAACAGCAATTAATATGGTTGAAGCTGGACTTGGTTGGGGAAATTTTCCATTATCACTAGTACAAGATAAAATTGATCAAGGTCACTTAGTCCTTTTAGATTTTAAAAATACAAAAAATCATTTACCTCTATCTATTTATTTAATTTGGCTCCAAGACCGCCCTTTACCTAAAGCAGCTAGAGAGTTAATTAAAATTATTCAAGAAAATTTATAAAACTTTATAGGTTAGTTCTGAAAGTCTAAGGATTTTTATAATTTTGATTCTTGTTAAATCTAGTTTATTTAAAGCTTAAGCTCATTACTCTGTACCATATCTCTAAATACTACTAAAAACAAAAAGCCTACTTAGAAAGTAGGCCTCTTGTTGTATTTCAGGATTAAGCAATAATATTTTTTTGTAAAAAATACACTTATACTTTATTAAAACCAAGTGTTTTAGTCAAGAATAAAGTTTATAAGATACAAACATTTGTGTTGTTGTGAAGACAATCACAATTTAGGTTTCATATAGAAAATACTTTAGAGACGGAAAGGTATTTTAATGATAAAAATTTCTATTATCACCCTTAACAGCTTTTTTAGAAAAACACAACAAACATCTTAATAAAAAGTATTATATTTTAATTAAATTTATTTGCATCAAAAAAAATTAATCCATTTATTCGTTAGTTTTATGTTTCATTATTAAAGTTGCTAACTTTATATCTTAATGTTTACTTTTTTAAGTTGAGTTTAAATTTCAAGCTAATCTAAAAATTAATAATACTATTTTCTTAAGTAATTTGGCCCTAATAGTCTATATTTTTTACTACATATAGGCTAGAACTCTATTAATAGAATTATTGTAACTATTATTTTTCGAAATATATAATTAAAAAGGCAATCTACCATATATCTAAAGCTTAATTACAATATAAAAATATATAATATTTTTAATCACCATTTATATTTATCTTAAATAAGCTTTTTCTAATTCTATATTTTCACAACACACAAACAGCACATCTACAATTCCTGCTTATATTTTAAACAAAATTTATTTTATATAAATTAATGTCTCAAACTACAAATACAATTAAGTCATCGTCACAATAGATTGTTGGAATAAATTCTAATTGATCGATAAATAACTTCTCCCACTTTACTCTTGAAGTACACATAAGCTAGAATCACTATCGCTTGAAATATTAACCAATAAGACACAATATTTTTGGGTTTAGTTTGCGTCTACTTCAGAAAATGACTTGTGTTTAATTAAAAAATTGATTAGTATTGCACGCACTGAAAAGCATTGAGATTAAAAGCTTTTCTGACTTATAGGGCCTATAGCTCAGTTGGTTAGAGCAGCGGACTCATAATCCGTTGGTCCACAGTTCAAGTCTGTGTGGGCCCACCAAATACCGAACCTCATAAACAAAAAGTTTATGGGGTTTTTTAATATATATCCAAATAAAATATGCTTTACTCTTATAAAAAATACTCAAAATTTAAATTTATTTTATCCCTAAATTTTAGATGTTTTAAAATACACTTACGTTCCGTACTAAATATCCATCTTTCATCTATTAAGCTAAGATTTGCTTTCGCATTGGCTCAGAATTATCTAATTGTGTATCCCAGAACTTTTCCCATAAATCACAATACTCTAAGCACAATTTTTCAATATAGTTATAGTCTTCTTCTGTACAAGCTTGCATCAAGACATACCATAAATCTTCTTCATGATCATCATCTGCTGCTTCGGCACTTTCATCTTCAGAGATACCATGTACATGATAATAACCACCACCCTCCACATCTAGACCAACTGCCTTAGTTGCTCTACGTAAAGGTGGACTATACAGAATGACTTCTTCTTCTGCGACTGCTAATAAGGCTGAAACAGCTTTATAGTCATCATAAGCATTTTCTAAAAATACTCTAACCTGATCTGCAATTTCAGTCGGATGATAAGTTAGACGATCTTGTTCTGTAATACCGAAATCATTCAATATATCTTCAAATAAGGGATAATGAGCATATTCAGGATTTCCCTGATAGTAGCCGTCTTTATCCAACCCTGGCCGAAATCCAAACTCATCAAAAATATTTAAACTCAAAAGAAAACGCGGGAACATTTTTGCACCGGCATGCAATCTCGGCTCTAATTGTTTAGTTTGAAATTGGGCCATGAGCAATGCATCAGTAAAAGTTTGCACAATTGCATGACGATACTCTAAATGAATTTTTTTTAAATCTTCTTTATTAATTTCGCCATTATTTAAAGTATCGATTGCAGGATGATGGGATACAGGATGTTTTGCAATCTTTGCTCTTAATCGTGTCAAAAAGTTTGAATTTTTTTCCCATAGTTCAGCTGAAATGCTTTGTTTCATCCCTGCGAGTGCTTTCTTTCTAGGATTATTAAAATTCTCAAATTTCTTAGGCATATCCGCTCTCATTAAACTTATTGAAGCATGATCGATTTTTACATATTTTATTATAAAAACAATGACTTAAATTAATATTTAAATATGTTCCTTCATCGATTAATATTAGAATTAAAATCGTACGAAATCAAATGAAAAATTAAAAAAAACTTCAATTAATGATAATCATTATCACAATCTCAACTTGAATCAAAATCAGTTTTTTATTATCATAATTTGTATTAAAAATTTAATATTTTAGATTAAGTTATAATTAGTTTTAACTATATGGAATAGTAATGTCAAAAAAAGAAGATATTATAAATACTGCTTTAAATTTATTTAATCAGATTGGGTACAATGCTACTGGTGTTGACCGTATTATTGCTGAATCAAATGTTGCAAAAATGACTTTTTATAAATATTTTCCGTCAAAGGAAAATTTAATTATGGAATGTTTGCAACATCGAAATATAAATATTCAAAACTCAATCAATGAACAATTAAGTTTACATCAAGATGCTAGTCCTCTTGAGAAAATTCATATTATTTTTAATTGGTATATTGAATGGATCAATAGCGAAACATTTAATGGCTGTTTATTTAAAAAGGCATTTATTGAAGTATCTAAACAATATACTTCAATTCGTGAACCATTTTATGAATATACAAAATGGTTGACTAATCTGTTACATGAAAAACTTACTCAGTTAGGTATAGAAAACCCAACTCCCCTTGTTCATATCATTATTTCTATTATTGATGGAATGATTATTGATGGGACGACAGATAAAAACCTTATTAACCCAGAAAAAATTTGGAAATATATTGAATATTTAATTAATGAAGAGATACCACAGCCAGTATCTTAATTTTAAAATTATCTAGGTTTATTACTTTCAGACGAAGTTTGAGAAAAATAAAAAAAGAACTTTTAAAGTATTTTAGAACTTAGATAATCCTTAACTTTTGTGCTCTACTTTAGCTTTCATAATTTTTCTAGGCTTTTTTACAAACTCATATTAGAATCCTGAAAATTTATCAATTTGCACTGATGTATGAAAAAATTTTTAGCTAACTCTATCTTTAAAGCCGTTGGTTGGACCTACAATGTAGACCCACAAATTCTTGAGAAAAAACAAGTTATTATTGGCTTTGAACATACCTCAAATCTAGATGCAGTGCTCTCGATTGCCCTCTTCCAAATGTTAGACATCAAAATTCATACTCTAATAAAGAAAGAACTTTTCAAAGGCCCCCTTAAGCCAATTTTAGAAAAATTGGGTGGCATTCCTGTTGATCGTAAAGCAAGTAAAGATATCGTTTCGCAAATGGTTGAACAATTTCAAACCCATGAAACTTTTAACTTAGTGATTGCTCCAGAAGCTACACGTGCTAAAGATGGCTCTGAACGTAAGCCTATCCGTACAGGTTTTTGGCATATTGCAAAAGCAGCCAATGTTCCTATTGTTTTAATGTATGCCAATGCTCGAAGTAAACAAGGTGGGATTTTAGGTAAAATTTACCCGACTGATTTACAAAAAGACTTGGAAACCATTAAAGAGTTATATGCTCAATTTGACATAGATGTAAAAATTAACTAAATCAAATTGGACTTGATTTGACCTAATGTCACTCATTAGGTCTTAAGCTTATTGTTCTTATTCAATTGGCTAACAAAACGCAGGGCAACAGTTTTCAACAAAACCAAGCCTATGCTAATATTCCAGCACTTTTGCATTTTCTTTTTTTGGAGTTCACGTCCATGGCGGGTCATTCTAAATGGGCCAATATTAAGCATCGTAAAGCTAAACAAGATGCAAGTCGCGGTAAGGTTTTTACTAAATATATTCGTGAAATTGTGACTGCTGCCAAACTTGGTGGTGGAGATCCTGCTAGCAACCCTCGTCTGCGTGCAGTAGTTGAAAAAGCTCTCTCAGTTAATATGACACGTGACACCATTAACCGTGCTATCCAACGTGGTGCTGGTGGTGAAGATAATGATGATCTAAAAGAAGTAACTTATGAAGGTTATGGTGTTGGCGGGGTTGCTGTTCTTGTTGAAACAATGACAGATAACTTAAACCGTACAGTACCAGACGTACGTCACTGTTTTAGTAAAACAAATGGTAACTTAGGAACTGCGGGTTCTGTATCTTATCTATTTACTAAACGTGGTGAGATTACTTTTGAAGATGTTTCTTTAGAAGATAAAATCATGGAAGTTGCTTTAGAAGCTGGTGCTGAAGATATTGAAGTTTCAGAAGATGAAATTTTGGTAATCACTTCACCAGAAACTTTCGGTGAAGTACAAGATGCTCTTACTGCTGCTGGTTTAAAATCTGATAACGCAGAAGTTGTGATGAGTCCATCTACAAAAGCTGAAATTACCGATGTTGACCAAGCAAAACAAATTCTTAAAATGATTGATATGTTTGAAGATCTTGACGATGTACAAAACGTTTATACTAACGTTGAATTCTCGGATGAGGTTTTGGCTCAACTTGATGCTTAAATCAAACATTTGAATCAAAGAAAACGCACCATTTGGTGCGTTTTTTTATAGCTTATTGAGCAAGTTATAGCAATTAAACACATTATATTCTTTAATGACAAAGCTAGAATGCAAAGCAACTACATTGTCGATTTTTCCAATACGTCTTAATAAAATTTCACTGTAGTCATCCATGTTGCGTGCTACAAGCTCTAAAATAAAATCAGCACTCTGCCCCGTTACTAAGAATGCATTAGTTACTTCTGGAATTGCTTCTATTTCAGACAGAAACTTATCAAATGTTTCACTATCATGTTTACTCAATGAAACTTGCAATAAAATATGTAAAGTAAAACCAAGCTTACTAAAATTAATTTCCCTTTTGAGCTGTCCCATGATGTTGGCTTCAATCAGGTGCTTAATACGCCGATGCACAGAACTGACTGACAGATTGATCCGTTCTGAAAGTTCATTCAAATTTAAGTCTTCATGAGACAAAATTTCTAGAATTTGTTTATCAAAACGATCTAACTCCACTCTTATCTCCAGCCAGAATTTCACAGTAAAGACAGTATAACCCTATACCATCACCTCTGCATTGAAAATACAAAGGTTTATGGGTAGCAAAACTCTATTTCTTTTATAGAGCTTAAGTCTTTTATGCCTTTTAAACGTGCAAGTAGTGTCAGAGGCGGTTCATTTTAGAGAGTCAGTTTTATGCTTAAATCTGATTTATCGATGCAAAATTCTTATTCTCACTATCATTTGAGGCTAAAAAGGAAGTAATCATCAAAATTTGGCTATTTTTCAAGTTTCTTAAAGTTGGCATCATTTTTGTTATGTATTTGCAGGAAAATTTTTATCTATGTCGGGGGAGTTCCTGTGAATAAGATCAAAACACTAGTGTTAGCAATGAGTTCTTTAGGTGCAATGAGCGTGACGATGCCTGTGCATGCCGCTACAGATGCTGAAGTTAACGCCTTACGCGATGAGGTAAAGGAGTTAAAACAACTCGTCCAGAAACTATCTGATCAACAAAAAACAGCTTTAACTGTCACTGCTCCAGCAACAATTCCCGCAGCACCTGCCACCCCTACACCCCCTGCATCAAAACCAGGTTGGATGGCTATGGCCGATGGGCAAACTCAAGTCAAGCTTTATGGTAGTGTTCGCGCAGATGCAACCTATGACTTTAAAGGTTCAAATGGCAGTATTTCAAATGGTGCCAATTATCCACTCAATAAAGATGATCCAAAACAAGACTCACTAAATGTATCTGCAGCAACTTCACGAATTGGCTTAGATATTACTCGTCCAACTCAATATGGAGATTTAACAGGTAAAATTGAAGCCGATTTCATGGGTGGCAATGGAGATAATGGCAATGGTACTTTCCGTGTTCGTCATGCCTATATGTCTTTAGGAAAATGGTTAGCTGGTCAAACAACCTCACCGTTTGTAAACACAGATACATCACCAGAAACAGTAGACTTTAATGGCGCTATTGGTACAGGTACTACACGTACAGTACAGGTTCGTTACACCCAGCCAATTAATGCACAACAAAAAATATTAGTTGCCTTAGAGGGTGGCGATGTTGAAAAAGCTGGTAATGCTGCCGGTGGAAGCCGTTTTCCTGCTTTAACAGCACGATATGATTTCAAAACTACGGATAACAAAGGCCTATTACAGTTACATGGTCTTGCCCATGAAAACCGTGTGGCTCCAAAAGATAGTACTTCTGAAGAAAAATTTGGCTGGGGTGTAGGCGTTGGAGGTAAATATGATTTAACGCCTCAAGATAGCGTGGTTGCTAACTACTATCATGTTAAAGGCGATGGCCGTTATTTACTTTATAGCAATTCGGCTTATAACTATGACACAACAACACAAGATATTAATTTAGGAGAATTCGATAGCGCAGTAATTGGATATCAACGTAAATGGAGCCCTATTCTGCGTTCTACTTTTGCTGTAGGTGGTATTCAATATAAAGATGATAATGTCTATGCAAATAGCAATTTAACCAATACCAGCTATAACAAAGAAATTTATAACGCTTTAGTCAATTTAATCTGGAACCCAGTTAAAAATATTGATTTAGGAGCAGAATATACTTACGGTCAACGTGAAACTTTTGCAGGTGACAAGGGTGATTATTCACGTATCAACCTGCTAGCAAAATATAGTTTCTAAAAATTAGATATAAAAAAAGAGCCTTTAATGGCTCTTTTTTTATTAGGGTTATTAGTGCATCGCCTGAATTTTTTCTAAGAAAAGTTTAGCACGCTCATGACGAGCTTCTAAATTATCAAAGAACTCATGGGTTGGGCAATCTTCTAAAATTTTACCTTCATCCATAAAAATTAAACGGTTAGATACTCTTTTAGCAAAGCCCATTTCATGAGTAACACACATCATGGTCATGCCTTCATGTGCGAGCTGTACCATAACTTCAAGAACCTCACCGACCATTTCAGGATCAAGTGCAGAAGTTGGTTCATCAAACAACATACAGATTGGGTCCATAGACAAGCCACGTGCAATCGCTACACGTTGCTGCTGACCACCCGACAACTGCCCCGGAAATTTATCTTTATGAGCAAGTAAGCCTACACGCTCTAAATATTTCAGACCTTTTGCACGAGCATCTGCAACTGAACGCTTTAACACTTTAACTTGAGCAATCGTCAAATTTTCCAAAACAGTCATGTGCGGAAAAAGCTCAAAGTGCTGAAAGACCATTCCCACTCGTGAACGGAATTTAGCAAGATCTGTTTTTGGATCTTTAAGTGAAATTCCATCAACAATAATGTCACCTTGTTGAAATGGCTCTAAAGCATTTACTGTTTTGATGAGTGTTGATTTTCCCGAACCAGATGGTCCGCAAACAACAACGACATCACCTTTTTCAATACTCGTCGTGCAATCTGTTAAAACCTGAAAATCACCATACCATTTAGAGATATGTTGGATGTCTATCATTGGCATTTAAAATCTCCAATTAGCGAATGATGGCAATTTTTTGCTGTAAGCGTTTGACTAAATGCGACAGCACAAACGAGCTACAGAAATACACTACAGCGACGATTAAATAGAATGTTGCTTTTGTTTCAGGTCCATAAGTATTAGCCAATGTATCTGCACGACCTAAAAAGTCTGGTGCGCTAATCACATAAACTAATGAGATGTCCTGAAATAGAATGATTGTTTGAGTTAACAATACTGGGAGCATGTTACGGAAGGCTTGAGGTAAAACCACGTAGCGCATTGATTGACCGTAGGTAAAACCTAGCGCATAGCCTGCATGTACCTGACCTTTTGAAATAGACTGAATTCCAGAACGTACAATTTCCGAGAAAAAAGCTGCTTCAAAAATGGCAAAAGTTACAACGCTCGAAAACAACGGACCCCAGTAGGTATCAGATTGGAACTCAAATATTTTCGGCAACAAAAAGTAGAAGATAAAGATCACCTGAATCAGTGGAATACCACGAAACAGATCAACATAAAATTTTGCAAAATTACTTGCGATGGCATTGCTAGATAAACGCATCATTGCCAATGGGGTTCCAATTAGGATACCGCCCATCATTGCTAATACCGTTACGGTAAGCGTAAAAATGAAACCTTCTTTGAGTGCCGCGATCACATCAGGGTTTTGTAATAAAGAAAAATCCATGATTACTTCCCTCCTGAACCTAAGCCAGGTACAGCCATTCGTTTCTCAATCCATGCCATCACAAACTTAATGCTGTAAGTGATAATCAAATAAACAGGTGTAGAGAGAATAAGAATGATAATGTCCTGAGAAGTTTCTTCACGCATGGTTTTCGTGTAAGCAAAGAAGTTCAACACACTCAACGCATATAAAACAGCTGAGTTTTTAAAAACATTCATTGCTTCAGATGTAATCGTTGGCCATACGGTACGATATGCAACCGGTAAAATGACATAACGATAGCTTTGTGCAGTAGTAAAACCCATAGCGGAAGCTGCGAACTTCTGTCCACGAGAAACGGTATTAATTCCGGCACGTATGTGCTCAGATACACGGGCAGCCGTGTAGAGACCTAATGCAAAAACACCAATAACCGCCGGTTGCTGATTTAAAATATTTTTCCACCAACCACCAGCAACTACATCCCCACTACCTGCACTTAAGCTGTCAGGTAAAAACTCGGGAAAAACAAAAGCCCAGAAGAATAGTTGCACAATAAGTGGAATATTACGGAAAATTTCAACGTAACAATTGCCGATAAATGCGAGAGGTTTGTTGGGTAATGTACGAATTACACCTAGGAGAGAACCTAATAAAAATGCGATAAGAAAGGCTATAATAGCTGTCCAAACCATAGTGAACACGCCTGAACCTAACATTTGTAACCATGTGGGTGCCTCAGCATAAGCATTGTAGCTTGAGCTACCAATAGCTTTACAAACTGATTCTGCCCATGCGGCTTTATCGACACCATATTCATTAGACTCCGCACAGAATATAGTCCAGTTTAGCGAGCCGACTGACATGTTTGCCCCTTAAATTAATATCTTTAGAAAATAGACCACTTGTGCAAATGAATCTTTACACTTACACAAGTAAATTTAGGACAAAAAGATCCAGTTAGATTCCTGCATCTGTTGGGTTAGCTTTTAATTTCTTATAAGATGAACTTTGTTGCATGTTCAAATTCGTGTTTTTTGGTGGAATTGGAGATAAGAACCACTTCTTATATAAAGCGTCCATTTTACCGGTTTTCCATAAGTTATTTACAGTACGGTCTGCAACCGCTTTAAATTTTGGATCATCTTTAGCAAGCATAATTCCATAAGGTTCAGATGAAAGTACCGGACCTACAATGGCAAAAGCTTTAGGTGTAGAAGACTTAGCAATCAAGCCTGCTAAAATATTATCATCCATTACAAATGCAGCAGCACGGCCAGATGCCATCATGGCAAAAGAGTCAGCATGATCTTTACCATAAATATTTTGAACATTAACTGCCTGGCCTTTTTCATTCATCTTGATGTATTTGTCAGATGTAGTGCCTTGAGTAGTAACAACTGCTTTACCATTTAAGTCCGCCAAACTTTTAATGCCAGAGTTTGCTTTAACAGCCATGCGCACTTCTGTTGCATAGTAGTTAGTTGAGAACCCAACTTGTTGCTGACGTTGTTTAGAGTTTGTAGTGGTACCACATTCCATATCGATATTGCCTGCCAAAAGCTCAGGAATACGTGTTGATGAAGTTACTGCCTTATACTCAACTTTTAAGCCAGGCATTTTCAATTCTTTTTTAATGTCATTTGCAAACTGGTTACAGATATCGACTGCATAACCTACTGGTTTACCTGCAACAACATATGAAATTGGATCTGAGGATTCTCGATGACCAATTACGATTTTTCCGGTACTTTTAATTTTAGCTAATGTATCTGCTGCTTGAATTTGAGAAGTAGCGCCAACCGTACAAAGCATAACTGTTGAAATAATGAGAGAGGTTGCAGAACGTTTCATAAGAACTCCTTGATGATCATTCTCTCTATTTATCTATAGAATCATTCATATAGAGCAATAGAGTGATTTTTTATTAAATTGCAATTATCGAGCCAACTTTTCCAAGTCGGACCCATCCATTTGCTTCACTTATTCTATTCAATCTGTTTTGCAGAATTAATACCTTTAAAACTGCTCACATGTTTCTACTTTAATCTATGTTTTAATCTTCTGTCTATTATTAAGCTCATCTATTTACACTTAAATGTGGCAATTATTGATTACATTGTAAACACATGCACAATAAAGTGGCTTAACTTTGGCTAAAAATAGTATTTAGAAAAATTGTATTTTCCAAAAAATCATAAAAATTAAAGTTATTAGTCATTTAGATAAAATAGAATTTATATTGTAAAAAGTAATTTTGGCATCAAAATAATATAAACAAATGGCTTAATAAAAATCATTTAGAAAATTGATAGTAATATCTACATTAATAAAATAACTAGCAAAGATAAAAATAAGCCCCGATTTTCTCAGGGCATTTTATAATTTTAAATTCCGCGCCAATCTACTCGCGCATTACGCTCAGTTTGATATATTCTTAAAACATACTGACCTAGAGGTAAATCAAGTAAATTTTGTTGATAGTTATTCCATTCTTCCGAAACACCTTCAGCCTCTTCCCGCTCCCACGGCGTACCCTTTATTTCTAATAAAGGAGCAAGCATAGAACATACAGAAATATCAGCAAGACTTAAGCGATCGCCTACCATATAACGTGCCTGATTTTCGATTAAGCAGTTATTTAGTTCATTTATGAGTTCATCCATACGTTCTTTTGACTGGTTGACTAGCTCTTCTTCAAGTTTATAGTTCTTCTTTACCAGTGTTTTGAGGAATGGCTTCGATATTTTTTCAAATTGGCGTAAATAGCCTTGTTCACCCATCATAATTTCTAAAGCATGGTCTCCTTGCGCCAACGTATGAGCTAGAGCCCAACGACGGACATGAATACCCAGCTCATCAGCCAAGCTATCTATTTTTAATGTTTGCTGTCTTAATTGTTCATCACGACGTAACAGTGAATGCTCCGGATAAGTATCATCCAGATAAAGTGCAATTTTAGTCGATTCAGCGATCCATTGATGATCATCTTTCAAAATAGGCAGTAAATTTTGGCCTGTTTTGAGTTGTGCAAAAGCACGATGAAAGCCTGGAATTAAGTTATGAGCCACATAATCAAGTTCTTTATGGTCTAACAACCAGCGAGCTTTTTCACAATAATGGGACAAAGGAAACTGATACAAAACCCGCATAAAATCTCCACGTTTATTTTTATTTGACTATTTGTACAAAAATGGTCGTCGGTAAGTAGATACTTTAGAAGCTATTTTTAGTTAAAACAATGGATATTGTGCTCATTTTTCACTGACACTTAAGTCTATTTTTTTTATATCTTTTTTTACCGTACTTATTGCTCTTTTTCATATTAAAACCAACTCTATTATTATTTTTCCGCATAACAACCTTAAACTATTGTTTTTTATAATTTTTCAATATCTCTATTTTTTCATTAAAAAGCAAAAAAAATGCTTTGCACTTTATTTCATAAGCTGAGCATAAGTCCTCGTTTAGTGGAAAAATATTTCTTTTGTAAGGTAATGACAGCAATACAAGGTGTCATTATGTCTAATTCTCTATCAAAAACGACTGCATACGTCCAAATCATTCAAAATGATCAACAAGCGATTAATGCTGCTTATCAAGTGGCTGATTTTGCTTTAGAGGGTCGTAATGCACGTGATCAACAACGCTTATTACCGCTTGAGCAAATCGAAAGCTTTAGCCAAAAAGGCCTAGGTGGTATTCGCATTGCGAAAAAATACGGCGGCGCTTTTGTTTCGAATAAAACTTTGGCTCAAGTTTTCCGTATTTTGAGTAAAGGTGATGCGAATGTTGGTCAGATTCCACAAAATCAGATTAGCCTGTTAAACCTGATCGAAATCATGGGCACAGAACAACAAAAACAATTTATCTTTTCAGAAATATTAGCAGGTAAACGTCTTGCCAACGGTGGGCCAGAACGTAATACCCACGATTCAAAAACATTAAAAACCACTCTTACTGTTGAGAACGGCAAATATATTTTAAACGGCGAAAAGTTTTATTCTACAGGTACGAGCTTTGCGCATTGGCTCGCGATTAAAGCAATTCATCCTGAAGGTCATGTGGTTTTAGTCATTGTTAACCGAGACGCTCAAGGTATTGAAGTTATTAATGACTGGAATGGATTTGGGCAACGTACGACAGCGAGCGGTACAGTTAAATTAAATCAAGTTGAAGTTAATCCTGAACTTATTTTTGATGAGCGATTATTAACACAACTTCCAACCTATCGCGGTGCCTATTCACAGTTATTACAAGTTGCCATTGATGTGGGGATTGCAGAAGCTGCTTTTGACGATACTTTATCGACTATTCATAAAGCACGTCCAATTATTGATGCAAATGTTGAAAAAGCCAGCTTTGAACATTACACACTGCAAGAGGTAGGTAAGTTAAATATTTTGCTCGATGCTGCAATTTTACTGCTTGATGAAGCTGCTGAGTATTTAGATGAACTTGATCAACTTCAAACGGTGACTGATGAACAAGTAGCTAAAGCTTCAATTTTGGTTGCTGAAGCGAAAGTCTATGCCAATGATGCTGCCCTACAAATCTCTGAAAAACTACTAGAGCTAGGCGGTAGTCGTTCAAGCTTAAGCCAACACAATTTAGATCAACATTGGCGAAATGCCCGTGTACATACCTTACACGACCCTGTTCGTTGGAAATTACATGCCATTGGCAATTATTACCTTAATGGTCATTTCCCTGCCCGCCATGCCTGGATTTAAGGAGAAATTGTCATGACTTCATATCAATCGGTTCAAACCAAACAAACATCGGCATCTGGTCAAGCGCACATTATTCAAAATGATGCTGAAGCATTAGAAGTTGCCAAAGAGTTTGCTGAGCAATTTAAAAAAACCGCAGTTGAGCGAGACGCTAAACGAATTTTACCGTATACCGAAATCGATGCTTTGAGCCAATCTGGTCTTTGGGCAATTACAGTACCTAAGCAATATGGCGGTGCCGAAGTTTCAAGCCATACAGTTGCTAAAGTGATTGCGCTTTTAAGCGGTGCCGATGGTTCAATCGGACAAATTCCACAAAACCATTTTTATGCTTTAGAAGTATTGCGCAATACAGGCACAGAAGCTCAAAAACAACGTTTATATAGCGAAGTTTTAAATGGCACTCGCTTTGGTAATGCACTTGCTGAGTTTAAAACCAAAACTTCAACTCATAAACAAACCAATATTCGTCCGCATGAAAATGGGTATTTGATTCAAGGTGAAAAGTTTTACTGCACAGGAAGTTTATTTGCTCACCGTATTCCAACCTTAGTTTTAGACGATGCGGGTCGAGAGTATCTAGCCTTTGTAAAAAGTGGTTCACAAGGATTAAAACTTGTTGATGACTGGTCTGGCTTTGGGCAAAAAACCACAGGCAGCGGCACGGTCAAGTTTGATCAGGTTTTTGTCGATGCAGATGATGTTATTCCTTTTGATACTGCATTTTTACAGCCAACCTTAGTGGGTCCTTTTGCGCAAATTATGCATGCATCGATTGAGGTAGGTATTGCACGTGCAGCCTTTGAAGAAAGCTTGCAAAGAGTGCATCAAGCCCGCCCATGGATTGACTCAAATGTAGAAATAGCCAACCAAGATCCATTAACGATTTATGAGCTAGGACGCATTGCTGTAGATGTACGAGCAAGTGAAGTGTTATTAAAACAAGCTGCGCAATCAATTGATGCCGCAAAAAATGAAACCACACCTGAAAGCATTGCTAAAGCATCCATCGATGTTGCCAAAGTACGTGCTCATAGTACAGATATCGCACTCAAATCATCGTCTAAGCTGATTGAACTTGCTGGTAGCCGTGGTAGTCAGTCTCAAGATGGCCTAGACCGTTTCTGGCGTAATGCGCGTGTACATACGTTGCATGATGCCGCACGATGGAAATATTACTTTATTGGGAACTACGTTCTTAACGGTGTGCTTCCACCTCGCCGGGGGACATTGTAATGGCAGATTTCAAAGCGAAAGAAATTTTACTCAATGCCTTTGACATGAACTGTGTTGGTCATATCAATCATGGCTTATGGACACATCCACGTGATGAATCACACCGCTTTAATGAACTAAGCTATTGGATAGAACAAGCCAAAACTCTAGAAAGTGGTTTATTTGATGGTTTGTTTATAGCCGATATTACTGGTGTGTATGACGTCTATCAAAACGGTATTGATCTGACTTTAAAAGAGTCCATTCAGCTTCCGAGCCATGACCCATCTACACTCATTTCAGCTATGGCAGCAGTCACTCAAAACTTAAGTTTTGGAGTCACTGTGAACTTAAGCTATGAGCATCCTTATCAATTTGCCCGCCGCTTTGCGAGTCTCGACCATTTAACTCAAGGTCGTATTGGCTGGAATATCGTTACGGGTTATCTAGATAGTGCGGAACGCTTAATTGGTCAAAAAGGTTTAAAAGACCACGATGCTCGCTATGAACAAGCCGAAGAATTTTTAGAGCTTTGCTATAAATATTGGGAAGGTTCATGGGAAAACGACGCAGTTAAAAAAGATAAAGTACAGCGTGTTTTTACAGATCCATCTAAAGTTCACACCATTCACCACCACGGAAAATATTACCAAAGTGAAGGTGTTTTTCAGGTGTCTCCTTCTGTGCAACGCACCCCAACACTCTTTCAAGCAGGTGCCTCACCCAAAGGTATGCAGTTTGCGACTCGTCATGCTGAATGTGTATTTATTGGAGGCGACAAACCCAAAAAAATACGCGAACAAGTGAAAAAGATTCGTGCTCTTGCAGAACAGCAAGGCCGTTCAGCGGATGACATTAAAGTCTTTGTCGGCATAACTGTTGTTGTGGCCGAAACACATGATCTGGCTGTACAAAAACTTAATGAATATCGTCAGTATGCGAGCCCTGAAGCAGGCTTAGCGCATTATGCGAGTTCAACAGGTATTGACTTAAGTAAGTTTGCTGATGATGAAGCGATTCCTTACCAGAAAAGTAACAGCATTGTTTCGATTACCGAAAAGTTTAAAGAACAGCAAATCACAAAAAATGACTTAAAAGCTCAGCATGTTTTAGGTGGTCGTTATCCCCTTATTGTGGGTAGTGGCGAAGAGGTTGCTGAATACTTAATTCATCTTTTAGATGAGACTGATATTGATGGCTTTAATTTGACACGTACTGTTGCACCTGAGTCTCACCATGACTTTATTCGCTTGGTCATTCCAGAGCTACAACAACGTGGTCGCTATAAAACTGCATATAAAACGGGTTCATTACGGAACAAAATTTTTAATCGGGGTGATCAATTACCAGAACAGCACCCTGTTCAAGCGTTCCGATGTAGTCCCTATAACAACAGCAAAAACTTAACAAAAATTGAAGAAATAACCGTTTAAATTTGGAGATAGACATGGCTCAAACAGCCTCTAAAAAATGGCTAGGCATAGGCTTAGTCGTTGTAGTGCTTGTTGTTGCTTTATTCTTTTGGAATAAACATCGTCAAAGTGGCTCAAATGAACTTGTGATTGGTATTAGCCCACCATTTGCAAAAACTTTACAAGCTGCTGTCGATGAAGCAAAGCAACAAGGTTTAAATGTAAAACTAGTCGAATTTTCTGACTGGAATACACCAAACATTACTTTAAATCATGGGGATATTGATGCGAACTTTTTCCAGCACCAACCTTTCTTAGATAATGCAATTAAAGAAACAGGCTTTAAATTAAAAGCATTTGCAGTGGGTGCAGCATCACATGTGGGACTTTATTCAAAGAAGTACAAAAGCTTAGATGAATTGCCACAAAACGCGCGCGTAGTCATTCCAAATGATCCAGTGAATCAAGGTCGTGCCCTACTACTTTTACAGCAAGCTAAATTAATTACGCTTAAAGATTCAAATAATCATTTATCTGCACTTAAAGATGTAGTTTCAAACCCTAAAAATTTGCAATTCGTAGAGGTTGAAGGACCACAAACTGCTCGTGCAATTGATGATGTTGACTTGGCTTTTGGTTATCCGCATTACCTACGCTTAGCAAAAACAGCTGACCCTGAAAGTGCACTTTTACTTGATGACAATACCAATAAACGTTATGCAATTTTGTTTGTAGTGCGTGATGACTACCAAGATAAGGGCGACAAATTAAAGAAATTTGTTGAGATCTATCAAAACTCACCAAAAGTTAAAGCTGTGTTAGATGCCGAGATTGGGCCAACACTTTGGTTCCCTGGCTGGAAGTAATAACGGAAAGATTATGGCGATTCAGTTCAAACAGCATAAGCCTTGGTTACTCGGAATTACGATTTTGATCGTAATTCTGGGCCTCGTCGGTTACCGTTATATTAAAAATAAACAAGCCGATGATGTTTTAACGATCGGGATTAGCCCGCCTTATGCTGAGCTATTACAAAGCGTTGCCAATGAAGTAGAAAAGCAAGGCGTTCATGTCAAACTCGTTGAATTTTCTGATTGGCGAGCACCCAATGTTGCCGTACAAAACGGTGATATTGATGCAAACTTTTTCCAGCAAAGCGTATTTCTACGTAATGCTGTAAAAGAAACGGGTTATGACTTACATGCATTTGGTGTGGGTTCAGGAAGTCATGTAGGTTTATATTCGAAAAAATATAAATCACTTGAAGACTTACCTTCAAATGCACGTGTTGCTATTCCAAACGATCCCGTCAATTTAGCCCGTGCTTTAATTTTATTACATCGTGCAGGTTTAATTCAGCTTAAAGACATTAATAATGAACTTTCAACCACTCAAGACATTATTGCTAACCCTAAACAGCTAAGCTTTGTTGAGGTTGAAGGCCCTCAAACCGCACATGCATATAACGATGTCGATTTAATTTTCGGCTTCCCTCACTACTTAAAAATGGCAAAGGTAACCGGCCCACATAGCGCATTATTTTTAGATCCAATCGATAAAAAATATGCAATTTTGTTTGTGACCCGTCGCGATTACCAAGATAAAAACCAAAAACTTGCAACCTTTGTTAAAGCATTCCAGAACTCAAAACAAGCACAAGATATTCTGGATAAAGACTTTGGCCAAGGTATGTGGTTTCAAGGCTGGAAATAAGGAGAATGACCATGGTGAGTTTTGGATCACAAGTTGATTTTTCTCTACCCCATATCAAAATTCGTGGTTTAAATAAATTTTACCAATCGCAGGGTCAAAAACTGCATGCTTTAAAAGAGATTAACCTTGATATTCCTCAAGGTAAGATTTTAGGCATTATTGGTAAAAGTGGTGCGGGAAAATCTTCCCTACTCCGCACTTTAAATGGCTTAGAACAAGTAAATACAGGCAGTATTCACATTCATCAACAAAACATTGCTGAATTGAGTCATGCCGAGCTTATTCAAACTCGCCAACGTATTGGAATGATTTTTCAACATTTCAATTTGATGTCTGCAAAAACGGTTTGGGAAAATGTGGCATTGCCCTTAAAAGTTTCCAATTACAACAAAGCAGATATCGATCAACGTGTAAATGAAGTTCTAGCACTCGTAGGCCTTGCAGATAAGTCTGGTCATTATCCATCGCAACTTTCAGGCGGACAAAAGCAACGTGTCGGTATTGCACGTGCACTTGTTCACCACCCAGAAATTTTACTTTGTGATGAAGCCACCTCGGCACTTGACCCTGAAAGTACCGCTACTATTTTGGCTTTACTTAAAAAGATTAATCAGGAACTGGGTCTAACGATTGTACTCATCACTCATGAAATGCAGGTCATTCGAGAAATTTGTGATCAAGTGGTAGTGATTGATCAAGGTGAGATAGTAGAGGCTGGACAAGTCTGGTCTGTATTTTCACGACCAGAACAACAAATTACTCAAGAATTGTTAAACCTTGAGCAAATTACCCTGCCTTTTAAAATCAGTCCTCTACCCGATGAAGATTCGACTCATATTATTGTAAAACTGAAATATGAGGCTGAAGCACATCAGGTTCCTGATATTCAAGAATTACTTGCCAAATTTAAAGCGCCCATCAATTTATATCAAAGTCAGGTCGATACCATTCAAGGGCATATTATTGGTTCACTTTTAGTCGGTATTCCTAACGTAGAAATTGATATTTCATCTATACGACAAGATGCATTAACTGCAATTGCACAATTTGAGGTACTTGGCTATGCACGACCAGCTCATTGATTTATTAATTACTGGAACTGTAGATACCTTACTCATGGTAGGTGCATCTGCGTTTATTGCTTTTTTAATTGGCTTACCGATTGCTGTTGTTTTAGTCAGCACTTCTGAGCACGGCATTCACCCGTCACAAAAGATTAATCAGGCTTTGGGTTGGATCATCAATATCACTCGCTCAGTACCTTTTCTTATTTTAATGGTTGCACTTATTCCGCTTACTCGCTGGATTGTCGGCACAAGTTATGGCGTATGGGCAGCGGTTGTTCCATTGACGATTGCGGCAATTCCTTTCTTTGCGCGTATTGCAGAAGTCAGCTTACGTGAAGTCGATCAAGGCTTAATTGAAGCTGCACAAGCCATGGGTTGTAACCGTAAACAAATTATCTGGCATGTGCTTTTACCAGAGGCTTTACCGGGTATTGTGGCAGGTTTTACCGTGACTATTGTGACTATGATTAACTCTTCTGCAATTGCCGGTGCTATTGGTGCAGGTGGATTAGGAGACATTGCTTATCGTTATGGTTATCAACGTTTTGATATGCAAATTATGGTGGCTGTCATTTTAGTCTTAATTGTTTTAGTCATGTTGGTACAAGCGGCTGGCGATGCATTAGCCCAGCAACTTGATAAACGTAAAGTTTAAACGCAATACAACCCTGCTCTAGCCATGACTTTGTCATGGCTTTCATGTAAAATCAGCGACAATTTTTAATTTACACATTTGTGAGTGGTTTTCATGGGTTTTAATTGCGGTATTGTTGGTCTGCCAAACGTAGGGAAATCTACCCTTTTCAATGCATTAACGAAAGCAGCGATTGCAGCGGAAAACTTCCCTTTCTGTACCATTGAACCAAACACAGGTATTGTTCCTGTACCAGATCCACGTTTAGACAAACTTGCTGCGATTGTTAAACCACAGCGTATTTTGCCAACTACAATGGAATTTGTGGACATTGCAGGTCTTGTTGCTGGTGCATCAAAAGGTGAAGGCTTAGGTAACCAATTCCTTGCTAACATCCGTGAAACTGATGCAATTGCACACGTTGTACGTTGTTTCGAAGACGAAAACGTAATTCACGTAAATGGTAAAATTGATCCATTAGACGACATCGCAACTATTAATACTGAACTTGCGCTTGCCGATCTTGAAACTGTTGCTAAAGCAATTTTACGTTTAACTAAAGTTGCTAAAGGCGGTGACAAAGAAGCTGTAGCAACTAAAGCAGTTTTAGAAAAAATCCAACCATTACTTGACGAAGGTAAACCAGCTCGTGCAGCTGATTTGTCTGATGACGAACGTAAATTAGTTCGTGGTTTTGGTTTAATGACTTTAAAACCAACTATGTATATTGCAAACGTTGCAGAAGATGGTTTTGAAAACAACCCGCACTTAGAAGCAGTTAAAAAACTTGCTGCTGAGGAAAACGCAATTGTTGTTCCTCTTTGCAACCAGATCGAAGCTGAAATTTCATTATTAGAAGATGAAGATCGTGCCGAGTTCTTAGAAGCAATGGGCATGGAAGAACCAGGTTTAAATGTGGTTATTCGTGCAGGTTATGCGCTTTTAGGTTTACAAACTTATTTCACTGCCGGTGTACAAGAAGTACGTGCTTGGACAGTAAAAGTTGGTGCAACTGCTCCTCAAGCGGCTGGTGTAATTCATACTGACTTCGAAAAAGGCTTTATCCGTGCTGAAGTTGTTGCATATGATGACTTCGTACAATACAACGGTGAAAACGGCGCTAAAGAAGCTGGTAAATGGCGTTTAGAAGGTAAAACTTACGTTGTTCAAGACGGCGATGTAATGCACTTCCGTTTTAACGTATAAGTTAAAGCTCAAAAAAAGCCCCATCATATTGGGGCTTTTTTTATATTTAATGACTTAAATTCATCGCCTCTCGTTTACTGCGCGCCTCTTGTAAAATACGCGCATGCAAAGGCTTTCTAAAACCTAGCATAAAAATAAATTCTGCTAATACAAATAATGGTCCTATCGCAAGTCCTATCACATCATCAACAAAAGCAGGTTTTTTCTTTTCAAAATAATGTCCCACAAACTGAAAGACCCAACCCACCACAAAGAAACCAATACTTGCTACTAACCATTCTCCAAAAGATAACTGTGCAATTTGGCTCGCCAGTGGATACACAGCAACCAAGATAATGAGCATGAGTAAGCCAAATACTTTATCTAAAATAAAATAATAGATCGTACTAGCTACAATCAGGACTATGGCTAAAGTCAGTTTAAAACTACCAATATCGATGCCTGCTCTTGCGGTTAAACATAAAATTGAAAACACGATGAGAGGGATACCAATAAAATGCGTCAATATATTTTTATGATTCAAATGATAAGCCGCATATTTGCTAAGCTGTTGCTCCAGATTTGACATGAGTTATTCCCTATTCACTTACATATAGTCATACTGTACATATAAGGAAAACGTAAAGTTGTCAGCTATTTGACAAAGTAATGAATTTTTTCATGGATGACCGAATATTGGACCTAATTTATATTAATCGACTAAAAGAAAACACATGGTTTAGTGTGCTTCCAGAAACATTCCAAAATTTTATTCTAGAACATGGCAAGCAAATTACCTTTGAGAAAAATAGCTATGTTTTCCACGCTCAAGATATATTTGATGGTATTTATACAGTACTTGAAGGCTCAATTAGCTTGGGTTATGTCGATGTAAATGGTAATGAAGCACTTTCTGCTATTGCTGAACCGATTATGTGGTTTGGCGAAATATCGCTAATTGACCATGAACCGCGCTCACACGATGCAATTGCTTTGAAAAAAAGCACAGTTCTACATATTCCAGCGAAGCCTTTAAATGTGCTACTAAAGGACAATCCATATTATTGGTACTATTTTGCACGTTTAACAAGTCAAAAACTCAGGTACGTTTTCTTAGAACAGATTGCGATACAAACACGCAGTATTTCTCAACGGCTTGCTCAGCGTCTTCTGTTCATTTTAGAAGGATATGGGAATCATATTCTTATTCAAGATCATCACATCCATATTTCTCAAGAACAATTGGCAAATATGCTGACCACATCTAGACAGACGATCAATCATGAACTGAGCCTGCTCGAAAAACAGAAAATCATTAAAATTGCTTTTAGAAAAATTGAGATTCTAGATATTGAGAAATTGAAAGTAGTTGCTAAAGCACAATGCTAATTTTTTAAAAGCGGCTAAATAATAAAAACTTAAAATTAAATTAAAAAATTAGATAACACTGCAAATCAAAACATTGTTCAAACTCTATTTCCACAAAATAAATGTGTTAAAGCAGATATTTTCACCCTACACTCAAGCTGAGCAATAATACTCAACAAGGCACTCATTAACATGAAAAAATTATCAACAATTCTTACAGCAGGCGTATTGGCTATGTTAAGTGTTTCGGCATTTGCATGTCCAAAAGGGACTCAACTACAAGGCGGTACAGGACCAAATCACAAAGGTGGAAAATGTGTAGCGGTACATGGAAAAGCTACCGCTCAAAAAGCCAAGAAAGAGGTAACTAAAACTAAACAGGATGTTAAAAAAGACTTAAGCACTCAAAAACATGATGCAATGACCAGCGCGACTCATGCTCAACATGAATCACAGCAAATTACTCATCAAATGAAATAAGATGCTGTGAAGACTGCAAACACCGCTAAAGCTGCCACAAAACCGTAATTCACATTATTGTTTAAAAGCAAAAAAAGCGAGATTGATCATCTCGCTTTTTTACATTCATTAGTTTTATTTTGGCGAAGTATTTCCAAGATTCGGCGTATCGATCGCATCCTTACATTGAGCCTTATCTCGCTCATAGTCCGCTTGTTTTTGGGCAACTGAACTATTGTTTTCTAGTGTTTCGCGTGCCCATATATCTAAACTTGTCAGGGCCTTACGGCAGAGTGCATATTTCCCTTCTGTCACCGAATCCGTCATTTTTACATTAATGCGCCAGTCTGTACTTAATTGGCGTAAAGGTTTACGAACTTTGTCATCAATTTGGCTGAGTTGTTTTTCATAAACTAAATGCTCAACCGTGTTAATTAATGCCCATGCTTTTTGAGCATAAACAGTTGCATCATTGGTTAGTTTCGGTGCTGGCTTAATTTCTACTTTTTTTTCTGCACCTTGATTACCATTATCACAGCCCTGCAATGTAAAAATACCTGCACTCATCAGGGCGATATAAACTAAACGAATCTTTGCCTTGAACATATCAAACTGCCGATTAAACATTTCGGCACTATGCTATTAAATTCGGCTACAATACTCAATCTTTCAAGTATTTTTATCATTTGGTTTATTGCCAAGGTGTATTGTGTCCGAACAACAATTGATGCCTGCCCAAACAGCAACTTTTTGGCAAGGCGCCAAAGATAGCCAAGCTATCGTACTCACCTATTTACCCGTTTCTTTTGCCTTTGGCGTTTCTGCATCCCAGTTTGGTTTTACACCATGGGAAGCTTTTTTTCTATCTTGTTCAATGTATGCTGGCGCTAGCCAATTCTTGGTTGTTGCGCTTTTGGCTAGCGGTTCATCCATTTGGCTAACAGCATTAACAGTCATTGCACTAGATATTCGCCATGTCCTTTATGGACCTGCTCTATACAACCTGATTCCAAACAAATTAAATCTTAAGAAAACGGCAGTATGGGCTTGGGGCTTAACGGATGAAGTTTTTGCCAGTGGAATGATCCAACTTTCACAGCGCAAACAACAATGGTCCGAGTCTTGGATGTTAGGCTTAAGTCTATTTAGTTGGATGGCTTGGGCAAGTGGCTCTTTGTTAGGTGGATTATTTGCCGATCAAGTTGCTCATTTACCAAAGTTTTTACAAGCAGCTTTAGACTTCTTATTACCTGCTTTATTTTTAAGTTTTTTATTAGCTGCATTTGAACGAAAGCATAGCCTTGTCGTTGCTGTATCATTAGTGGTTTCAGCTTTGGCATGTTATTGGATTAACTTATCAGCGGCTATCTTTATTGGTATTTTTTCAGGCATTTTAGCTGGTCTATTTAAACATTATGTGCTGAAACAGCATGATGAGGTTGAGGCTTAATATGAACCTAGAAATTATTCTGGTCGGCATTATTGTAGGCATAGCCAATTTTGCTTCACGCTTTGGACCTTTTTTTGTAATACAAAAACTACAGGGCAACCAACAAAGACGCGGCTCAATCTGGATCAAAATTGCCTTAGGGAGTATTGGAATATCTGCAATTAGTGCCATGCTTGTAGTTGCTACCCTTCCACCACTCCTTGAAATTCCCAATAAGAGTTTCGCAATGCTTATCGGTTTTTTAGTTTTAGCAGGTCTTTATTTTAAATTTAAGAAAATCGTACCAGCAACTTTAACTGCCGCAATTGTTTATGGTCTGATCTATACTTATTTACCTTTATAAATAGATAAACTTATCTTCCTTATATAAAATAAAATCTGGCCAGAGGCGTTTAAGATTGAAACTTCTGGCTTGGAAAATTTAATTTTTGAATTAATTAAAAAGATAACCTTAGCTACTTATATAGAGATAAAAATGTCACAAGTTAAAATTTATGCAAATGAACAAACCATTATGCAGTACCGAGAATTACTTTCTCATGCAATCCATCAAGCGCTTATTGAAGAATTGAAATATCCTGTTGAGAAAAGATTTCAACGTTTTATTAGCCTTAAACCAGGAAATTTCATTTACCCTTCTGACAGAAGCCAGCATTACATTATTATCGAACTTTCAATGTTTGCAGGCCGCAGTGCAGCCACTAAAAAGCAGCTTATTCAAACCTTATTCCGTTATATTCAAGAACAATGCAAAATTTCTCCACAAGACATTGAAATTACTATTTTTGAAACACCTAAAGAAAATTGGGGCATCCGTGGTAAAAATGCGGATGAATTGCTTTTAAACTATCAGGTTAATATCTAAAAACCACTTTTTTAATTGTCCGACAAAATTACTTTTTTTATGCATGATAAGGCTTAACTCCACCATAAGTTCTGCTATGCTTAAAAAAATAATTTTGTCAGGATGATTCGCATGAGCGTGACACTCGGTACCCCACTTCAATCTTCTGCATTTAAAGTTTTATTGTTAGGTTCAGGAGAGCTTGGCAAAGAAGTTGTAATTTCCTTACAACGCCTTGGTGTAGAAGTACATGCAGCCGACCGTTATGATCACGCACCAGCAATGCAAGTTGCACATTTTTCTTATGTATTAAACATGGCAGATCCTGCCCAATTAAAACAACTCATCGAGAAAATTAAACCAAATTTAATTGTTCCAGAAATTGAAGCAATTGCGACAGAAGTTTTACTTGAAATTGAAGCGAGCAAAATAGCAACTGTCATCCCTTCTGCTAAAGCTGTAAACCTGACCATGAACCGTGAAGGCATCCGCCGTCTTGCGGCTGAAGAACTTGGCCTACCTACTTCTGCTTATCGTTTTGCTGATACGCTCGAAAGCTTTCGCGCCGCTTGCGATGACATCGGTTATCCAAACTTTGTAAAACCGGTCATGTCTTCTTCAGGTAAAGGTCAGTCTCGTGTAAAAAGTTTCGATGAAGTCGATGCAGCTTGGGAATATGCAATGCAAGGTGGCCGCGTTAACCAAGGTACGGTCATTATTGAATCTCAAATTGATTTTGATTTTGAAATTACATTACTTACCGTTCGCGCTAAAAACCCTGAAACTGGTGAAATCGAAACTCATTACTGTGACCCAATTGGTCACCGCCAAGATGCCGGGGATTATGTAGAAAGCTGGCAACCTCAACCAATGACTGCGGCGGCACTCGAAGAAGCAAAACGTATTGCAAATAAAGTGACAACTGCACTTGGTGGCTGTGGTATTTTTGGTGTAGAACTGTTTATTAAAGGCGACAAGGTTTGGTTTAGTGAAGTTTCACCTCGTCCACACGACACAGGACTCGTAACTTTAGCATCACAATTTCAAAGTGAATTTGAACTGCATGCACGTGCAATTTTAGGTTTACCTGTAAACACAGCACGCCACAGTATTGCAGCAAGTGCAGTAATTTATGCTGGAGTTGATGCCAGCAATTTAAGTTATAGCAATCTCAATGTGGCTTTAACACACCCAGACACCGATTTACGCCTGTTTGGCAAACCAGAAGGTTTCAAACGTCGTCGTATGGGTGTAGCAACCGCTCGTGCTGAAAATACTGATCTTGCTCGTACCTTAGCGAAAGAAACCGCTGATCAAGTAAGCGTTCAAACAAACTCTTAATTTTTACTTATTGGTAGACCCATTTTCATGATCAATATATCGCCATTGTTGAACTATGTCTCAAGTCATCATGATATTAAAGCCATTAATCAGTGGCGAACGGATGTAGAAAAACAGTTGCAAGATTCATATGAAAATGGGCAATCTATTCGTGAAATCATTAAAGCCCGTTCAGATTTAGTAGATGAAGCACTGATCTTTTTATGGAAACATGCTGAACTCGATCAAACAGAACTGGGCCTTTTTGCTGTAGGTGGTTATGGGCGCCGTGAAATGTTGCCCTATTCTGACGTCGATATCATGATCCTATCGGAGCATGAAATTAACGAAGAAAACGAAAAACGTATCTCTACATTTATTTCTTCTTTATGGGACGTGGGGAATTTCAAACCTGGCATTAGTGTTCGCACGATTCAAAGCTGTGTTGAACAGGCCGCTACCGATTTAACCGTTGCAACAACTTTAATTGAAGCACGGTTAATTACTGGCAATAGTCAGCTTGCGAAATGGCCTCGCCGTATTGTTTCGCAGACATGGACAGACAAAACATTTTATGATGCAAAAATGGCCGAACAAGCCAAGCGTTACCACCAACACAACAATACTGAAAGTAATTTAGAACCCGACATTAAAAATGCACCAGGCGGTATCCGTGACATTAACCAAATTGGCTGGATTGCCAAACGTCACTTTCGCGTAAATCGTATTTATGACTTAGTGCATTTAGGTTTCATTTCAGAGTTTGAATTGGCAGTTTTAGAAGAAGCTGAAAGTTTTCTTTGGGAAATTCGACATCATTTACACCGTTTAGCCAAACGTGATGAAAACCGTTTACTCTTTGACCATCAAAGGGAAATTGCCGCCAAATTTGGATATGTGCGTCAAGAAGGCCAACCTGTAAATTATGGTGTTGAGCAGTTCATGAAACGCTACTACCGTACGGCGCAGCAAGTTTCAACGCTGAATGAAATGTTACTGGCGTATTTTAGCGAGTCAGTGATTACTCCTCGACTCCCTAACTATGAACGCAAAATTGAAGTTGTTAACGTTCACTTTAAAATAGTCGACAATAAACTTGCCGTACAACATCATAAAATATTCGCAGAGCACCCAAGCGCGATTTTAGAGTTGTTCTATATTTTGGCCAATCGGCCAGATATTGAAGGTATTCGCGCCCGGACTTTACGCTTACTTATTCTTGCTGCGAAACGAATCAACCAAAGTTATCGTGATAATCCAGAGCATCAAGCACTGTTTATGTCGATTATTCGCTCACCATATCGTTTATACGATACCTTGGTTGCGATGAAACGATATGGTGTTTTAGGAAACTATATTCCTGCTTTTGGCCAAATTATGGGCCTTATGCAATATGACCTATTCCATATCTATACGGTCGATGCTCATACATTATTATTGCTGCGTAATTTAAATCGTTTTAGAGAACCTGAATTTGCCAAAGAATTCCCTGTAGTAAGTTCAGTTTTCCAACGTCTTGCTCGTCAAGATATTGTGTTCATTGCTGCTTTATTCCATGACATTGCAAAAGGTCGCGGTGGTGACCACAGCGAACTCGGCGCAGAAGACGCGATTGAGTTTGGCCGTGCACATGGCTTTACAGAGCGTGAATGCAAATTAATTGCATGGCTTATTCAAAACCATTTGCTCATGTCTTTGACCGCTCAGAAAAAAGATATTTCTGATCCTGATGTCGTGAAAGATTTTGCCGAAAAACTGGGCGATATGGAGCATCTTGATTATCTATATACCTTAACGGTTGCCGATATTAACGCGACAAATCCAAAACTATGGAACACATGGCGCGCTTCTCTCATGCGTCAACTTTATACGCATGCTCGTGATGTAATCCGTACAGGTTTAGGCCGTCCCGTTGACTACCAAATGCTGATTGAAGACACTAAGTTTGCAGCAAGTGAATTGCTGGTAAATAACTTCGCATTGGCAGATGTCGAAAAAGTTTGGCAAGAACTTGGTGATGAATACTTCATTAAAGAATCGGCAGATGAAATTGCATGGCACACACAAGCAATTTTAAAACACGGCGATAATCCAGAGCCATTAGTCCTCTTGCGTGCTCACCGTAAAGCAGCTCAAGATGCGGTGCAAATCTTTATTTATACACGTGACCAACCTAACCTGTTTGCTACTACTGTTGCTGTTTTAGACCGAATGAACCTAGACGTTCAGGACGCAAAAATTATCACGGCCAGTACAGCATTTAGCTTAGACACTTATGTTGTACTCGATCGTTTCGGTACATTGCTTACCGACCCAGAACGTGAAGAAACCGTTAAAAATGCATTAGTGAAGGCACTTAGCCAACCAGACCAATACCCGGGACTCATGCAACGCCGTATTCCGCGTCAATTACGTCACTTCGATATCGAAAATACAGTCGACGTAACATTAAATGAAGCCTTACAGCAAAATATGGTCGAAATTTCAACACTCGATCACCCCGGCCTACTTGCGCGCGTGGGTGGTTTATTTATGATGCAAGGTTTAGATATCCATTCAGCCCGAATCGCAACTTTAGGTGAACGTGCCGAAGATATTTTCTTTGTCACCAAAAAAGATGGTAAACCGCTGAATAATGAAGAGGTCAAACTCTTCTCGGAAAAACTGAAAGCTGCATTAGATGAAGCATCTAATCAAATTTGTCAGCACTGAAACTCAACTACTTGGTAACTGTTTAATGAACTCTAGCTTGTCGTTATTACACCCGTATCCATTTGAAAAGTTAAACCAACTTTTTAAGGATACTACTCCTGCTAACCTTCCCTTGATTCCTCTATCAATTGGCGAACCTAAGCATCCAGCACCAGAGTTTGTTAAACAGGCTATTATTGATAACTTTAACCATTTATCAACTTATCCAAACAGTAAAGGCTTACCTGAGCTTCGCCAAAGCATTGCAGATTGGTTAACAAAGCGCTTTAAACTTAACAGCATTAGTGCTGAAAACCACATCTTGCCCGTCTCTGGTACTCGTGAAGGCATTTTCTCTTTTGTACAGGCATTAATTAATCGTGAAGATGCACCTTATGTGGTGATGCCGAACCCGTTTTATCAAATTTATGAAGGTGCGGCTTTACTTGCAGGTGCAAAGCCATACTTCATTAATTGCACGGAAGAAAATGGCTATTTAGGTGATTTTGATGCAGTACCAGCAGAAGTTTGGGAAAAGACAGCCCTACTTTTTGTATGTACACCGGGTAACCCAACAGGTACTGTGCTTTCCAAAGAACAATTTAAAAAGCTAATTGCCTTATCTGATCAATATAATTTCGTTATTGCTTCTGATGAATGCTATTCAGAGCTTTGGTTTGACCAAGCACCTACTGGTCTATTAGAAGTTTGTGCTGAGCTTGGTCGTGATGACTACAAAAACTGTATCGTATTTCATTCACTTTCAAAGCGTTCAAACTTACCGGGTTTGCGCTCAGGTTTTGTAGCGGGTGATGCCGATCTGTTAAAGCCATATTTACAATACCGCACCTATCACGGCGCGGCAATGCCTGTTCAACACCAGCTTGCTTCAATTGCAGCATGGAACGATGAAAACCATGTTGAAGAAAACCGTAAGCAATATCGTGCAAAGTTTGACTTATTCCAATCTGAGCTAGGTCATTTACTGCCATTACAAAAACCTGATGCTGGATTTTATTACTGGTTAAAAGTCGATAATGATGAAACTTTTGCCAAGATACTGATGGAAAAAGCACACATTAAAGTTTTACCGGGTCGTTATCTATCTCGTGATACCGAACAAGGTAACCCTGGTGCCAATCATGTGCGTATGGCTTTAGTAGCAGATTTGGCACAATGTGAAGACGTTGTTAAACGTTTAAAAGCGATTCTTTAAACCCAGCAAAATTGCATAGCCTTCATTTTGTTTAGAAGGCTATGCGATCTGCTTTAACTATAGGCAACCAATAACACTGCAAAAAAAATGAAAGCCAGACTGGAGCAATAATATATTCCTCTAGCAGAGCGTTTAATCTGTGCTAATACACGCTCTTGACGCAATAAACGAACTAATAATAAATTCCACCCGAAAACCACTCCTGTCATCCATATACTCATTAGTAATTTTTGAAATAAGCTAAATTCCTGTTGAATAAGTAGCATTAAACTACTATAAAACATAATATTTTTAGGATTAAGAAGACTAGATTGCAAACCCAGAGCCAAGCTTTTAACTTTACTCTTATAACTAGACTCTTGTTCAACCAAACTATTTTCAGCAACAGTAATATTTAAGTTTGTTCCTTGAGTGGCTCTAAAACAAAGAAAACTCAAATAAACTAAATATCCAGCCCCCAGCCATTTAAGTACTAAAAGAATCGTTTTGCTTAAATTGCCAAGCACCATAAATCCAAATATACACACCATTAAGATAACAGCATTACCCAAAGTAATTCCCAGAATAACGCCATAGGTATAACGCGCTCCTTTTTGCAAAAGACTGGTCAGAATAAGAAAAAAATCTGGACCTGGAGATAGTAGTGCTAAAAAGTGAGTAAAGGCGATAACCAAAAAAACTTCCATAACGATTTCATCTTTAAAATTGTATGGAGTAGCTTAAAAATAGAGAAAAATAATTTCTTGTAAATTATTGCGCGGCTGCAAGTTGAAACTGTCGAGGAGTAATTCCCGTATGTGCTTTAAAAGCTTTATGAAAATGGCTTTGATCACTAAAGCCTAAATTGACAGCTAGCTCTGCGAGTGAAATCCCTTGCTTTAATTGAGCTCTGGCTTGATTAATCTTTAAATTAATTTGAAATGCATGTGGAGTTAAACCAACATTGGCCTTGAATAAACGAATGATTGCATATCGACTAAGACCAACCTGCTCTGCAAGCTCTTCAAGAGAAATAAATCGTTCTGACGATTTAATAATATGAATTAAGTCCAAAAAATCTTCATACAAATATTCAGTTTTTTGTATTTCTTGTAATACGAAATGAGGGAGTAACAGCTGGGTAAGGCAATAGATCAGCGACTGTTCTTTTTCAATAATTAATTTTTCAGGATCAAATAAAGTTTCATTCATATCAGAAAAAGCCTGATATAAAGTTTCTTCTTTTATTATGAGCGGCTTATGCTGAGGCAGATGCAAATCCAGACCATGTTCTCGAAATTCTGAATACAGCTGATTTAACCACCTTATGTCCAAATGTAGCATTTGGTAACTCCAAGCCTGATCCGGCAAAGGGTTACATGAATGCTCAATATGTGCTGGTACAATCACCAAAGTACCAGCATCAATCTTTTGGGGCGTACCAAATGAACTATGAAAAACGCTATTCCCCTCGTCTATAGCCCCGATAGAAAACGTTGGATGACTATGAGACTTATAACACGTTCGGCTAAAACAGGATCTTCTGGTTTCAACATACGGCATTCGCCCATCTTGCCAAAACTCAAAAGCTTGAGGAATAGCGTTCATTTAAACGATTAACTCGCTAATGCTTTTTCAATATCAGCTTCTAAAGCTTCTGGCTTAGTCGTAGGTGCATAGCGATTTAAAACAGCACCATCTTTGCCTACCAAAAATTTGGTAAAGTTCCATTTAATGCTACTACTACCTAAAATACCTTTAGCTTCACGTGTTAAATATCTAAAAATTACATGGGCTTCCGGACCTTTTACATCAACTTTAGCAAACATGGGAAATTTTACCCCATAGTTACGCTGACAGAAGCTACCAATTTCTTTATTGCTTCCTGGATCTTGCCCACCAAACTGGTTGCAGGGAAAACCTAAAACTTCTAATCCTTGATCTTTATATTTTTCATATAGTTTTTCGAGGCCAGCAAATTGTGGTGTAAAACCACATTTACTGGCAGTGTTTACAATTAGTAAAACTTTACCTTTGTAATCAGCCAATTGCTTAACTTCACCCTCTAACAGCTCAGCTTCAAACTGATAAATATTACTCATGGATAGGTTTCCTCATCATTTTTTTCTTCTGTTTTCAGTTGTAATGATGCCGAGTTTACACAGTAGCGCAAACCAGTCGGCTGTGGTCCATCTTCAAATACATGCCCTAAATGAGCTTCACAATCATGACAAACTATTTCAGTTCTGACCATACCATGCGTTAAATCTTCATGTTCATCAATGACAGCACCATTGATCGGACGGAAGAAACTTGGCCAACCGCAACCGCTATCATATTTGGTATCTGATGAGAACAACTCTGCGCCGCAGCAACGGCAAACATAGGTACCATGTTGCTTAGTATTCCAGTATTGCCCCGTAAATGCAGGTTCAGTGCCTTTTTGTCGTGTAATCCGATACTCTTCTGGTGATAACTCTCTTTGCCATTCCCGGTCTGTTTTATTGACTTTTCCCATGACATACACCTTTTATTCTGAAGTAAACATTTCTGATGATCGAGTTTTATATTTACGCCATTCATCACAAAAACACTAGTCTCTGAACGTAAAATTTGTTGGAATTTAAACATATAAAGAACAAAAAGCAAAAAGTAAGCAAAATACAAAATCAAAAGTAAGCAAATTTATTACTAATCTTCTTTAAAGCAAGCAAACATAGTGCTATTCTAAGTGCGCACGGTTGTATAGGACAGAACATGTCTCAGAAAAAAAGTGTGGTTTTCCAACAACTACTACCAATTATTAAACAATATCAACAATCGGGTTTTACCCATGAAAAAATTGTTGAACTATTGAAAGATCAACATGATCTAAATTTGGTAACAGTTAAAACATTTAAAAGTTATTTATACCGATATGCAAAAGTGAATCCCGTTATGTCTAAAAATACTGCTACCATCCATTCCATGCCATCTACTCGAGAAATCAAAAAATCATCGAAGCTTGAGCATGTTTGTTATGACATCCGTGGGCCAGTTTTACGAGCCGCCAATGAAATGGAAGAGCAAGGACATAAAATCATTAAGCTGAATATCGGCAATCCTGCTCCTTTTGGATTTGAAGCACCACAAGAAATTATTAATGATGTTGCTTTAAACTTACCAAACGCAATTGGTTATGTTGACTCAAAAGGTATCTTCCCTGCTCGCAAAGCAATTTGTCAGTATTACCAGCAAAAAGGAATTCTCAATATGCATGTCAATGACGTGTATATTGGTAATGGCGTATCTGAACTCATCGTAATGGCTATGCAAGGCCTATTAGATGATGGAGACGAAATGCTGATTCCAATGCCGGATTATCCGCTTTGGACAGCAGCAGTTAATCTTTCAGGCGGCACAGCAATTCATTATAAATGTGATGAAGAAAATAGCTGGTACCCAGATATTGCTGATATTGAAAGTAAGATTACTCCGAATACTCGCGGTATTGTCATCATTAACCCGAACAACCCTACGGGTTCGGTATATCCACGCCACATTCTTGAACAGATTGTAGCGATTGCAAAAAAATATGATCTAATTTTATTTGCTGATGAAATTTACGACAAAATTATTTATGACGGTATTGAACATGTTTCAGTAGCATCATTAGCGGGCGACCAGCTTTGCGTATCTTTTAATGGTTTATCAAAAGCTTATCGTATTGCAGGCTTCCGTTCAGGTTGGATGGCAATTACGGGTGATAAAAGCCGTGCTGCCGACTATATCGAAGGATTAGATATGTTAGCGTCAATGCGCCTATGTGCTAACGTTCAAGCTCAATATGCGATTCAAACTGCCCTAGGCGGTTATCAATCAATTAATGACTTGATCCGTCCTGGTGGCCGTTTATATGAACAGCGTAATATTGCTTGGGAAATGCTTAATGAAATTCCAGGCGTAAGTTGTGTAAAACCAGATGGAGCAATGTACTGTTTCCCACGCCTTGACCCGAACATCTACCCAATTGAAGATGATGAAAAGTTAATGCTTGATTTGCTACGTGCAGAAAAAGTGTTATTGGTGCAAGGTACAGGCTTTAACTGGCCAACACCTGATCATTTCCGCGTGGTTTTCTTACCCGCTGAAAATGAATTACGTGAAGCAATTACCCGTTTAGGTCGTTTCTTAGCCAATCGCCGTTAAAAAATGCATAACAAAAAAAGGCATCTCTAAATAGGTGCCTTTTTTATAATTCTATTTTTTCATTTTTATAAAAGAAGAATCTCCTAACCACATAACAACTTTACCAACATAAAATAAATTATTGTATTTAAATTATTTTTATAAATTTTATGATTCTTTCGACTTCAAGAATTAGTTAATTTTTTGATTTATACATTTTTTACCATACGTTTTAAATTACTTGATTTCCTTCAATCTACTTAACCTTTATTATGCAAAAAATGCATGGATCAATATTTTTTTGCATTTCACACTGCTTCAAAATCGAGCAACAATCCATCTCCATAACAACATCGCCATATTCGATTCGGTTAAAGCAGATACAGATCTAGGAAGATAACATCGTTAGAACGACCGAACTGAACTAACAAGGAAAGCTTTCAATCATTCAAATCCCATCAAAGGATGATTGAATCAAATGGATAGAGGTTCATATGAAGCAAAAGAAATTGCTCAAGTATATTGTTGTTGCTATTTTACTTGGCATACTGACAGGTTGGATTTGTCACCACTTCTTTAATGAGGGTGAACAATTGAAGCAAATCGCTTCTTATCTCAACATACCTACAGATATCTTTTTACGCCTTATCAAAATGATTATTGCTCCATTGGTATTTGCCACTATTGTTTCAGGCATTGTATCAATGGGGAAATCGACATCAATCGGCAGTATAACCCTTAAATCAATGACTTGGTTTATTACTGCTTCGTTCGTATCGCTTGCTATCGGTATGGGTCTGGCAAACTTTTTCCAACCAGGTGCAGCTTTAGATTTAGTATTACCAACTGCGCAACAATTGAGTAGCTCTTCTGCTCCAGCGACTACAGGCTTCACTCTACAATCATTTTTAAGCCATGTTTTCCCACGCAGTATTGCCGAAGCAATGGCAAATAACGATATTTTGCAAGTCCTTGTTTTCTCTATTTTTTTTGGCTCAGCCCTTGCTTTTGTAAATCAAGGCAAAGAAAAAGATTCAGTTATCATTCGTTTGACTGATGAACTCAGCAAAATCATGTTCCGTATTACTGATTACGTCATGATGTTTGCACCTGTTGCAGTATTTGCAGCAATCGCTTCAGCAATTACAGTACAAGGTTTAGGCTTGATTGTTGACTATGGCATTTTAATCGCGGAGTTCTACTTTGGTCTTTTATTACTGTGGATCATCTTATTCTCTGTAGGTGCAATCGTACTTAAAAAAGATATTTTCCGCTTAGGTAAATTAATTCGTGAACCTGTAACGCTTGCTTTTGCTACAGCTTCAAGTGAATCAGCCTATCCTAAGGTTATGGATGCACTAAATAAATTTGGTGTGCCTAAAAAAGTAACGAGCTTTGTATTACCTTTAGGTTATTCATTCAACCTTGATGGTTCAATGATGTACACCACGTTTGCAGTGCTCTTTATTGCTCAGGCCTACAATATTGATCTTAGTTTCACTCAACAAATCTTAATTTTGTTAACTCTAATGGTAACAAGTAAAGGTATTGCAGGTGTTTCTCGAGCTTCTATTGTAGTTATTTCAGCGACGCTCACTATGTTCCACTTACCTGAAGCTGGCATCCTTTTATTACTCGGTATCGATCAGTTCCTTGATATGGGCCGTACTGCAACAAACGTAGTAGGTAACAGTATTGCAACCGCAGTTGTTGCCAAGCTTGAAGGTGACAAAGTGGCTGATACTGAAGAACTACCAGAGCCAGTATTAATTAAATCAACTCAAGAACAAACAACCGCATAAGTTTCTCTTTTCTCCCACTCTCCCAACTTAAGAGCAATTTTATATGACCTTATAAAATTGCTCTTTTTTTTTATTTTAAAATTGCTGGCAGAAATTTACCTATATTTTTATATTAAATAATGACTTTAAACTGCTATTAAATTTTCTTAAACCGAACCTTAAAAATAGAATAAAAATGATTCAAACAAATTTTATATTTTTAAAAATAAATACCAAGTGATTAAATTTTAATTCAATTTACAACAATTAAATTATATTAAATTAATGGAATTATTTTTCAATTCATACTGAAAAATTTAAAATCATCTTAATATTAAATTATAACAATAAAAATCAACAATATAAAAATATCAAATGGCAAAAAATTACTTAAACACATCTATTATTTTTTAATTTTATACAGATAAAAAAATCATTTGTTTTATTTATATTAAAAAGTAAACAAATCAAGATAAATTAGAAAAACTTAATAGATTTTTTATTTTATTCATGTTATTTATTAGCGCTAAATAAAAGCAATGATTAAGCAGTTGTTGGTGAAACAAAATGCTATTCAAGGATGCTTCTTATTCAAACAAGTTATGAATATGTTTTACATGGTATGTATTTTGCTTAGGAAAAGCAGTCATATTCAACAAACTTTTACTTCGTCACTTCATAAGGATATTTTCGATGTTGACTAAAACTGTTAAATCTTTAGGTTTAGCGATGGGCTTATTAGCCTGCTCTCTCCCACTTTATGCAAAAAATAATGTTGTTGTAGTTGCGACTGGCGGTACTATCGCTGGTGCTGGCGCAAGCTCGGCAAATAGTGCAACTTATACTGCTGCAAAAGTTCCTGTTGATACGCTAATTAACGCAGTTCCACAAATCAAAGATTTGGCAAATGTAACTGGTATTCAAGCTTTACAAATCGCTTCTGAGAGTATTACTGACAAGGAACTATTAGAAATTGCTCGTCAAGTGAATGAGCTTGTTAAAAAGCCATCTGTTAATGGTGTCGTAATTACACACGGTACAGATACTTTAGAAGAAACAGCATTTTTCTTAAATTTGGTTGTTCATACTGATAAACCGATTGTACTTGTTGGCTCAATGCGTCCTTCAACTGCTCTTTCAGCTGATGGTCCACTTAACCTTTATAGTGCAGTTGCTTTAGCAGCTTCTGATGATGCGAAAAATAAAGGCGTTATGGTTCTCATGAACGACTCTATTTTTGCTGCACGTGATGTAACTAAAGGCATTAACATTCATACAAATGCTTTTGTTAGCCAATGGGGCGCTTTAGGTACATTGGTTGAAGGCAAGCCTTACTGGTTCAGACAATCTGTAAAGCGTCATACAAATGCTTCAGAGTTTAATATTGAAAATATTAAAGGCGATGCACTTCCAACTGTACAGATCGTTTATGGTTCGGACTCTATGCTTCCAGATGCATATGAAGCGTATGCAAAAGCTGGTGCTAAAGCGATCATTAATGCAGGTACTGGTAACGGTTCTGTACCAAAATATATCGTACCAACCTTACAAAATCTTCACGACAAAAACGGTATTCAAATTATCCGTTCATCACGTGTCGCACAAGGTTTCGTATTACGTGATGCAGAACAACCTGACTCTAAATATGGTTGGGTAGCAGCACATGATTTAAACCCTCAAAAAGCGCGTCTTCTTGCAGCTTTAGCTCTTACTAAGACTAATGACACGAAAGAAATTCAGCGCATGTTCTGGCAGTACTAAGTTTTTCAACCAGCCCAAACACAAAGTTTGGGTTGGTCCTATTTCTTAAAAATAAGCTCTTTTATATTAAATCTGTACAATAGATATTCAAATCATTCTTCTTAAATAATAAAATCCTTAACAGTTTGCCAAAATATTAAGCATTTCGTTTTAACTTTGCGTGCTAAACTATGCTGCAGTCGTATTAAGGATTGGTTTATGCAGTTTGTTCATCTCGGTATTTATACAGAATTTTCGATTACAGAGTCGATAGTTCGCATACCTGACTTGGTCAACGCTGCGGTTAAAGACCAAATGCCTGCGCTGGCATTAACCGATCTATCAAACCTCCATGCAGCTGTAAAATTTTATAATTCTTGTTTAAAAAAAGGGATTAAGCCGCTTTTAGGTAGCACAATTCGCCTTGACGATGCTCAACATCGTGCAACTTTACTTGCAATGAGTAATGTAGGCTGGAAAAGTCTCACCGAAATCGTTTCACGCGGTTTTATTGAAGGGCAACAACTCAGTATTCCATGTGTAAAAAAAGAATGGGTACTTGAACAGCATCAAGATATTATTGTTTTACTTGGCCAACATAGTGATGTGGGTCAGATGCTTTGCTCATCTAACCCTCAAAAAGCAGCTCCGCTTTTAGAGGCATGGATTGAAAAATTTGGTAACCGTGTTTATCTGGCTTTAACACGTACCGATCGTCCTGGTGAAGAAGACTTTATTCAAGAAGCTGCTAAACTTGCTGCCCAATATAATGTGGGTGTAGTTGCGCATAATGATGTGCACTTTGTAGAAAAAGAAGATTTTGAGGCACACGAAGCACGTGTTTGTATTGCTGATGGCTATGTATTAGCAGATGATCGTCGTCCACGCTTATATAGTCCTGAGCAACATTTTAAAACCTCCGATGAAATGATTGAGTTGTTTTCAGATATCCCAAGTGCTATCGAAAACACCTATAACATTGCAAAACGCTGTAATGTTAGCTTACAACTCGGCACCTACTTTTTACCTGACTATCCGATTCCAGATGGCTTTACTATTGACACTTACTTTGAGCATTTGTCAAAAGTAGGTCTAGAAGAACGCTTAGATTATCTCTACCCTGTCGAAAAACGTAGCGAAGACTGGCCAGAAATTCGTAAGCCTTACGATGAACGAATTGATTACGAAGTCGGCATTATCCTCAAAATGGGATTCCCAGGTTACTTCCTTATCGTCATGGACTTCATTCAGTGGGCAAAAAATAATGGCGTTCCTGTAGGACCTGGACGTGGTTCAGGTGCGGGCTCACTCGTTGCCTATAGCTTAAAAATTACTGACCTTGATCCTCTTCGTTATGATCTACTTTTCGAACGTTTCTTAAACCCAGAACGTGTTTCGATGCCCGACTTTGACGTCGACTTCTGTATTGCCGGACGTGACCGCGTTATTGATTATGTTTCCCGTACTTATGGTCGTGAAGCCGTATCACAAATTGCAACTTTCGGTACGATGGCGGCAAAAGGTGCAATTCGTGACGTTGCCCGTGTATTGGGTAAGTCTTACGGTTTAGCTGACCGTATCTCAAAAATGGTACCGACTAAACCGCTCGGTGTGGACTTAGCCACTGCTATCGAGATGGAACCTCAGCTTAAAGATATCGTTACCAACCCATCAAACCCAGATAATGATGATGCGAGTGAAATCTGGGAAATGGCTTTAAAATTGGAAGGTATCACCCGAAATACCGGTAAACATGCCGGCGGTGTTGTTATTGCACCCGGCAAGATTACCGATTTCTCGGCTGTACTTTGTGAGGAAGATGGAACAAGCCGTGTTGCTCAATATGATAAAGACGATGTAGAAGCAGCAGGTCTCGTCAAATTCGACTTCTTGGGCTTACGTAACTTAACTGTTATTGAAGACGCAATTCAAAATATTAATAAAAATCGTGATAGTAATGATCCACTCATAATTTCGCATGTTCCACTTGATGATGCTAAAGCATATTCTGTCTTTGCCGATGCAAATACAACAGCGGTATTCCAGTTTGAATCCGTCGGCATGAAACGAATGCTTAAAGAAGCACGTCCAAGTAAATTTGAAGAGATTATTGCGTTCGTATCATTGTACCGTCCTGGTCCAATGGATCTTATTCCTGACTTTATTCACCGTATGCATGGTGGAGATTTTGAATATCTTCACCCACTTCTTGAAGGTGTATTAGAGCCAACTTACGGGATTATGGTTTATCAAGAACAGGTGATGCAGACTGCACAGATCTGTGCGGGTTATACGCTCGGTGGCGCGGACTTACTACGCCGTGCAATGGGTAAAAAGAAACCTGAGGAGATGGTTAAGCAGCGTCAAATTTTCTTGGCAGGTGCTGCAGAAAAAGGGATTGATGAAAGTACAGCCAACCATATCTTTGACTATATGGAAAAGTTCGCAGGCTATGGTTTCAACAAATCTCACGCCGCAGCTTATGCCCTCGTTGCTTACCACACTGCATGGTTAAAAGCACATTATCCTGCTGAGTTTATGGCAGCGGTAATGTCATCGGAAATGCAGAATACTGACAGTGTCGTATTTTTAATTGATGACTGCCGAAATAATGGCCTAGAAGTTTTACCACCATCAGTCAATATGTCGACTTATCATTTCCATGCGAGCGATGATAAAACTATTGTGTATGGTTTAGGGGCAATTAAAGGCGTTGGCGAACAAGCGATGCAGTCTGTAATTGACTCTCGTCGACAATTTGGTCCTTATACAGATTTATTCGATTTTTGCCACCGTATTGATTTGAAGAAAATCAATAAGCGTACTCTTGAAGCTTTAATTCGTGCAGGTGCACTCGATTGCTTGGGAATTGAACGTGCAAGCCTAATGGCACAATTGCCTGAGGCGGTTCAAGCTGCCGAACAAGCGCGCAGCAATCGTGAAAGCGGTATTATGGATTTATTTGGTGAGGTTGAAGAAGTTCAGCGTAAGCCAGCTAAACCCGTTAAACCGTGGAGTGATGAAGTTCGTCTAAAAGGCGAAAAAGATACGCTTGGTCTATATCTCACTGGTCACCCAATTGATGTTTACCGCCAAGAGCTTAAGGCTTTTATTCCGGTAAAACTTAATGAAATTACGGCTACACGTCGTGGTGTTACAACAGTCTATGCAGGTTTAGTCATTGACGTCGCAAACTTTCCAAATCGCGTAGTTATTGTACTAGATGATGGTACAGCTCGTATTGAAGTAAGTTGCAACCATGAACGTTTCCAACGTTTTAAAGATATTATTCAAGTTGAGCGTGTTGTCGTCTTTGAAGGCGAAATTTATGAAAGAGAAGGCTTTGAACGTCCAATGGGCCGTTTAACCAAAGCTTTTACATTAAATGAAATACGACAAAAACGTGCTAACAGTATTCAGATCAAATTAACAGAAGAGTTTATGCAAGCCACTTTGGCAAAAGATTTACAAAATATAATCTTGCCATTTTGCAATGTAGATATGCATCAACATATCACTCTACAGCTACAGATTGATCAACCTTATGCTCAAGCCGAGCTTCAACTTGGTCCGCAATGGAAAGTTGCTCCTCTCGATGAATTACTTGCTAAACTCAGAGATTATTTTGGTAAAGATAATATTTATATTGAATATCAAGTAAAGTCGAAAGCAGCTAAAGCAGCAGAACCTGCTCGTCCGCAAACCGTTGCTTCCCCTCCCGCGGACATGACTATGGACGATGCATTGGATTTATACCAAAGCGAAGTTTCTCAATATTCGTAATTTCTGGAAATCTTATGAGTTCGTTTGATCACAACACTGTGTCAAAACAATTAGCACAAGTGCGTATTGTCATGGTAAACACTACCTTGCCTGCCAATATTGGCAGTGCTTTACGTGCCATGAAAACAATGGGGCTAATTAAATTAGTTCTTGTTGCACCTAAAACATATCCTCACCCAGACATACAAGCGCTTGCTGCTGGTGCGCAGGATTTATTTGAACATCTTGAGATTGTCGACATCCTAGAAGATGCTATTAAAGATTGCCATTTAGTGTTTGGAACAAGTGCACGTAGCCGTACCATTCCTTGGCCTTTACTTGACGTAAGACCTGCTGCCAAAGAAGCCATTAAAGCCACCTGTCAGGGACAACAAATTGCGATTGTTTTTGGCCGTGAAGATCGTGGTTTAACAAACGAAGAATTAGCATTGGCCAATTATCATTTAACAATTCCTGTCAATCCTGACTATGGCGTATTAAATGTTGCGCAAGCAATTCAAGTCGTATGTTACGAACTTCGCATGTCTGCTCTAGAGCAACAAAACGTGGACCAAGATGCAGAAGAAATGCCATTAGTCCAAGGTCAAAGCATGCAATGGGATGAGCCTTTGGTTACTCAGCAACAAATGGAAGAGTTTTACCCTCATCTAGAGAAAATGCTGACTGAAATTGAATTTTTAGATCCAGATAATCCACGTTTGTTACCTTTACGCTTGCGTCGTTTATTTGGTCGTATACAATTAGATCGTATGGAATATCATTTACTTCGCGGTATTTTTAGTCGTGTACAAGCCCTAACCAGTGGTAAATGGAAAAAAGCATTATCTGACAAGGAGGATCAACCCAATGCTTAAACAGCTGAAAGAAGATATAAAGGCTGTATTTGCGCGAGATCCTGCTGCCCGCAATACACTCGAAGTTCTCACGACCTACCCTGGCATTCATGCGATTATGATGCATCGTGTCGCACATGAGTTATGGCAAAAAGATTGTAAAGGTGCTGCTCGCCTTCTTTCTTCATTTAGTCGTTTTGCAACAGGAATTGAAATTCATCCTGGCGCTAAAATCGGTAAACGTTTTTTTATTGATCACGGTATGGGTGTTGTGATTGGTGAAACGGCTGAAATTGGCGATGATGTTACGCTTTATCATGGTGTTACCCTAGGTGGAACAACATGGAAGACTGGCAAACGCCACCCAACTTTAGAAGATGGCGTTGTTGTTGGTGCTGGTGCAAAAATTTTAGGTCCATTTACCATAGGCAAAGGTGCTAAAGTCGGTTCAAATGCTGTGGTAACTAAAGCTGTTCCTGCTGGCGTGACCGCTGTAGGGAACCCTGCTCGCTATATTTATAAAGATGCGCCTGACAAGAATAAAGATGAAGAACGTCGCCGTGATTATGCGCAAAGTATTGGTTTCGCTCCATATGCGACAACTGCTGATCAGTCTGACCCTATATTAGAGGGTATGCGCGTTTTACTTGATCGTATTCAGCATAATGAAACGCGTATGAATAATTTATGCCAACGTTTATCAGAGCTAGACCCGAGCTTCAAAAAAGAAAGTCAGGATGAACAGCCTTTTAGTGATGAAGAACTGAAAATTATTGAAGAAGTTCGTCGTGAATGCGGTGCGCAAGATAAGACATCAAAAACGTAATATTCTTGATTCATAATGTAACACGCTTACCCTTGCATGTCTGTTTAGCTTTTCCTAGACTTACCTGTACCAAATCTGACTTTACTAAAATGAACGGAAGATCCTATGAATTTTAAGCCTTTGGCATATATAATCCTTGCGACCTCAAGTTTAACCGCTTGTACAATGGCACCCGTAAAAGAACAAAAAATTGAGCCTTTTGTTTTCAAGGAACCAGAGCTTACTCCTCCTTTTTATGCACTAAACCCTTTTAACTATGATCAGCCACCGGCATTTGAAGTTGCATTAAAAGACGCTGCTGCACAGCCTGTGACCAAAATGGTCGTTAATCGTCAAGATGATCCAACCAAACAGCTTACTCTCGACGTCAATAAACTGATCGTCCCGACTGTCAATAATTCACAACGTTCAATGAAATACGCAGTTTTAGCCGGTGAAAATGAAATTGACGTGACTACTATTGATGACTTCTTACAATTAGTGGAAGGTAAAGCACGTCACTACCCACCTCGCTTTACTGACCGTCAAGAACGTAAAGGCTTTGAAAGTAAACTTAAAGAAGTAACACAACAACTTGATACACTTGCTGCAAATCCAAATGCATCATTTGATATTTTAATTCGTGCTTTTAAAGCAAGTGTTCTTGCACGTAACCTTGATTTAGGTACTGTTCATACCACTAAATCTTTAGAATATGCTCAAAGACTTTTAAAAATTAATCCAGATGATGCGGAGACAAACTTCTGGTTCGGTTTTGGTTTATCTGAAGGTGGCGGTCAACGTGAAGCGATTCCATATTTAGACAAAGCCATTAAAGGTAATGTTCAAGAAGCATATTTAGCTGCTGCAAATAACTATATTGCAATGGAGCAAAAGAAAAACGCGATCCAGACGCTAAAGAACTATAAAGTTAAATATCCAGATGAAGCGGAAATTGCTGACCGTTTAATTCAAGAAATTGAAAAACAAGGTCGTTGGAACGTATGGCAAGTTTTAACTAACCCAGCAATGTCAGCAACTACTCCTGCTGCACCTAAAAAATAAGCTTAATTCTATAAAAAAGGGCTGTTTTGACGGCCCTTTTTTATATTTGATCATTTGAAAAATATTTTAAAATTTGTATGATCTACCTACCATTGAGCCACTATATTTTGACCATAATGTTTTCAATAAAAAGAAGCAAAACACTGTTGACGGTCATACTACTCGGTTCAATTCTGAGTGGTTGTCAGGTCGTAAATGTTAAACAGCAAGCTTTGAATGTAACGATTGCAAATGAACGTAATAGTATTCTTACCCAAGATAAACTTAGCGAAGCGAGTCTGAATGTTTTATCAATGTCTGGTCAGGAAGCTAAAGTTTGTACAGATACACCTGAAACCTGTGTAAATCAACTCAAAAACCTTCCTCAAATTTTAGATGAACAGTTCTTATCAGCAGCAAGCGAAATGTATCTCGCAAAAGCAATGGCTTTATCAGATACATCTGACTGTAAAGTAAGTAGATTTACTAAACATAAATCTGAAGAAGAACAAAAGAATATTCTGAATAGATATGATGATTGCTTAGACCAGCAATTGGGCCTATTAGATAAAAGTATTCGCTATAGCTATGCCTATCTATTTTCCACAAAACGTAAGCCTAATGACCGTATTTTTGATAATAGACAAGTTCAAATCCGCGATTTCTATAATCAAGCAATCGCCAAAATGGTCGGTGTTTATGACTTAAGACATCCAAAGAAAAATGTTGTTGAACCACAAATTCATATTGGTAAAAGTATTTATTCAATCGATTTTGAATTTCATAAACAATTAACGGGTCAAAAACTAGAAAAATTAATTTCAAGTTATAACCTGAATTTTTCTGGCTTAAGAACCATTAACCGCCGCGATGGTTTTGGCTCCGAATTTGTGGCTGTTTTTCCGAGTTCAGGAAATGAAGATATTAATGAATATATCCTAGACCCACTTAAATATAATTATAAAAATGGTGTTAATCCAAATATTCATAACGCACGCTACTTAGCTGCGACTATTGTAGCTGAACCCAAGCACGCGACCACTGTCGAAGAAATTATTAATAATCCAGAATTCGTGATTCGAGTTTATGACCCATATCGAACAGATAATATTAATGTAGCAGGCAAACAATATCCTCTAGCAGCTAACTTTTCAGCACCTTATGGCCTATGGTTAGCCGAAAACAATTTAGGAGTTGCAGCCTATTTGAGTCTGATTGATCGCGATCAGCATTTAACTATGCCGCATCTCTATATGCTTGAACCATATAATCCGAACAAAAAAATTATCGTGTTGGTACATGGTTTAGCAAGTAGCCCCGAAGCATGGATTGCACTGACCAATGATGTTATGGGCGATACGGTTTTAAGAGACAATTACCAAGTTTGGCAAGTTTTCTATTCGACCAATATGCCAATTCTGGAAAGCCGTTTTCAAATTTATGCTCTCTTGAAACAAGCTTTTGGTTCATTAAACCCAAGTGACCCTGCCGCGCATGATGCAGTTCTTGTTGGACATAGCATGGGAGGTATTATCAGTCGTTTACTGGTCAGTGATGGAGATATTACTAAACCGGCCTTAGAGTTGATGACGATTCGTCAGCAAAACCGCTTTAAAAAACATCCAATGGTTACTGAAAGATTGCAAATGCATTCAATCAATAATTTTGATCGTGCAATTTTCTTGGCTTCCCCTCATCGCGGTACAGATTATGCGGATCGTTGGTTTACCTTGGCGGCACGTAAAATTATTCGTTTACCCGGTGCATTCCTGTCAGCTGTTGCCACGTCACTGACAACCGAAAATTTAGATGTTAAAGATTTCTTGAGTAATATTGATAATGGTTTGATTCAAAATGGACCGAGCGATCTAAGTCATCAATCTAAATTTATGGAACTCACAAAAGATATTAATCCACACCAAGGATTAGTTTTCCACTCTATTATGGGTAACATCACCAAGAGTGATGATCCAAATGTGATTACAGATGGTATTGTCCCTTATAAGAGTGCTCACTTAGAAGGTGCAAAATCTGAGAAAGTTCTTCCAGGTGGTCATTCAATCCAACTGACACCACAAGCTGTATTAGAGTTACGCCGTATTTTACGAGAGCATTTAGTCGAACAAGGTTTATATAAACCATAAAACGAAAGAGCCAAAGGATATCCTTTGGCTCTTTCGTTTTGGACTTAAATTTTATTGCCCAGAACGGATGATGTAATCAAACGCTGAGAGCGATGCTTTAGCACCTTCACCTGTAGCAATAATGATTTGCTTGTAAGGCACTGTTGTACAGTCACCCGCAGCAAATACACCTTGCACATTGGTTTCGTTGCGGTCATTGACAATAATTTCGCCACGGTTGGTTAACTCAACTTCACTGTCTTTCAAGAAGTCAGTGTTTGGCAATAAACCAATCTGTACAAAGATCCCTGCAAGCTCGACCACATACTCTTCATCAGTCGCACGGTCTTTATATTTAAGACCAGTCACTTGTGAACCGTCGCCTAACACTTCTGTACTTAAGGCATTCATAATCACCGTTGTGTTTGGCAAGCTATGCAATTTGTTTTGCAAGACTTGGTCTGCACGAAGTTTGGTATCAAACTCAACTAAAGTTACATGCTCAACAATCCCTGCAAGGTCAATTGCTGCCTCAACACCTGAGTTACCACCACCAATCACAGCAACACGTTTACCTTTGAACAACGGACCATCACAGTGTGGGCAGTAGGCAACACCACGGGTACGGTATTCTTGCTCACCCGGTACATTCATCTCTCTCCAACGTGCACCTGTTGAAAGGATCACCGTTTTCGATTCAAGTTTTGCACCGTTTTCAAGTTCAACTTCAACCAAGCCATTTGCAGTCTGGTTAGCACCCGTGATTTTGCTAACACGTTGCAGGTTCATAATATCGACATCATATTCACGAACATGTGCTTCCATCTCGGCAGCAAACTTAGGACCTTGTGTCTTTTGCACAGACGTGAAGTTTTCAATGTCCATGGTGTCCATCACCTGACCACCGAAGCGTTCAGCCACGATACCCGTGTTAATACCTTTACGTGCCGCATAGATTGCTGCTGTTGCACCTGCAGGACCACCACCAATCACCAATACATCAAAAGCATCTTTGGCATTGAGTGCTGCTGCATCTTTTTCAGCAGAGTTGGTGTCGAGTTTCGCTACAATCTCTTCAAGGGTCATACGACCTTGACCAATGTGTTCATTGTCTTGGAACACCATTGGTACAGCCATGATTTTGCGTTGTTCGACTTCGTCTTGGAAGAATGAACCGTCAATCATGGTTGCTGTGGTGTTCGGGTTATAAATGGCAATCAGGTTAAGTGCCTGTACTACATCAGGACAGTTATGACAGCTTAGCGATACGAATACATCAAAGTTTGCTTTGAGGTTTAAGCCTTTAATCTGGTTGAGTACTTCATCAGACACTTTAGGTGCATAACCAGAGACCTGTAACAGTGCCAAGATCAAAGACGTAAACTCATGGCCCATTGGTAAGCCTGCAAAGAACACACGAGGTTGTTCACCTGCTTTAGCCACCCCAAAGCTTGGGCGACGTGTATTGTTACCGTCAAAACGGGCAGTCACCTTGTCAGAAAGCTCAGCGATTTCAGAAACTAATTCTTTAATTTGAGCAGCTTTATCTGATTCATCTAAAGCAGCAACTAATTCAATTGGACTTTCTAGACGTTCTAAGTAAGCTTTTAATTGAGTTTTAATGTTTTGATCTAACATCTGTTTTTTACTCCAATGCATCCAAATTCTTTCAATAGATGCATAGTACGTGAAAACACAGAATAGGTGAAACAGTATGTTTTTATAGATTTAATCGGTTTTTTAGATTTTATTATTATTTACTTCATCAAAAAAAGCCAACCTGAACTCATCCAGCGCAGGTCGGCAAACTGGTTAAACTAGAGTAAGACCACACCAAATACAGCCCCAGCTATCAAGACATGTAAAGGATGAACCTTTTTAATTAAAGATAATAAAGTTGCAATGACTACCATAATAATGAGTAAAGTATTTATTGCTGCTGCCTCAGAAATAATCCACGCACTGGCAAGTACAGTTCCCACAGTGACAGGTTGTAAAGCAAGCTGTAAAACACGTCGCCATTTCTTATCTTTAAATTTTGACCAGCCTCTCATCACAAATACAGTAATAAGAGATGAAGGTAAAAATTTAGCGGTAGAAGTCACGAGTAGACCTGATAACCCTGCTACATGCCATCCCACCAACGGTACAATCATCATGTTCGGACCAGGTGCAGCTTGAGCCATGGCGAACAATGCACTGAATTCTTGTGCCGTCATCCAGTGATGAATATCAACTACTTGGCGTTGCATCTCAGGCAAAATTGTATTCCCGCCACCAAATGCAATAAGAGACAATTGAGTAAAAATGATCGCTAAAGTAAGTAGAACTGCACCCATTACACACGTCTCCAAATAATAGCTGAATAGAATGCCAACAAAATCAGCATGGTCACAAGTAATGGAACTTTCAGAAAAGCTATACTGATAATTGCAGCGAGAACTACGCAAATCGCTAATGGATTACGTAATAATGGCTTAAGCATTTTCAAACCTGTTGCAACCAGAAGTCCAGCTGCCGCCGCCGCTAAACCTTCGAAAAGATGCTTAACCATTAAATTATCTTGGAACTGCTCATAGACATAATGTAAAAGTACAACAATTATCGTAGGTGCAAGGATCAGACCAATGAGTGAGCTCACTGCCCCACGAACACCGCGAAACTCCATGCCAATCGCAACCGATAAATTAATAATATTGCCGCCTGGTAAAAATTGACACAGACCAAGTAACTCAGTGAATTTTTCAGGGCTTAACCACTGTCTCTGCTCTACAATAACTTTACGGGCTAAAGGCAGCACGCCACCGAATCCAATTAAACCTAATGTTAAAAAACCTAAAAATAACTCTGTGCAGGTCGGGACACTCTCCTTCTGCACAGCAATCTCAACATGGTTCATTTTCGTTACTTTTCACTTTATCTGACCAAGATAGAATGATACTTTTGTGATATATCTACAAATGCTTTTATTTTCATTAACCATACCATAAAGGTATTCCTATGCTCGATTTACATAAGCTCCATGCCTTTGTTGTGGTAATTGAAGAAAGGAATATTACGCATGCCGCAAACCGATTGTTTATTCAACAGCCGCCTCTAACGCGTTTACTTAAAAAACTCGAAGAAGAACTTGGTACACAATTACTTATTCGCCAGCCTCGAGGAATTGAACCAACTGAGGCTGGTTTAGCCTTATTTAAAGAAGCACAACTTTTATTAGAACATGCGCGCCATATTCCAAAATTAGTCCAAGATGTTAGCCAAGGTAAAACTGGACAACTCAACATTGGTTTTACAAGTTCCGCAGGTTTACATCCGCTTATTTCATTAGTATTGCGCTCATATCGAGAAATATATCCAAACGTACAAACCAAACTTGAAGAAGCAGGCAGCCAAAAACAATTAGATCGATTAATCTCCGAGAAACTTGATATTGCTTTTTTAAGAGCACCGATCAGCCGTGATATTGGGTTAAAACATCACCATATATTAGATGAACCAATGATGGTGGCATTGCCTATAGGCCATCCACTTACACAAAAAGAAAAAATTAGTTCAAATGACTTATCAAATGAAAATTTTGTTTTATACCGTCGTTCTTCAGGACAAGGTTTATATGACAATATTTTATATAGTTGCTACCAAGCAGGTTTTAGTCCACGCATTATTCAAGAAGCGCCTCGACCTACCGCTACATTAAATTTAGTTGCTGCTGGAATTGGTATAACGATTGTGCCGGCCTCAATGCATAATTTTTGGGAACATGAAATTGTATATCGCGAGTTTGATGATTCAATGAAACTAAATGCGCCTCTTTACCTGATTACTCGGGAAAATGAGAGTTCTGCCAAAGTTTCAAACTTTATTGAACTATTACAAAAACTTTTGCCCACAATGGCCTGAATGTAAAAGCTAAACAATAAAAAGTGCCCCGAGTGGAGCACTTTTTTATGAAACTGTTTATTTTTGATTTACTCGTTTTGACAGCTCTTCTGCCGATTCTTTGCGCTCAGAATAGCGATCTGTCAGGTATTGTTTCTGCCCACGTGTTAATAAAGTGAACTTATACAACTCCTCCATTACATCAACGATTCGGTCATAGTAAGAGGATGGTTTCATACTGCCATCTTCTTCAAACTCTAAAAAAGCTTTAGCAACTGAAGACTGATTTGGGATGGTAATCATGCGCATCCAACGCCCTAAAATACGCATTTGATTGACCGCATTAAACGACTGCGAACCACCACTAACTTGCATGACTGCTAAGGTTTTACCTTGAGTTGCACGGATTGCTCCAGCTGCCAAAGGAATCCAGTCAATTTGGGCTTTTAAAATTGAACTCATCGCGCCATGACGTTCAGGTGAGCACCACACCATACCTTCTGCCCAAGCTAAAAGCTCATGCAACTCTTGCACTTTCGGATGATCTGTTTCTGCATCCTCAGGTAAAGGTAAACCTTTAGGATGAAAGATTTTGACTTCAGCACCTAAGTATTCAAGAATTTGCCCAGCAGTCAGCACAGCAAAACGACTATAAGAACGTTCACGATTAGAACCATATAGCAATAAAATGCGAGGTGGATGCTCAAGCTGCTGTGCTTGCACTTGCTCAAATGTAGGCTTATCAAAAAGATCTAATACTACATTTGATAAATCATTATTAAGACTGTTCATCTGAGAAATACTTTTTCTTGAGCCAAAGAGAAACTGAAACGAGTGAAATTAAAACGGGAACTTCAACCAATGGTCCAATCACTGTGGTAAATGCCACAGGTGATGCCAAACCAAATGTTGCAATGGCAACCGCTAAAGCTAACTCAAAATTGTTACCAGCCGCAGTAAATGAAATAGCGGTGGTGCGTGGATAGTTATTCCCCATACGTTTACTCATAAAGAAGCTAATGAAGAACATCACCACAAAGTAAATCGTGAGTGGAATCGCAATACGTAATACATCTAAAGGTAAGCTCACTACATCACCACCTTTTAGGCTAAACATCGCCACGATGGTAAAAAGTAAAGCAATTAAACTAATTGGACTAATTTTTGGTAAAAATTTAGTTTGATACCATTCCAAACCTTTCGACTTGACTAAAATCAAACGCGTCAAGAACCCCATTAAGAATGGAATACCTAAGTACACCAAAACCGCATGTGTGATAGTCCAAAAATTCACATCAATGACTTGCCCTGCCACACCAAAATATGGAGGTAAGTAAGTTAAGAAAAGCCATGCGTAGGTACTAAAGAACAAAATTTGGAAAATACTGTTAAAGGCAACTAACGCTGCAACATACTGGTTATCACCACAAGCAAGACCATTCCAAACCAAAACCATTGCAATACAACGAGCCAAGCCAATTAAAATAAGGCCAGTCATATACTCTGGATAACTATGCAAAAAAACAATCGCAAGGATAAACATTAATACTGGAGCAATAATCCAGTTCTGTATCAATGATAAAGTTAAAGTTTTCTTATCTTTAAATACTTCTGGTAATGTAGCGTAGTCAACCTTTGCTAAAGGTGGATACATCATCAAAATTAAGCCGATTGCGATCGGAATATTAACGTTATCTACACTTAATTCATTTAAAGACAAAGATGCCTGAGGAAAGAAAACACCAATCGCTAAGCCTAAAGCCATGGCTATAAAAATCCATAGCGTCAAATTTCGGTCTAAAAAGGAAAGTTTTTGCTTAGTCATGTCTGCTTTCTTACTCAATATGAGAGATTTCATTAATCTCAGCAATTAAATGTGAACGGTTTAGGTTCGCAACATCAAGTGCAAACAATGCATCTAAACGACGATTAATATGAGCTACAGTCTCTTGGAATGCTTTAAGCTTTTCTTCTTTTGGCAAGTCCAAATGAGATGGATCACTTAAGCCCCAGTGTGCTTTGATTGCGCCACCTAAATAAAGTGGGCATGCTTCTTGTGCAGCAGAATCACAGACTGTAATCACAACATCTGGTTGATACTGCTCGCAGTCATTAATCGTTTTACTCCATAGCCCATCTGTTGAAAGACATAAGTTTTCAAGTGTTTCAATGGTTAATGGATGTATCTGTCCTGATGGTTTACTACCAGCGCTATAAGCTTTCCAACCTTTTGGTGCACGGCTGTTAAATAAAACTTCTGACAAAATGCTACGGCAACTGTTTCCAGTGCATAAAAATAAAAATTTCATGGCCTCACCCACAATAGGTAGAAATAGAAGAAAACTGTGAAGATGATTGATTCACTAAATTTTCATCTTGGTTTGCTATAGTTTTCAAAACTTCAACAGCCCAATTGGGTAAATCTGGATTGACGCTGTAATACACCCATTGCCCCTGTCGTGCATCAAGTAAAATGCCATGAGTTCTTAATAAGGCTAAGTGTCTAGAGATTTTCGGTTGGCTCAACTCAAGCTGTTCAGTTAACTCACAGACACAAATATTTTGTTTGCTAAGAACTAGCTTAAGAATGTTTAACCGAGTTTGGTCAGATAGACATTTAAAGAAATCGACTTGGTTGATCATATCTTCAACAGAGCATATTCGTTATTGCAAATATACGGATATCCATATATAAATGCAATATCTTAATTTGATAATAAATTTACCATGACTGAGCTAGTAAAGATTTACCATAACCCTGCTTGCGGAACCTCACGCAATACATTAGCGCTTATTCGTCATGCTGGGTTTGAGCCTATCGTTATTGAATATTTACAAACTCCACCGAGTAAAGATGAATTAATTCAACTCATTAAGGATTCAGGCTTAACTGTACGTGAAGCAATTCGTAAAAATGTTGATCCCTATAAAGATTTAGAGTTAGAACAAAACCATTGGACCGACGAACAGTTAATTGATTTTATGTTGCAATATCCAATTTTAATTAATCGCCCATTTGTTGTTACACCAAAAGGCACGCGACTTTGCCGACCTTCTGAGATTGTACTGGACATTTTAGATTCACAAAACTTAAGCTATTTTGCAAAAGAAGATGGCGAAGTAATCATTGATGAACAAGGCCGCCGTATAAAGTAATTGAAGATATTTATTAATATAAAAAGCTAAATGGCATAACACCATTTAGCTTTTTTGAATTAAACAGGTTAAAAATAAGACTTAATGAAAGGAAGAAGTTGCTCTCCTATCACCATGCCCAATAAACCGACTAATGCAACAAGAGGTGGAGCTGGTGACTTAACATTTAGAACATAATATAAGACACCAACAAGCAACCCTACAGCCAAAGATAACAAGTACATTTTCATCGTACATACCTTAGAGAATTAAGCCATTTAATGAAGCAAGTTCCCATACTGTTTTATTTAAAATGCAAAACACGAGCACCCAAGTGCGCCCCAGAAAGATTTTTTGTCCTTATCATTTACAGGAACATCAAGCATCCAAGCATGGCTATGCCCATGCATACCACAACTGCTAGTACATGCACACAAAGCACTTTGTGACTGTAATGATTGATTAGAAGGTGCATTACGATTTTCAGATAACCGCCACTGACCACCGAAGCGCTTTACTGGTGACCATGTTGGTGAAGCTGGTGGTAACGGCGGATCGTCTTGCTTAAACTCTGCCCCGGCATAGACCACTTTGCCACCTAAGACAGTAAGTACAGACTCAATCCACTGGATATCTTCAGCTTCTACTTTAAAGTAGTCATCGGACAATACCACAAGATCAGCAAGTTCTCCTGCTGTTAATGAGCCTTTAACATCTTTTTCACCAGAGAACCAAGCCGAACCTTTAGTCCAGAGTTTGAGTGCTGTCTGACGGTCTAATAGATTTTTTTCATCATAGAGTGGTAAACCACCGACTGTTTTACCAGTACTTAGCCAATACAAACACACCCAAGGATTGTAAGAGGCAACACGAGTCGCATCTGTCCCCGCACCAACAGGAACACCAAGTTCTAACATTTTCTTAACTGGTGGCGTTGCCTGAGCAGCCTCGGCACCATAGCGTTTTACGAAAATCTCACCTTGGTATGCCATACGGTGTTGAATGGCGATACCACCACCCAACGCACCTATACGTTCGATATTACGCTCAGATACAGTTTCGGCATGGTCAATAATAAATCGAGTTGCAAAAGGCTGTTTTGAATTTACTTTCTCAAATACATTGAGCAAACGATTAATACTTTCATCATAGGTTGCATGAATACGGAATGGCCATTTCTTTTCAGCCAAGTGCTCTACAATAGCTTCTAGTTCACCTTCCATTTTTTCTGGTAAATCTGGACGTGGTTCATAGAAATCTTCAAAGTCACCCGCTGACCAAGTCAGGTTCTCACCTGCTCCATTCATTCTAAATAGCTCATCACCATCACCTGGAAATGTCATTTCTGTCCAACGGCGATAATCATCAAGCTCTTGGCCTGCCTTTTGAGCAAATAGGTTGTAAGCGATTCGCACCGTCATTTGATTTTGATCGTGCAATTGCTTAATCACATCATAATCTTCAGGATAGTTTTGACCGCCACCGCCCGCATCAATTGCTGAAGTAATACCCAACCGGTTCAATTCACGCATGAAATGTCGAGTTGAATTGACTTGATCTTCAACTGGCAATTTCGGTGCTTTCCCTAAGGTCGAATACAAAATCATAGCCGATGGCGTAGCGAGCAAGAGACCTGTTGGCTCACCTTTTTCATTTCGTACAATCTTGCCGCCAGGTGGGTCAGGTGTATCTTTGTTAAAGCCTAATACATCAAGTGCAGCTCGGTTCAACAAAGCACTGGCATATAGATGTAAAACGAATACAGGAGTATCTGGTGCAGCTTTATTAATTTCTTCTAAAGTCGGTAAACGCTTTTCGGCAAACTGGAATTCCGTCCAACCGCCTACTACACGAACCCATTGTGGGGCTGGAGTATTATCGGCTTGTTCTTTGAGTAAGCGTAATGCATCGGCAACGGATGGCACACCCTCCCAGCGCAGCTCCATATTGTAATTTAGGCCACCACGAATAATATGCAAATGACTGTCATTTAGGCCCGGTATAACGCGACGGCCATTTAAATCTACAACTTTGCTCGTCGCTGTTGCGAGCTTCATGATCTCTTCATTTGTACCCGTGCGTACGACCTTACCCTCTGCAATCGCAATTGCTTGTACTTCTGGATTTTTTGGATCTAAAGTTGTGATTTTACCGTTTTTGAGTATGAGATTTATTTCGGTCATTCTGAACTCCATTCTTGTGAATTATCGTTCTAAAAATAAAGGCATATCTGTATTAATATCACTTAAATATTGAATACTAGACATGCCTTTACCTAAATCAGTAGTGTTTTATTTTGCAGGAACTGGTGCAAGTACTTCGTGTTTTGATGTTGTACGTTCAGGTGCCTTATGTACCATCGTATAAGCATAATCAACACCCATACCATAAGCACCAGAGTGTTCGCGTACAATCGCCATAACTGCATCATACGTATCACGGTGTGCCCAATCACGCTGCCATTCAAGTAATACTTGTTGCCAAGTTACTGGAACAACACCCGCTTGAATCATACGTTGCATGGCATAGTCATGTGCCTCTTTGGATGTACCACCTGAAGCATCTGCAACCATATAAATTTCATAATCCCCTTCAAGCATTGCACCAAAAGCAAAGGTGTTATTACACACTTCAGTCCACAAACCTGAAACAATCACTTTTTTACGATTATTTTTTGCAAGCGAATCACGTACTTTTTGGTCATCCCATGAATTCATTGAAGTACGTTCTAGTAATGGTGCATCTGGAAATACGTCTAAAAGTTCTGGATAGGTATGACCAGAGAAGCTTTCAGTCTCAACCGTCGTAATGGTGACAGGAATATTGAATGTTTTAGCTGCTTTTGCTAATCCTACAGTATTATTCTTTAATACTTGGCGATCTATTGATTGTACCCCAAAAGCCATTTGTGGCTGATGATCAATAAAAATAACCTGACAATTGGTTGGTGATAGTTGTTCTAAAAGTGATTTATTCATGGGTAAACTCCATTATTCCTTATGAGTAATGCATTAAAATTGCTTACTGGTTATTATGAAAACAGATAAAAATGTAAAAGCATAGACAGTAAATCAGCTCGAATCTGTATTGTGTACGAATACAATCAAAACAATGATTGCTTTTTAATTTTTATAGTTTAATCATTGATATATATTTTTTTACAATTCGCTTATCCATGGATCGATTAGACTGTATTTCCACTTTTGTAAGTGTCGTAGAACACGGGAATTTTAGTAGCGCAGCTAGAGCACTTGATATCTCTCGTGACTTGGTTGCAAAACGTGTTTGCTACCTCGAAAATGACCTCAAAACCACACTGTTAACCCGAACTACAAGACAGATGAACCTCACCTCTTGTGGGGAAAAGTTTTATCAACATAGCAAAGTCATTTTAAGTGAGTTCGAATGGGCTGCCTATGAAATTAGCTACAATCAGCAGTACCCAGAAGGCGAACTCAAGCTCAATACGCCAATGTCTTTTAGTAACATTTTTCTTCAACATATCATTTCAGATTTTATTGAGAAATATCCCAGCATAAAAATTGATTTATTCATGACTGATCAGCTGTTAGATATGAATAATAATAAATTTGATTTAACAATCCGTGTAGATGGCTCTCCTCCAAATTTGGCAAATAGTAAAATATTAAATACCTATCAACGATATTTATATGCAACTCCTGAGTATTTTAATCAGCATGGATTACCAAATTCATTAGAAGAACTTAAAGAACACAAGTTTCTAATTTACTATCAAGATAGCCGACATAAAAAATTGATTTTCCAAAAAGATCAGAAGGAAGTGTCTTTCAATTGCTTCCCTGTAATGACCTGCAATAATGGTGAATTATTATTAGATATGTGTCTAAAAGATCATGGTATTGTCTTTCTTCCAGAGTTTATTGCAGAGCCTTACTACAAAGAAGGTAAATTACAGAAATGTTTGGAGGACTACACTAGTCAGCCGCTTCACTTATATGTCACATGGCCAAACCGTAAGATTTTATCGAAGAAAGTAAAATTATTTATTGATTTTCTAACACGTCAAATCGTTCCTATAAAATAAGTGGTCTGGGCCTTTTCCATCGGAATTGGCCCATAGTTTTCAGTTAGTTTGAATGGTTTCGATCTTCTTATTTTTAAATAAATTTAATAAATTTTGTTCTGGTGACGCTGTGCTGTCTTCTTGAATAAATGTCGTCGCGTAGTGTTCTAAATGCTCTTCCATCAATTGAGTTGCTCGTTTTTCATCACCGTGCTCAATTGCATCTAAAATTGCACGGTGTTCATCTGCAGAACAATTATTATGTTTTGGAATTTCATATAACCCAATTAATAACGAAGTTCTCGCAATAAGTGTCTGCAAATAATTAGTCATGATCGTATTCTGATTTGCTTCAATCAATTTCAAATGAAATTGTCCTGATAGCTTAATCCACTCAGCCCAATTACCAGCTAATCGCTCTTGCGACTCTTGATCGACTAAGGCTCGAAGCTCACTAAAATCTAAGTGATGAGACTTTTGAGCTAACTTTTTTACAGTTACAATTTCAAGCATGCTGCGTGCTTCAAAGACTTCTTTTGTTTCATGAGCACTATGTTTTGCGATGAGTGCCCCACGATTGGGCTGAATTTCGATGACCTTATCATGGGCAAGTTTTACGAAAACACGTCTTAACACTCCCCTCGTTACACCGAATGCCTCACATAGGGGTGCTTCAACCAAACGCGCCCCTGGTGTAAGTTGCCTATTTAAAATGGCATCAACAATAGCGTTATATATATGGTCATCAATTTCATCATTGCTCATTTCTACGGCTTTTTTTAGTGCATTTGATGGCATTGATTTCTCCATTTTTATTAACGCCTCCTCTTTTTAAAACTTTATCTAATAACTGTAGTGTAAGTTTAACTTAACCTTTTGGGAATATTACTCTCATTTCCACAGCATATATGTGCTACTGAACAATTCAAAAATAAACCTTAAAATATCAGCTTATATAACTAAGTTTATGTACTTTTTATAAAAATTAATCTCTTCTCATTTTATAAAGCTGTCTCTTTATATCCAAATTCCGTACCAGTTTAAACAATCTCATCAATGCTACCCCCGAATTTGGCACAACTTTTGCTCAATAGAATTGTGCACAATTAAAATAACACATTGTGCACAATTTTAACTTCATTCTTTAGCCAGAGTTTCGAGCTGCTGAAGAATGTGCCCGCCCAACATAGGGAAGTGAGTGTTCAAGATGAATAATACCGAAGCAATAATTAAACCTTCTTATGATGCAAAGCTAACAAATCAAGACCTAGCTCCTTTAAAAAAGCAAACTTGGGGCGCTTATAATATTTTTGCCTTTTGGATGTCGGACGTTCATAGTGTCGGTGGCTATGTCATGGCCGGAAGTCTCTTTGCTCTTGGGCTGAACAGCTGGCAGGTACTTCTCTCTTTACTCATCGGCATTGCAATAGTTCAGTTTTTTACAAATCTGATTGCCAAGTCTAGCCAACAAACTGGCACGCCCTATCCGGTTATTTGCCGTGCAACCTTTGGTGTGCTTGGTGCAAACATACCTGCCGTTATTCGTGGTCTTATTGCTGTTGCATGGTATGGCATTCAGACCTATTTGGCCTCAAGTGCTTTCTTATTGGTTATTTTAAAATTTTTTCCAGAATGGTCAGTCTATGCCAATGTTTCAAATTACGGCTTTCTCGGGCTTTCCTATTTAGGATGGGTTGGCTTCATGCTGCTTTGGCTGCTGCAAGCGATTGTTTTTTGGTCTGGAATGGACAGCATTCGTAAGTTTATTGATTGGGCAGGTCCGGCTGTCTACGTTGTGATGTTTGCGATGGCAGTCTGGCTCATATGGAAAGCTGGATGGCAGAATATTGATTTAAACCTAAGTGGTGTTCAATACGATGGTTTTGCTGTTGTACCGGTCATGATTGGTGCTATTGCTCTCGTTGTCTCATATTTTTCAGGTCCAATGCTGAATTTTGGCGACTTCTCTCGTTATGGTAAAAGCTTTAACGCGATTAAAATGGGGAACTTTCTTGGCTTACCGATTAACTTCTTAGGCTTTTCTTTACTTACTGTAGTTTGTATTGCGGCAACACTTCCAGTCTACGGTAAGCTCATTACAGACCCTGTCGAGATGGTTGGAAAACTTGATAATACATTTGTGGTGATTTTAGGCAGCTTGACCTTAATGATTGCCACTATTGGAATTAATATTGTCGCTAACTTTGTTTCACCTGCCTTTGATTTTTCTAATGTTTCACCGAGCAAAATTAGTTGGCGCATGGGTGGAATGATTGCAGCAGTAGGTTCAATTTTCATTACCCCATGGAATTTATTTAATAACCCTCAAGTGATCCATTACACCATTGATATTTTAGGTGCATTTATCGGTCCACTTTTCGGTGTATTGCTCGCCGATTTTTACCTCGTTAAAAAACAAAAAATCGAAGTGGATGATCTATATACTTTAGATGCTCAAGGCTTGTATTGGTATAAAAATGGTTATAACTACTCTGCCTTTTATGCCTTAATTCCTGCTTCATTAATTCCTATTCTCTGCGTACTTTTACCACAACTGTCGGGGCTTGCTAATTTCACATGGTTTATTGGGATGGGATTCGGTTTTGTCATTTACCGATTTCTTAACCAACCGCTTGCCCATGCTAAATCGGCAATGACTAAGGCAAAAGCACAATGAAAATTAAAATTATTAATCCCAATACTACTCAAAGCATGACTGACAAAATTGCTGCATCAGCAAATATAGTTGCGAGTTCTGGTACTCAAATTATTGCAGTGAGTCCTCAAATGGGCCCTGCTACGATTGAAAGTTATTATGATGAAGCACTAAGTGCTGTAGGTGTGCTAGAGGAAATTCGCCAAGGTGAACAGCAAAATGTAGATGCCTATATCATTGCCTGTTTTGGTGACCCTGCACTTTATGCTGCCCGTGAAATCACTTCGGCACCTGTGATTGGGATTGCCGAAGCAGCTATGCGAACTGCAAGTTATGTCAGTACCGGTTTTAGTGTGGTCACAACCTTACAACGCACAGTGAATATGAGCTGGCATCTGGCTCATCGCTATGGGGCTACACCATTTTGCAAAAATGTTCGAGCTTGTGACATTGCAGTTGAAGAGTTGGAGCTTCCTGACTCAGATGCTTATCGAACAATACGAGATGAATGCAAAAAAGCACTGGCTGAAGATAAAAGCGATGCGATTGTTTTAGGATGTGCAGGTATGAGTGATTTGTGTCTAAAGCTACAAAACGAGTTAGGCGTAATCGTTATTGACGGCGTTGCTGCAGCCGTTAAACAAGCTGAAATGATAGTTCAATTAAATTTAAAAACCAGCAAAGTCGGTGATTGGTCCTCACCTCCTGTAAAGAACTACACAGGTATATTGTCGGGTTTTGGAACACAATAGAGATAACTTACTGTTTCAATTCCAACTCAAAATGCTACGTTGGAATTGAAACAAAGAATAATTAAAGGAATTAAGCCTCTGCTAACTCTGGCTGTTGTTCTTCTTTATAAAATGGCACATCGCCATTAATAGTTGCACGGTGCATGATGCGATGGGCATCGCCATAATCAAATAATGCTTTATGTTGTGTGCAACGGTTATCCCAAATCGCGACGTCACCGTCTTGCCATTTCCAGCGTAAATGAAACTGCTCTTGGGTCGCATGCTCAAACAAGAAATTAAGTAATTGCTCACTTTCTTGTTCAGGTAACTCATTAATTTGTGTGGTAAAGCCCTCACTTACAAACAACAAAGGCTCGCCTGTGACCGGATGGGTACGCACCACTGGATGAACCACTGGAGGATTACGCTTAAAGGTTTGCAACAGCTTTTCACGCTCTTCTTCGTTATGGGCAAAACGTTCAAGTGGAAAAGACTTACGAATATCGTGGGTTGCAGTTAAGCCACGCAATTTTTGCTGCAACGCAAGCGGAAGCCCTTTAAAAGCTGCTGTGTTGCTCGACCACAACGTGTCCCCGCCTACAGGTGGAATTTTAATAGCTTGCAACACACAACCTAAAGGTGGAGTTTTACTAAAAGTCACATCTGTGTGCCAAAGTTCATTGTCACGTAAGTCTTGTTTCCAACTATCAAGCACCATGACTTCCGGCACATCCTCAATAGAAGGATAAATCGGGTGCACATGTAAGGTACCAAAACTACGGGCCAAGTCTGCTTGTGCTTGCGGTGCTAATTGTTGCTTTCGAAAAAAAATGACCTGATGATCAAGCAAAGCCTGCTGGATTTGTTGCGTTGTCTGTTCATTTAACGCATTCAAATCAATATCGTGAATAATTGCGCCAATGGTAGGCTTGATCACTTCAATATTTAAGTTTGCTACTACTGTATTCATCTTCTTTACTACAACTGTTGACCATACCAAGGAGAAAACTGTTTTTGTAACCAACGTAAAAACAGCTCAAAACTAACTGCGACAATCGCAATCACAATAATGCCCAGAATCACCGTATCGGTAATTAAGAACTGTGCTGCCGATTGCACCATAAAACCAATACCACGGTCCGCTGCAACCAACTCTGCTGCAACTAATGTTGACCAGCCCACCCCAAGACCAATACGAATACCGGTAATAATATGAGGTAAAGCTGTTGGCAAAATGACATGCCAAAAGACTTGTGACTGACTTGCCCCTAGCGACAATGCCGCACGTTCACGATTAAGCTGATGGCTTAACACGCCATGCGCACTACTAATAATGACAGGCGCCAAAATCGAGAAGAAAATCAAAAGTACTTTTGTGGTTTCGCCAATACCGAACCAAATTACGAGTAAGGGTAAATAAGCTAACGGCGGAATTGGACGTAATAATTCAACTAAAGGATCTAGAACAGCACGAACCCATTTGTTCAGACCCATCCATAAGCCTAGCGGAACGCCAATCACCACGGCAGCAATCAAAGCTAAAAACACACGCGAGATACTAGCGGCCAAGTGTTGCCACAAAGTCGCCTTCATAAAGCCTTCTTGGCTGACCGATATAAATTTTTGCCAGACTGCCTGTGGGCTCGGTAAAAACAGTTCAGGTACCACATGCAAAGCAGTAATGAGGAACCAGAGTGCAACCACACTTCCCACACTAATTATGCTAACTGCCAAAGTGCGATGCTTCTCAAAGAATGACGATAGAAAAGAAGCACTTTCTGTTTGTACATCTGGCTTAATTTTTAGCTCTGCCTTGTCATATTCATAGACGTTATCTTTAGTATTCATGTAGGTAACGCCTCCTTACCATTTTGTTTTTGTGCCCTTAAACTTTCAAACAGCTGTTCTCTGAGCTGAATAAATTGAGGGTCCGACTTAATCGAACGAATAGACTCGCCCTGACGATATCGTTTAGCAAAATCGAGATGTAGAGTTTCTACAATTTTGCCCGGATGCGCTGTCATCAGTAGTAACTGATTGCTGAGCAATAATGCTTCTTCAATGTCATGAGTAATCAAAAAGAAGCTTTTATTTTGTTGAATCCATAAATCGAGCACTAACTGCTGCATGTTTTCACGCGTAAAAGCATCTAATGCGGCAAAAGGTTCATCTAATAAAATAAACGGCGCGTGACTGATCAAAGCTCTGGCAATACCAACACGTTGTTTCATACCACCGGAAAGTTCCCAGATATTGGCTTTTTCAACGTGACTTAAACCCACAATTTTTAAAATTGCACTCACTTGTTTCTCGATCTCTGCACGTTTTAACCCTTTTAACTGCAAAGCGAAGCCAACATTATCTGCAACATTCAACCAAGGAAGTAAGGCGTGATCCTGAAATACAACAGCGCGAGTTACATCTGGTCCAGTTACCACTTCATGATTTACAAGCACATCACCTGAACTCGGCTTTTGAAAGCCTGCCAAGATATTAAGCAAGGTTGTTTTGCCACAACCAGACTCACCCAAAATGACGGTTAAAGAACCTTCTTCAATAGTTAGGTTAATGTCTTGTAAAACTGGCTTTTGCTGTTTAGGAAAAGTCAGATGAATATGTTTGGCTTCTAATACACTCATGACAACTCCTTAAGGCTGCAAAAATGAAGAATTCACATTGCCTTTATAATCGGCTTTCAATTGATCAACCTTGCCCTGACCTTTTAAGAATTTCGCTGTATCAAAAATATTTTGTGCGAATTCGCCATCTAACGTTTGTTTTTGCTGTGTACGGTCAAGGTAAATATTTCCACCTAATAAAAGCGGGATATCTTTTGAATCAGAACCTGTGAGCTGCGCAATTTTTTGCACGTTATCGGCATCTTTAACGTAAGCGGCTGGGTCTTGGTTATATTTTTCGAGTTGCTCAAGTGTGGTTTGGACAAAAGCTTTTAAAAAGTCAGGATTTTTCTCTGCAAAATCTTTACGTACAACCCATAAGTCATAAGTTGGGGCACCCCACTCACCGACTTGTTTCGAGTCAGTTAAAACCGTACCAGATGCTTTGGCTTTACTTAAAGCAGGTTCCCAAACATAGGCAGCATCAATATCACCACGTTCCCATGCAGCTGAAATTTCAGGTGGACGCAAGTTAATAATTTTTACTTTGTCTTCTGGAATGTTCCAATGTTTAAGTGCAGACAAAAGGCTGTAATGGGTTGTTGAAACAAACGGTACAGCAATGGTTTTGCCAATTAAATCTTGAGGGCTTTTTATACCTGATTTATTACTTACCACTAATGCTTCAGACCCACCAAGTTTTGAAGTAATTAAGAATACTTCAATCGGTAAATCACGGCTTGCGGCAGCAGCAAGTGGACTTGATCCAATATTGCCAAGTACCACATCACCTGAAGCAAGTGCATTTACAACATCTGAACCCGCATCAAATTTTTTCCATTGAATGGTACGTTGACTATGTTTTTCATAGTCTCCATTCGCCTGTGCAACTTTGCTTGGGTCAACTCCGGTTTGATAAGCAATCACGACAGGTTTGTTGTCACGAACTGAAGCACCCGTATTATTATCTTTCTTATTTTGCCATACGATAAATGCAACAATTGCTACAACCACAATTGCCGTGATAATCAACGGTTTGGTCTTTGTGCTCATAATTTCATGATCTTTCAATAATATAAGCTCATGGTATGCAGCTGGCTTTATAATGAAAAATAAAAAAATATGAGTTGCTTATCTAATTTTTATAAATAACTTTTCCTTATAAGTTTTTATCTTTTGGTAAAAAGCAAATTCCAAGTAAACTTACAGATTAAAATAAAAATAAAAATAAAAATAAAAATACTTATATATCAATAATTAAAAACCATATTCACAAATCATATGATTAGGCAAGCCTGACAGACGGCCTCTAAGTATTTTATCCTCTCATATTTGATCATTTTTATTTTTGCTTATTGCATCCAGAGTTTTGCATCTAATTAATTTTCATTCTTTTATATAAAGTTCAGATTTTATTATCTTTTTATCTTAAAACCTCTGCAAATATTGAGATTTGGGCAAATCTTTTTCTGGTTTATACATGACGCAAATTTAATTTTTATTTTTAAGAGGAGAAAAATTCTTTTGTTTAAACATTCTCAAATTTTGAAAAAAACATTAATTACAACGTCTTTGATTACATTCAGCCTTTCAAGTCATGCAGCACTTACCTTTGGCAATGCTGAAGAAGGTGAACTTAAAGTAAGTGGTACTGTTCGGGCTAAATATATTTATGATTTTGACTCTGAACCCACTACCAGTAAGTTTTCCTTTAATGACGCCGTATTATGGCTGGACTATAACTCTCCGAAATGGATTGGTCGTTTAGATTATCGGGTTTATGAATATTATGGGCGTTTAGGCGATGCCAATTGGCTCACCGATGCATGGATGGGTTATAAAATTAATGACAACAGTAAAATTATTGCTGGCTTAAACCCCGTTCCTTTTGGCTTGGGTCGCTTTTGGGGAAATACTTATTATTTAGGCATTGCCAATAGTGCCGGTTGGGAAGATGTACACAACCTTGGGGTGAAATATGATTTCAATGATGGAACTAATGAAGCACAACTCGCCTTTTATCCTACCGATGGTGGCACCTATAGAGGTAAAAGCAAAGACTCGAGTCGATTTAGTATCAACCCAGTCAATGCGGATGACTCTGTACCACAAGGCACCAATACTAAAGAAAAGAACTCCATTGTTGTTCGCGGTGCTCATACCTTTAAAAATGTCTTAGGCCAAGAAAATTTCTCTACTCAACTGGGTGCCTCTGCATGGTATTCCACTATTGAAAATAAACGTTCAGGGCAAGATGGCGATCGCCAAGTCTATTCAGTTTTTAGCAATACCAATTATAACCAATGGAATTTACAGCTTTTGGCTGGTTATCAAGACATTGATAATGCCGACACTGAATATAAAGACCACCTAACTTTGGGCGGTTTCGATTATTCATTTAACTCGGCAACCAAAGGTCAGATTTATTCAGCCGAACTGAGCTATTTATTTCCTCAGCAATTTGGCCCTATTACCTCTGTTCGTCCATACCTAAACTATAGTTCTTATCGCAAAGAGCAAGATGGCTTTAAAGACTCCACCCGTTTTATTCCGGGTATTGCGTTTAATTATCAAAAATTGACGGTACAAGCCGAGTTGCTGATGGGGAAACATGACCCATATTTAGGCGATAGCGAAGGCCTTGCGGCTGGTGGAAGCAATGATAAATGGAACAAAAAAGCGTTTGTGATTTTTGCTTATTACTTCTAACTCCAAGAACAAAGGCCAACAATTGTTGGCCTTTGTTTTCATTTAGATATCTATTTTTACTCTAGTCGATTACAGGTGAATTATTGAGAGGAAGTTCTGTTTTATCTTCATCAATAACATCGACATCTTGGGCGGTAGGCTCAAACTTAATCAGTAGTCCAATCACAATTAAAGGAATAAATGCAAAGATAGAAATAATCAGGTAAACATCGGTTTTATATCCCGCCATCCAGATTGGTAAAACAAACAAAGCGATTGCTTGAGCAACACCCGTTACTGCACGGTTAAAGCCAACACCAACGCCACGAATCGAAGCTGGATAAGCCATAGTTGGATAAACCATCATTTGTGCCCCAGGCCCAAAGCCTTCGGCAAAAAGCCACAAACCCAGCATGCCAATTGCGGTGTAAAGTAAAAGGCTATTACCGGGTTCACCAATGAATGCCAATGCAATGAGGGCTATAAACTGGAGTAAAAAGCCTGTAAGCAACACATGACGAGATTTAAATCTGCTGGCAACAAATACACCTAACAGCCCGCCCGTAAATGCAAACAATAAATTAAGCCCGAGTGTTGTAGTAATGGTTGTCAAGACATCGGTATGAAAGAAACGTGTTAAAATAGAAGGTAAAAAGAAAGCAATGGTCGTGTACTGAAATGCCACCGAAATGTGAATCACAATCGCTACTATGGTTCTTGGTAAATAGGTTTTATTAAATAAAACTGCAAAACCCTCGCGCTTTTTCTTTTCAGCAGTTCTTTCTACTTTTTCAACTGTAGCGACTGCATTAATTGCATAGGATTCTTGTAGAACTTTAGCTGCACCTTTTAAATCGCCTTGGTTTGCAAGCCAGATTGGTGATTCAGTTAAATATTTACCGCGAATAAAAATAATGAGTAACGCTGGCACTGCTCCAAAAATTAAAGATGCTCGCCATAACCAGTTGCTATGCTCAGGGGGTAAAAGGAAATAAAGCGCCAGAACTAGACCAAAACAGACCGAAGAAGCGGCATACCACATTGGGCACCATGCGGCTAACCGCGCTGCCTTGTTGCTACTACCGTTAAACTTGGAAAACTCAGATAAGTATGACATTGCCACAGGCAAATCAATACCAACACTAATCCCCATAATAAATCTGGCTAAAATCAACACCCATACATTCGGTGCAAAACCAGCAACAATTGCAGCAATTACAAACAGCACCATGTCTGCCATGAAGACTCGATAACGGCCAATTTTATCTGTCAGCCAACCACCAATCAGGTTACCCACAATGGTTCCGCAGACAATTGCTGAAGCCACCACACCCGTCATTACAGGGCTTAAAGAAAACTCTGAGATAACTTGCTCAATACCAAAGGACAGCGTTGTTAAATCATAGGCGTCAATAAACACCCCAATCAGTGCCAACCAAATAACTTTATTCGATTTACCCTTCCCTGCAAATTTGGAAATTAATTGTGAAACATCATCGGGAGATTTAATTTCATAACGATGGTTATGATCGAGTTCTTGTGTGCTCACTTAATAATTCCTAAACTTTAATAACAGGAACAAAATAATGATTATTCACATAATACAAAAACAAATTAATCTGATGTTTTAATCTAAATTATAGAATTATCTTTTCATTATTAACTCAGCAATAAAACCGATATAAAAAGACAAAATAAAAGCTGGTATTTAACCAGCTATTTATTTAAAGGCTTCCTAAAATATTAACTCGCCTCAGCAAGTTTTAACTCTTTTAGATTACGATATTTTGCACCGCGGTGATTTTCAGGCAAATATGGCCCGGCACCAAATAATTTTTCTCTTAATGTTCCTTGTGCATAAGAGGTTTGATATACCCCTCGTTTTTGCAACTCTGGAACAATAAACTCAACTACATCGGCAAAGGTTTGATGCGCCAAAATATAGGCAAGGTTAAAGCCATCGACATCGGTATCTTCAACCCATTGTTGTAAAGCATCTGAAACTGTTTCTGCCGAACCCACTAACACAGGTCCATTCCCACCTAAGCTGTTCCAATTTGCAATTTCTTCAATGGTCCAAACACGTTCTGGGTCTGCATTTACATAAGAATCCAATAAAGATTGAATGGCGTTGGTTTGAATATATTCAACTTTGTCGGTCGGTTGATATTGTGAAAAATCCACTCCCGACCAGCCAGACAGCAATGTTAAAGCACCATCGTAGCTTCCGTAGCTTTGATATTCTTTAAACTTAGCCTGCGCTTTTGCATCGGTTTCATCAGTGATAATCGACAGAAGTGCATAAATTTTAACTGAGTACGGGTCGCGGCCTTCTTGAGCCAATTTTTGGCGAATGCCCTGTACCACTTTTTTAGTGGCAATTTTAGAAGGCGCTGCAATAAATACGCACTCGGCATTTTGACTAGCAAACTTCTGGCCGCGTGATGACGCACCTGCTTGGTAGAGTACAGGCGTCCGCTGCGGTGATGGTTCACAAATATGGATGCCCGGTACAGTAAAATATTTACCCTCGTGCTGAATTGGATGCACTTTTCTATGATCAGCAAAGATACCGCTTTCACGATCGCGAAGTACCGAACCTTCTTCCCAAGACCCTTCCCAAAGTTTGTAAAGGACTTCTAAATATTCATCAGCAATATCATAACGATTGTCATGATTGACCTGAGTTTTCAGGCCTAAGTTTTTCGAACCACTTTCCAAATAAGAAGTCACGATATTCCATCCAACTCGCCCTTTGGTTAAATGGTCTAGCGTGCTAATACGTCTAGCAAAAGGATAAGGATGTTCAAAGGAAATAGAGGTCGTGACACCAAAACCCAGGTGCTTTGTGACTGCGGCCATCGCAGGCACGATCTGTAGCGGATCATTGACTGGAACTTGTACTGCACCTGTTAAGGCATGTTCAGCACTTTGATGGTAAACGTCATAAATACCAAGCACATCTGCAATAAAAATACCGTCAAAAAAACCACGCTCAAGTATTTGTGCTAAGTCTGTCCAATATTCTAAATCTTTATATTCAACAGATCGATCTTGAGGATGCCGCCATAATCCAGGAGATTGGTGGGCAATACAATTCATTTCAAAAGCATTAAAACTAATTTTCTTAGTCATAAACTATCAACCAGCATTTTATTTAATTTTTATACTAAAGCAATTTTTAGGTTTTCTTTATAATATAAACCCCAAACAAAATATGATTTTATTCTAATAGGTTTTTATAATTTATTTTAAAAATATAAATAATATTAAGCCGCAAAATAGCAGCTTAATATCTAAAACTATAATTTATTTTTTAGCAACATTCCCTATTCGCCATTGATACGGTGGTAATGTACCGTTTACACTAAAATCACCGACAATTCGATTTTTAAATACTCTCGGGTTATGTGAAGATAACGTTCGTACATTACGCCAGTATCGATCTAAGCCTAAATCTTTATCTGTTGCGGAAGCACCTAAAGCGTCAAATAAAATCGTAGAAGCATTTAAAATTAGATCGGTAATGACCGTTTGAGACTGCGCACTTTCAAGTTCGGCAAGCGCATTTTGTTCTTCTTCAAGCTGCTCATTATTTTGAAATGCAGCCAAGTAAGCACGTTGTAAGCTTTGTGCGACTTTTTCAACAATCGCCCCTGCACTGTAAGCCGCACCACGAATTTGTCCTACGACTTGTAAAATTTGTGGATCCTGTTTTACAAATTGGGCATTCGCATGCGTATAGTTTCGAGTACGTTTAGCAACAGCTTGAGAAACATCATAGGTTGCAGCACGCCCTAGCCCTGTAATAATTGCCAATTGAACCAGTTGATAGTAAGCCGCTGAATATTTAAAACGGTCATCATCAGGTAAAATTTCAGTTTCATCGACCAATACATCATGGAAATATGCTGTACCACTTGCAGTGAGTTGCTGACCAAAGCCATTCCAGTCATCAACAATTTCGACACCTTCATCTTCACGGCGAACAACGACCGAACCAGATTCACCCTTTAAATCTGTTACACCAACATCAACCCAGTCTGCATATAAACTCCCTGTGGTGTAATATTTTTTACCTTTAACGCGAATTTTTCCTTCACTGTCTCGATACAAATGTGTTTCAAACTGATCAATTGACTCTTTCCCACCTTCTGACCATGCGCTACCGATTGTTTCTCCATTTGCAATTCGGCTAAACCAACGCTGTTGAAACGTTTTGTCTTTACTTACCAAGACATCTTCAGTGAAACCAAAATGCACACGCAAAGCTTGCGGTAAGTTTGAGTCCGCTTCTGCAAGTTCAATGAGTAAGGCAAATAATTCAGGAATGGTTGCATCAAAGCCCCCATGAGCTTTGGGAAGTCGTAAGCGTGTAAACCCGATATCTTTAAGCCACTGAAGTTGTTCATAAGGCAAAATATGCTGTTGCTCACGGATTAAAGCCCCTTCTTTAATACGGGCAAAAGTTGGTCTGAAATGTTGTGCCAACTCATCATAACGTTCTGAAGGCCCTTCACCCCACACCCGAGAAATAATTGAGGCCTGACTAAGTGCTGCATGCGTTAGAGAACCGAGATGATGCTCAAAATTTAAATTTGTCATGTAAGTAAAACCAATATTGCTTTGCTTTTACCATAAAATATTTATTTCACATGAAAACGATTATTTTTTTATAACTGTATTCATTCTTTATATAACGCAAAACAAAAGCCTGAAAGCGCTAAGCAATCTCTTTCTTGTTAAGACTATGCTGACTTTGCAATAAGGTTTGCATATATTCTGAATAGACAGATAACTTTTCAAAAATATGTTCTGAATAAAACATGTCGTCAATTAAATGCGTCATTTGAGGCGTCGTGAAAGTGTCACAGAGTGCTACCAATTCAGCATTCATTTGAGCAAATTTCGCGCATAATTTGACATAAGTTTCATCTTTATTTTTGAATAATAATTTCCGCATTTCTAAGCTATTTAAATTTTTCAAGTCATCATCTTTTGTGGTTTTAATCCAATAAATTTTGACCTTTAAAAATTGCTCTAATGCTGCTAATTGCTCGATATCTATGTCTAAACTCGTAATTAAAAACACTGTAGAGAGATCACTTCGGCATAGTGCCTTGATGAGGCTTAAATAGATAAATTCAACTTCATTAAGCTCCGCCAGCTCCAAGTCGATATAAATTTTTAAGCTGTCTAAAACATCATCTACTTTGAATAAGGCTTTTTTTTCAGCTTGGTAATATTTATTAAGAATAGAAAGTACAGGCGTAGTCGCAGGCGTTGTATAAATAGCAGCCTTGTTTAAGTTCGCAAAAATAAATGGTGAAAATAGATAAGCCACACTACTTTGCTGTGGCTCAATATGAGATTGGATTAAATATACAGTTTCAGATTTAGAAAAGTCTCTGAGTACTTTCGCTCTTAATAAAGTAGCTTCAAAATTAACGTAAGTCTGCTCTAACTGAGCCAATATAGATACAGGAATAGGCTGATTTTTAATAATTTTATGCAGGACATTGAGTTGAGAAGTAATAAACATTTTTTAACATCCAAGCTATTTTAGAAGAGCTACACTTAAATCAGGTCTTTAATAACCTACGTAACAACCAGACCTCACGCAAAACAACAAAGGAATAAAAGAGAAGAAACTATTCTGCGCTTATTACCCAAAGTCGCATTCACTTTGTTTTGGTGAGTGATTTTGGCCATTCGTAAATCTTGTTCATTTATTTTGGACTTTTGAAGAATGGATACATAGCTACAGATAATTGAAAAAAAACTATAGCACACCTCATGACTGCTCCAAACTGTTATAGTTTTATAAAAAATTTCTGTATCTACATATACAAAAAGAGTAAGTGCATGATTAAGGAAACTTCTTAAGGTAGGTAGTTTTCATGAGACGATCTATTGCATATCGCCAGATATTTCATCAATGTTTCAATGCAACATGCATTTTTACAAATGCAACATCAAGCATAAACTTTGTTAACAGATTGAGAACAATCAATCAGTCTATTCTCTTGGAATATCAAGCAATTATATTGCTTAACCCTGTTGGCATTTTACTTGCTAAGAACATTTATCACAGAAGTAAGTTTAATCGCCAAAATACTTTGTTGCCTGAAAATAAGTATTTAACTCATTTAACCATCATCAGCTAGTTCACAGGGGGAAAGTTTATGAGCCTCGGTCTAACCGCTCTAGAATTAGCGCGAATACAATTTGCTTTTACAGTATCCTTCCATATTATTTTTCCGGCCACTTCCATCGGTCTTGCCTGCTTTTTAGCAGTGTTAGAGTGGAAATGGTTAAGAACCCAAGACCCGATTTATAAAGATCTATTTAAATACTGGATTAAGATCTTTGCCGTTGCCTTTGGTATGGGTGTGGTCTCGGGCGTAGTCATGAGTTACCAGTTCGGTACGAACTGGAGTGAATTTTCACGTGTCGCCGGAAGTATTACTGGTCCCTTACTTACCTATGAAGTCTTGAGTGCCTTCTTCTTAGAAGCAGGTTTCTTAGGCATTATGCTGTTTGGTTGGGGCCGTGTTGGTCCTCGAGCCCATTTCTTCGCAACACTTATGGTTGCCATCGGAACATGTATTTCCATGTTCTGGATCTTATCTTCGAATAGCTGGATGCAGACCCCTCAAGGCTTTGCTATCGAAAATGGCATTATTGTGCCAAAAGACTGGTTTGCAATTGTCTTTAACCCATCCTTCCCTTACCGCTTTGCCCACATGGGTGCAGCAGCTTTCTTAGTTTCATCATTATTGGTCGTCGGAACATCTGCATGGCATTTAGTAAAAGGCCGTCGCGATGAGTTGGTAAAAAAATCGTTCTCGATGGGTCTCTGGATGGTACTTGTGACTTCATGTTTGCAAGTAGTGATTGGCGATAACCATGGGTTAAACACCCGTGAACATCAACCTGCCAAACTTGCAGCAATGGAAGGACATTGGGAAACTAATCACAATGAACCAATGCCATTATTGCTATTTGCAATTCCAGATATGAAAGAAGAACGTAACCACTTCGAAGTAGGTGTTCCTTATTTGGGTAGCTTAATTTTAACGCATAGCTTAGATGGCCAAGTGACAGGTTTAAAAGATTTCGCACCAGAAGATCGTCCAAATTCAACCATCGTTTTCTGGAGCTTCCGTGTGATGGTGGGTCTTGGTGTACTCATGGTCACTTTGTCTTTAATTGCGCTTTGGTTACGTAAGCGTGGAAAACTCTATGAAACATCTTGGTTCCATAAATTTGCTTTAGTAATGGGGCCTTCTGGTTACGTTGCCATGCTTGCAGGTTGGGTAACAACTGAAGTCGGTCGTCAACCGTGGGTTGTATACGGCATTATGCGCACAAAAGACGGGCTTTCACATACTGTTTCCGCAGATCAGGTCGGACTTAGTCTCATTATTTTTGTGGTGGTCTATACCATCGTTTTTGGTAGCGGTATCTACTACACCTTAAAACTGATTAATAAAGGCCCTGTATTTATCGATACACCAAATGTTGAAACTGGTGGCGTTGGACACTTTAAAACACCAATGCGTCCACTCAGTGCGGTCGATGAAAACATTGACGATAATCAAAAATCTGGGGAGAACCGTCATGATTGATCTTTCTTTAATATGGGTCGGTATTATCGGTTTAGGTGTCATGATTTATGTGGTCATGGATGGCTTCGACTTAGGAATCGGAATTATGTTCCCCTTCATTAAGAACAGCCAAGAACGTGACGTGATGATGAATACCGTTGCCCCTGTCTGGGATGGTAATGAAACGTGGATGGTGCTCGGCGGCGCTGGTCTATATGCTGCATTCCCACTGGTCTATTCAACAGTTTTATCAGCACTATATTTACCGATCATTTTCATGGTGATTGCCCTGATTTTCCGTGGCGTGGCGTTTGAATTCCGCTTTAAAGCTCATCGCACCAAACATCTTTGGGATTTAGCCTTTATCTGGGGTTCAATTTTAACCAGCTTTCTCCAAGGGATTATTTTGGGTGCTTATATTCAAGGAATCAAAACCGAAAATGGTATTTATGCTGGTGGTCCATTTGACTGGTTATCTCCATTTACGATCTTTACAGGTATTGGTGTAGTTGCCATGTATGCCACTTTAGGCTGTGGATGGCTGATTTTAAAAACCGAAAAAGGTTTGCAGCAACGTATGTATGAGCTTATGCCAAAGCTGATTATTGCACTGCTCATTATTTTTGGTGGCGTGAGTTTATATACGCCGTTGACTCATCCTGAAATTGCAGATCGCTGGTTCTCGTTACCAAACCTGTTCTATTTTAGTCCAGTACCGATTTTGGTCTTATTATTTGTTGGTCTGATTTTATCAGCATGTAAAAAGCAGGATCATGACCTCAAACCATTTGCATATACATTGGCCCTTGTTTTCCTTGCATTTACTGGTTTTGTGATTAGTTTATGGCCTTATATTATCCCGCCATCAGTCACAATCTGGCAAGCCGCAGCACCGCATTCAAGCCAGATGTTTGCTTTGGTCGGTGCGTTAATTCTGATTCCAATTATTATTGCTTACACCATCGTGTCTTATTGGGTATTTAGAGACAAAGTCCGTGTAGGTGACGAAGGTTATCATTAAGTATGGAGGGTTTTATGAAAAAGTCATCCGTTAAACTCAATCAAACCCAATGGTTTATTCTGCTATGGATCGGTGGTTTTTTAGCCTTAGCTGTGATTGCGGGATTGTTTAAAGTTATCTTGATTTATGCAGCCCCTTACTTAAAGTAAATCTATTGTTCTAAACAAATGCCGTTTGTAGATTCTGCAAACGGCATTTATTATTGATTAAGTGCTTCTTTCATTTTGTTATTTCGTGCAGCTCATACATGTATAAATCAGAACAACTCGCTCATAGCATTCGCCAACTCATTGAGAGCGGTACTTTAAATGCACATGAAAAATTACCGTCATTGAGAGATCAGGTACAACGTTCTGGTTTTAGTTTAATGACTGTCATGAATGCTTATCAGGAGCTTGAATCACAAGGTCTGATCTATTCAAAAGAAAAATCTGGCTACTTCGTTGCCGAGCAAATTGCACTTAAACCTTTAGAGCAATATTCAGTTGTTTCACTAAACTCTAAAATTGAAATTAATTCCTTAGTTTTTAAATATCTTAAGTCAATTCAACATGAATCTGTCGTACCTTTTGGTTCAGCTTTTCCGGACAGTCAGCTTTTAACAGCACCCAAACTTATTCAAATTATGGGGCAACTTGCGCGCCAAAGACAAAGTTATGACCAGACCACAAGCTTGCCTCCTGGTAATTTAGCCTTAAGAAAACTGATTGCTCAGCGCTACTGTATGCAAGGCATACAGACCGATCCAGATGACATTGTCATTACATCCGGAGGTTTAGATGCACTGAACCTTTCGCTACAAGCTGTCGCTCAACCCGGCGATTATATTTTATTACAGCAAACGGTGTTTTATGGGGCTTGGCAAGCCGCCGAGCGTTTAGGACTTAAAGTGATTACCATTCCCGAGCATCCACAACATGGTTTTGACCTAGAAGCTTTTGAACAAGTCATTCAAACCTATCCAATCAAAGTGTGCTGGCTCATGCTCAACGCCCATAACCCGATTGGTTTTACTGTTAGTGATGACATTAAATATAAAATTGCCAAGTTGCTTCACGAACACCAAATTTATTTGATTGAAGATGATGTCTATGAAGAGCTTTTTTATGGTGGCCAAAAACCACTTTCAATGAAGTATTTTGATCAACAAAATTTGGTGCTTCACTGCTCGTCTTTTTCTAAAACATTAGGTGCAGGTTTTCGGGTCGGTTGGGTCTATGCGGGTAAATTTTCAGACCATATTCAACACTTGCAACTCATGAGTACCATTTCAGTAAATGCACTTATTCAAAATGCATTGGTTGAGTTTTTATCTCATCATCATTATGAAAAGCACTTGCGTACACTTAGACTTTCACTTGAGCGTTATAAAAAGCAGTTTTATCACTATTTAAAGCAACATCTGCCTAGCTCTTGCGAAGTGTATTACTACCCAAGTGGTTATTTTCTTTGGGTTAAACTTCCTAGTGCGTTAGACAGTATGCAAGTTTATGAAGAGTTGATTCAGCAAGACATTGGTGTTGCGCCAAGCCCTCTGTTTAGTGTTTTACCTGCACAGCAGCATTATTTGAGAATTAACTGTTCTTTTGAATGGAACACTAAAATTCAAAGCGCATTAGATCAGGTTATCAAAACCATTCAACAAAGAGTTGAAGCAAGTTTATAAAGTTATACTTTGACCTAAGCACAATTTTATAGACTTTATTTTGTGGTAACTTTATAGCTCAAATCTATAGTTTTTAGGGAAACAGGTTCAAGGAATTAATATGGAAATTGATGAAGAACTTACCCTTAAAAAAATACAGATTTTTTTAGCTTTTATGCGCTGTGGAAATTTGTCTAAAACAGCCACAGAAATGCAGTTGAGTAATGTCAGTGTTCATAAAGCCTTACACTCTTTAGAAAGCGCTTTACGTTGCCCTCTTTTTAAAAATGAAGGCCGTAATCTCATTCCTTTAAAAAGTGCTTATGTCTTTGAAGAACGGGCACAAAAAATCGTACAAGACATTTTTATTACCGTAAATAAAACCAGAGAAGCCGCAGGCTTTGCAGCCAAGGTTTTACATTTAGGTTCTCTTTATTCTTTAACTGTAAATACGATTCCAAATGTGATTAGCGGCCTTAAAATCAGACGCAGTGAGCTTGATATTCAACTGTTGCTGAGCTCGAATCAGGATTTGGTGAAAAAGCTTAAAGCAACTGAGCTGGATGCCATTATCGTGGCTTTAAATGAAACCACTCAAGATGATGACTTTGAAATTTTGCCGATGTTTTCCGACGACATTTTTCTGGCAGTCAATAAAGATTCAAAATATGCCGATTTTAAAGATATTGATTTAAGCCTTTTAAAAGAAGAAACTTTTCTAACTTTAACTAAGGGTTTTGCAACTCATAACGACAGCGACATCATTTTTAAAAAAGCTGGTTTTTCACCAAAAGTTGCTTTACAGGTCAATGATATTTTTACCTTAATTAGTATGGTCAGCTCAGGCGTAGGTTTTGCACTATTACCCGGCCGTATTTCTGCGGTTTATGAAAGTTCGGTAAAACTTATTCCCTTAAAACAGCAATACCACTTGCAACAAGAAATTGGTCTGGTCTTTTTAAAAAGTAAAGAACGCGACCCAAACTTACTTGCTCTGATTGCTGAATGTCGAATGTTTGCCTCTAATTTTAAAAGATAAATATCGGCAACTTATTAAAGAATAATGAGTTGCCGTTGTAGGATTTTCAAAAATTTATCCAAAAATCGCATTAACAGTTAAGAAAAAGACAGAAGGTCCAAGTAAACACCCTAGTCCTGTATAGAAGGTTGCAACTAAAGCGCCATAAGGTACCAATCGTACATCTGTACCTGCCAATCCCGCAGCTGTACCACTGGTTGTTCCTGCCAAACCGCCAAAGACCATGGCAGAGCGTGGACTTTTTAGATACATAAATTTCGCAAGAAGTGGCGTACCGACCATAAAGAAAACTGACTTGATTAAACCAATTGCAATAGAAAGTGCGATGACATCAGAACTCGCGCCAATTGCAGTACCAGTAATTGGACCTACAATATAAGTCATTGCGCCTGCACCAATCGTTGTCATCGAAATTGGATCTCGATAGCCCATGCTCCATGCAACCAAAACTCCAATTGCAAAAGGCACAACACAACCAAGCATTAATGCAATTAGACCAATTTTGCCTGCTTTCTTCACTTCTTTCACATCAACTTCAAATGCAGTTGAAGCGATAGCTAAATCACGAATCATGGCTCCGCCCAACAGGGCAAAACCAGAAAAAATAGCGATGTCCGAAACACCTTTGGTTCCTTGCGTATAAACTCCTGCAAAGTAAGCAACAACCAAACCTAAAGTAATCGCAATTGCAGAACTTTGTAGTTTCCCTTTCGTCAAATATTTTGAGAGTAGATGGGAAACGAACATCATTAAACCCGTTACTGCAAGAGCAGTAACTAATGCATTTTTTGATAACACAGCAATTATAGCGTCCATCATTTAAATCCTTTTTGATTGAACTTTTTGTAGTTTATGTTTGCTTAGGCTATTTTTTCTTTGGATTCTATCGTCCATTCATAGGTTTCATAGTCGCCACTAATTCTATTTAAATAACGGATGACTAAAACCGTACCGATTAACGATGCAATAGAGACAATCAGTCCTAACATGCCCCCTGATAAAGCGGCAACCACATTTTGACCTGCTGACATCGCAACTACGATCGGAATATACATACCTGACCAATACAAGACGCCAAATTGTGTGACTTGAGGTAAGTAACCTTTTTTTGCCAATAACTCTTTAGATAAGATTAACAGAATCATCGAAATAGCCACTCCACCGACATTGGCTTTAACGCCTAATACCATGCCTAAGGTGTTGCCAAGATAGTCACCTAATAAATGGCAGATCGCTAATATTGCTGTTCCATAAATAATCATTGTAAATCCCTCATATCCTTGGGTTATTACTCAATTTTTAATTTGTATTGTAATTACAAAGAAGCATTATTTTCGTTTTGCATTGCCAATTGAATGCTGTCTAAACGTGTTCCCTGAAATGACAATACAGTTCCTTCTTTAAACGTTCGACGTGCAAGTGTAGTAAGTACCGTTCCCGGCAAAGCTTCTATCTGTAACCTTACACCTCGCTCCCATGCAGCTTGGATGGTGCTTTCCCAATCTACAGTTCGACTCATATTAAAAGCCAAGTCATCACCAATTTGTTCTGGCCTGCCAAGCGTACGAGCCGTTGTTCCACTTAAATAACGTATTTTAGGCTGCTTTAAAGTCACTCCCTCCATAGATGCTGCAAGTTGCTTTGCTTGCTGGCTTAATAATTCACAGTGCGATGGTACCGATACATCTAATTTTTTTGCCACCACGCCTTGTTGCTTTGCCAAAACAGCAACTTGGTTCATGGCTTCAAAGCTTCCTGAAATAACGATCTGGTTATGTGCATTAATATTTGCGACAAAAACCTTTGGCGTTATTTCATAAATCTGTTTGACCCATGCATCGACAGCTGAACGATCTGTACCAATCAGAGCTGTCATGCCATATCCAGCGGGGTAAGCGTTTTGCATAAGTTCACCTCGATAGGCAACCAAACGAACGGCATCCTCAAAGGCTAAAACTTCTGCTACAACCGCAGCCGACCATGCACCAATTGATAGACCAGCCACATAGTCAGGTGTTAAGTTTTCCGCTGTTAATAAAGCTGAACTCACCACACCTGAAATCAGTAAACAAAGCTGTACTGCACGTGTCGATTGCAATTCAGCCGGACTATCTAACATCAAGACATCTTCTTTGAGTGCATCCGATGCACGCTCAAGGTATTCTTTAACCAGAGCGTTTTGAGGTAAGTCGTGCAGCATATTGCTTCGTTGCACACCTTGTCCCGGATATACCCAAATTGAAGCCATGATATCTATTTCCCTAATTCCATGGGTTTTCTACTAAAACAGCACCCTCAGGACGTTTCAATAGAACTTTTCCACTGTTCCTAGCCCATTCTTTTAACGCCAACCCACCTTGTGGAAGTTGAAGCTGTATATCCACATTCAGCCTGGCTTGCTGAAAATTTTCGAGTAACTCAACTGCCTGCTTTTTGGCAAAAGGCTGTTCAGCTCGAATCAATAAATCTATGTCACTTTGCTCGGTTACTGTTTTAATGCCCGTTGCCAGTTCAAACCCAAAACTTCCTGTATATCCCCAGCATCCTGAAAAGTTTTTCATAATGTTAGAAATGCTCTGTAAACGTTCTACCAAGTGCTCAAACTGCTGCGTAACTGCATCTAGATTAGTCAATGCTTCGGGTTTAAGCTGTCTGCTAATTGCAGATCGTGACATTTGAGCTGCATAGCGTTGATGACGAAATTGCCCTCTTACACCCACAGCCACCTGATCTACCGGAGTAATTGCCCGTCGAACTACAACAGGATCACCTCGTTGCAATACTTCTTTCACCCAATATGGAGCATCATCGGCCAAGTAATCGACCGTCATGCCCCACAGTAAATCATGGGCTTCGAGCTTAAGTTTCATGACCATTGCTCACGCAATAATTCACGGACTTTTTTAGACATTTGACGGTTTTGGCCGTGAAGTCTTTGTTCCAACCCTCTCGATTGATCAGCATTAATTTCTTTAAATGCTCGAGCAATTGCCTGTTTTGCTAACAAAAGATCATCGTTTGTCGGTTGTTCAGGGTTTTCAACAGATAACAGTTCAGATAACAAACCCAGCGTGGCATAACTTTCAATGTCATAGGCCATTGGAGGAATGCTTGATGCCAATTGCTCTAACTCATCAACCGATCGTAAGGTAACGCGTGCAGCAGATTCCTTACCCATTGCATGCACCATAACACCTGAATCTTTTAAGGCAATAATACGATTGGCTTGGTATCCATGCGCCAAGAAAGCACCCGACATCGACTTACCTACCAATAAACTCACAATAGGATGACCTGCCAATCTGGCTCTGGCATAGCTATCTACTGCACCCGCTAAAGCTTGATGAATACCTAATAATTCTTCGCGGCGCCCATAGGCCTGACTTGGAACATCAACCAAACATAAAATAGCGCGTTTAGTTTCAGTCTGTGCATCGGCTTGAACCACGTCATCAACTGCTTTTGCTAAACTCCAGCCTTCTAAGAGTCCAACTTCCCCTTGTTTTGCCCGAGGGAACAGATTATTGCTGTCTTGAACAACGGCAATTACACGTACCGCTTGCTGGTCAATCTGACCATCAGACACCCAAACCGAAGCTGGAAAACCTTCAACTGTCTTAAAGTCCTGTGTAAATGCTTTAAACCAATGTGCACCACGAGTAGATGCTTTTAATGTATCAACGGCGATATTCATGCTTGCTCTCCTTGATACAAAGCTTTAACTTGTGCTGGGGTAATCTGCTCAGCAGTATCAACTTGTTGTAGCTTTTCTAAATAGAATGTGTAATTTGAACTACGATGCTGATGAGGTACCCCTTGAGTTAAATAATAGGTGACTTGCTGACGAATTTTCTGGCGATCATCGTCAACATAAGCATCTGCCAAACCACTAGCGAAACGCTGATTACCACCAGTAATACTCCATATAAATGGACGATCTTTGGCGTTATATTCTTGTACACCAGCTTCTTGTTCAATTACTTGCGGGCCATTTAAGCCTAAACGCCCTTCTTGTGTCATTACAATATAGCTACATAGGCCAGCCGCAATTGACATACCGCCGAAGCACCCTACACTGCCTGCGACCACAGCAATCACGGGTTGATACTGACGTAAGTTCACAATTGCAGCCTGAATTTCAGCAATTGCAGCCAAGCCTAGATTTGCTTCTTGTAAACGAACGCCACCCGTTTCCAACAATAAAATTGCAGCTGTTGGAATACCTTTTAGATTGTCTTCAACCGCAAGTTCTAAGGCACCCGCAATTTTGGCACCGCCCACCTCGCCTAAACTGCCACCTTGAAATAAACCTTCAATAGAAATTAAAACTACTGGCTGTTCTTGAATAGTTCCCTTTGCAATCACTACACCATCATCGGCTTGCGGCACAATGTTCTGTTTAACGAGCCAAGGCGACATAACACGTGCAAATGGGTCGAGTAACTCCCGAAAAGTCCCTTCATCTAATAGCGCTTTAGCACGCTTTCTCGCACTCAGCTCAATAAAATCTTGTTTATTTAACAAGCTCTCGATATCAGTCATGAGCAATCTCCTCTAATGCTTGTTCCAGACGTAAGCGAACAACACCGGGAGTTGCACCAAAGTCATGAATATCAATATTGACCGCTGGCGGTATTTGCGCAGTAAAAATTCGTTCAAAAAGATTGTGCCAACGTGCTGCACTGCCATCTACAGAGGTAACGACATGAATAGAGGTCTTTCCCTTTTCACCGGGTTCCATCAAAATTTCTAAATCGCCAGAGCCTACACATCCTACCAGTGCTTTTTTTACAGGTGGCTCTGTGGCCACAAATTCAAAATGAAGTGTTTCCATCATCAAAATCCCTTTTTATTTTTTAAAGATGACTGCTGAGCACGATCTATAAACAAGGTTGCTGCCAACAAATCTGCGGCGCCACCAGCGGAAGCTTTCATCCTAAGCAGATCAATCTCTAAAAGATGTAAAGCACGTCGACCTTCCAAGCTTGAGCTACTGCCCAAATCAAGTACTTGCTGAGCACCTTGTTGCATAAGCTTTAAGCCAGATGTTCCAGATCGATAAAGCACACAGGTATCAGTTAGATCAGTCATCATCGCAAGTAAGGCATCTAAACGAGCGAACTCTTCTTTCATTGGTTTACTACGACTTTGATAAAGTTGCTTTAAACCAAAATTCACAATAGTTGGAAAACCTTGTTGAGCCTGTTCTTTGGCTCCTAAGATACCTAATTTTTTCTGTACTTGTTGACCATGACTCAAAGCCTTCTTTGGAATAAAACGATCTTCAAGCTGAGCAATCTGGCCTGCTAACTGACATAGCTCAACAGCCGATAAATATTGCTGAGTCGTGCGCGCCAATGCTGCTGCCGTTACCATTAATCCTAATGCCCAAATTGCACCGCGGTGTGTGTTGACACCATTTGTCGCCAACATCATGGTCTTTTCACCTTGCCGGCCAATTTCACCAATATCTTCACGTAAGGCTAAACAAATCTCACCATGATGTATGGCTGCTTGAGCCATTTCTTCAAACATCGGGCGTAAACTTTTTGCAGAGCGCTCCATTAACTCCAAAGTCAGGTCATTGTGTGCACCACTGCCACGGCGATCTACCAAAGCTGGTTTCGGTGTCAGATTAACTTCATCAATTAACGCTTCGACCGCTAAACTTGCCAAAAGCTGACTTTCGCTAAATGTTTGATATTGAACTTGTGCCATCATTACCAACTCCTGAATTTTGCAGGGGGTTGATATAAACCATCAGACCATGTCACCAAGTCGGCAATATTTTTCGCTGCTAAAAGCTCACGTGTTGCATCGGTGCGGCGGATACCTAAATCTTCAGGGAATACCACCAAGCCTTCGCTTCTTAAGCGTGCTGTTGTTTTAGGGTCTTGAGTTAAACCAATACTGGTCACACCTGCCACAGCAGCAATCATGGCTTGGCGCTCTTCTTGGCTGCTTGCTTTATATAGATAAGCAATGCCTTCTTCCGTGAGTAAATGGGTCACATCATCGCCATAAATCATGATCGGTGCTAAAGGTAGGCCTGCTGTTTTAGCCACATCAATCGCATCAAGGCGATCTACAAAAGTTGGCTTGCCACCCTCTTGGAAGGTTTCCACCATTTGCACCACCAGTTTTTTACCACGTGCCAAATAAGTTTCTGTTTCATTGGCGCCTTGCAAACGCATATCTAACCATGCTGGCGTATCGTGACGACGACCACGCGGATCATGCCCCATATTTGGTGCACCACCGAAACCAGCTAAACGGCCTTTGGTGACAGTCGAAGAATGCCCCATGCCATCAACTTGCAAAGTTGCGCCAATAAATAGATCAACGGCGTACTGACCCGCGAGTTGACACATCATACGATTGGAACGTAAAGCACCATCACGACCTGTAAAGAACACGTCGGGACGAGCTGCAACATATTTTTCCATACCGAGTTCAGTACCAAAACAATGCACGCTTTCAACCCAACCTGTTTCAATCGCTGGAATTAAAGTTGGATGCGGATTCAGTGTCCAGTTTCGGCAAATTTTTCCTTTTAAACCTAAAGACTCACCATAAGTCGGTAAAATCAATTCAATCGCTGCAGTGTTAAAACCAATACCATGGTTTAACGATTGCACATTATGCTTTTCATAAATTCCGCGAATTGCCATCATCGCCATAAGCACATGCACTGGCTTGATGTGTTTGGGGTCACGAGTAAATAACGGTTCGATATAAAATGGCTGATCTGCCACCACCACATAATCCACCCAAGAAGCAGGAATATCGACACGTGGTAACTCCGAGACATCATCAACCAGTTCATTGACCTGAACAATCACAATACCATCACTAAAAGCCGCGGGTTCAATAAGTGCTGGAGAATCTTCTGTACTTGGACCTGTATAGATATTGCCTTGACGGTCTGCCATAAAGCCCGCTGAGAGCACCACATTTGGAATGAGGTCGACCACCAAACGTGAATACAACTCGATATAGGTATGAATGGCACCAATCTCTAATAGTCCATCTTCAATCAACTGACTAATACGTAAACTTTGTGGGCCAGCAAAAGAAAAATCGAGTTTACGCGCAATGCCTTTTTCAAACAGATCAAGATGTTCTGAACGCCCTACGCTTGGCATGATCATATGCAAATCATGCAAAATATCTGGATTGGTTTGAGCCAAAGAGCGCGATAAAAAATCAGCCTGTTTTTGGTTATTCCCTTCGAGTACAACTTTGTCACCCGGTGTAATTAAGGTTTCCAAAACTTTAATAATGTCTTGAGTTGGAATCACCACACCATCGGTATATCGATTTGCCATCTCTAGTTTTAGTTGTTTGGCATGACGCCGCTTTGTCCATAACCGTTCTTTATTCTGAACTGAGCCTTCCATGTGTTTACCTATAGATCGCAGTTTTGTTCTGAATCTATAAAAACGCTTTATGGAGTTTCGATCAATCAACCTAGATGAGTTGTTATTAACTTCAGGTTAATGATTGCCGCAGCTTCTCTCTTCTGACTAAGCCAAAAAAGAGAAAAACAGCTTGCTTAAAATTCCTTTTAGCGCGGTTTGCTCAATAGCCATTCTAGATTTTGACGGACCGCAGGCCACTCATGTTTCAAAATGCTATAAACATGAGTGTCCCGCAAAATATCATCTTTCACAATTTGATGACTTCTTAGCACACCATCGAGTTTTGCACCTAAGCGTACAATCGCGGCTTGACTTTGAACATTTAAAGAAGATGTGCGTAACTCAACAGCAATACAGTTTAAAGTCTCAAATGCATGAGCCAGCAATAGCTTCTTACATTCAGTATTTACAGGCGTACGCTGTGCAGACTTTCGGTACCACGTCGAACCAATTTCTACACGGCGATGTGCTTCTTCAATATGCATTAGTGTTGTCATGCCCAGCGCTCGTCCCGTTTTTTGGTCTTCAATATAAAATGGCAACATAGAGCCGGATTTTTGCAAATCAAGACGTCTTTCAATTTCAGCAGTCATCTGTTCAGGTCTTGGCACACGGGTATACCAAAGATTATAGAGTTCCCCATCGCAAACGGCCTCTTTGAGCGCTTCAGCTTGAGTTACATCTAGCGGCTTTAAAATAACGTGCTCACCCACTAATTCAACAGGTGTAGTCAAAGACATCTTTTTCTCCTCAATTGATATTAAGCTTTTATATTTTCAAAATTATTTATTTAACTCAGCCACACTGTACATGGCATTCGCTATAGTTTGATGACCAGATTTCGATAGGCCATCTGCCGCGCCTAAAATGTCACGGCGTTCTTTGTTTTGCCCAAGTTTTGATTTTCCTTGCAGCTTGGTAATTTCAATCTCAATACCTACAATGGCTTTTAACATCGGTTCAAGATAATCCTTTGGTGCATCGGACATTTTCCATGGTTCAGGTTGAGATGCTTCATGAGTGCGGGTTAAGCGAGCCACTACACCACGAATATAACGCTCATCATCCCGAATTGTCACTTTGCCATAAGCATGCACAACCCTATAGTTCCATGTCGGTACTTGTCTGTGCTGTTCATGTTTAGATGGATACCAGTTTGGTGAAATATAAGCATCGCCTGCTTGGAACACGACAATTACCTCATCTCCACTTTTAATATCCTGCCAAACAGAATTATTTCGTGACACATGCGCATGTAGCACACCCAAGTTCCCTTCGCTTGCCTGTAATTCGAATGGAAGATGATTTGCATCTAAGCCATTACTTCGATGAGTAAAAAGCACTCCAAATGGATGTTCTGCAATAAGAGAATGCAATACATCCAAACTGTTTTCTGCAAAATCATCAGGGATATACATGGCTAAAAACCTCGCTGTAAATATCAGGGCTATTTATATTTTGTATTGTAAATTTTCTGGTTTCTGTGGTTTATTAAAAAGAACCACTTTGTATTTTTTTAAGTAGACCAGAATTATGGCAAGAATGGCAAAAGTTGTGGAACTTCCGTCTATTGCGAAGATTGACAAAAGCCAAGGAAAGATTAGTGCCCAACTGACTCAAGCTTTACGTGAAGCTGTACAAAGTGGTGATTTACAACCCGGCGATCCCTTGCCTTCTTCACGCGAATTGGCTCAAACACTTGGGGTCGCTCGCGGAACCATTATTGAAGCTTACGATCAGCTTTTAGCTGAAGGTGTGTTTGACTCTCAACCACGAACTGGTACTTATGTGTCTCATGCTTTGGTTAAAACATCTGTAATACAACATTCATCAAAAGAAAATAAACCTAACTCGATATCTTTGACCAAATCGGCACGTTCTTATGCCAAAGTGCTTGATGAATTTAAGCCACTTCCTCATGTTCCTTTTGCGGTATCTGTCCCCGTCGGTCGTACTCAACCAAGTGATATCTGGCGTAAATTTGGTAATAAATATAGATCACGAGGTGCAGGTGCTCCCTCGGGTTATGGCGAACCTCAAGGCGTGCTATCACTAAGAGTTACTATAGCCGACTATGTACGCCGATCCCGCTCTGTCCACTGTGAACCTGAACAAATTGTGATTACACCTGGCATCCAGCAATCACTTTATATTTGTAGCCAGATTTTATTTGAAGCAAAAGATGAAGTCTGGATTGAGGATCCGGCTTATCGAGGTACAACAGCCATTTTTGAACATGCTGTACAGAACATTCGCATGGTGCGTGTTCCTGTTGATGAAGAAGGTATTCAGGTTGAAACTGGAATTAAACTTGCAAAACATGCACGTGCTGCTTTTGTGACACCGTCTCACCAATATCCACTTGGCATGCCGATGAGTCTTGCCAGACGCACTGCTTTATTAGCTTGGGCAAAACAGCAAAATGCTTGGATCATTGAAGATGACTATGACAGTGAACTTCGCTATAACGGACAGCCCTTCCCATCTTTGCAAGGTATGGCACCCGACCAAGTCATTTATCTTGGCACTTTCAGTAAAGTCCTATTTCCATCACTTAGACTTGGTTATGCAGTATTGCCTAAAGAGTTAGTAGCTCCTTTTTGTGGACTCAGAGTCTTAATTGATCGACACCCACCTGCTGCCGACCAACACGTTTTGGCTGCTTTTATTCAAGAGGGTTATTTGGAACGGCATATTCGACGGACTCGGAATGTCTATGCAGAAGTCCGTGAATTCATTATTGGCTTGATTGAAAAATACATACCTAAAAAACTGACTTGGTTACAGCCAGGCGATCAAGGCATGCATATGGTGTTATGGCTTGCTCACCATATTAATGACATCGAAGTTGCAAGCTCGGCAGTCGATGCAGGCATTGCCATTAAAGCAATTTCACCGACATTTTCAAAAGAACAACAACGTCCAGGGTTAATTGTTGGCTTAGGCGATTTTGAACCCGAACTAATGAAACAAGCCATCAAAAAACTATCAAAGATTATTCAACAACATGACAAGCCAACTTAAACCAAGTTTACAGTAGCAACCATAGATGAATGGCAAATGGCCCAATCAGTACCATTAAAATACCTGCGATTACCATGGTCAAACTGGCAATTACACCTTCTTCACTATTGCGCTGCTGTGCTCTAACTGTACCAAAACCGTGGGCTGCATTTCCGAAAGCTGCCCCATTTGCTACATTAGAACGGATTTTAGTAATCGCTAAAATTGCATCGCCGCAAATCATACCGACCAAACCAGTAATAACGGTAAATAGTGAAACCAACGCTGCCGAACCGTGAATATCTTCCGCTAAAATCATGGCAAAAGGTGTTGAAATAGAACGTGCCATCAAACTATTGGTGACTTCAGGACTAAAATGGAACCACTGTGCCATTTCGTAGGCAGACATTACGCCTACACTCATACCTACAATAATCGCAATCGAGAGGACCCCGAGGTTTTTACGAATCGTTTCCCGATAACGATAAATCGGCACAGCAAAAGCAACCGTTGCAGGCCCTAATAAATTAACAATCCACTGCGTATCTTCTGAATAAGTTTGGTATGAAATTCCAAAAACCGTCATCAAAATGATGGTGAGTACAGGCACACTAATCGCGGGTGACAACCAAAGTTTTGGATTTTTCTGATAGATCCGCTTTGCTACAACATAGGCTGCCAAAGTCCAGATCAGACAAAGAATTGACCAGATATTCATGTCGTTTGCTCTTTAGATATGCTTATGTTGAAGACGTTTTCTAGCCTGTAAATAAGCTTTCAAACGATTGTAATAGTGAATCGTGAGGCAGGTACTGAGCATGACTGAAATGGTCCCAACCGCAATGCTCAAGACAATTTGCCACCCTTCGGTCATAAACAAGGTTTTATACTGAACTACGGCAACGACTACAGGCACAAAAAACAGTAATAGCTCACCTAAAACCACAGTTGCTCCCATTGCCACCTGATCCATTTTGATAATTTTAAAGAACAGGCATAAAAGTAATAAAAACATACCTAAAATACCTGCCGAGACAGGTACACCGAGCTTTTGATGTAAAAGATACCCGATCCACCAAAATCCAGCCAAAATCAAAATTTGTTTAACTAAAACTAAAAGTGAAGGTTGTTTGGGTGTTCCAGAAGCAGATTCAGTACTCATTTTGCGAAATTAGATGGTTAACTACACTATTATGCTAGCTTGGTTAGACCTGCTAAATATGAATTATTTATGTTAATATTATTCCAAAATGGAATAATCTATTCTTTATTATGCTTTCTCTAAAATCATTACAGTGCTTTGTTACTCTGGTTAAAACTAAAAGTTTTACCCGTACTGCTGAAGAGTTGTATCTGACTCAACCCACTATTAGTAAAATATTACAGCAGCTTGAAGAGCAACTTCAGGTACAGCTTTTGGTTAAACCCGATCATGGCCGTAAAAGACAAATCGAGTTAACTGAAATTGGAGAGCGCATTTATCAACATGCAATCGAGCTTCTTCAGGCAGAACAGAACATCTTTCTTGAAATTGAAAACTACCAACAATTAAAAACAGGAACTTTAAAACTTGGCGTTCCGCCTTTAGGTTCGCAGCTTCTGACGACTGCCCTGTTTGATTATCATCAGCAATTACCAGATATTGAATTGGCTTTTATGGAGGTTGGTTCACGCGGTATTGAGCAAGCTTTGCTTAACAATGAGTTGGACGTTGGCGTTTTATTACAGCCTTTTGATGAGCAAATCTTTAATAGCATTGAGCTATGTAACTACCCTTTAATGGTTCTTTTACGTCGGGATGCCACTTGGGCAATCCGCAAAAAAATAAATCTAGAAGAGCTACAACACCAATCATTTTTAATGTTTCCTGAAAATTTCTCTTTAAACAGTATTATTCTCGATGCCTGTAAGCAGCATGGTTTTTACCCGACCATTGCTTGCCGGACCAGCCAATGGCACCTCTTAGCAGATATGGTATTACAACGAATGGGGATTGCACTTCTCCCACAGTATTATACTGACATGCTTGACCCGACTTTATTTGCAGCAGTGCCACTCGAAAAACCAAATATTCAGTGGCACTTAGTGATGGCTTGGAAAAAGAATCTTCCTGTCTCACCAGCTGTACAGGCGTGGCTTAATATTGTTCGTCAACATTTTCAGCACATTAAGCCCTAACGTTGAACACTGAAATGGCTTAATTCAAAAACCGATAAAGCTTTTCCACAAAAAAGCTACCCAATCTTGGATCAGCTCACTTAGACTAGATTCGATTGTTTTATGACATGGACAATAACAATGAATAATGAACATTTTAAGCTGTACACAGATTCACAATTTCTAAGCCCCTATGCGTTTACAGTTTTTGTAGGGCTACATGAAAAACAAATTCCATTTGAAATAGCGACCATCAACTTAGGCCAGCAAGGCCAGTTTGAAAAATCTTATGTAGCAAAGTCATTAACTGCCAAAGTGCCTGTACTTGAACATAACGATTTTGCCTTATCAGAATCTTCTGCCATTTTGGAATATTTAGAAGAGCTTTATCCAAACACAGCTATTTATCCGAAAGATATTCAAGCACGCGCAAGAGCAAGACAAATTCAGGCATGGCTCCGATCGGACTTAGTTGCACTAAGAACTGAGCGTCCAACCGATGTTATTTTTATTCAACCCAAGTCAACTCCACTTTCAGAAGAAGGCGAAAAAGCTGCGGAGAAACTGTTCTTTGTTGCAGAAAAACTTCTCGCGCCTGATGCCGAATTTATTTTTGGTTCATGGAGCATTGTGGATGCTGAACTTGCCCTAATGTTGCAACGCCTTATTCAAAATGGTGATGCTGTACCAGAACGTTTAAAAAACTATGCATTACAGCAATGGCAACGTCCGACCGTAAAAAAATGGCTTGCCTTGCGACATAAATAAATCCTTATATTTACACCAAACACGAGATAGAAAATGAGTGATTCAAACTATATTCCTCCACAAGTTTGGCAATGGACTGGAGAAAAAACCGATTTAAATCAACCTACCTCAGGTGCGCGTTACGAGCATACACTTCCCGTCGGTAAACATCCGCTCCAGCTCTACTCTTTAGCAACGCCTAATGGCCAAAAAGTCACTATTTTGCTAGAAGAACTTTTAGCATTAGGACATCAAGATGCTGAATATGATGCATGGCTGATTAAAATCGGTGAAGGTCAGCAATTTGGCAGTGGCTTTGTGGAAATTAATCCAAACTCTAAAATTCCAGCATTGGTTGACCATAGCCAAAACCCGCCATTAAGAGTGTTTGAGTCTGGCTCAATTTTGCTTTACTTGGCTGAAAAATTTAAGGCTTTCATTCCAACTGATATTGCTGCACGTACTGAATGCCTTAATTGGTTATTTTGGCAAATGGGCAGCGCGCCTTACCTAGGTGGTGGTTTTGGGCATTTTTATGCCTACGCCCCTGTCAAAATTGAATATGCAATTAACCGCTTTGCCTTGGAAACAAAACGCTTACTTGATGTCTTAGATAAGCATCTAGCAAAAAACGAATATTTGGCTGGTTCTGAATATAGCATCGCTGATATTGCAGCATTCCCTTGGTATGGTGGTCTTGTTAAAAACTGGGTGTATAACGGTGCGGAGTTTTTAGGTGTCGATCAATATAAAAATGTTCAGCGCTGGGCAGATGCGATTCTAGCGCGCCCTGCGGTACAACGTGGCCGTATGGTCAACCGTACCTTTGGTGATTTAGCCACACAGTTGCATGAACGCCATGATGCCAGCGATTTTGAGACCAAGACGCAAGATAAAGTTTAATTATCATTTTTTAAATAAAACCCACTTTTGCTCAAAAAGTGGGTTTTATCATTCTTCCAATAAAAATCTTATTGATGCAAAGAAAGTCCTTTAATTGCCTTATCAACTGCCTTTTTAGGTCCTCTTAATGCTAGCCCAACCAAATTTAATTGATTCGCATCTTCGGCCAAAAATACAGCTCGATTATCCTCATCATTGCCTGTAGAAAACATAGCATGTACATAGGGAATTATCGTTAAATCTTGCTCAATTGCTTTCCTATGCGCTTTTTGTAGACCAGATAAATCCCCCTCAAATACCAACATCGGTTGCCCTAGCATGTTGCCATACTCATAGCCATTTGAATCGATATAAGGTTTCCCCAGCATTTCAGGTACAGCAGAGGCAATCCCCGTTGCCAAAAAAGCCACCACATTTAATCTCTGCCACGTCGCAAGATCATTACGGACAATCAGCGCAATTTTTGTGTCAAACATAAATCTCTTTCCTGAATCGTTTATTTTAGACCGCTCATCATGACTCACTCAGATTTTTCTCGTCTTGTACGTTTGTGCAGGAGCCATCACAAACGTACAAGACCATAAATTTGCGAGTCACTATGCTGGGTTGTTTTTTGTTTCAGTAGATACGTTATGGAAATCTTTTTTTATACCTTGAGTGTGATGTATAGCCCCGGTCCAGTAAATTTTATGGGGCTAAACGCTGGGCTTACCGGACAATTCAAAAGAACAATTTATTTTTTTATGGGTGTCGGTTGTGCAATGCTGATGTTATTCATGATTTTTGGATATATCGGCGCCGCGATCATTCCACAAAATGCCTTGCACTATATTGCTTTATTTGGTGCATGTTATACGTTTTACCTTTCATATCAAATGTTAAAGTCAGATATCGATCTGAATAATGAGGCCACTGAAGTTCAGGTGCTTTCGTTCTGGAATGGTTTTTGGATACAAGCTTTAAACCCCAAAGGGATTTTAGTCATTTTGCCTGTTACAACCATTATGTACCCTACTGCACATATCATTGGCGTTCAAATATTCTTCGTATCATTGCTCATTTCACTGGGTGCAGCTGGCGCGCCCTGCCTTTACTCTTGGGCAGGTGCTGTGTTAGGTAAAAAAATTAAAAATAAAATCTGGTTTAATCGTATAAACCGAGCCATGGGATTGATGCTAATCATTTCCGGCATATTTATGCTTTATGATTTTTTGAAAGGTATGCATCTAATTTAAGATAAAGTCTATGTCAGCCTAAACAGGCTAGCTTTTGTTTATGAAGAGAGCTTATTGATCATCCGCCATCTGGCTGGAGTCAATCCAAATGCTTTTAAAAAATGACGTGTCATGTGGCTTTGATCAAAAAATCCTGCAATCAATGAAGCTTGAGTTAAGGACTCTCCATACATCAAACAGGACTTCACAACTTCCAGCCTACGCATAGTCATATATCGATGTGGACTTGTACCAAACAGTAGTCGAAAATCGCGTGAAAGACTCCAGCGGTCTCGTCCCACATTTTTTTCAATATCATCTAAAGAGATATTTTCATATAAAGAGGCATGTATAAATTCTCTAGCTCGCTCCGCTGCAACATAGTCATAAGCATGTGAGGTACGCTGATTATTACCAGAAATTTCGTAAAGTGTGGTTGCCAGATCATATAAAGCATCTTGTTTTTCTAACGGATCAATATACTGGTCCATCCCCTGTAATAAAACATCAGTTGCTTTAAATAAACGGGGATCCTGACTCAAGCCATTTTCAAAAAATGGTAAAGGTTTACCCTTCATAATTTTCTGTAGTGTTGCAGGTTCTACGTACACCATCCGATATCTAAAACCGTCTCGACTACCTGACTCGCCATCATGTTTTTCATCAGGATGCAAAACCATCGTCATACCTGGCAAGCTATGTTTCATCTCTCCACGATAATGAAAGCTTTGAACACCTGTTAATGTTCGACCAATTGCAAAAGTATCGTGGCGATGCGACTCATAAGCATGATCGGTAAAAAAGGCTTCAATTCGTTCGAGACTGTTAGGGTCAGAATTTCTGACGATCCAATCATTTGCATTAGGTAATTCAATCACATATTCACCAGAATTTTATATGTGCTAGAGAGCATTCTACCTATACGTTATACGCTATGGTTATTTTGAAAAATACCCCGTATATAACTCACTCAGCCAAGCAACAAAAACTCGTACGCGTGGCGAGAGCTGCCGATGCTGCGGATATAAAGCAGAAACTGACATCTTCGGGATTTCCCACTCAGATAAAACGTCAACCAGTCGCCCGTCTTTTAACTCATTTGCCACATGGTAGCGCGGGACCTGAATTAAACCTGCCCCACGTAAAGCAGATAATACATAGTTTTCAGCGTCATTTACCGCGATCCAGCTTTTTAAAAAATAATCTTGTTTTTTACCGTTCACCATCAATTCAAATGGATAATTCCGTCCACCTGATGTCGAAAAGAAATTAACACAATAATGTGATAACAAATCCTCTGGTTGCTGTGGCATTCCATGTTTATTTAAATAGTCAGGACTTGCACAAATCACTTGTGGCATATCCACCAAATGTCTAGCAATTAAAGTGGAATCATCCAAACGCCCCGCTCTCACCACACAGTCTATCCCTTCCCTAATCAGATCAACCAAGCGATCCCCCGTACTGATTACTAGTTCAATGTCGGGGTACAACTCGTGAAATTGATCGATATTGGGTAAAACAATTTTAGTCGCATGTGCGCCTGATAAATCGACTCGTAATAAACCACGGGGCTGAGCAATTACATTGCGTAAAGATGATTCTGCATCATCAAGTTCCGATAATATTTGTGTGCAGCGTTCATAAAATGCCTGTCCATCTAGTGATGGTCTTACATGCCGAGTCGTCCGTTCTAGCAAACGGCACTGTAAATTACTCTCTAACTCCTTAATGGCATTACTTGCAGTAGCACGTGGGATATTTAGCTGATCGGCTGCCTGACTAAAGCTACCTAGCTCTACGATGCGGGTAAAAAGTTGCAAGGTATCAAATTTATCCATAGTGCTCGCTTTTAACTCTGCCAATTATTAATTTATATGGAATTATCTTATCCAATTCTGATGATTTATCCCATATTTCTATATTATTAAAATAAGCCATACTTACTCAAACAGGCAATCTAAAAATGAATATTTCAAGAAAAACAGCTCTGGTTACTGGCGCATCACGTGGTATTGGTCGTGCTATTGCTGAACGCTTAGCACAAGATGGCTTTTATGTCATTGTTAACTATGCTGGCAATAAGGTTCATGCCCAAGCAACTGTAGATCATATTATTGAGCAAGGTGGTCAAGCCTCAGCTATTAAAGCGGACGTTGCAAATGAACATGAGGTGAGCCGTTTATTTCAAGAGGCAAAGGCCATTAATGGTCAATTAGACGTTGTGGTTCATAGTGCCGGTATTATGCCTATGGCAAAAATTACACCTGAAAGCCTGCCAGATTTCGATAAAGTGATTCATACTAATTTACGTGGCTCGTTTTTAATATTGGCGCATGCGGCCGAAACAGTGCCAGATGGTAGTCGGATTATTGCGCTTTCAACCAGTGTAATTGCCAAATCTTTTCCGGCATATGGTCCTTATCTTGCTTCAAAAGCAGGTGTCGAAGGTTTGGTACATGTGTTAGCAAATGAGTTACGCGGACGGAATATTACTGTAAATGCCGTTGCGCCCGGCCCGACAGGTACTGACCTTTTTTATAATAGGAAAACTGACGAGCAAGTGGAAGCTATTGCAAAACTTGCTCCATTGGAAAGAATCGGGACACCTGACGAAATTGCTGGCGTAGTTGCCATGCTGGCTAGTCCAGATGGACGTTGGGTAAATTCACAAGTCATTCGAGTAAATGGTGGATTTGCTTAATTTTTAAAACCGTGTGGATTATTTTAATTCACACGGTTTTTTACTAACTATTAAAATTTCTTAAATCTATTTTATTTTAATAAGTTTATAAGATTAACTAATACTATTTTTATAAAAATATCCCTCATTCTTATTTATCAAAATAATATATATAAATAGATATTCCTTATTTTTGCTTATATTTAAAAACGCGTAAATTGAACCTTAACAATCTGAATCAAAGATAAGGATATATTCAATGAACGCTAAATTAAATACTGAAACTCCACAAAGTTTTATCTCAAATGGTTCAAATACATCCTTTTCGGCCGAAGATATTCTTGCTAAAGCACAGCAATATGCACAAGAACACGAACTAAATTTTAATGGCAGTTTATCACCTGTTGACGCATGGCAACTCGTACAACAAGGAGAAGCTGTTTTAGTTGATGTGCGTACCAATGAAGAACGCAAATTTGTGGGTTATGTCCCTGAAAGTATCCATGTTGCATGGGCAACAGGCACGTCATTTAATCGTAATCCACGCTTTTTAAAAGAACTTGAATCAAAAGTTGGTAAAGATAAAACCATTCTTTTGTTATGCCGTAGTGGCAACCGTTCAGCACAAGCTGCCGAAGCCGCATTTAATGCTGGTTTTGAGCACATTTATAACGTTCTTGAAGGCTTCGAAGGCGATCTAAATGATCAGCAACAGCGTAATCAAAAAAATGGCTGGCGCATCCATCAACTTCCTTGGCAACAAGACTAATATTTTAATCAATTTTCAGTGAATCAAGGAAAGCTTGTGACTCAATGGAACATTAATGCTGTTGTACAAGGTTTGCAACAAGCAAGGCATGACTGGCGTCAGCAGCAACACAGGACCAAAGAATTTGGGGGCCGTGAACTTCCATCTAAAGAAGTGTTAAAAGCTATTTTAGATGACCTGTGCGGAATTTTATTTCCAATGCGTTTAGGCCCTGCTGACTTACGTCAAGAAACTGAAGATTCTTATATTGCCTATACTTTAAATCGGGTACTCACAGCCTTACATGCTCAAGTACAACTGGCTTTAAATTATGAAGCAAAACGTCATTTGAGTCATTCGAACGCAGTCCAACAGCCAGAAGAACTTGCTCAAAATATTGTGCAGGATTTTGCCAACACCTTACCCTCTATACGACGTCTTTTAGACGGCGATGTGCGTGCTGCTTATGAAGGCGATCCGGCGGCGCATAGTGTGGATGAGGTATTACTTTGCTATCCGGGCATATTTGCGATTATTCATCATCGAATAGCGCATCAACTGTATGCCCAAGTGCCTTTATTGTCGCGCATTATTTCCGAGTTGGCGCATTCTGCAACTGGTATTGATATTCATCCGGGTGCAAAAATCGGTAAAGGATTTTTCATTGATCATGGTACAGGTGTGGTGATTGGTGAAACTAGCGTTATTGGAGAGCGTGTTCGTATTTATCAGGCCGTAACACTGGGGGCAAAACGATTTGAAACGAATGATGATGGTGGTTTGAAAAAAGACTATACACGCCATCCAATTGTTGAAGATGACGTGGTGATCTATGCAGGTGCCACTATTTTAGGCCGTATTACGATTGGTCGAGGGTCTATTATTGGGGGAAATGTCTGGCTTACACATAGTATTCCCGCAGGAAGCCAGATTTTACAGTCACCACTGGAGGCTTATCAAAAAAATCCAGAATTTAAATAAATCGTATTCACAATTTTATATATAAGAGTTTCAACCAATATATTAAAAACATGAATTTGGTATATATAAATCAGTTTATTACTTATTTATATTAAATTTTCATAAATATATGCTTATTAATAATAAGTGACCTGTATTCATTTATTTATACCTTATTCATATTTTGAAAATCGAATATTTAATTCTAATCTGTTAACACGATAATTTAAAAATTTAACATTTTATAACCAAGCCACTGTAATAAGGAAAAATGATTCATGGCGAAAAATACTGACAAAGCCCAACTTGCGCTGGGGGACCACGCAGCCCGTCAACTGGCCAATGCAACCAAAACTGCTCCCCAACTTTCTACAATTACTCCCAGATGGCTGACTCACTTACTTCAATGGCTTCCTGTTGAAGCAGGTATCTACCGCTTAAACCGTGTAAATAATACCGATGATATTCAAGTCGCTTGCACACAACGTGATGAAGCAACTTTACCTCAAACTTTTGTTGATTATGACCCAGAACCACGTGAATACTTTTTAAATGGTGTATCTACTGTTTTAGATGTACATACACGTGTTGCTGACCTTTACAGCAGCCCACACGACCAAATTAAAGAACAGCTCCGTTTAACGATTGAAACCATTAAAGAACGTCAAGAAAGTGAGCTTATCAATAACCCTGAATACGGTTTACTGGCAAGTGTGACAGATGAACAACGTATTTCGACTTTAAATGGCCCACCTACTCCAGATGATCTTGATGATTTGCTACGTAAAGTCTGGAAAGAACCGGGATTTTTCCTAGCGCATCCTGATGCAATTGCAGCATTTGGACGTGAATGTACACGCCGTGGTGTACCGCCTCCAACAGTTAGTCTGTTCGGTTCGCAATTCATTACATGGCGCGGTATTCCACTCATTCCATCAAATAAAATTCCTGTAGAAGATGGCAAAACTAAAATCTTGCTGCTTCGTGTAGGTGAAAAGCGTCAAGGGATTGTTGGTTTGTTCCAACCGGGTCTTGCTGGTGAACAGTCACCAGGGCTTTCAGTACGCTTTATGGGAATCAACCGTAACGCGATTGCGTCGTATCTAATCTCGTTATATTGCTCACTTGCAGTACTCACTGATGATGCGTTGGCAGTATTAGATGATGTGGAGGTGGACAAATATCATGACTACCCAGTTAACTACAAGTAATCTGCAAGGTAGTCCAACGGGGCCTGAAGTGACTGGTGTTAACCCACCAGCCAATTTCCCTGATGAGTCCACCATTGCTCGTCTTGCTAATGAGTTTTTTTCAGCATTACCAAGCTCAAGCAGTTCAGCTTCTCCATCGGGCCTTAACTTGGACTTACCTATCGGAGCGCCACCTCATCCACCACAACCGGGTGAACCATTTTCTGCACTCAGTGGTCGTGCACCCAATATCGCCTTTCAGAAAAGTCTTCATCCGGAATATCCTGAGCATATTCCAAATTTGCCAGACTACCCTGAACGCCGAATTGTAGCGTCTGCGCCTGTGGTTGGTGGAGCTAATTTGCCACGCCCACCATTTGAACCACATTTACCACAAGCTGCTCATAGTGAACCCAATGTGCCACGCATTGAACCAAACTTACCCACTGGTGCAGGTGAATCACCTTATTATTTTTTAAATGATTTTTCTGCTCCCAATACAGCAGAACCGTCTGTTAAAGGTGTTGAAGATAATTATTCGGTTGCACAGTCTTTTCAATTGCCACATGGTGACCAGCTGAAATCATTGCTGACGGAAGATCGTTTTGCAACGAACACGTCTCCCCAAAGTTCGGCAAGCTCTGGATTTTATTTTTTAGACTTGCCTCAAAGTGGACAAAGTTATAGTCACTATCAACCATCGCAACCCACTTTTGTAGCAAGTAGTGCTCAACCACTCGATGTACATGCTATACGTCGCGACTTCCCAATTTTACAGGAACGCGTCAATGGCCGACCTCTGGTCTGGTTGGATAATGCTGCCACTACACAAAAACCGCAGCGCGTGATTGACCGGATTGCTTATTTTTATCAACATGAAAACTCAAATATTCACCGTGCTGCACATGAGTTAGCAGCTCGTGCAACCGATGCCTATGAGCATGCAAGAAATGTAGTTGCCCGATTTATTGGTGCACCCTCTTCTAAAGAAATTATCTTTGTTCGAGGAACAACCGAAGGCATTAACTTGATTGCAAAAACATGGGGTGAGCAAAATATTGGCGAAGGTGATGAAATTATCGTTTCTCACTTAGAACACCATGCCAATATTGTGCCTTGGTATCAACTCACTAAAAAAACTGGAGCGAAATTACGAGTCATTCCTGTGGATGACACGGGCCAGATTATTTTAGAAGAGTTGCCAAAACTGATTAATGAACGCACTAAACTGCTGTCGATTACTCAAGTTTCGAATGCTTTGGGTACAGTCACACCTGTTGCTGAAGTCATTAAAATTGCCCATGCCAAAGGTGTACGTGTTTTAGTTGACGGTGCGCAATCTGTTTCGCACATCCCTACCGATGTACAAGCTCTTGATGCAGACTTTTTTGTGTTTTCTGGACATAAAGTGTTTGGGCCGACAGGCATTGGCGCGGTCTATGCAAAACCCGAGTTGCTAGAAAGCATGCCTGTTTGGGAAGGTGGCGGTAACATGATTCAGGATGTTACCTTCGAACAAGTAGTTTACCAACCTGCACCAAACAAGTTTGAAGCTGGAACTGGGAACATTGCCGATGCTGTCGGCTTAGGTGCTGCACTTGAATATGTTGAAAGTCTAGGTATTCATAACATTGCTCGCTATGAACATGATCTACTCGAATATGGTCAAAATGCGCTGAGTAGTGTGTCAGGTTTACGCCTGATCGGAACGGCACATCACAAAGCAAGTGTTATGTCCTTTACTTTACAAGGCTATTCAACTGAACAAGTCGGTAAAGCTTTAAATCAACATGGTATTGCCGTACGTTCTGGCCATCACTGTGCACAGCCAATTTTACGTCGTTTTGGTGTAGAACAGACCGTGCGTCCGTCTTTGGCTTTTTATAACACAACTGAAGAAATTGATTTATTGGTGTCAGTGTTACATCAACTGACACGTAATAGGCGAACGAGCTAAATTTATTTAAAAAAGACTGCTTTCGAGTGGTCTTTTTTATGGATTATTTATTAACTACTTGAGCTCAAAAGTTATATCTAGAAGTAACAAGTCAAAGCAGTTATCACGGCGGAGTTTTATTATTTAAAATTCGATTTCTAGGTTAGCCTTCGGCTCGAGCTAAGAGTTATTAATACTCTAGACAATTTAAAGTAATTATCACGGCGAAGTCTTACCGTTTTATCTCCAAAGAAAGTAGCTAATTCCATTACTTTTTTAAAAAAGTAACCAAAAACTTTCTCATCCACAGAACCTGTTCTCTGTTTTCATTTTTCAAAAAATATTGCAAATACATTATCTTTATAAATTATGGGCAGGCTGTGGATGAAATTTAGCACAAGCAAATACTGGTATGAACGCCGTAAAAACTATATACAATCTAAAATCGTACTTATGCACCCCCATTAAATACTCACTGCAATTAAACAAACAATCCCCAAATCAATCTCAATGCAATCCCAATTAATAAAACTCCCATTACCCGCTCAAAGTAAACCCCAAATTCCAGAAACCGTTTACGTACAATAGGCTGAGCAAACAGTAGACTCACTACCATAAACCAGATGGCATTGACCATACACATCCAGACCCCATAAAAAACCTGAACTTTCATTGGTGTAGCCGTACTTACAATCGTCGTAAAAATTGCTAGAAAAAAGATTGTGGCTTTTGGGTTTAACGCATTGGTAAGAAAACCCATCGTAAAAGCTTTAAACAAACTCGGCGTGTCACTGTCTGCTGAGCCATTAATCTCAATAGTGGTATTCGGTTGGCTACGTAAACACTGCCATCCTAAATATACTAAGTAAGCTGCCCCCGCTGTTCTGATCAGTGACATCAGCCATTCACTTTGTTGAATCAAAAAGCCAATACCAACAAGTGTATAAAACACATGGACTGAAATTCCGACACCAATACCAATTGCGGTCAGACATCCAATCAGGTAGCCATAACGTACACTTTGCCTTACCGTAATCACAAAATCTGGTCCCGGTAAAATCACCGCCATAAAGTGAATAAGAGCCAGCGTTAAAAACTCATGTCCATACAACTGCCACATAACAATTTAGTTCCTGAAAATCACTTAAAAGATTGTATTGCGATTTTTTAGACGCGATAATCCAATCAAAATCCAAATAACTTTTGCCTCATGAGCACAAATCAAAGTCTGGTTCTGTTAAATGAAATGGCGACCTTCGTTAAGGTGGTCGAGTCAGAAAGCTTTTCTGAAACTGCACGCCAGCTAGGTACAACACCTTCTGCTGTGAGCCGCGCGATTGCCCGTTTAGAACGTGCTTTAGGTACCCGCTTACTCTATCGGACTACACGGAAACTTCGTTTAAGTGAAAGTGGACAACAGGTCTATCAACGTTGTTTAGATATGGTAAATGCGGCACAAGCAGTCATGGAAAGTTCGGGTCAATTTCATGTCGAGCCAGAAGGTATTATTCGTATGAGTGTTCCCAAAGCTGTGGGACATTTTATGATTCATCCGCATTTACCCGAGTTTTTAGAACGCTACCCTAAAATTGATATACAAATGCTTTTAGAAGATCGCTATGTAGATCTCATTGATGATGGAGTCGATTTAGCACTTCGAATTACAGAGCAACCACCCGGTGGCCTTATGGGTCGAAAACTCATTGATATTGATCACTTGGTTTGTGCTACGCCTGAGTATTTGGCCAAGCATGGCATACCGAACCACCCTCATGATTTAAAGCAGCATGAATGTATTTACTTAGGTGAACAAGCCAGTGACTCAAAATGGAAATTTCAACAAGGAAATAAATCGATAAGTGTTGCCGTGCGTGGTCGTTATGCTGCAAATCATACGGGTGTGCGTTTGAGTGCTGCATTACAGCATTTAGGTATTGCGAGCTTGCCGTACTTCGTTGCACGCCATGCTCTACAACAAGGTACCTTAGTTCAGGTTTTACCAGATTGGTATTTTAAAACTTATTATAGTGGCGGGCTGTGGTTACTTTACCCACCGACACGGCATGTCCCGCCTAAATTAAGTGTGTTAATTCAATATTTGGCAGATAAATTAGCAGCAGAGCCGACTTTATTTAAGTTAAAGTAATACAAAGTCAAGGAATTAGCACGATGGAATCCTACTTTTAAATCTCTAAAGTAAGCAGCTAATTCTGTTACTTTTTTTGAAAAAAGTAACCAAAAAAACTTTCTCATCTACAGAACCTGACCACTGTTTCCATCTATAAAAAATATTGCAAAAACATTATCTTTATAAATTATGGGCAGGCTGTAGATGAATCCTAGCTCAAGCAAATACTATCTAGAATCCTAGTCATTAAGGGCTATGAGTAAAACTACTCAACCAATAAATCTTTTGGATTAATCGTATCGCCATACACTGGTTTTAACGTTTTTTCATAAGCCTGATGAATCACGCCTTCTTTCGCCAGTTTCTCTAAATCTTGGTTCAACCAGTCCAATAACTCTTTATCGCCTTTTTTCACTGCTGGTGCAATTAAGTCCTGCTCCCCTAAATTGGTAATGCCAACGGTGTAATTTGGATTTTCTTTAGCCCAAGCTAAAACCAGCAAGTTATCATGTGCAAGCGCAGCACCACGACCATCTTTTAAAGCATCAAAAGTTTCAGTGTTTTGCTCATATTTTTGTAGCTTAATTTCAGGATGAGTCTTAGTGAAGAATGAATCAGCCGTCGTCCCTTTGTTTACCAATAAAGTTTTATCTTTAAGTTGAGCCACATCGGTAATCGGATGACTTTTAGGAGAAACCACGCCTAGCGCCACTTTTAGGTAAGGCTTAGCAAAATCGACCACTTCTTTGCGTTCTGGTGTAACAGTAAAGTTTGCAAAAATAATATCCACTTTATTGGCTTTTAAGTATTCGACACGGTTAGCCGCTTCAGTTAAAACAAACTCGACTTTGTTTTCATCACCGAGCAGATCTTTAGCGACATGCTTGGCAATTTCTACATCAAAACCCTGATTTTTACCTTGAGCATCTAAATATCCAAACGGCGGTTTATCACTAAATACGCCAATTCGTACCACGCCATTCTTTTTGATCTGTTCAATACTTGACGTAGTTTGTGTGGTATCTGCCGTTTTTTCAGTAGACTGAGTTCCTTTGTCACATGCAACTAAACCTAAACTCAGTAAAGACGCAGCTAAAATATGCTTCACGTTTTGAAATGTTAATATTGTCATTATTTCACCCTATCGTTCTTGTAAAAGTCTTATTTAAAATCGCAGTGCCTACTTTTAGGCACTGCCTCAGCGATATAGAAAATTATTGGCCTACATCTAAAAACACATTCGGATTGACTGAGTCACCGTAAATTGGTTTCAAGGTTTCATCATAAATTTTCTTAATTTCACCACTTGTTCTGAGCTGCTTAATTTCAGTATTGAGCCAATTCAACAATTGGGTATTACCCTTTTTAACTGCTGGTGCAATAAATTCTTGATCACCAATAGACTGAATACCTGCCACATAACTTGGGTTCTTCGCGGCCCATGCCAAAGCATAGGTACTATCTTGTGAAATCGCGTCACCACGACCATCAGTTAAGGCTTTAAAGGCATCCGAATTTCTTTCAAACTTAAGTAAATTTACTTTCGGATAATGCTTGGTAAAGTAGGTATCCGAACTTGTGCCTTTATTGACAATTAAGGTTTTACCTTCTAATTGGGCAATGTCAGTGATCGGTTTGGCTTTAGGAGATACAATGCCAAAAGCACCTTTTAAATAAGGCTCGGCAAAATCGACAACCTCTTTGCGTTCAGGAGTTACCGTAAATGTCGCGAATACAACATCAGCTCGATTTGATTTTAAAAACTCCACCCGATTTGAAGCTTCAGTCACAATAAACTCAACTTTCTTTTCATCACCAAGCAAATCTTTAGTCACCCGTTTTGCTAAAGCCACATCAAAGCCCTGATTATTCCCCGCACTATCTACATAACCAAACGGCGGATCATCGGCAAAAACGGCAACGCGTAGAACCCCATTTTTTTTGACTTGTTCTAGAGAATGGTCTTCTTGAGCATTACTTGCCTGTTCAGTTGATGGCGTTTTACTACATGCAGTTAATAAAACCCCAGCAACGGCAAGACTGCTTAATATTTTTATTGAATTACGTTTAAACATTCACTTCCTCATGATTCAAATAATAAAAATTTAGTACGACAAAATATTTAGAAAGGCTTTCGCTCGTTCTGTTTTCGGCTGTTCAAAAAATTCTTCTGGTGAAGCCTGTTCAATAATCTTGCCCTTATCCATAAAAATAATGCGGTCAGCAACCTTGCGGGCAAAGGACATCTCATGTGTCACAATCAACATGGTCATTCCTTCATTCGCCAATTTAAGGACTACATCAAGCACTTCCCTAACCATTTCTGGGTCAAGCGCAGCAGTGATTTCATCAAGCAAGATGACTTTAGGTTGCATGACCAGTGAACGAACAATAGCGATACGTTGTTTTTGTCCACCAGAAAGTTGTCGTGGATAATCGAGTTTTCGCTCAAACAATCCCACTCGCTTTAACAACTCATCTGCTACTTGTTCTGCTTCATCACGGTGGCGTTTTTGTACTTTAAGTGGCCCCAGCAAAATGTTGTCAATGACGTTCATGTGCCCAAATAGCTCATAGTTTTGAAAAACCATGCCAATTTTTTGACGAGCATTAGTCCAGTCCACATCTTTGCCCAAAACACCTGAGCCAGTTAAACGAATTTCGCCACCCTGAATTGGTTCTAAGCCGTTAATACAGCGCAATAAGGTACTTTTACCGCAGCCCGATGGACCTAAAATAACAACCACCTCTCCTTGTTCTACATCCAGATCAATGCCCTGTAAAATATGACTTTGTGCAAATGATTTCTGTAATTGTTGTATCGATAACAAAGGCATAATTACTCCCAGACCTTTTCTAAATGTGCCGCCAAACGAGATAAGGGATAGCAAATCAGAAAATACAAAATAAAAATAAAGCCATAAATCCAAAGAGAAGCGCTCGGCACGGTCAACAGCGAATTTTCAATAATTTGCTGACCCACTTTAATCACCTCAACCACACCAATCAGCACTGCCAAAGAGCTGGTTTTCACCATTCGGGTAAATAAGTTAATCGCGCCTGGCGTTACTCGTTTTAAACTTTGCGGAAAAATGACGTAGATCAAAGCTTGAACATGAGTTAGTCCGAGCGCATAGGCCGAATCGCGTTGATGCTGATCAATCGAGGTAATGGCTGCACGAACCAAATCGCCCATTTCTGCGGTGCCCCATAAAACAAATACAACGACGCACACCCACATTGCGGAAAACTGCCAGTTAAACCATGTCGCAAAGCCGAAATAAAACACAAATAGCAAAACTAAAATCGGAATGATTCTGATGGCTTCTAAGTACAGGCGGCACAATGCTTTAACGACTATGTTTTTAGACGTCATAATGACGCCGAAAACTGTGCCGAAAATTGCAGAGAAAAACACTGAAATAAATGCAATTTTTGCAGTTGCCCAAAGTCCCCACATTAAACGTTCGAGGTGACTCGCTTGAAATAGATAATCAAGTTCCATGGCTCACCTTCCGACTTCTGTGCTCCAGATAACTGGTTAAAATAGACACGGGCAATAAAATAATCAGATAAGCCATGATGAGTAAGAACAAAGCTTCGGTGGTTTTATAGTCGATGCCAATTAAGTCTTTGGTGACAAAAAGCAATTCAACGACAGCAATTGCACTGACCACAGAACTTTCTTTAATTAGAAATAGACAATTTGCCCCTATTGCCGGAATTGAAATAGCCAGTGCTTGAGGGAAAATAACATATCTAAAAATTTGAATCGGTTGTAGACCAATACTTTTTGCAGAGTCAATCTGCCCTTTTGCAACGGACTGCAAACCTGCTCGGAAAGCTTCAGCCATATAGCTTCCGCCTAAAAAGGTTAGTCCGATCACACCACAGGCAAAACCATCAATTTTGATACCCAGCTTTGGCAAACCGTAATACAAAAAGAATAGTTGAATTAATAAAGGGGTATTTCGAGATAACTCAATATAGAACTGGGCAATTCTATTTAGCACCCGCACGCGATATGTGATTAAAATACTGCAAATTAGCCCTACAATAATTGCCAAAATAATGCTGATAATTGAAATTTTCAGCGTGGTCAAAGTTGCAGAGAAAAATTGCGGCAACACACTATGGATATACTGCCAGTTCAAGGAAAATTCCAAAAATAATATTAAAACGTTATAAATATTTAGCTTTCATCAGCTATTAAATATTTGTGCAACGAGTTTATTTTTTTCCCAATTGGTCTAAAACTATTTTTATTAGATAAGCTTTTCTATAAGTTTGATAAATTCGATCTGGCAATCGAAAACCTTCGAATCAGTTGAATACAAGCGCTCAAAACATATTCACTTAAACAAACATCAATAATAAAGCCAATAAAAAATCGGACACCAACGCCCGATTTTTCTTAAATAATTTTTAATCTATTGCTTACTTTCTAAGTACATCGCCAATGCTTGGGTCTTTATCAAAAACCGATTTAGCATATGGGCAAAGAGGAATTACTTTTACGTCTTTTTCACGAACAAAAGCCACCAAGGCATCAAGTAATTGGCGCCCTACGCCTTGTCCACGATAATTTTCATTCACATCTGTGGCATCAATAATTAGCATGCTTTCGCCTGCCCATGTATAAGTCATTTCGCCTGCAACGGTTTCACCATCAAGTAAGCTAAAGCTGCCGTGTTTTGTATCATCTTTTTGTTGAATATTCACAATGAATTCCTCGTATTACGACTCATATTTATTTAGAAATGACTTTGTATAATCTTTATCTATAAGAACAAATCTAAGTGTAAAAAAATAGCCTGTTTTTAGCAGCGAGTCTGTATGCTTTTTAAATACAATTCATGCATAAAACTCATAATTCTATTCGTAATTCAGTGTCTAATCCTCTCAAATCGTTACTGTTAAGCTCTGCGACCAGATTTTATTCATTTCATTTATGAAAATTCAATGGTTTTGAGATTGGAACTTTTATGTCTTCTTTTCATCAAATTGAGCAAAGCACATATGAACATTCAACACCTGCCTGGGGTGGCGTCTTTGTAATGTCGCTCTGCTGCGCAGTATTAATTGCATCTGAGTTCATGCCCGTAAGTTTACTCACCCCCATCTCTTCAGATTTAAATATGAGTGAAGGTCAAGTGGGTCAAGCAATCGCAATTTCTGGTATTTTTGCTGTGATGACCAGCCTGTCTATTAGTCGTGTATTTAAGGCATGGGACCGACGTCATATCATTTTATTACTCACCCTACTGATGATTGCCTCGGGCATAATCATTACATTTGCCCATTCTGCGGCTTTGTTTATGTTGGGCCGTGCAATCTTAGGCGTAGTGATTGGTGGTTTTTGGGCAATGTCGACATCAATTGTTATGCGACTCGTTCCTCCGCTTTCAGTACCTAAAGCACTCGGTTTATTAAATGGCGGAAATGCTCTAGCCACCACAATTGCAGCACCATTAGGAAGTTTTTTGGGTTCAATTATTGGCTGGCGTGGTGCTTTTTTCTGTATTGTCCCCATCGCGATTGTTGCACTTATTTGGCAATTTAAAAGTATGCCTTCTCTTCCTGCAATATTGTCGGCCGAGAAATCTAAAAATCCATTTGGTTTACTAAAACGCCCAATTGTACTTTATGGGATGACCGGAATTTTATTACTCTTTATGGGTCAATTTGCGCTATTTACCTATCTACGCCCATTTCTAGAAACCGTTACTCATGTCGATGCGACAATGCTATCCATTTTATTATTAATATTGGGTTTAGCAGGTTTAGTGGGTACATTTGTAATTAGTTTAATCCTCCACCAACATGTTTATCGTTATCTGATTCTTATTCCATTCATCATGGCAGTGATTGCTGGAGCTTTTGTATTTGGTGGTGAGCATTTATGGTTTGTTGCTATATTGATGGGTTTATGGGGCTTTATTGGAACGTCGGCACCTGTTGCATGGAATACATGGCTTGCCCAAACACTACATCAAGATGCCGAAATTGGTGGTGGTTTGATGGTTGCGATTATTCAATTTGCAATTACCCTAGGTGCAACTATAGGTGGATTATTATATGACTCACATGGCTATAGCGCCACGTTCTATATGAGCGCAACTATTTTGCTATTAGGCGCGATGACTGCTTATATTACATGGCGGAATGCTACTCACGTAGCACATCAATAACCAACCGTAATGCAGGTGAAAGCTGTCTGCGATGTGGATAGTATAAATGGTATCCGGGAAACTGGATACTGTACTCTGCTAAAACTTGAATCAGCTTCCCTTCTTTTAGATCCCCTCGAATCAAATCTTCGGGAATATAAGCAAGTCCAAATCCTGCTCTAACCGCCTCGACGATATCGTAGCTTTCATTAAATATCCATTGCCCCTGAATTTTGATTTTTGTCTCTTGACCATCTTTCACAAATTCCCACGCATACACGCTGCCTTGGGTGGTTAAACGATAGCCAATACATTGATGATTGATTAAATCTTTAGGAGTATTAGGAATTCCATATTGTTCAAAATATGCTGGTGTTGCTATTACCGCCATTTTGACATCTGGACTAATACGTACTGCAATCATGCCATCAGCTACGCGGCTTCCGAAACGAACGCCTGCATCAAAGCGCTCTGCCACAATATCGACCATCCCACTATTGGCAGTTAGTTCAACTTGCACATCTGGGTAATCACCCGCAATCTTTTTAAGTTTTGTAATCAGCACTTCCCGTATCGCATGGCTACTAGCATTAATCCGAACCGTACCAGCGGGTTGGTCTCGAAATGAAGTTAAAAGGGATAATTCATTATCGATTTGGTCAAAACTAGCACTAATCGTTTGTTTCAACCTTTCGCCTGCTGCTGTAGGTGAAACACTACGTGTAGTTCTGGTCAGGAGTAACATTCCCAAACGTTCTTCTAAACCCCGAATCGTATGGCTTAGCGCAGATTGTGAAATTCCCATTTTCCCTGCGGCTTTAGTAAAACTACCCTCTCTTGCCACCATTAAAAAAGCATAAAGATCATTATAGTTTTCTTTATTTATCATCTGCTTTATCTCTTATTGGGGAGTCAACCTCATTATAAAGGATAAAACTATTCATGAATATTACTCATAAGTCCATGTTTGTTTTTTAGACTAATTATTAAAAAGAAGATTCGTTAAAATCCATCTCAAGCAGTAAATATGAAGATTTAAATAAACTGAGGCGATTATTATGAGTCATTTTATTATTGTAAAAAATTAATAAATTCCACTCATATCTTTACGTTAAAGAATAAATAGCTTCATTGCATTTATGTGCTTTTTCTTAAAGAAGCGAGGTGAGTTGATATGGCTAGTTATAAGTTTTTTAAAGGCTTAGTCAGCCTATGTGTTTTGTTCTCAGTGACCTCCGCTTCTTATGCAATAAAGCCTCAAAGTAAAAATCAACAAAGGGGATCGATGATGAAAATCCGTATTGATATAGATGGAGCACAGCAACCGCTATTTGCCACATTAGCCATGTCACCTACTGTTGAAGATTTTGCTAAACAGCTTCCTTTGACATTAATCCTTAAAGATTATGACTCTACTGAAAAAATAGCTGATCTACCCACCAAGCTAACTACACAAAACGCGCCTCATGGATATGCCGGAAAAGCAGGTGATCTTACCTATTATGCTCCTTGGGGTAATCTAGCTTTTTTCTATAAAGATTCTCATGTTGGTTATGCCAATGGCCTCATTTTTCTTGGAAAACTAGATGCTATTCCCCAAGCATTCAAGCAAAAACAACCCATCAAAATTTCAATTTCACAAATCAAATAAGCATGCACCTACTCACCCATTCACATTGTTTAAATTGAGGTATTTATGAGTACATCTCCCTTATTTAAAAAGCTTAAAACCCATACGGCGGCTGCAATTTGTGCAGCAACTATTGGTCTATTTTCTTCAACTTCAGCTATGGCGGCCGATATGTCTAATGGTGCGAATAACTTTTATCAAAGTCAGCAAGTGACTATTCAAAAAGTTACTTTTAAAAATCAATACAACATGAACGTGGTTGGGAACCTAGTGATTCCTAAAAACTTCAATAAAAATAGTAAAAGTCCTGCGATTATTGTAGGTCACCCTATGGGTGCTGTGAAAGAACAGAGCTCTATGCTTTACGCACAAAAACTGGCTGAACAAGGTTTTGTGACCTTAGCAATTGATCAATCATTTTGGGGCGAAAGCGCGGGCCAACCAAGAAATGTGGTTGCACCAGACATTTATGCAGAAGCGTTTAGTGCCGCTGTAGATTATTTGGGAACACAATCTTTCATTGACCCTAATAATATTGGTGTATTAGGTATTTGTGGAAGTGGGAGTTTTGTCATTAGTGCAGCAAAAATTGACCCGCGTATGAAAGCGATAGCAACTGTCAGCATGTATGATATGGGCGCAGCAAACCGCAATGGCTTACGTCACTCACAAACCTTAGAGCAAAGAAAGCAAATTATTGCAGAAGCCGCTGCACAGCGTTATGTTGAGTTTAAAGGTGGTGAAACCAAATATACCAGCGGAACTACGCATGAGCTAACAGCAGATACACACCCTATTCAACGCGAATTTTACGACTTTTATCGTACTCCACGCGGAGAATATACGCCTAAAGGCTCATCGAGAGAGCTTACAACTCACCCAACGCTCACAAGTAATGTCAAATTTTTAAACTTCTATCCATTTAACGACATTGAAACGATTTCACCACGTCCGATGTTGTTTATTACAGGTGATCAGGCTCATTCAAAGGAGTTTAGTGAAGAAGCTTATAAACTCGCAGGCCAACCTAAAGAACTTTACTACGTTAAAGGTGCTGGACATGTCGATTTATATGATCGGGTCGATCTCATTCCATTTAATAAATTAACCAGTTTCTTTAAACAGAACTTGAAGTAAGAAAAATGATAGAGGCTCAACACGGGCCTCTATTTTTAAATGAACTCAATGAAACTCTTGCACCAGACTATTAATGTGCGCCACAGCAGCAGTTCGGTTTTCAACGCAAAGTTTTTCAAAAATATGCTCTAAATGTTTGTTTACGGTCCGTGGACTAAGCTCCAAAATTTCTGCAATATCCTTATTGGTTTTTCCTAACAACAACCAATGCATGACTTCTGCCTCACGTTGAGTCAACTGTGGGCAATATTTCAAAATATCAGCCATTTCTAAAGCTGGTGTAGAAGTCTTAATCTGTATCAAATAATTTTTTGCCACACTTGGTTCAGTTTCCCACGGCGTAAGCAATAAAAGCTGTAATTGCTGAGATGGCGTTGAATAAGAACAACTGGTTAATTTTTTGGGGTCTTTTTCATGCTCTAAGTCTGAAAACCAAGCTTTTAAACCTGCCTCAAAACCGTCTAATTCGGGTAAATATTGATTCAGTAAATCACTGGCTTTTTGAGTTTTCCAAACAATTTTACCGTGAACATCTAGCGCAAGAATGGCTGTTTCCGTTGCATCAATCACCTGTTTTTGTTGCTGCAATAGTTTGGCATGGGCCAAATGTGTTTTTACCCTTGCTAATACTTCTTCAATATTCAAAGGTTTGGTTACATAGTCCACTCCGCCGACCTGAAAACCACGCACTATATGCTCTGTCTCAGACAAGCCTGTCATAAAAATAACGGGAATAAACTGTGTAATTGGACTCGCTTTAAGCTGTATACAACTTTCAAAACCGTCTATATGTGGCATATTGCCATCGAGTAAAATCATATCTGGTAAGCATCGGTGTGCAATTTCTATTGCACTTAACCCATCGGTTGTGACAAGCACGCGATAACCAGCCTGATCCAGACTTTCATGTAACAAGCCTAAATTTTCCGGCACATCATCCACAATCAGAATAACAGCCTGCTCGTTTGGCGAAGCTTGCTGAAAAGAAACATGTTGCGTACTCATTGCTTATCCTGAATTAATCGTTGCGCGTGTTTTAAATCAAACTTTTGAATCGCCTGTTCAAGCTGTTCCCATAACTCGTTATGCTCCGGAAAATTTTGACGGCATTGCATTAAAGTCTGTTGAATTCCTCGAATATAACCCTGTCCAATTAAATCATTTAATTGCTGCAAGCTTTGCGGTAAATCGAGCAAATTATTATCTTCTGGTTGTTGGATTGATGTATGAACAGCAGCTTGCTCCTGCTTAAACACGTTTAAATCAAGCGCTTGAACTTCATTATTTTGAAGGTTTGCATCTGATTTGGAATCAATCCATACCAAGCCCAACTTATCTCCAATTTTACTCAGCAACAAATTAAGATCGATTGGTTTTAACATAAAGTCTTCACTTAAGACGGCATCTTGTGGATTGACTTCTCGTTCGCCTGCATTTGCTGAAATAATTAAGATCGGTACATTGGTAATATTATTCTGACGCAATAGTCGTGCTGTTTCCCATCCACCCATTAAAGGCATATTTAAATCCATCAAAATCAGATTAGGCTGAAAAATAGGTACACGTCTTAAACAGTCAATGCCCGACTCGGCTTCTTCAATCATAAATCCTAAAGGTTTGAGAAAATTAGCGACTAGGCCTCGATCCACCGCTTCATTATCGACAACCAAAATTCGTTTACGCTCACCTTGATAGCCTGTAATCTGGTTGGAATAAATATTAGAAATTGGATGAACTACTTCTTTTGAAGGTAAGTAAAACTTAATCTTAAATTGTGAACCCTGATTGAGCTGACTAGTCACAGATAGCTGTCCGCCGAGTAAATCGACCAACAATTTTACAATGGGTAATCCGAGTCCTGTTCCGGTAAATCCGCCTTGCACTACATTGCTACCCCGTTCAAACGGATTAAAGATTCGCTCTAAATCTGCCTCGGCAATACCACAACCCGTATCTCTAATTTCAAAGTAAGCCGTTTGAAAACGGTACTCGACTTTTAAAGTAATTGTGCCGCTTGTCGTAAACTTTAAAGCATTGCCCAACAAATTGATGAGCACTTGCTCTAAGCGTTTTTTGTCGGTACGGACATAGTGCGGTAGGTTATCTCCAATTTCATAAACAAACTGTAAATTCTTCTGTTCAAACTGTGGCTGAAACATTTGAATAATCTGTTCTATAAAATTTGGGAAATGAACATCCACCACATTTAAAGAAATTTTACCTGTTTCAATTCGTGCTAAATCTAGTAAACCATCAATCAGTGAAGTCAAATGCTGTCCACTACGGCTAATCACCCCGAGCGCCATTTTGCCTTGTTCTGAAAGCTGTTCTTGTTTTTGAAGCAATTGGCTATAGCCCAAAATACTATTTAGAGGTGTTCTTAGTTCGTGGCTAATACCAATGACATAACGACTTTTTGCATCATTTGCTCGCTCTGCTGAAATTCTGGCATCTTGCAGTTCTTTTGAAGTGACTTCATGGGCAGCAATTTCATCAATCAATAATGCTGTTTGCTGATGCGTTTCGATTTCAGCATTACGGCGGCTTTCATCGTTTAACACTAACCACCATGCAGCAACACTCATCAATAAAAATAAAATGGTGTAAATTTTGACAAACAGTGTAAATAACTGAGGAACGGCTGCGGCATTAATGGTTTCTAAATAGGTTTTTTCTTGGATATAAACCAGACTTAAACTCACTGCCAAAACGATCGACAGCCCTAAAGTCAGCAATAAATACAAACTGACCCTGCTATTTAAACGGCTAGCCCAACGTTCTGGTAAATAGTGCCAGATGGCTTTTTTGAGCTGTACTGACCAACGTGCATCGGGTTTACATAAATCGTGACAGCGTGCTTCAAGTGAACAGCATAGAGAGCAAATCGTACCATTATAGGCTGGGCAACCCGCCATATCGGCAAGCTCATAGTCCCGTTCACATACCACGCAGTTAGCAACCGAAGTCGCCTGAATTTTTTCAGGCTGGCGTGCAATGTAATATTTGCCTTTGGTTAAGTAAGCAATAATAGGAACACATAACACCGCACTCCCCAAAGCAATAAAACTCGCCAATCCTTTTGCCATGAGACCGAAAAAGCCCAAATAGCTCAGCATCGATAACACTGAAGCGATGAGTAACGCGCCTACACCTACGGGGTTGATGTCGTATAAATAAGCACGGCGAAATTCAATTCCCTTTGGGCTTAGACCTAAAGGCTTACAGATAATTAAATCGGCAACAACGGCACCAATCCATGCCAAAGCGATATTGCTATATAGCCCCAAAATGCGTTCAACCGCATGGCTAATTCCCATTTCCATCAAAACAATGGCAATAAACACGTTAAAAAGAAGCCAGACAATTCGCCCCGGATGGCTATGAGTTAAGCGTGCAAAAAAGTTGGACCATGCCAATGAGCCAGCGTAGGCATTGGTCATATTAATTTTAATTTGCGCCAAGCAAACCAGTGCTAGAGTCAATATTAAAGCAAGCTGAGGGTTTGGAATAAACTGTTGATAGGCGACCCAATACAAATATGTCGGATTGTCTAGTTCAGAGACAGGAATAAACAGCTGAAAAGCCAACACCATCAGCAGCATGCCCATCAAGACTTTTAGAAATCCAAAAATAATCCAAGATGGACCACCTAAAAAAACGGCAAAACGCCATGCGGTTCTGTTCTTTTCTTTTTGCGGTAAGAAGCGTAAATAGTCGGCCTGCTCCCCAATTTGGATCACAAATGAAAAAATAAGAGTGCACGCTGCACCAAAGTAATACAGGTTAAAGTCGGTTGAGTTTGAGACCGCACCAACAAAATGCAGACTATTACTTAAAATTTGTGGTTGTTTCCAAAGTACAAAAAACCACGGTAATAACAGCAATAAAAGCCAGATTGGCTGAGTGATTGCCTGAACTTTATTAATAAAACCAATGCCTTTGACTACTAAAGGCAAAATCACTAAGGCAGAAATTAAGTAACCGATAACTTGCGGAATGCCTAATGCAAGCTCAAGTGCCATTGCCATAATTGCGGCTTCAAACGCAAGCAAAATAAAGGTAAAGCTGGCATAAATCAGAGATGTAATGGTCGAGCCAATGTAGCCAAAACCTGCACCACGAGTAAGCAGATCGACGTCTACATTATATTTTGCGGCGTAGTAACTAATCGGCCAACTGGTTAAAAATATAATGGTACATACGACAATTGCTGCCCATAATGCATTGCTAAAGCCATACTGCCAAAGCATGGTCGCCCCAATGGCTTCCATAGCCAAAAAGCTAACGGTCGAGATTGCGGTATTGGTAACAGTCCAAGGTGACCATTTACGTACTGAGGTAGGTGCATAGCGGAGTGCATAATCTTCGATACTTTCATCTGCCACCCAAATATTATATTCACGGCGTGTTTTGATCACACGTTGTGGCGCTTGTTGGAGACGTGAAGAATCTGGCATAACACTCATGTTTGGCATGTGGCTGCATTAAACCCAGCAATCCTTATGCCAAAAGTCATTTATCGTGGCGATTTTTTCTAATACGCACATATACGCAAAATAACGTATTTTCAATTTTTCCCAAAAATCACACACTCAAAACCATCAAAAACAATGATCAATATTTGTGTTGATTGACCGAAAAGGATTGGGAGATTGATGTTATGAGTGTATCTGAACATCCAAATCTGGACACTGTGCAAGGTACAGATTCACAAAAAGCAGTGAATGAAACCTTAGAAGATTATACTTTACGTTATGCTCCACACAGCTTTCGGCGCTGGAGTCCCAAAGTTGTCGCTATTACTGCACTTGGTGGTATTGCCTATCTTGCTGACTTTTCTATTGGTGCCAGTATTGGTATGTCTTACGGAACAACCAATGCTATTTTCTCCATTTTATTTGCAGCGATTATTATCTTCTTAACTGGCATTCCTTTAGCCTACTACGCAGCGCGCTATAACATCGACCTTGACTTGATTACCCGCGGCGCAGGTTTTGGTTATATCGGCTCAGTCCTGACCAGTATCATTTTCGCCAGTTTCACGTTTATTTTCTTTGCCCTTGAAGGTTCAATCATGGCGCAAGGGTTACTACTCGGTTTAGGCATTCCGCTTTGGGCAGGTTACCTCATCTCAACAGTTATGGTCATACCGCTGGTGATTTACGGCATGAAAGCCTTAAGTAAATTACAAGTCTGGACTACCCCACTTTGGCTCGTTCTGATGATTGGTCCTGTGGCCTATCTAATTTATCAAGAACCTACCTTAGTTAGCCAATTTGCAACTTTTACAGGTAACGAAGGATTTGCAACCGTAGACATGGCTGCAATCATGCTGGGTGCTGGTATATGTTTATCACTCATCATGCAAATTGGTGAGCAAATTGATTACTTACGTTTCATGCCTGCTAAAACAAAAGAAAATAGCAAAGCATGGTGGGCTGCGGTTATTTCAGCGGGTCCGGGTTGGGTGATTTTAGGGGCAATTAAACAAATTATTGGGGCATTTTTAGGTTTCTATTTACTTACTAAAATACCGGGCGTAAACAGTACTGAACCTGTTCAACAGTTTAATGCGGCGTTTCATGACATGCTTCCGGGTTGGGCTGCTTTAACACTTGCAGTGATTTTGGTGGTTATTTCTCAAATTAAAATTAATGTGACCAATGCTTACTCTGGTTCCCTTGCATGGACAAGTGCCTACACACGTATAAGCAAACATTATCCGGGCCGTATTGTCTTTGTAATGGTGAACTTGGCAATTGCACTTGCTTTGATGGAAGGCAATATGTTTGCGGTACTGGGTAAAATCTTAGGATTCTATTCAAACTTTGCAATTGCATGGGTTGTAGTTGTTGCAACAGACATTTCAATCAACAAATATGTTTTAAAACTTTCACCTAAAGAGCCGGAATACCGCCGTGACATGCTATACAACGTAAACCCTGTCGGTATGGTTGCATTCCTTGTATCAGCAGGCTTATCGATTGCAGCATTCTTCGGCTTACTCGGTAGTTTCTTGGCACCTTACTCACCGCTTATCGCACTTGTGCTTGCTTTTGTATTAACACCCATCATGGGCTTACTAACCAAAGGAAAATACTACATCAAGTCACACGATGATGGTATTAAAGAACCACGTTATGATGCTGAAGGCACTCCTGTTGCTACCGTCTATCACTGCCGCGTATGTGAGCAAGGCTATGAGCGTCCAGATATTATGTTCTCTCACAAACATAACGGTACGATCTGTTCTTTGTGTAAAACACTCGATGCTTAAATATTCTTAAAACTAAAAAAAGAAGCTTTAAAGCTTCTTTTTTTATATCTGATGATCCTTAGCCAATCGGGAATAAACGTTCAGGTACTACATCTTTCATCACAATGGTTGAGATGAGTCGTTGCACACTTGGAATAGCAGATAATTTTTCATCGTACAAACGCTGAAAAGCGGGTAAATCTTTAGCCACCACATGTAGTAAATAATCTGGCTCACCAAACAAACGCTGTGCCTGAATAATTTGCGGGATGTCTATCACGGCATTTTCAAACTTCTCGACTGCCTGTTTATCGCCCTCTTTAAGCGTGATAAAAACAATCGCTGAAAATTCAAATCCCACTAAGTTTGGGTCGAGTTCTGCCCGATAACCTTTGATAGCTCCTGACTCTTCTAAAGCCTTCACTCGTCTATGACAAGGTGAAATGCTCAAACCGACTTTTTCTGCCAATTCAGTAATAGATAATCGGCCATTTAATTGCAATTCAGCAAGAATCTTTTTATCTGTGCGATCCATTTAGAAAAATTTACCCCAAATGAGCGTGATATGAGCAAACATTTAAAAGCACATTCTAAATACATGAGCATATTATTTTCAACAAGCTCGCATAAATAGGGATTTTTTCTAAACCACGAGCGAAACCTTTGGAAAATAGTTTGCTGAGATAAGCATATGGCTTTTAACATTTTTATTGCATTTTGGAGTGTCTCCATTCTTTTTATTATTACGCCAGGGGCAGACTGGGCCTATGCCATTTCGGCAGGGATTAAAGGCAAAGTCGTCGTACCCGCCGTCGCAGGTATGCTATTTGGACACTTTATTACGATTTTATTGGTAGCGGCTGGTGTTGGTCTGCTTGTAGCAAATAATCCAACTGCTCTAATGATTCTTACTGTTGCGGGTTCTGCTTATTTGTTATGGATGGGTATAAACTTATTACTTACCCCTCCTACTCCAAACAAATCTGGTTCTGAAAAAGCTCAGTCATGGTTGAGCTGGGCAACCAAAGGCGTTTACGTGAGTGGATTAAATCCGAAAGTTTTTTTACTCTTTTTAGCTCTGCTTCCTCAGTTTATTGATATTAATGCTTCATGGTCAGTGACAACACAAATTCTTGCCTTCGGTGTTGTCCACATGATTAGCTGCGCAATAATTTACTTAATAGTGGGTTATGGTTCAGAGGCTATTTTAAAAACCAGACCACAAGCAGCACAGTTAGTTGGTCGTTTTTCAGGTGGTTTGATGGTCATTATCGCAACGTGCTTATTGATTGGGCAAATTTAAAAGTCATTCAACAAAAGTTACTGGCCTCCATTTCAGGTCAGTAACTTAAATAATAAATATAAGAAAAAATTATCTCATTCGTTTGAGGTTATACGTCACGACTCCCCAAATAACCAGTTCTTGCCCCTCTTCAATATAAATATTCTGATAATCAGGGTTCTCTGCTTTCAGCCAAACTTTAGGTGGATGAAATTGACTATCAATCATTAAGCGCTTCACAGTGAAATCATTGTCGATGAGTGCAATCACAATATCACCTGATTTAGCGGGAATGCTACGGTCCACAATAAGCGGATCATTAATATCAATTCCAGCATCTAACATGGATAAAGAGTTGGCTTTAACAATAAACGTGGCATTTTCATTTCTAATTAAATATTCATTTAAATCGAGCGCTTGCTCAATATCATCTTGCGCAGGTGAAGGAAAACCTGCCGCAACACGTTCAGTTGCCAAAGGAATATGGTAAATTTTATCGTTATTCGGGTGGACCTGCTGAACATTAAGTTTTGAGTTAAAGTCGGTTAAGTTATTGGTTTTGACATTATTCAGTAACCAATTTTTGATAAAGTTAACTTGAGACTCGGGGACACGAATGACTTTGGTGGGTTCATTGAACTGTGCTTTACGTCCGGCATTTTCTCGTACACCGCCATGCTCGAACTCTTTTTTCTTTGGCATATTGCCTCCATTCCACTGTTCAAATCCTACACAAACAATGTAACTTGAAAAAGTTACATTTTCAAGTTGACGAAATATTTTTTTTGCATAACAATAAATCTCATGATCAGATTTTAATCCATTTTGCTTTTAACAGGGATGTTTTAACCAAAATGGCAATTTGAAGAAAATCAAAACCTATTTCGGAATAGTCGTTATCGCTGACTGTTTTTGATTTTTATCAAATGAGATTCTGAACACTTAACATTCTGGTTAAATTCAGTTTTTTGGTATGGAGACATGCGAAATGAAAAATCAACGTGATGCGGTTTTAGGTTATGCAAATGAGCAACATGCTTACTATATCCGCCTAATTGAAAATGATGCGGTTTTAGGTGAAAGCTACGGATTATTTTGTGAAAATCCAGATAGCGAAGCAGCCGAAAGTATTATGACGACACTTTTTTTGAAAAAATCTTTTTGGTTAAACGGTTCTGAATACCTTGATATTGTAAAAGGCCTACAACCTCTCCCTCAGTAAATACAGTAAGTAAGCTAAAAACAAAGGAGGCAAAAGCCTCCTTTGTTTCTAAAACATTCTGCTTAAGACGTAAAACGTCCGTAGGCATCACGTTTTTGATTACGAGAGTTTTGACCACGGCCATCATAATCATCGTCGTCATCACGGCTGCGACCACGACCTCGTCCACCTGAGCGGCCACGATCGTCATCATCATCGTCATCACGACTGCGGCCACGACCTCGTCCGCCTGAACGGCCTCCGCGATCGTCATCATCATCGTCATCACGACTGCGGCCACGACCTCGTCCGCCTGAGCGGCCTCCGCGATCGTCATCATCATCGTCATCACGGCTGCGGCCACGGCCTCGTCCGCCTGAGCGGCCTCCGCGATCGTCATCATCATCGTCATCACGGCTGCGACCACGACCTCGTCCGCCTGAACGGCCTCCGCGATCGTAATCATCATCATCGTCATCACGGCTGCGGCCACGGCCTCGTCCGCCTGAACGGCCTCCGCGATCGTCATCATCATCGTCATCACGGCTGCGGCCACGGCCTCGTCCGCCTGAGCGGCCTCCGCGGTCGTCATCATCATCGTCATCACGGCTGCGACCACGACCTCGTCCGCCTGAGCGGCCTCCGCGATCATCGTCATCATCATCATCACGGCTGCGACCTCGGCCTCGTCCGCCTGAACGGCCGCGATCGTCATCATCATCGTCATCACGGCTGCGACCTCGGCCTCGTCCGCCTGAACGGCCGCGATCGTCATCATCATCATCGTCATCACGGCTACGACCTCGGCCTCGGCCACCTGAACGGCCACCGCGATCGTCATCATCATCGTCGTCATCACGGCTACGACCTCGTCCTCGACCACCTGAACGACCACCGCGATCGTCATCGTCGTCATCATCACGGTCGCGACCTCGGCCTCGACCACCTGAACGGCCACCGCGATCGTCATCATCGTCGTCATCATAACGGCTTCGGCCGCGACCACCTGAGCGGCTACCGCGATCGTCATCATCGTCGTCATCGTCACGGCCGCGGCCACGACCATTACGACCATCATTTTTATGGCTTAATGCACCCGCTTCACGCGCTTCTTCAGACGTAAATTCATGAGCGTTACCACTTGCATGGGCTGCTCGGCCAGCTTCACGAGCTTCTTCAGAGGTAAACTCATGTGCATTACCACTCGCGTGAGCAGCTCGCCCACCTTTGCTGGCTATTTCTCGTACTCTTTCAGGATCCATACTTGCAAATCCACGATTTGAAGTACCTGTTCTATTGTTATCATCATCTTCATATCTAGTATTAGCCATAGTTATATCTTCCTATATTTAATTATAGTCACTACCGCTTTTGGTTAACGGATTTAATAACAATAGAATATCTATAATATTTTCCCACCCAAGTGATGTATCAATCCTTTTAAATGTATATCAATCAAAAAATGAAATTTCTTATAAACATATTATTTTTAAAATATTTTAAAAATTTTAATTATTAATAATTTTACTCTTTAAATATTGGATATACTCATTATTACCTAAGGGCACACTACAATATATTTTTACAAACACAGTTAAAATATTTTAACTGATAACAAAAAATTTCAAAATGTACAAAACAGTAAACTAACACAACATCAGATCTATTGAGAAAATAACAAGCAAACAATTATTTTAATTAAAAAACAATAACATATATCATTACATTTTCAGAATTAATTTACTTGAGAGATTAATATGAATATTTAAAACTATTTTTAATAAGATGGTTTGAGTAACTTAACTATGCAATTAAAAAATCAACAGTCAGCTCTACAATATATCCATATTTCTATCCCTGAAATTTTACTAGGACATATTAAGTCCAAAAACTCATGGCAGGACTATGACAAAGAATGGAGCTATAGATTAGACCCACCTCATTCAAGTCATCCCTTCCAAAGAGACTTATATATTATTAAATCAAAAAATATAGAACATGAAGATATAAAACTGTTGCTAGATAATATAGCTATTAAAAATAATAAAAATTCAGAAAATATAGATGGAGCAAAAGAAATTATTAAAAAAATATTAGATTTATCTAATAATATACCGATAGAAAACTGGTTAGAGGATACAGGAAATAGATCTATTATTGAAAGCATGATTGATAAAAACAAAATCAAGTTAATCGATATTATTTAGCCCTCAAATATAAAAATATTTTTTTACAACCTTACAAATAAAATAACAAAGACAACTTATTAAAAAATTCATTTTACTCACATTTACGCGGTAACAGCTCACTATATGAAAATTAGATATTACAACCGAGGTATTTAAAAATGGAAAACTCAACAAACCAGTATCCAACATCTGCCCCCGCACAAGTTCAATCTCATCAACCAGGCGATCAGGAAAAAATGCACCCTGAACCTGAGATAATAAAAAGTACCCATAAAGGTAGCGATAAGCTAAAAGATAAAGTTGCCGTTATTAGTGGTGGCGATAGCGGTATAGGTCGTTCTGTCGCAGTATTGTTTGCTCGTGAGGGCGCTGATATTGCGGTACTTTATCTCGAAGAAGATCAAGATGCCGAAATCACTAAACAACTCGTTGAAAGAGAAGGACAACATTGCCTTTTATTAAAAGGTGATATTTCAGACCCAGATGTTGCAAAACTCGATATTGATAAAGTTCTACAACATTACGGCAAAATTAATATTTTAGTGAATAACGCTGGTGTGCAATATCAACAAAAAGAAATTGAAAGTATTAGTAATGAGCAATTAGAAAAGACATTTAAAACTAATATTTTCCCAATGTTTTATCTTACTAAAGAAGCCATTCCTTATATGGAAGAAGGTGACAGTATTATTAACACCACCAGTATTACCAGCTATCAAGGCCATGATGAGCTCATTGATTATGCAAGTACTAAAGGCGCGATTACTACTTTTACGCGTAGCTTATCGAACAATTTAATGAAGCAGAAAAAAGGAATTCGAGTAAATGGTGTTGCGCCGGGACCCATCTGGACACCATTAATTCCAAGCAGTTTCGATGCAGAAACCGTTAAGGAGTTTGGTAAAGACACCCCAATGGGAAGAATGGGACAACCAAGTGAAGTTGCACCTGCTTATCTTTTCCTTGCCTCAGATGATGCAAGTTACATTACAGGTCAAGTCATTCATGTAAATGGTGGTCAAATCGTAAATGGTTAATCCGTAAGATATAAAAAAGCCCTGAAAGTTAAAACTTTCAGGGCTTTTTTGTTTGTTAAGCCGGTATCTGAGCAGCTATTTGTTCTCGTGACCAAACACGATGAGCCATAATCAGGTTTTTGAAATTTTCAGCAATCGGCTGGAATTCATCTCCAACTAGAGTGCCTTCATCGGGAACTAAACCTAGCGGTTCAAGTAAATCAGATTTATTACCTAAAAAAGCAATTGGTTTTAAATGCTTGTAAGCCTCTAATAGATAATGGCGCGCTACGCCATCTTGCAGCACGGCATTTAAGTTATCTCCATCAGGAATAATCACTGCATCATATGCAATTGACGGTTCAGCCATCTGCATGCCATCAGCCGTAATAATACTGTCTTGATGATCTTTTACAGGAGCTAAGCTTGGCGCTAATAAATGAAGAGTCACCCCTTCTTTAATTGCCCAGTTTTTCATCGCTTCTAATGAATCAGATTTCACTAAATTATGGATGAGTACTGCAACTTTTCGGCCTTGAATATCTTGGGGCGGGAAAGCCAAGAAAGATAATTTAGCCGATTTTTCAACTGCAGTTTTTTTATAATCTAGCGTCAAATCAGGCACTTCAATTCCTAAATTAGCGCCTACTTGTCGTGCTAAATCGAGATCAATATTTGCTAAAATTTGTTGAACTTGACGCTCACGGATGTGTTTTCGTTGCACTTTACTTAACTCAAAAGTATAGGCATCGACCACATGCTTTTGCTCATGAGGCGCAAGGCTCTTGTAGTAAAGGCGCGGTTGAGAAAAATGATCAGAAAAAGTCTCGCTTCTTTGACGAAGTTTATGTCCGCTAATCTGTTCAGGATAGCTTTCAAAACCGCCGTTTGAAGCAGCAGGTGGGGTTTCGGCTGGCCAATCATTATCAATTGAGTTTGGTTGATATGAAGCCTGCCCTTTATGAATCGTATGCTGGTGAATACCATCACGTTGATTATTATGGAATGGACACACAGGTTTATTGATCGGAATTTGATGGAAGTTTGGTCCACCTAAACGGCTTAACTGGGTATCGGTGTATGAAAATAGACGTGCTTGTAGAAGCGGGTCATTTGTAAAATCAATTCCCGGCACAATATGTCCTGGACAGAAAGCCACCTGCTCTGTTTCTGCAAAGAAATTATCTACATTTCTGTTCAAAACAAATCGGCCGATTGGTGTCACTGGAACCAACTCTTCAGGAATAATTTTTGTCGGGTCCAATAAGTCGAAGTCAAAGTTCATCTCGTCTTCTTCTTCAACAATTTGTACACCGAGCTCCCATTCAGGATAAACCCCATTCTCAATCGCTTCATAAAGATCACGACGGTGGAAATCCGGGTCTTTACCTGCAAGCTTTTGAGCTTCATCCCATACTAGCGCACTTAAACCTTGTTTAGGGGTCCAATGGAATTTCACAAAATGTGATTTTCCTTCGGCATTAATAAGACGGAATGTATGAACCCCAAACCCTTGGATTGAGCGTAAATTACGTGGAATTGCACGGTCTGACATAGCCCAAATCACCGCGTGTGCTGACTCAGGTACTAAAGACACAAAATCCCAGAAAGTATCATGTGCAGTTGCTCCTGTTGGTATTTCTGTATCTGGTTCAGGTTTTACTGCATGAACAAAGTCTGGAAACTTAATCCCATCTTGCACAAAAAACACAGGCGCATTGTTGCCGACTAAATCAAAATTACCCTCTTGGGTATAAAATTTAATGGCAAAACCACGAATATCACGGACCGTATCAGCAGAGCCACGTGGTCCCTGCACTGTTGAGAAGCGTACAAAAATTGGAGTTTGAATGGTTGGGTCAGTCAAAAAACCAGCTTTTGTTAAACGCTCATTTCCTTCATAAGCCTGAAAGTAACCATGAGCGCCCACGCCACGTGCATGCACAATACGCTCAGGAATACGTTCATGGTCAAAATGAGTAATCTTTTCTCGTAAAATAAAATCTTCTAATAGTGTCGAACCGCGAATACCTGCTCTTAAACTATTCTGGTTATCAGCAATTTTAACCCCTTGATTTGTGGTTAATGCTTCATTGGTTGCATCGTCTCTGACTGAGTCTAATTGTTCAGTTTTTTGGGTAGTATTGGCTTTATTTGCAGCATCAGCACCAGCCATTTCACTTGTTTTATTTGTTGATTTAACATTATCAGTCATGTTCATTACCTATGTTTTAAAGTTAAACGTGGGGTGAATTAAAAACTTCAAGAGTTAGTTTTGTTAAAGGAACTTAAATATGGAAAAAGGAGCTCGACATATTTACGTGTGCTCCAAAGCCCAATGCTTTTATGGTGTGAATCTGGAGCCAAAAACGGAGTCAGCTTGCATATTTTTATGGCAAGATCAGGTGTCTGACGTATACGCTCTTGGAGCGCATCAAGTTCGCCATCAGAAATATAGCTAAACAGATAATCTTGGATACGCTGGCTATTCTTTAGTTCTCTGCTGTAGGCCAAGTAGTTAGAAGAATGATCACTACCTGCAATCCAGTCATGAATAATTTGTCGTTCTACAGGGTTAAATACCCCAAACATTTTTCCATTTTCTTCATTAATCATTCGCCAGAATACGCTCTGTTCAGGGTCGGTATTCAATTTAATCCACTTGTGATTAATGAGATGTGTAACTAAGCCTTTAACGTCTTCTGGATTTGATAACCATTGGTTAATGGTTTTGCATCCAAACTGTCTGGTTTCGTTATGTATTAGCTGACCCACGAGCGCTTTTCTTTTTAAAATTTTAAGGACTAAATCTTCAAGATTTAAATTTTTAATAATTTTTGAAGAAGAAACGCCATGGTTATTAAGAGCAAAACCACGTTTTAATTTATTAAAGAAAGCTTCTTTATCTCTGTATTTATCGTAAATATTTTCTATAACTTTAATTGCTTTATCTGCATGTCCATTATCAATATTGTCGATAGTAATGTGTAAATTAAAATATTTTGAATCAATACCAAGTTCTGCAAGCTCATAATTACTAATGAGGAGATGCAGTGGCAGTTGCTCATAACCTAAATTGAAGCCGACAATTTCGGGAATAAACTCAGGTGGAGCATAACCAAGCGCCAGCTGAATCACGGCATTATGATAGTATTCATCCTCTAAAAGCAGATCAAAGCTATCGAGTCCTAGACTACGCAGCAAGTCCTCATAGATACAGACGTGATTTGCTTTAGGCTCACCAAGTCCAAGCTCTTCTAGATAGGTAATAATAAGGTCATGAAAAACCGGATCGTTCCAGTAGTGAACTGAACTATATAACCATGCACCATCTACCTTTTTAGTTGGAGAGACCTTAATTAAAAATTCAAATGCCTGACCGACATTCTGGAAGTATTCTCTCTCACCCCCACTTTGTCTACGGTTTAGATAAGCCTGAAATAACTCACAATTTTGTTTATTGTCGTTTTCACACCATTCTTTAACTGTATTTATAGTTGCAGGAAAATCAATTTCCTTTTGATCTATTTTATCTATTTCTTCATTAAGAAAATCTCTTGCTTTCTTCTCTTTTTCAAAACTAGAAATATCAGGATCAAGGAAAAAAACAAATAATTCGTAATAGTTCTGTTGATTATCTTGTAATAAGTCTAATAATCTTTTTTTCACTACAACAGGCATTTCTATTCTCCTTTAGTGAGATATAAATTACCATACTTTAACTGAACAATAATCCCAGCCTATCTTTGTTATATTACGTTATTAAGAAACAACCCATCATTTTAAAAACTTTATATTTCAACAACATAAAAAATAACATAAACTTACATTCTCACCTTTAGAATAATTTAACTATATGTTTTTATAAAAAATATATAAACAATAAACTATATTTACAATTAACTTACCTTTAAAATTATAAAGACTAAAAACTTAACAAAAAGAAATTAAAAATAATCTTATAACTAAATTAAAAACAATTGTAAGGAGAATACAAATGTTTAACTCATGTTGTAAATTACTCGCACAAGAAAAAATTAAAATTGCTTTTTTTGAAAGTGCTTCGGCAGGTTATTTAGCTTATCGCTTTTCTTTGAGTCCCTATTCAGGTGATATTCTTATTGGTAGCTTGGTCAGCTATGACTTACGTGTTAAAGAAAACACTCTTCATATTTCACCAGAACTCATTGAAAAATATACGCCTGAGTCGATGCAAGTCACTGTAGAGATGATCAAAAAAGGTAAAGAACTCTTGAATGCCGATCTTTATATTGCCTGTACCGGGTTATTAAAAAAAGGAGGTTCTGAAACTCAAGAAAAACCTGTAGGTACCTTTTTTTATTCCATTTATTATAAAGATAATTTTTATAATTTCAGACGTATATTTAAAGGATTACCCTATCTTAAACTTAGACAACTGCTCTATTACATTAGTCAAGATATCGAATCTATAATATTAGATAATAAAAAATAGCTTTCCTTCATAAAAGATAACAAATACATATTTAGAAATGATCATAGCTTTTATTTAACCTCTATGTACCCAAATGTAATTTTAACTATATTCATATTAATTATGTTTAATCATTAAAATTACATTTTATAGAAATCAAGGTTTTATTTAATTTTTAAATTTACATTTAAATATAGGGTAACACCCCAAAGCTACACATTAAAAAATTTCATGTTTAAATGAACCTATCTGAAGCTCTCAGATAAAACACACATCATAAATGATATGAGGTAATTAAAGATGAGCACTACTAATAATCAAAGCAATCAACGCGATAATCAACAGCAACAACAACAGCAAAACGACAACCGTAATAACCAGCAGCAACAAGGCAACCAACAGCAAAACGATCAACAGCAACAAAACAATCAGCAACAACAGCAAAATGACAACCGCCGTCAACAACAAGGCTCGAATCAAAAAGATTCAGGCCAACAAAACTCAAATAACAACAATCAGCAACGCTAATCCGTTGCTGACTTAAATGTCATTTGATGCGGTCATTCATTTTATTTAGGAAGGTGCCCTCACCTTCCTAAATTTAACATAAGCATAAAATTAAATAAGAGATGAGGAAAAACTGATGACAGATCAAAATACAGACCATGCTCAACTAGTAGCTGGCGACCATAATTATTCTGACTCTCGCTGGCGAGAAAGTTATCTTACTCGACCTTATTATCAAGAAGCTCAATTAACTACGCCAGATCTGGATTATGATCGTGATTTTTCTGCTGCTTATGAACTAGGTCACCGTGCCCGTTCAGAATCTAAAGAAGGAACTCAGTTTGAAGATATGGAAGGTAGCTTGCAACAAAAGTGGGAAGAACTCAAAGCTGAATCCCGATTAAAATGGGAACATGCAAAACAAGCCATTAAAGATGCATGGGATGACATGTAACATCCTTAATTGGTCCAAAGCATATAGCTTATTTCCTATTGGCCCTGGGAAATAAGCTTTTTTATTATTTGAAATATTTATAAATTAGAAAAACGGCGGCATATTAAAATTATTACTAAGATATTGATTGGCTTGGTGCGGATCATCAAAAATTTCTTTTTTAAATTGTACATCTGGCGTTGTAGATAGTGTATGTGTTGGCTTGATCGTAACTTCTACTACATATCTGTTTTGTTCTTGCTTAGCTTTTACACCATAAATTTCAGAATCATTAATGCAAGTTCCATCAGTAAAATATACAAACATACCGCCACCTTATCTCTTAACTAAAGTTACTAGTTTTTCCCATTTATTTAACGCAAAAGCCTAACAATAGACTTGCGCCATACGTAAACAAAATATCAGTTTTGGTTTTTCTTAAAATATTCAATAATTTCTTCTCCGTTATTCACGGGAGTCTCTTTAGCAGGATATGTTTCTTCATAAGCATATGCAGGCAATGCAACTTTATCGCGAATTGGAGGTAACTTTTCTTGGCCACCTGTGGTAATACGCTCAATAAAACCTGCAAGCCATAACACAAATTCTTGTGTGTTTTTACTCTTCGGAATAATACTTAAATCTAATTTAATTTTAGATTCCTGAAGAGGCTTAATCAGCAATTCAGCGAAATCAATATAATTGTATAAAAGTTTAAGCTTTGTCCCCTTAATCTCATGTCTGAGCTCAATCATTAAATTGTTAAGATCTTCCATAGGGTCATCTGTAAACCCTTTTTTTTCTTTAACATTTTGATAGATTTTCTCAGCTATTTTTAAGTATTGGGGCATATCCTTACCTTTAAAAATTTGTCTTCACTAAAATGAATTTTGGATGACTATAAGTAATTTCTTGTGTTTATTTTATTAATTTTTTGAAACTATAATTTATTGGTGCAACAATTCAATAACAACAAATTGATCTAAAGACTATAACAGACTAATTTATTGATTAATTTTATATTTTTATATAATTGCTTTTTTATTATGTTACATATTTTATAGAAAATAACGATAAGAAAACCCACATAAATGTGAGTTTTCTTAAGCGAAATAATTATGAGTTTTTTTCCATTTGTTGAGTAGTTGCTGGATCATTCGAGCCATGTGTTCCATCATCATCTGTTGAGTTTCGATCTTGGCATGCACTCATACCCATTGCGATTGCAACTACCATACTCACTGCACAAAAAATTCTTAACATTGAGGTCACCCTTATAAATCTTAAGATGTAGATTTATGAATAACATTATCTTATGTTGGCCTACCGCTGTGGTTCTCTTAAGTTTTGTAGGTTGTGCAAGCTTTTGTAAAAAGCTAAATAAAATAAATGTTAAAAAATTACTTTTCTTGCAATTGATATTTTAATTAAAATTTGGCAACAGCTATTTATTTGATTACGCCATATTCATAAAATCAAAATTCCCTACTCTTTTTTGACTTATGTTGAATCAAGTCAACAATTGCAAACACTATATAAATAAACAATTAATAAATATTTGATATATAAACATTAAAAATTATTTTTTAACCTCTATTGAACCATTATTCAATATTTTCAATTCTAAATAACTCATTATTTTATTAATGAAAATTTAAAAATATTAATATTTGTTTATATAAACCAATCTTTTATTTTTGCAATTGACCCGCTTTAAGGCTCAGCTTATGATGCTCCGGCTGACCTATTTTGTCAGTCGGTTTTAGCAGACCGTCTACCTAAGCGCACTAAAAACAAGTTTTTTGGTGTGTAGCCCCTCGTGCCTTTGACGGAGGAACGGGAGTGGGACACCTTCGGGTGTGCTGGTTTCTTAGGTATCAGTCTGCTAACCCTCTTTCGTTTCACCACCATAATTAATAGCAGTGATTGGGCGCAACTTCTTTCATCAAGGAGTCTCTAATGACTATTATTTTATATCGTGTTTTTTCTTCTACTCTTCATCACGTTATCGACTTCACTGAAAATATTTTCAAGAAAATATCCTACAGTTTTATGTTTCTGCTTTCCTATCTTTTCAGAGTAAATATTTCCATATTTAACGCTCGATAAAGACTAGAAAATTTCTATAAACATGACTTAACGATAACAACAACCAATGAAGAGCAATAATGATGTTTTTTTTATATCGTATTGTTTTAATCTGCACCCTATTAATAAGTTCTATAAGTTTATTAGGTTGCAGGTCTATCAGTAAAAATGAATTTAATACACATTGTGTTTGGGCAGGTCGTGCACTTTCACAATGCAACTGTATTTATAACTCTTTAGAAAAACATTATTCGCCGCAGTTTGTAGAGAACTTACCCAAAGTAAGCTTACAAAATATTAATGCGAATATGCACTTTGTGGAAACTATGAATGAAACTATGCACCAATGTCAATTAAGCGCAAGAAAAGACTCCATTAACTAACTTTTGTATGCTCTACCAAGAAATCTAAAAAAGCCCTTACGCGCTTAGGGACATATTTATCATGTCCTATCCAAACAGCATGAAATTCTTCTGAAGCCTTGATATTCCAGTCTTCAAGGATTTTGACCAACTGTTTTTGTTCTAAAGCTTTTTTGACTTGGAACTGGTTAAGCTGTGCAATACCAGCACCTGCAAGCGCTAACTGTAAGATGGCTTCTCCATGATTTACCCTTAAAATCTTAGTAGGAGCAAGTGTGATTTCTTGATCGTCTTTTTTAAAAAGCCACGTTTTATTTTGACGTTGGTAGCTTACGTCTAAAAGCTGATGTTCGTATAACTGTTCTGGGTGCTGCGGACAACCATTCTTTTCAATATATGTAGGTGAACATACATAATGTTTCTGAGTGCTTCCGAGTGAGCGAGCAACCAAATTTGAGCTTTTCAAAGGCCCTGTGCGAATTGCGATATCAATTCTTTGCTCAACTAAATTAATGACTTCATCACTCAAATGAGCTTCTAATTCAATTTGTGGATAGCACTCGTTAAATAGAGAAATATAAGGTAATAAAAAGTGTGTCCAATATGAAAGACTGGTATGAATTCTAATTCGTCCTTGCGGCATGTGATTTGAAGTAACAGATTGTTCTAGTTCATCTAAGTTATTGAGTATGTGAACGCCTTGCTCATAAAATTGACATCCTTCACTGGTGAGTTGAAACTGACGTGTTGAACGGTTAAGCAGTCTAACTCCAAGTCTTTTTTCTAAGCGTGAAATTAACTTACTCACAGCAGACGGCGTCATGTCACAAGCTCTTGCGACTGCTGAAAAGCTTCCTAACTCGACTACCCGAATAAAAATTGCCAACTCACCAGACCGATTAATATCAAAATATGACATAACAAAATCTATTTATGAATTTCATTCACAAATCTTATTCCGCTTATGTTGCTATAACAAGCTAGTAATTTGTTTCAAGATAACTTTAATTTATTTTAAAGAGTTCACGAGATGAAACTTTATCAACCCGCCCTATTCTCTCTTGTTTTATTTACGAGCTTTGCACAAGCAGAAGTACAAAAGAGCGAATGGATTACCACTTGGGCAGCCAGCCCCCAAAAAGTCTGGAATAAAGATTTCGTTTTCGCGACCAATATTCCAGATCAAATATCGAATCAGACCATTAAACAAATTAGTCAAATTAGTTTAGGTGGTGAAGCGGTTAGGCTCGTTTTTACAAATCAATATGGGGATCAACCGTTATATATTGATAAAACTACCGTGGGGCTAATTAAAGGACAAAGTCTTAAATCAAAGAGTGCTTATCCAGTTTATTTCTCAGGAAAGCTTAAAGCACAAATTTTACCAGGCAAACAACTGATAAGTGATCCAATCCAGCTCCCTGTTCCAGATCACTCGCAGTTAATGGTAAATACCTTTATTGAAAAGCCCACTACATTTAAAACTTTTCATTGGGATGCGAAACAAACCAGTTGGCTCATTACGGGTAACCAGACTGCGAACTTAAATACGCCTAGCAGTGCCAAAACCACAACTGCACGATTATTATTATCGGCTGTAGAAGTAAAACCGAAGCGTAAAGCCCATGTTGTTGCAGTCATTGGAGACTCAATTACCGATGGAGCAACTGCAACTTTAGACGCAAATACTCGATGGACCGACTTTTTAGCTAAGCGCTTATCGCCACATCAAGTCGCGGTCATTAACAGTGGAATTTCAGGAAATCGACTACTCACAGACGGTATGGGTGACAGTGCTTTAGATCGTTTGAAAAAAGAAATATTTCAATATTCAGGTGTGAAAATATTAATTGTTCTGGTGGGTATTAATGATATTTCATGGCCTGGTACCGCATTTGCACCCAAACAACAAATACCGACTTTTGAAGCACTCACTCAAGGTTATAAACGTATTATAGAGGAAGCACATCGCCAAGGTATTCAAGTGATTGGAGCAACCTTATTACCATTTTCGGGAGCTTTACCCAATACACCGTTAGATAATTATTACCAACCGAATAAAGACCAATTACGCCAGCGCATTAACCACTGGATGAGAACCAGTAAAACATTTGATGGGGTTCTTGATCTTGAGCAAGGCTTAAAAGATTCAAAACATTCCGATCGATTAAATCCAATTTATGATTCTGGAGATCATTTACATCCGAATGATCGTGGTAATCAACAAATGGCAAACCTAGTTGATTTAAAACAACTAGTTAATCAATAAAACATCTAGATACAGGTAGGAATTTGTTTCCTACCCGTATTCATATTGATTAATTCCCCTCTAACTCGGCGTTAAGCTTTGGTGTAATAGGCTGTTTTTCAGCTGCATATCGTCTTAAAACCATGACGGCGAAAAGCGCTAAAATTGCAGGGATTGCGATCATCACAAAATTCATTTTATGTGGTAATTCCAACCCTAATAACAGGCCCGTTAAGATAGGTCCAACAATAGCCCCAATTCGACCTACACCAGAAGCACAACCAATTCCAGTAGAACGCACACTTAGTGGATAATATTGTGCAACGTAACTATAAAGAAGAATTGAAGTACCAATCGTTGCTGCTCCTGCCACAGTCACCAAACCATATAAAACATAGGCTGGTGACTTAAAACCTAAACCGACTAAAGCAACAACACCTGCCAGTAGCATTCCCATAATTACAGGTTTTAGATGGAATTTATCAGACAAAATACCGCCACCGATTGAACCGATCATTGCGCCAACATTTAGAGCAAGCAAGAACAAAATACTCTTTCCGAGTGAATAACCTGCTGCCAGCATGAGTTTTGGTAACCAGCTACTTAAGGCATACACCATGAGCAAGCACATAAAGAACACGAGCCAAAACATGAGTGTATTGAAAGCACGGCCTTGTTGAAATAATCCCTTTACAGAACTACCTGTTGGAACATTATCTTCATTAAGCACTAATTGCGTAGTGATCGTTAGGTTTTGTTCAGGCGAAATTTTTTGAATAATGCGCTGTGCTTGCTCAGTCTTACCCGTCTTAACTAAAAAGGTTAAAGACTCAGGTAAAAACTTCCAAATGACAGGTAATAAAAATAATGGAATACCGGCAATTAAAAACATAATTTGCCACCCCTGACTTTCAACCAAATAACTACCGATCAATGCTGAAAGTATTCCCCCAATTGCATAACCACTAAACATACTCCCCACCAAAGTACTTCTTATACGTTTAGGCGCATATTCTGATGTAAGTGCAACTAAATTTGGCATAACCCCACCAATGCCTAGTCCCGCCAAGAACCGAAGTACCCCAAACTCAAGTGGGCTTGATGCAAAAGCACCTAAAAAGGTAAAACCACTAAAAAAAGTCACACAGATTAAAATTACCTTTTTACGGCCTATTTTATCTGCCAATGTTCCAAAGAACATTGCCCCAAACATCATTCCACATAGTGCTGTACTTGCTAACATCCCCGCTTGTACAGCTGTTAACGACCACTCTTGCATTAGCAAAGGCAGTACCACGCCATAAATCACCAGATCGTAACCATCAAAAATAATAATTAATAAACACCAAAGTAAAATGCTCCAGTGAAAAGGGGTAAATCTGGCCTGATCAATAACTTCATTTACATTTAATTTAGATGTTGTCATTTACTCACCTCCTCTGTGAGATAAATTCATATTCAATCTTTTAAAACGACATACTGCACCCTAAAGAAAAAACTAATTATTCAAGGTTTTATTGAATAAATTAAAAGTCATAACTCGCCATCATATTGAAGCGGTTATCTATCCCGTTACGGCCATCAAAAGTTTCTCGTTCGCCATACACATATTCGACGCCCAAGGTAATTGGTTTGTATGGGTTATAAAGTGCATTCACCCAGCCCTGCCAAAGCTCTTTATTTTGGGTGATGCTATTACGTTGTAATTCAGCAAAACGGTTATCATCTTTGGCTTTCATATAGCCGTAGCCTAAAGTCGAGCGAATTTGCGGTGTAAATTGATGAGTAATGCCTAAAGAAACGGTGTCAAATTCATTGCTATGCATATTGTTTTGATCATCTATTGCATAGCCGCTGTTAGTCCATAACAGGAAACGCCCATCTCCTTTGACATGGTAATAATCGGCTTTGAGTAATGTATCGGGCGTAATTTGGTATTTACCGCCCAAGCCTACGCCCCAAGCGACTTCCTCATCATGATTAGTTCTCTTTTCGGCAACAAAACTACGTCCCGACAACATCGAGCCATTGGCAAATTTATGATTTAAGCGACCTACCAACGCTGGTAAACGCATTTTATTATCTGGGTCTGAGGTCGCAGTATATTTCGGATCTTCAACCGATATTGCAAAGCTTGTATTTGCCGTTAAGTTATCGCTATAGCGAACTAGCGGTGATCTTAACAATGCACTGCCTACAAATGTACCCGCATCAATCGTTTCCGGATAATATTCGGGTGCGATAAATGTTGACCACGTTTGACCGATGAGCCATTTATCAAAAGTTAAATAAGCATGGCGTATCCGAAACTGATCACGAGTAGCTGCCCCAAAGAAGTCCATTTCTAACTTTCCGCCCACCTCACCCGCGGCCGTCGGGGTTTTAAAATTCAACCCGAAACGTGTCACATTAACCGTACTATGCAACTGGTCTTTTTGTGCAGATTCTTCTGGCGTGTTCTCAAGTGGAACACCGCTAATATTGTTATACATCGTAGATGCCCCTTTCATTTGATAAGAGGCATCTGCCCGTATATAACCATATAAGTTAAATTCTGCACCAGACTTGGTTAAACCTTGCGGTGGTACGGGTACGGCTTGAGGAGTCGCTGAATTTGCTAGTTCCACTCGTCCTTGCGATAAAGATTTTTGCGCCTGCATATTGGCTTGTAACATCGCCCGAAGTTCTTTTACTTCTTGGCGAAGTTGTGCTATTTCAGGATCTGTTTGACCTGCAAAAGCAGAAGACACAAACAGGGTCACAGAAACAGCCAACAGGCTTTTTGGAACCGTTGTATTTAAAACTTTCATCATGAAATTTTCCTTTTGATCTTTAATTCGACTTAAAGATCTCGACATCCTTTTTGTTATGTACCTATCTAAAATAGGTGCTTAAAATTTTTCTTTCTTTCACAAGAAAAACCTTCGATCATATTTTTTAGACAAAACCTCCCTAAAGCGGCCTCAAAACCACTTTTAATTTGTTTTAAGTAAAGCTAAATCTTCTAATTCTTTTCAGTTTTTATATTCTCTTCCTCATTGAGAATATGCAGGTTTTATATCCGTATTAACGCTTTCCCAAATCCATTATTTTTTTGCAATAAACCCTTGATACGTCAAAATTTGCGTATAAGGATGCACACTTTCAAAACCAGTTTTTTCTAAAAGTTTTATATATCCTTCAGTGGTTAGGCTAAAAAAGTCTTGCGCCATACGCTCTAACATTTTTTGACATTGTTCTTCTGTTAAGCCTTGTGCCAAACATAAATAACGTAAAGCTTGAAGATGTTGTGGATTTACACACGTCATTAAATCGTAGGTCAGCAAAACAGCTTTTTCTTTTAAGCGATCATAAATACCCTTAAAAAAAACGGGTTTTATGTCATCTGCAATAAAATGAGCCACGAGAATAGAAAGTGCAGCATCAAAGCAATTTTCCAGAGGCAAAGTCGAAGTTTCACCATGTACAAAGGTAACTTGTGAAGATTTATCTAAAAGTTCAACCTGTTCCTGAGCTTTTTTCAGCATGGTCAAAGATGGATCAACTGCTGTAAATTTCCAGTTTGGATGACGTTTAAGTAAATATTCGAGTTCATACCCCGTGCCACAGCCCACAATTAAAATATGAGCATTTGGCGGCAACACTGATTGCAAAATGGCATCCACCTGTTGATGGATCACTTCATAACCCGGAATTAATTTACGAATATGTTCGTCATATCCTTCGACTACCTTTGGGCTATTAAAGTCTTTTGCCATTTTGTTTATCCTCTATTTAAACTGCCTTTCAACTTATAGTTTGCTGCACTTTGACCTGACTTTCGACTTCTTTAATCAAAGACATTTCCAGTTAAGTTAAGTTCAGCTCGCATAATTTCCTGCAATTTAAACTTTTGCGCTTTGCCTGAAGCAGTCATTGGAAACTCATTAAAGAATCGGACATAGCGCGGCACTTTATTATGAGAAATATGCTCTTTGCAGAATTGGCGAATGCTGTCTTCATCAATTTGATGATGTTCATGCAAAATAATACAAGCACAGAGTTCTTCACCATATCTGGCATCTGGCAAGCCAATGACTTGGACATCGCTTACATCGGGATGAGTGTATAAGAAATCTTCAATTTCTTTTGGAAAGAGATTTTCCCCGCCGCGAATCACCACATCTTTAATACGGCCTTTAATTTTAATAAAACCGTCTTGATCCATTTCGGCAATATCACCGGTATGCATCCAGCCAGCAGCATCAATGACCTCTTTGGTCTTTTCTTCTTCGCCCCAATAACCCGCCATCACTGAATAACCGCGAACGCATAGCTCGCCCAAAGTTCCTTGCGGAACAATCTGCCCTTCTAAATCGACAATTTTAATTTCAACATGCGGATGAACATGTCCAACTGTACTTACCCGTTTATCAATCGAATCATTTACCGAGCTTTGTACACTCACTGGCGAGGTTTCGGTCATGCCATAACAAATGGTGATTTCAGACATATGCATGCGGTCTATAACACGCTGCATAATTTCACGTGGACAAGGACTACCTGCCATAATGCCTGTTCTTAAACTCGACAGATCAAACTCATTAAACTGCTCATGCTCTAAGGTTGCAATAAACATGGTTGGCACGCCATAAGCTGCCGTGCAACGCTCTTGATGAATCGCTTTTAAAGTTTCTAAAGGATTAAATACCGCCGATGGATAAACCATGGTTGAACCATGCGTAACGCAGGCTAAATTCCCCATCACCATGCCAAAACAATGAAACAATGGCACAGAAATACACACTTTATCTTGAGGGGTTAAACGAATACCTTCCCCCACAAAATAGCCATTATTTAAAATATTATGGTGGGTCAACATGGTCCCTTTAGGGTTACCTGTTGTACCTGAAGTAAATTGAATATTAATGGTTTCATCAAACTGAAGTTGCTTGGTTAATAGTTTTAACTCTTCTAACTGTTCTGATGTTGGCGTAGTGACCAAATCACTAAAGCGATGAATACCTGTATGTTGCTGATCATCAATTTTAATGACAAATTTTAAATGTGGTAGTCGCGCTGAACTGAGCACTTTGTCAGTACAAGTGGTTAACTCAGGGGCAATTTTTGTGAGTAGTTCTTGGTAATCAGTCGTTTTGAATTGAGAAGCAATAATCAATCCTTTGCATGAGACTTTATTCAACACATATTCAAGTTCATGGCTCTTATAAGCTGTATTGAGATTGACTAAAATAATCCCTGCTTTAAAAGCTGCAAATTGGGTTACCGTCCATTCCACACAGTTAGGCGACCAGATCGCTAATCGATCACCTTTTTTTAATCCCAATTTTAAAAGGCTACAAGCAAAAGCGTTTACTTCATCTTGTAAAGCTTTATAGGTTAATCGTCTGTTTTGATGAAAACTAACGATTGCTTCCTTTTCAGCATATTGCCGACAAGCCTGATCAAATTGTTCACCAATGGTCATACCCAATAAGGGCTGCGTGCTTGGTCCCGAGGCGTAGCTTAACCGTTCTTGTTGCATTGAATCATTCTCCTTGATTCTTTTATTCTCTTCTTACCTGATCTAATTGTTGTTACTGCAACTACTTTTCCAAACTACTTATTTTGTGTTGTTTATCGTATATATGCCCTATTTCCTCTGCACAGCATCTACACAAAAGTCAGCAATCTGTTTTGAAAAATAGTCTTTATGCGCATGATCAAACTTTGTATTTTGAGCTGGGTCTAGAGGTTCAACCACCACATAGGTCATGGCACCGACAACACAGAGTGCTGCTGTATTTAAATCATCCAAGACAAACTCACCACTTGCATTTCCATCCGCAAGTATTTTTTTAATACTTTGTTTAATCAATTGCTTTACACGAAAACGCTCATGTTCAACTGTTGAATCGACAGGTTCAAACATGAGTGAATATGCAAGCTGAGGGCTATTGAGTGCCCGTTTTACAAAGGTTGCCACAGCCTTGTGTAATTTCTGCTTTGCCGATAAATCACTTTCGGTAATCGAATCGATAACCAATAGTTCTGTATTAATGGCTTCGGACAAAACTTCAATCAGCACTTGGCTTTTATTATCAAAGTAGCGATAAACCAGACCACTTGATACGCCCGCTTGCTCTGCAATTGTTTGTATTTGCGCGTCTTTAAACCCTCCCTCTGAAATTAACTTTCTGGCTGAACTCAAAATCGACTTACGATTTTGCTCCATCCGCTCTTGCATTAAAGATGATCGTTTATAGCTCATAATTTATTCTCTAACAAATAAAATGAATTGTAAATCATTTTATGAATCAGTATTCACTTTTTTAAAAAATCATTGTATGGTAATTATCAAATACCCACAAAATATTTTATGGACAACAAATATAACCAATAGGATGAAGATATCATGAACCTACGCAGCTTGAATTTCGGTCTAGATGAAACTTTAATTGCGCTTCAAGATTCAGTGGCAGCATTTTGTGCAAAGGAAATTGCACCAATTGCCCAACAAGTTGATCAAGACAACAAATTCCCTGCACATCTCTGGAAAAAATTCGGAGATATGGGCCTTTTAGGCATGACGGTTTCTGAAGAATATGGCGGTGCCAATATGGGTTATTTAGCTCATATTATTGCTATGCAAGAAATTTCGCGTGCTTCGGCAGCCATTGGTTTGTCATACGGCGCTCATTCTAATTTATGTGTAAACCAAATTAACCGTAACGGTAACGAGCAGCAAAAACAGAAATATTTACCAAAATTGATTTCCGGTGAATATGTGGGTGCCCTTGCGATGTCTGAACCGAATGCGGGTTCTGATGTTGTTAGCATGAAATTACGTGCCGAACAGAAAGGTGATCACTTCGTTTTAAACGGTTCAAAAATGTGGATCACTAACGGCGGTGATGCAGATGTACTCGTGGTTTACGCTAAAACTGATCCGCAAGCTGGCGCGAAAGGTATGACTGCTTTTTTAATTGAAAAAGGCATGAAAGGCTTTAGTCACGGCAACCATTTAGACAAACTCGGTATGCGTGGCTCTAACACATACCCTCTGTTCTTTGACAATGTAGAAGTACCTACTGAAAACGTACTCGGCGGCGTCGGTAACGGCACAAAAGTACTGATGAGTGGTTTGGACTATGAACGTGCAGTTTTAAGCGCCGGACCTTTAGGCATTATGGATGCCTGTTTAGATGTGGTAATTCCTTATTTACATCAACGTGAACAGTTTGGCCAAGCTTTAGGTGAGTTCCAGCTTATGCAAGGTAAACTTGCCGATATGTATTCAACATGGTTGGCATGTAAAGCCCTCGTCTACGCTGTTGGTGCTGCCTGTGACAAAGCTGACCATGACCGCAGTCTACGTAAAGATGCTGCAAGTGCCATTTTATATTCTGCCGAAAAAGCAACATGGATGGCTGGAGAAGCGATTCAAAGTTTAGGCGGCAACGGTTATATCAATGAATTCCCTGCTGGCCGTTTATGGCGCGATGCAAAACTTTATGAAATTGGTGCCGGAACTTCTGAAATTCGCCGCATGCTGATTGGCCGCGAACTCTTCAATGAAACCAAATAATAATTATAAATAAGGACGCATCTTATGAACCAATTACAAAGCAAGATTAATGTTCGAAGCGAAGACTTCAAAACAAACCAGCAAGCCATGCAAACATTGGTCACAGATCTCAAACAAGTTGCCCAGCGTATTGCGTTAGGCGGCGGTGAAAATGCCCGTCAAAAACATTTGGCTCGAGGCAAACTTTTACCTCGTGAACGTATTGATCAACTGATTGATGTCGGCACGGCATTTTTAGAAATTGGTCAATTGGCAGCGTACAACGTTTATGAAGATGATGTTCCTGCCGCAGGTGTGATTGCAGGTGTTGGTCAAGTCAACGGCATCACTTGCATGATCGTTGCCAACGATGCAACGGTTAAAGGCGGAACGTATTATCCCCTTACAGTTAAAAAGCATCTACGTGCACAAGAAATTGCTGAACAAAATCACTTGCCTTGTATTTATTTGGTGGACTCAGGCGGTGCCTATTTACCAATGCAAGATGAAGTCTTCCCAGACCGCGACCACTTCGGGCGTATTTTCTACAATCAGGCACGCATGTCGAGCCTTGGTATTGCCCAAATTGCTGTAGTAATGGGTAGCTGTACCGCTGGCGGTGCTTATGTACCTGCCATGTCCGATGAAACTATTATTGTACGTAATCAAGGTACGATTTTCTTAGGCGGCCCTCCTCTGGTAAAAGCTGCAACTGGCGAAGTCGTAAGCAGTGAAGATTTAGGTGGTGGTGATGTTCACACACGTCTTTCAGGTGTGGCTGACCATTTAGCCGAAAATGATGAACATGCAATTGCGATTGCACGTAACATTGTCGCTAACCTTAATAAAAAGCCAAACGACTTAAATAAACAAGTCGATGAACCATTGTTTGATGCATCAGAACTCTATGGTGTGGTTCCAAGTGATGCACGTAAACCTTTTGATGTTCGTGAAGTGATTGCTCGTATTGTAGACGGCTCGCGTTTTGACGAGTTTAAAGCACGCTTTGGTTCAACACTGATTACTGGTTTTGCTTCACTCTATGGTATGCCAGTCGGCATTATTGCCAATAACGGGATTTTATTTTCTGAGTCTGCACAAAAAGGTGCGCACTTCATTGAGCTATGCACACAGCGCAATATTCCATTGTTATTCCTACAAAACATTACGGGCTTTATGGTTGGTCGCCAGTATGAAAATGAAGGGATTGCAAAAAACGGCGCCAAATTGGTGATGGCAGTTGCAACTGCAAATGTACCAAAACTCACCCTGATTATTGGTGGTTCGTTTGGTGCTGGTAACTACGGCATGTGTGGCCGTGCTTATTCACCACGCTTTTTATGGACATGGCCAAACTCTCGTATTTCAGTCATGGGTGGCGAACAAGCGGCAAGCGTACTTTCGACTTTAAAGCGTGACCAGATTGAGCAAAAAGGTGCCGAGTGGTCAGCACAAGAAGAAGATGAATTTAAACAACCAATTCGTGAACAATACGAGCGTCAAGGCCATCCGTACTATGCTTCTGCCCGCCTTTGGGATGATGGTGTAATTGATCCAGCTCAAACTCGTCAGGTACTTGGTTTAAGTCTTGCAGCTGCTATGAATGCTCCAATCCAGCCAACCAAATTTGGCGTGTTCCGCATGTAAGAGGTGTATATGAGCTATCAATTTTTACAACTCGAACAACAAGATCAGGTTGCCTATGTTTGGCTGAACCGCCCTGAATTACACAATGCTTTTAATACGACAGTCATTGAAGAACTGCATGCCTGCTTTAAACAAATTAATACGCGTGATGATATTCGTGTAGTGGTTTTAGCAGGTCGCGGCAAAAGCTTTTCGGCAGGTGCCGACCTCAACTGGATGAAGCAGGCAGGTCAGGCATCTTCAACAGAAAATGAAGCAGATGCGTTAAAACTTGCACAAATGCTTGATGCACTCGCAACACTTAAGCAACCGACCATTGCCCGCGTGCATGGTATTGCCTTTGGTGGAGGCATGGGTTTAGCGTCGGCATGTGATATTTGCATTGCCAGCACTGATGCCAAGTTTGCAACATCTGAGGTTCGTTTAGGGCTTGCTCCATCTACCATTAGCCCCTATGTAATTCGTGCAATTGGTGCAAGACAAGCCTCTCGTTACTTCTTAACTGCCGAGCGGATTTCAGCACGTGATGCTAAGCATATTGGTTTGGCACACGAAGTTGCAGATGCCGAAGATTTAGATAAAAAAGTTCAAGAAATTATTGATGCTCTATTACTTGGTGGCCCGCATGCTCAAGCGGCCTCAAAACAACTCATTCAAATGGTGAGCAACCAGACCATGAGCAATGATTTGCTGCAACAGACAGCTCATCATATTGCTCAAGTTCGTCAAGGTAGCGAGGCAAAAGAAGGTCTGAGTGCCTTTTTAAATAAACAGGAGCCTGCTTGGGTTTCTAACTCGAATAACAACAATTAAGGACGATCATCATGTTTGAAAAGATTTTAATTGCGAACCGTGGCGAAATTGCCTGCCGTGTGATTCGCACAGCTAAAAAATTAGGTATTGCAACGGTTGCCGTTTACTCAGATGCAGACGCAAATGCACAACATGTCAAACTTGCAGATGAAGCGGTTTATATTGGTCAGTCCCCTGCAACGCAAAGTTATTTACAAGCCGACCGCATTATTCAAGCAGCGATTGAAACAGGCAGCCAAGCGGTTCACCCAGGCTACGGCTTCCTTTCTGAAAATGACCAGTTTGCACTCGCTTGCCAACAACACAACATTTGCTTTATTGGCCCGCCAGTAGATGCCATTTTAGCGATGGGCTTAAAAGCGACCTCAAAAGCTTTAATGGAAAAAGCAGGTGTTCCTTTAACACCGGGCTATCACGGAACCAACCAAGATGCTGACTTTTTAAAACAGCAGGCAGATCGAATTGGCTATCCTGTTTTAATTAAAGCCAGTGCTGGCGGCGGTGGTAAAGGCATGAGTTTGGTTGAACGCAGTGAAGACTTTCTCCATGCCTTAGCTTCTTGTAAACGTGAAGCCAAATCGAGTTTTGGTAATGATGACGTCTTGATTGAGCGTTATGTGATTCAACCTCGCCATATTGAAGTGCAAGTTTTTGGCGATACACATGGCAACTATGTACATTTGTTTGAACGCGACTGTTCTGTACAACGCCGACACCAAAAAGTGTTAGAAGAAGCCCCTGCTCCACAAATGCCAAGCGAGAAGCTCGATGCAATGCGCCAAGCTGCAATTGATGCTGCACGCGCGGTAAATTACGTGGGCGCAGGTACGGTTGAGTTTATTGTAGAACAAGATGGTACGGCGTATTTCATGGAAATGAATACCCGCCTACAAGTCGAGCATCCTGTCACGGAAATGATTACAGATGAAGACTTGGTTGAATGGCAACTTCGTGTGGCTTATGGCGAACCTTTGCCTAAACTACAAAACGAATTGCAGATTCATGGACATGCGCTCGAAGCACGTATTTACGCCGAAGAACCAGAAAAAGGCTTTTTACCTGCCATTGGTAAAATTGACTATTTGCATTACCCAACTCAAAACCAGTATGTGCGTGTAGACAGTGGTATTGTTGAAGGCGATGAAATCACGACCTATTACGACCCAATGATTGCCAAACTGATCGTATGGGGTAAAAACCGTGAAGCTGCGCTCATTCAAATGCAACACGCTTTAAGCCAATTCCATGTCGATGGTTTAGGCAACAATATTGCTTTTCTTGAAAAAATTGTTCGTAGCGAATCGTTTAAACAAGCCAGGCTTGATACCAACCTGATTCAACGTGAACAAAACTTCTTGTTTAGCCCTGAAGATATCAAACCTGAACTTGTAGTTGCAGCAGCATTTATTGAGTTTCTAAGTAAACTTAATAACAACAGCTCAAGCCAAAAACAGCTTTGGCAGGCTCAACCACTTTGGCGTTTAAATATTGCTTATCAGCACAGTATTAAACTGAATTATTTAAATCAGAATATCCAAATCAAATTTGCCTCAAATGAAGATGGCTTCACCGCAGAATATAACGGTCAAAGCTACCCGATTTCAGGTCAATTGATTGATGCGCATACGGCGTCTGTTCAAATTAGTGGGTCTAAGCAAAAGCTGTCTTTTAACCAAAGTCAGCAAGGCATTACCTTATTCCAAAATGGACAGAACTATAAGTTTGCTTATATTCGCCAAGACTTTAATCAAGCAGATAGCCAAGCCGATGAAGGCCACCTAAAAGCACCAATGCCGGGTGTGGTCACGCAAGTACTGGTGAGTGCAAATCATAGCGTGAAGAAAGACGATATTTTAATGACGCTTGAAGCAATGAAAATGGAATATACCATCCGCGCCCCTAAAGACGGCGTGATTGTAGACTCCTATTTCCAAGTCGGTGATCAGGTCAAAGCTGGCGACGAGCTTGTGGAATTTCAGCCTGCTCAGGAGGAAGTTGCATGAGTGAGTTTGTCAAAATCGTGGAGGTCGGTCCCAGAGACGGCCTCCAAAATGAAAAGCAGGCTTTGACTGTCGAACAACGCTTAAACTTTATTAATGACCTTATTAATGCAGGTCTGAAATCGATTGAAGTCGGTTCATGCGTTTCGGCAAAATGGGTACCTCAAATGGCTCAAAGTGATGAGCTATTTAAGCTGTTACCCCAAACAACTGATGTGCAATTTAGCCTGCTCACCCCCAATATCAAAGGTTTTGAAACTGCTCAAGCGGTAGGATGCAAAGAGGTTGCGGTGTTTACCGCAGCTTCTGAAAGTTTTACCCGCAAAAATATCAACTGCTCTATTGATGAAAGCTTTGAAAAATTTAGCGATGTCATGAGCGCGGCAAAAGCGCATAACATCCGTGTACGCGGTTATGTCTCTTGTATTGTCGATTGTCCCTATGAAGGTGCAATTGCCCCTGAACAAGTGGTAAAAGTTGTTAAACGGCTCTATGACATGGGCTGCTATGAGGTGTCTTTAGGTGAAACTATTGGTACCGCAACACCAGATCGCGTTCAAAAGGTTTGGCAAGCATGCCTCGCTGAACTCGACAGCAAGGTTTTGGCAGGACATTTCCACAATACCTATGGCATGGCGATTGCCAATATTTATCAGTCTTTACAACAAGGCATTCGTGTTTTTGATTCATCTCTTGCAGGACTTGGCGGTTGCCCTTATGCCAAAGGTGCTTCTGGCAATGTATCGACCGAAGATCTATTTTATTTGCTGTCACACATGGGCTTTGAAACTGGCATTGACTTAGAGAAACTGATGCAAGCCAGCCAAAATATTAGCAACGTATTAAACCGAAAAAGCTTGTCGAATTATGCAAATGCGTATTGGCAAACCAAGTGTGCCTAATCATAAATTAAAGTAGTTCAGCATCTGGTATAAGGCTTAATATAAGGCTAAGTACCAGATCATCCTATCTCATCTTTATCTCATTTCATTCAGGAATTGGGACTAATTCCCTCATGCAATTTTTTTAAAATTTATCATTTATCTGTGTATTAAATGCCTCTTTCAAAAGAAGCATTCTCTACCCTATTTTTATTCTAAACCGTATTATTCTTCATCCTTTTCTAGCTTAGTCCTTAAAAAATTTATCTCATTATTTATAAAAATAAGATGCATCCATTTCAATTCTTGGCGAAATATATTCTTCCACCCAATCTAACCATGCACGTGTTTTGGCATCAATAAAATGGCGTGAAGGCAATAAGGTATAAACCCCAATATCGGGCGAACGCCACTCTGGCAAGATATGACATAATCTTCCATTTTGTACTGCGTCTAAAGCCGAGAACATTGGCAATAATGCGATGCCCATATCCTGTTGCACCACATCTAGTAATAACTCAGGGTTATCTGCAATGAGTTGTCCGCCAATGTCGATTTGGTAAGACTCACCACTTGTATTTAATAAGTGCCAATCTGGTGTAATAGATGGGTTTACCAAGCGTAAACAGGCATGGTTTTTTAAGTCTTCAGGGGACTTCGGCATACCATGTTTTTCGAGGTAAGCAGGTGATGCACATAAAACAGAAAAAATAGTGCCAATTCTGCGTGCAACAAACCGAGAATCTGTTAATGATTCAGTTAGATAAAGACTGACATCGACCCCTTTTGCCAACAAGTCTGGAACGTACTGTGAAGTCGTATATTCCACTGTTAATTCGGGATAATGCTTACAAAACTCGGCCATCACTGGAAAAACATAATGATGCCCAAAGCTTCCCATGCTTAACACACGTAAACGTCCTTTGGGTTTAGATGCCGTCCCTGTTACTTCTGATTCTGCTTCATCCACCATTGAAATGACTTGGCGACAGCGCTCTGCATAAGTCGCACCAATATCGGTCAGTGCCTGCTGGCGCGTTGAGCGTTGTATTAATTTTGTACCTAAGCGTGTTTCTAGCTCGCTGATAAGACGTGAAACCTGTGCTGTGGTCAGATCCATCTGCTCAGCTGCTGCTGTGAAACTCCCGCTATCAATCACTTTCAGGAATGCATGCATTGCATGCAATAGTCCACCATCGAGATTTTTGCGCATAACGTAAATATGTTTTCCTAAATTACGGATTGTTGCACCAGTTTAGTTCAACCACAATGACTAAATGTACATACATTGGCACTAATTCTTTTTAAGAAGAGGAACCGATCTTTTTTTATTTCGTATGTCACTTGCTCCAAATATTCAACTGGATGTTGAAAAAAGAAAGTAGTCCGAGCTACTAAAAATTCTAAGGAGATATAAATGAATATAGCTACAAAAGTCACTCCAAATATTATTGCAACAAAGGATGTGTCACTTGAAGATAAATATGTAAGTGATAACGGTACAGCATATATGACCGGCATTCAGGCACTTGTTCGGTTGCCTCTTGCCCAAACTCGCCGTGACGCGATGAATGGTTATCATACTGCTGCTTTTATTTCTGGTTATCGCGGTTCTCCTGTTGGTAACTATGATAGTTTCCTTTGGCAAGTTCAAGGATTACTTAAATCCCATAATGTTGTATTTCAACCTGGCGTAAATGAAGACTTGGCTGCTACCGCTATTTGGGGTACCCAACAAGTTAATCTTTCAGGCCAAGGCAAATATGATGGAGTGTCTTCATGGTGGTATGGTAAAGGCCCGGGTGTTGACCGTTCAGGCGATGTACTCCGCCATGCTAATTTAGCTGGTACCTCTGAACGTGGTGGTGTTGTTGCTTTATTTGGTGATGACCACTCATGTAAATCTTCTACAATTCCTCACCAGTCTGAACATGTCATGATTGGTTGTGGTATTCCAATTTTCTATCCAACATCCGTTCAACAAATTTTAGACTTTGGTGTTCATGCCATTGCCGTTTCACGTTTTTCTGGCGTTTGGTCTTCAATGAAGTTGGTCAGTGAAATTGTAGAGACTTCTGCGTCAGTTCATGTCGACCTAGACCGTGTTACTCCGGTTATACCTGAAGATGTCAATTTCCCAGAGGGTGGCGTTAACATTCGTTGGCCCGATCATGGTATCCAACAAGAAGAACGCCTTTATAAGTATCGCTTACCTGCTGTTTTGGCCTATGCCCGTGCCAATAAAATCAATACTGTTACATGGCCTTGTGAAAATGCCCGTGTTGGTATTGCCGCAAGTGGTAAAGGTTATTTAGATACCATTGAAGCCTTACGCATTTTAGGTATTGAAGATGAAACTGCCCAACAGCTTGGGCTACGTGTTTATCAGGTTGGACTGATTTGGCCTTTAGAACCACAAGGCATTCGTGAATTTGCCGAAGGTTTAGAAGAGCTAATCGTTATTGAAGAAAAACGTCCAATTCTTGAAACACAAATTAAAGATGAGCTGTACTCACTGCCTGATGACAAACGTCCTCGTGTGATTGGTAAAGCAACTGACGGCAAAGGCGAATGGAGTACTTCTATTGAAGAAGCACCGCTCATTGGTCACTATGAATATCAGCCTGAACCGATTGCAAAAATGCTGGCTGCTCGCTTCTTAAAACTTGATATTCCAGAAAACTTAAAAGCACAAATCCAAAGCAGAATCGACTTACTGCTAAAAGCAGAGCAAGAATCAAAACGTGTTATTGATCTTGCAGAACGTAAACCTTATTTCTGTAGTGGTTGCCCTCATAACTCTTCAACCGTAGTTCCTGAAGGTAGCCGTGCATTAGGCGGTATTGGTTGTCACTATATTGCCGTTTCACTTGACCGCGGTACTGAAACGTTCTCTCAAATGGGCGGTGAAGGTGTAAGTTGGGTGGGTGCATCACCATTTACCAATGAAAAACATATTTTTGCGAACCTTGGTGACGGAACTTACTTCCACTCAGGTTACTTAGCAATTCGTCAGTCTATCGCTGCAAAAACCAATATTACCTACAAAATCCTCTATAACGATGCAGTCGCTATGACAGGTGGTCAGCATGTAGATGGTCATTTGAGCGTTGCACAGTTAACTCGTCAGCTTGCTGCTGAAGGTATTAAAAAACAAGTCATTGTTACTGATGAAGTTAAACTATTAAACGAAGAAGACGGCATTGCACCAGGCGTAGAAATTCGCCACCGTAATGAGCTCGACGCAGTTCAACGCGAGCTTCGTGAAATTACAGGGGTCACCGCTTTAATTTATGTACAAACCTGTGCCAGTGAAAAACGTCGTCGCCGTAAACGTGATGCCTACCCCGACCCAGCTGAACGTTTATACATTAACAGTGATATCTGTGAAGGCTGTGGCGACTGTTCGAAAAAATCAAACTGTTTATCGATTGAACCAGTAGAGACTGCTTTAGGTACTAAACGTCAGATTAACCAAAGTAGCTGTAATAAAGACTTTACTTGTGCCGAAGGGTTCTGCCCAAGTTTTGTGACTGTTCATACACGTGATATGAAACGTCCAGCTAAATTTGAAGGTATTGGTGCAGGCTGGCCGACATCACCAGTTATTCCTCAGTTATATGACGTTCCAAGTCGTATTATGGTCGGTGGTATTGGTGGTACAGGTGTTGTGACTATTGGTGCACTGCTTGGTATGGCAGCTCACCTCGAAGGTAAAGCGACCCGTGTGATGGACATGGCTGGACTTGCGCAAAAAGGTGGTACGGTTTATTCATACGTACAACTTGCAGCAAGTGATGAACAAATTTCTTCTACCAAAATTCCGGCAGGTCAATGTGAATTATTGATTGGTGCAGATGCGGTAGTCGCTGGTGGTAGCGCTGCTCTATCTCGCTTAAAAGATGATGCTTTGGTTATTGTGAATGAAGACAGCACTCCTACTTCTGAGTTTATTAAATCTCGTGACTGGTATGCGCCTATTAGTGATTTAATTGATCGTCTCCGTGGTCGTGTTCGTCAAGGTCAACTGGTTTCTCTGCCAGCGGCTCGAATTGCAACTCAGCTCTTAGGTGATTCAATCTATACCAACCAGTTATTACTCGGTATGGCATGGCAATCTGGTCGTATTCCATTACTGCGTGAAAGTATTGAAAAAGCAATTCGTTTAAATGGTACGGCTGTTGAAAAGAACCTCGAAGCTTTCCGTGTGGGTTGTCATCTTGCAAGTGACCCAACTTTAGCTGCACGCTTAGTTGCGGCAATGCCAAAAACCAAAACTCCGCAAACTTTAGCTGAACTTGTTGAAGACCGTTGTGCTCGTCTAACAGACTATTGGAATGAAGCTTATGCAGCTAAATACCGTACGCTTGTAGAATTAGCTGCTAAAAAGTTACCTGAAGAATTAACAGGTACGATTGCAACTCAGCTTTATAGAGTCATGGCGTATAAAGATGAATATGAAGTTGCACGTCTTTTAACAGGTAAAAGCTTCAAAGAATCGATTGAAACACAGTTCGGTAAAGGCCTACGTTTAACGTATCACCTTGCTCCGCCAGCGTTACTTGGTGGGCTGAAGAATGTCCGTAAACGTGCGTTTGGTTACTGGATGCGCTTCCCAATGATGATGCTTGCTCGCTTACAATGGCTTCGTGAAACTTTCCTTGATCCATTTGCACGTCAAGAAGAACGTCAACACGAACAAGCATGGCGTGATCGTTACATCGCATTTGTTGAAGCACTTGTTGAAGCACCAGACAATCATAACTTGGCAGTTGCTGAGCAAATTGCAAAATTACCAGCAGAAGTCCGCGGTTATGGTCATATCAAAATGAAAGCAATGGATGCTGCAAAACAACGTTGGGATGACCTTACTCCAACACTCATTAAAGTACGTAGCTAAGAAATTGCTTAAAATTTAAATCTGAAAATAAAAAGTCATCCTTAGGGATGACTTTTTTATTGGCTCAAAAATTTACTTAGTCATTTTACGTAAAGTTAAAATCTGCTCGCTTCGTCCAAATGGGCCATATACATCATGTAAAACTGCACTGGTTAAACCAATGCCATCCGAACCATATTGCTGAACGGTTTCTAAACCTAGCCATTTCCCTTGTGGATAACGGTGCATGTGGATTTGTAAATCAAGATTTGGAAAGCCCCACGTAAATTCACCTTCTTGTCTTGGTACAATGCCGTTTGCGGTATCGATCATACCAATTAAATGCGCAAAATCTGTGGTCGGTTGCCCTTCCACGATTTCAATATCATTATTGAGCCAAACAATACCTTTACCCGCACGATGCTGATCATCAGTTTTAGTGACGAGTGTCTGGATAAAACCACCCGGCCATCTTTTCATGCCCGTCCATTCTGTAAAGGTATCTGGATGATGAACTGGCTGATCTTCAAGCCCAGCAATATCTGAACTATCTTGAGTACACATGCGCCATGCTCTAGCCACAATGCATGTTTTACCCTGTGCTTGCATTTCAGCTTCAATCAGTTCAATGGTTTTACCGGCGCGAATCACATGCGTCTTAATCGTAAACTCACCAAAGGCAATCAATCCAAAAATATCAAAACTAATTCGAGCAATTCGCATATCTTGTCGTGGTGAAAATTGCTCTAACTCTGCTGCGATTACACCACTTGCAGGCGCCATGTGCTGTTCATGAGGATTCCAAGCTCCTTGTGCATGAACAGTTGAGCAATAATGAGCAATAACTTCACCTTGAGGACCAATTGTTCTATTCAGTAATTGATAATAAGCATTCATGATTTTCTTTCCGTAGTCCTTGTCCAACATCAATATTTAATGAAAATTCACGTTTTAATGCTTATGTTAACCCTCTAGTTCATTGGCTCAACTGGTTTTTCCTACCAAAAACTGATGAGTCTAAAATTACAAATTTAATCACTAGGTAAAATTCCGCACATAAATTTCACCCAGTGATTCTAGATATTACGATTCATTAAAATGCAAAAGCATCTTGATCGAGCTCCATCACAGATTCAGCTCCAGACTCAATAGAAGCGGCATGACTCTGTGCACGATGCAAAAGCTTTTGATAAAAAAACTTAGCAGTAGTTAATTTTGCTTTATAAAAAGCTTCCTCTTGTGTACCCGATTCTAATTTTTCATGGGCAACTTGTGCCATTCGGGCCCACAAATACGCGAACACAACGTAACTGGAAAAATAAAGATAATCTACTGAAGCGGCTCCTATTTCTTCTGGGTTGTGCTTGGCTTTGTCAGCAATCGTTTTGGTCAGTGACAACCATTGTTGCTTGAGCTCAGCTAATTTTTCTAAATAAGGTTTCAAGACTTCATTTGATTGCTGTTGACCAATAAATTGATCAATTAAGTCGGTCATATTTTTTAGAAGTTTGCCTTCTGACTTGAGGACTTTACGTGCAAGTAGATCTAAAGACTGGATTTCTGTGGTTCCTTCATACAATGTTGAGATACGCGCATCACGTACAATTTGCTCCATACCATGCTCAACAATAAAACCATGCCCACCAAATACTTGAACGCCATGCTTTGCAGACTCATTACCTGACTCTGTTAAAAAGGCCTTAGCAACGGGTGTTAAAAAAGCCAGTAATTCGTCGGAGTGTTTTTGCTGTTCCTGATCGTTTGAGCTTTCGACAATATCGACATGCTGAGCCAGAAAATAAGCCAGCGCACGACCACCTTCGGAAAAAGCTTTTTGTGTCATTAACATTGAACGTACAGCGGGATGCACAATAATTGGATCGGCATTTTTGTCAGGATATTGGGGACCGGATAACGAACGCATAGCGAGGCGCTCTTTGGCATAACTTAATGCGCCTTGAAATGAAATTTCAGAAGCAGCAAGCCCTTGTACAGCCGTTCCAATACGTGCGGTATTCATAAAGGTAAACATACAATTGAGCCCGCGATTTTCCGGACCAATCAAATAACCTTTGGCGCCATCAAAATTAAGTACACAGGTGGCATTGCCATGAATCCCCATTTTATGTTCAATCGCGCTACAGACGACTTTATTACGGTCCAGCACCTGACCGTCGTCACTCACATTAAATTTAGGCACAATAAATAAAGAAATGCCTTTAGTCCCTGCAGGTGCCTGAGGCAAACGGGCTAAAACAATATGAATAATATTTTCAGAAAGATCATGCTCACCCGCCGAGATAAAAATCTTTTCACCTGTAATGGAGTAGCTACCGTCCGGATTTGGCTCTGCTTTTGTTCTAATTAATCCAAGGTCCGAACCCGCATGTGATTCGGTTAAACACATCGTTCCAGTCCAGACGCCACTAATGAGTTTAGTCAAAAACTTTTGTTTTTGTTGCTCAGTGCCATGATGCTCAATCGTTCTCATTGCCCCATGAGATAAGCCCGGATACATTGCCCAAGCCCAATTAGAACCACATAACATTTCAGAAATCGCGATCCGTAGCAATGTCGGCAAGCCTTGCCCACCATATTCCGGATCGGCAGCTAATGAAGTAAAACCTAGCTCGGCATATTTTTGGTAGGCTTCTTTAAAACCTTTCGGCGTTGTGACTACGCCTTGATTTAAATGACACCCTTCTTGATCACCATTTTGATTTATAGGGGCCAATTCATTTTCACAAAAATCTGCTGCTGCATCTAAATATTGATCAATTAATTCTCGATTTATGCTTTCCTGATATTTGCTTAAACCTTGATAGTTTTGTTCTGTTTGAAGCATTTCATGCAGTACAAATTGCATATCACGTAATGGAGCTTTGTATAAAGGCATAGTTTTTTCCTTTCACTTCACTGCCTGTGTCATGGGCAGATATCGTTTTTCCTTAAAATGGACTTTTTATTGTTTCAATCTCACCAAAATATCAAAAAATTTCTTATAGCAAAATATATTTTCACTAATTTAATAAAATTATCCTAACTTAGCTATAGAGATAAAATATAAACATATGTTTTTAAATACAAATATAATATAAAAAGTAGTTAGTCTCGTTTAACTAGAATAAATTTTTATTTTGTATTGCAAAATTTTATTCCGTAAAAAATCAATTTATAGTATGGTGATTAGACTGCTTAATCATGCAAGGACGATTTATGGAAAGCCCGAAATACACAGGTCTTGAGTTTTTAACCGCTTTAAAAAATGGTGAAGTTTCTCCATCACCTATGGCTCACACCATACCAATGGAACTCGTTGAAGTTTCCGAAGGTAAAGCAACTTATAAAGTTACTCCTCGCAAAGAACATAGAAATATACAAGGCGGTGTACACGGCGGCTTTTGTGCGACAGCTTTAGATACGGCGACAGGCAGTGCGGCCCATACATTACTTGAACATGGCGTTGGCTATGGAACCATTGATTTAAATGTAAAAATGATCCGCCCCATGCAGGTTGATACGTCTTATTATGCGACGGCCGAGTTGATTAATGCGGGCCGCAATATTATTAGTACCCAAGGTAAAATCGTAGATGAAAACGGCAAAGTGTATGCTTTTGCTTCGGCAACCTTAATGATTATTCGCAAATAATAAAATATCTAAGCTCCTGTTTATGGAGCTTTTTCTTGCTTTGCTATCTTGTTCATTTCATAAAAATCTAAGCGATCAATCATAAAACTCAGCATTGCCATCGCTAAACCTAAGGCTGCACATGCTTCCCATCCCCAGTGTTTCCAAGCATACACTGCAATAAAAGAACCTAAGGCGGCTCCGCCAAAATATAAGGTCATATAAATTGAATTAATACGAGAACGTGCCTCGGCCGAAATTCGATAGACCAGATTTTGGTTCAAAACATGAAATGCCGACAAACCAAAGTACGCCATGATCACACCAGCAGCGTAGGCCACCAAAGACTGCTGAGCAAAAAATAGGGGTATCCATGCACTCATTAATAACCCCATGCAAATCACTGCAATTTTATTTTCAAGACCTGCTGCAATTTTCTTACCTGCCCAAGGAGTCGCAAATACGCCAGCCAAGCCCACAATTCCAAATAAACCAATTTGGAAATCGTTAAAGTGATAAGGCTCATTCGCCAAAATAAAAGTCATGGTGGTAAAAATAAGAGCCAAAATACCAAAACCAATTCCCCCTGCAAAACCACGGCGTAGTAAATGAGGCTGATGAACAGCTAATGAAAATAGTGAACCATAAATCTGTAGAATATTAAGTTGGTGAGACTTACGCGCAACTGGTAACTTTACCCACATTACCCAAGCAAACACCAAAATGACAATTCCGCTAATTAAATAAACCGCATGCCAAGACCAAACTGTAGAAAGTAAGCCTGCAATAGAACGTGCCAATAATATTCCTAAGAACAAACCACTCATGAGAGTGCCTACAACTTGAGGACTTTTTTTCGGGCTGGCTAAACCTGCGGCAAAAGGAACCAAAACTTGAGTCGCAATCGAAAAGAATGTCGCTAAAAAGGTAAAGCCATATAAAGCTGGCAAGGTTTGACTTAAAGATAGCCCTACTTGGGCAAGGCCTGTACAACACATGAGCAAGCAAATATAACTTCGCTTTTCAAAAAAGTCGCCTAAGGGAACCAATATAAAAAGGCCAACTGCGTAGGACAGTTGGCTAATCACAATAGTTAAAGCGACTTGATCGGCATTAACTTTTAATGCTTCAGCAATCGAATAGATTAAGGGCTGGTTATAATAGTTTGAACCCGCACAAATTCCACATGTCATTGCCATGATAAAAATAAAGCTTTTTGACAGTATATTTTCTGCATTGGGCTCAACTATTTTTTCCATTTTTAACTACGCCCCATTTTAGAATTTATACATCGATACAAAGTTTACACGTGATACATCAGCGGTTCTGCCGTCAAACACTTCTCGTTTGCCTTGGTGATATTCCATCCCAATATCCATTTGCTCAATCGGTGAATAAAAGACGTTAGCTGCGTAGTCCGTTAAGCGTTTATTAGCATCTGGGTTGAGTTTGGCATATGCCGTGTCGTCATCATAATCAAACATTGAAGCCGATAAGTTTGCACGCCATTGCTCATTAAATTTATATGAATAACCAATATTGATGCTATTCAACTTATTCATAACCAAATCTGTTTTGTCTTCGTTTAATGAGAAATCACCCGCGGCATTTAAACTTGTTGAATTTGCCAACCCACTTTGGGTGGTATACGGCATAAATTTTTGATCACCGACAATATATTGATAATTTGCTTGTACCGATTGCTGAGGCGTGAGTTGATATTTTAAGCCGCCTCCTGCACCCCAACTTACTTTCTTCACCGTGGCAGTTGCGACATCTGTAGACTTTTCATTAATAAAGCCTTGCGCAAGTGCTGTTAAAGGACCTTGTTTAAAGGTATAGCGACCCGTTAAAGTTGGAAATGCCGAGACTCTCGAACCTGTATATTCCAAAGCTACTTTTAAATCATTATTGGCATCAATTTTCCAGTCATAGCGAATTTGAGGAGTACGCGTATAAGAGGTTCCCACAAATTGGGTGTAATCAACAGCTTCTGTACGGGTTTCCATGTTAGACATGAGTGACCATGTTTGACCAAAGGTCCAGTCTTTATAGGTAAAAAATGCATGACGGATACGGAATTTACCATCCCCAGTTCCCATGTTAGAACTATCAAAGAAATCGGCTTCGATATTCCCTGTAACCGCTTTATTTGGGCTATTAAAATAAACACCTAATCGGCTTGCATTAATCATGGCATCAGAGCGTGCATGGTTTGAACGTTTTTCACTTTCAAAAGGTGTTCGGTACAGGCTGCTGGTCGTTCTACCACCCGAGTCAGGTGATGATTTAAAATCGACCGCTGCATCAATACGGGCAATACCGTAAACCTTGACATTATCCGTCCAAGTGACCCATGAAGGAGCAACTGGCTTTTCTGTTACCGTTGCTTTAGTTTTTTCAATGTTCTCTTCGATCTTAACCTGTTTGACCTGTAAATTATTTTGAGTTTGTTTCTGAGCAGCAAGTTCTGCTTTTAATTTTTGCAGCTCAGTTTCTAGCAAATTAATTCTTTGTTCTGTCGTATCTGAAGAATTTGCAAAAATGGTCCCTGAAGCCGCAGCACAAGCTGCAGCTAAAATTAATTTTTTCATCTTTTAATCCTTAAAGAAGCGTTTTTCCGTGTGTATTTAGGCTACACGTGCATCGATTAGTTCACAGTCAGTGACTGCCTGTAATTCATCAAAAGTTAAGCCGTCTACCATTTCCTTGACGTAAGCTTTTTGGTCTTTGAGTTCAATAATGCATAAATCGGTATAAATACGGTTTACACACTGCTCACCCGTTATTGGATAGCTCAGTTCTTTTACAATTTTGGGCTCACCTTTTTTAGTGACATGCTCCATATAGACATAAATCGTTTTTGCACCGACTGCCAAATCCATAGCACCGCCAACTGCCGGCACATCATCTGCCTTACCGGTATGCCAGTTTGCCAAGTCTCCATTTACCGCAACTTGGAATGCACCAATCACACAAATGTCCAGATGGCCACCACGCATAATGTCAAACGAGTCGCCATGATGCATAAAGCATCCACCGTCTAACAAAGTGACAAGTTCTTTTCCAGCATTAACTAAATCTTGGTCTTCTTCGCCAGGCTGTGGCGGTGGACCAAAAGCCAAAACCCCATTTTCCGAATGTAAAAAGATTTCTTTGTCTTTTGGCAAAAATTTAGCAACGTTGGTTGGTAAGCCAATCCCTAAATTGACATAAGAACCTTCAGGAATGTCATTGGCAATGAGCTTGGCAATATCTTCACGAGAACGCTTTTGAACTGACATTAGATATCTCCTACTTTTACAACGTGCTGAACAAAAATTCCCGGTGTAATAATGCACTCTGGGTCAAGCGTTCCTAGCTCTACGGTGTCATTCACTTGAACAATCGTGGTCTTAGCGGCTTTTGCCATGATTGGCCCAAAATTACGAGCTGCTTTACGGTAAGTTAAATTGCCCCAGCGGTCGGCTTTATCGGCATAAATCAGTGCAAAATCAGCTTCAAGTGGATACTCGAGCACATAGTTTTTACCGTTAATGGTTCGGGTCTCTTTACCCTCGGCAACTTTGGTGCCATAACCAGTCGGCGTAAAAATAGCACCGAGACCAGCACCTGCGGCCTGAATACGACAAGCCAAATTACCTTGTGGAACCAGTTCTAACTCAATTTTTCCCGCTCTATATAAGTCTTGAAAAACGCTTGATCCAGCAGATTTCGGAAATGAACAAATCATTTTTTTAACACAGCCAGCAATAATGAGCTTGGTTAGGCCACGGTCACCAGAAGCCGCATTGTTATTTACAATGGTAAGTTCTTTTTTTCCTAAATCGATTAAGGCTTCAATTAATTCAGCAGGTTGCCCCGTCACACCGAACCCGCCTGTCATGATGGTTGCACCATCAGGAATAGCTTTTAAAATCGGTTCAATATCACTGGTGATTTTATTTATCATCTCACTTGTCCCTTTTCATCCTTAATTTAAGGTGACAGATTGATCTGTCACTCTGCCTTTTGCGGGTTAAATAGTCGGTCTTTAATAAATAACAATGGGATTACACCGCAGATAAAATAAGCCGCAGCCATCACCAAGAGCCCTAAGCCAATAGAACCGTTTTGCGATAGAAAACCAATTGTTAATGGAGAGAAAATAGAAAGTACTTTGCCAATATTATAAGCACCACCCACTGCCGAGCCTCGAATAGAAGTCGGGAAACTTTCTGTCATATAGGTGGCATTAATTGCGTATGGAATACCGTAAAGGAAACCGAAGAACAGCATCATCCACAAAATATTCGTAGGCGTATTTAAATAGACAATGACCGGAATAAATAAAGCTGTGCCAATGGTTCCGAAAGCGAATACAGCGCGGCGCCCTAATTTGTCGGCAACGATCCCTGCAATCACTTTGGCAAACATCATAATCAGGAAAGTACCGACCATATACATGGCCATTTCTTTAAACTTGATGCCTAGATCAGACTCTAAATAAGCCGGTAACCAGTTACTTACGCCGTAATAACCAAACTGCAATGCACCAGTACTAATAATCCAAAGCACAAACATGGTGCCATGTTTCTTATCTCTTAAAATCTCAAGATATGGATTTTGGCGTTTTTTAGGTTGGTTACTTTGAGCAACTTCTAGCGCTTTTAATTGACGCGCTTTTTTCCAAGACTCAGGTTCAGGTACGCAAAAGTGCATCAAAACTGACAACACCACAGGCGCAATTGCAATCCAGTAAAGGAAACGCCAGCCATGTTCAGGAATAATATGTCCAGCTAATAAGGTCGCGAGTAATGAACCTAAGGTGTACCCCGTCATGAGAGTAGCTAAAACAGTCGAGCGATGTTTGGTTGGCACCATTTCAGACATTAAAATATTACAGGCAATATAAAGTGCACCTAAACCCATCGCTCCAAATGTTCTTAAAACTGCAAATTGCATATAAGAATCAGTAAAACCCAACGCACTAGTTAAAACTGAAGAATAAGCAATAAAGAACACAATAATGCGAACTCGCCCAAAACGGTCACACGCCCAGCCACCAATCAGACCACCCACAGCGGAACCGAAAAGCGTTAAGCTGCCTAGCGTTCCAGCTTGTACACCGGTTAAATGAAATTCTGTTTTAAGACTGGTCAGGCTCAATGCCAAAAAACCTAAGTCTGCCCCATCACACAACAATGTTAAAAAAGCGAATATAAATGCGGTAATCCAAATCTTTTTTGGTGTCTGGATAGCTTCACTGCTAGCCGTATTTTGGGTAACTGTTTCTGTTGTCATGTCCATATCCTCAGAAGGAACATGAGGCATCCAATGCCTCATGGCATTTGTTCTTTATTAGGCTGTAGCTTCCCTAATCATGTTTTTAGCAATAATAATTTGTTGAACTTGCGTGGTTCCTTCATATAAACGGAACAAACGCACATCGCGATAAAAGCGCTCGATGGCATATTCACTGATATAGCCTGCACCACCATGAATCTGTACACAGCGGTCAGCAACGCGTCCGCACATTTCAGTCGCAAACATTTTTGCGCATGATGCTTCTGTGCTAATGTTTTCGCCATTATCACGGCGGCGAGCTGCATCTAAAACCATACATTTAGCTGCATAAATCTCGGCTTTTGAGTCGGCAAGCATGGCTTGAATCAACTGGAAGTTTGCAATAGGTTGACCGAACTGCTTACGCTCAATCGCATAGTGTAATGCGTCGTTTAACATACGTTCGGCAACACCCACGCTATAGGCACCAATGTGTAAACGCCCTTTATCAAGCACTTTCATGGCCGTTTTAAAACCAACACCTTCTACGCCACCAATCAATGCAGAAGCAGGCACACGGCAATTTTCAAAAATCACATCACAAGTGTGTGAACCCTTTTGCCCCATTTTTTGGTCAATTTTGCCCAACGTAATGCCCGGTGTATTGGCCTCGACTAAAAAAGCTGAAATGCCACCCGACCCTTTAATTTCAGGATTGGTTCGCGCCATTACGGTAAAAGTTGCAGCATGGGGTGCATTGGTAATAAAACGTTTGGTGCCGTTTAACACATAAAAGTCGCCATCTTTTACTGCACTGGTTTTTAAAGAGGCAGCGTCAGAGCCAGATTCAGGTTCGGTTAAACAGAATGAACCAATAATTTCGCCACTTGCGTAACGTGGTAAATATTTTTGCTTTTGCTCTTCTGTACCATCAATCAAAATTGCACTTGAGCCAATACCGTTATTAGTACCAATTAAAGAGCGAAAAGCTGGTGAAGTTTGTCCAAGTTCAAATGCAACTCTGACTTCTTCTTCAATGGTGATGCCTAAGCCACCATATTCTTCGGGAATTGTGAGCCCGAACAAGCCTAGCTCACGCATTTGCTGCACAATGTCATCTGGAATTTTGTCTTTCTCTACCACTTCGTTTTCACGAGGGATCAATTCATTTTTTACAAAATCTCGAATTGTTGAAAGTAACTGCTCCAACATCCCTTCATCACGGATCATCTGTGATCTCCCTTTTTATGTATTTCCATCGCACCCATCAGCCATCTCCAGCTTGTCTGGATACCATGTTTTAAATCTTATTTACTGCGGATGTGTTTCATAGTACGAGAACGAAAATACAAATTTCAAGCTTTTTTGAAAATTAATTTCGTTAAACGAAATTTAAAAATACACCATTACTAAATATCAAACACTTAGCTTATTTAATAAATCATAATTGCTCTAATGGACTAAATAAGACTTGAAATAAATTCCAAAATAAGCATCATAAAAGGAATATAGTTTTGATGTGCGAAACAAGGAATTCAAAAATGAGTGTATCAATAGGGAATAATTTCGTAGAAGTCGACTTTTCTATTCAAAAAATAGCGATTGTAAAAATAAACCGACCTGAAGCAAAAAATGCACTGAATACAGAAGTTCGCAAACAACTAGCACAAGCTTTTACCGAATTAAGTTTTAACGATGAGATCAATGCGGTGGTACTCACAGGTGGTGAAGAGGTCTTTGCCGCAGGTGCAGATCTAAAAGAAATGGCAACCGCAACTTCAACAGAAATGTTATTGCGTCATACCGAACGTTATTGGAACGCGATTGCCCAGTGCCCTAAACCCGTGATTGCTGCCGTAAATGGTTATGCATTAGGGGGTGGCTGCGAACTTGCAATGCACGCTGACATTATTATTGCAGGTAAAGGCGCAACTTTTGGTCAACCAGAAATTAAAGTTGGTTTAATGCCTGGTGCTGGCGGTACACAACGTTTATTCCGTGCTGTGGGTAAATTCCATGCCATGCGCATGATTATGACAGGCGCCATGGCCAAAGCCGAAGAAGCTTATTTGATTGGTCTTGTTTCACAAGTCACCGAAGATGACCAAACCATTCCAACTGCAATTCAAATGGCACAAAGCCTCGCAAAAATGCCTCCTATTGCCCTGCAACAAATTAAAGAAGTCGCGCTTATGAGCGAAGATGTTCCATTAAATGCAGGCTTAACGCTAGAACGAAAAGCATTCCAGTTACTGTTTTCGACCGAAGATAAAAATGAAGGTGTTCAAGCTTTTATCGAAAAGCGCAAGCCGTCGTATCAAGGTAAATAATTTAAAACCATAATAACAAAGGAATGAAAATGGCCAGAAAAGTATTGATTAGTGCAGGTGGTTCAGGGATTGGACGATGCATTGCCGAGGTATTTTTAAACAATCATGATGAAGTTTTTGTTTGTGATATTAATGCTAAAAGCCTAGAACAATTTCAACAAGCTTATCCAAAGCTACATATATATACCTGTGATTTGGCTGATCATAAACAAATTGAACTTATGTTTAGTCAAGCCATTCAGAAACTTGGCGGTATTGATATTTTAGTCAATAACACAGGCATTTCAGGTCCGACCGTTGCAGCAGATGAGCTAAGTTTTGAAGATTGGAATACGGTCATTAATTTAAATCTGAATAGCACTTTTTTAATTACCCAGTTAGCCATTCCCTATTTAAAGAAAGCACAAGCAGGCGTGATTATTAATATGTCGTCTATTGCCGGCCGCTTAGGCTATCCATATCGATTAGCCTATTCCACTTCAAAATGGGGGCTGATCGGTTTTACCAAAACGCTTTCTATGGAACTCGGTGCAGATAATATTCGAGTTAACGCTATTCTTCCGGGTGCGGTAGATGGTGATCGAGTTCAACGTGTATTACAGGCCCGTGCCGATGTAGCGCATACCTCACTTGAAGAAGTGACTCAAAACGCATTGAAAAATCAGTCACTCAAATATTTTGTCAATCCAAAGCATATTGCAGATTTATGTCTATTTTTAGCGTCAGATAGTGGTCGCTCAATTTCAGGACAAATCTTACCCATTGATGGTGATAAACAATGCTTAAGCTAAATCACCCAACCCTATTTTTCCGTTTAATTTCAAATATAGATTAATCATCAGGATGATCGACATGACTTATGATATTAAAAGCATGGCTGTGATTGGTGTAGGTGTCATGGGCAGTGGTATTGCTCAAATTGCTGCGCAGTCAGGTCATACCACTTATTTATATGATGCCAAAGAAGGCGCCGCAGAACAGGCTAAAGAAAAACTGGCTGCTACATTTCAAAAGTTAGTTGACAAAAATAAAATTACATCTGAGCAAGCAGCAGCGGCAAATAACCATTTAATTGTTGCTCATCAAATTGAAGATTTAAAAAATTGCGACCTCATTGTAGAAGCAATTGTTGAACGTCTTGATATTAAACAAAGTTTGATGCAGCAGCTTGAAGATATTGTTTCGGATAATACTATTTTAGCCTCAAACACTTCTTCTCTTTCTATTACAGCCATTGCGGCAAATTGCAAGAAGCCTGAGCGTGTTGTGGGTTATCACTTTTTTAATCCCGTTCCACTCATGAAAGTGGTTGAAGTCATTCGTGGTTTAAAAACAGACCCACTTATTATTGATGCTTTAAACGATTTATCTCGTGCATTTGGTCACCGCCCTGTTGTAGCGAAGGACACCCCTGGATTTATTATTAATCACGCTGGTCGAGCTTATGGCACCGAAGCACTCAAAATTTTAAATGAAAACGTTTGCGATATCAGTGAAATTGATCGAATTTTACGTGACGGCGTTGGTTTTAGAATGGGTCCTTTTGAATTACTCGATTTAACTGGTCTTGATGTTTCTCATCCTGTGATGGAATCGATTTATCATCAATACTATGAAGAAGCCCGCTACAAGCCAAACCCGCTCACCAAACAAATGCTTGATGCCAAACAACTTGGACGTAAGGTTAATCAAGGTTTTTATAATTATGAAACCGGTTCAAAAACAGGTGAACAACCTGCTCAGTTTGTAGAGCGTTTAGCGCAATATCCAAAAGTTTGGATCGCTGCCGATTTTTTAGACGATAAGAAACAGCTCGAAGATTATTTAACTCAGCAAAATATTGCCCTAGACACCAATTCTGAACCACAAACAGATAGCTTATGTTTACTTGCTTGTTACGGTGAAGACACAACCCAAGCGGCGACCCGTCTAGGGGTTAACCCTGGACATGCTGTTGCTATAGACATGCTTTATGGCATTGCAAAGCATCGAACCTTAATGCCATCACTCATTACTAAATCTGAATATCGTCAAGCAGCTCACTCTATTTTCAATTTAGATGGAAATCTGGTGAGTATGATTGCTGAAAGTATTGGCTTTGTTGCACAGCGTGTTTTAGCAATGGTCATTAATTTAGGCTGTGATATTGCGCAGCAAAATGTTGCCACTGTAGATGATATTAATGCCGCGGTACGTCTTGGCTTAGGCTATCCATTTGGCCCAATTGAATGGGGTGATCAAGTCGGCAGCGAAAAAATCTTACTCATTCTGAACCGTATAACAGCGCTTACGCATGACCCACGTTACCGCCCTAGCCCGTGGTTACAGCGTCGTGTCGCACTTCATTTACCTCTTACTTTTACTCACGAGTCTTGAAAAGGAATTTCTCAATGTTAAATGCATATATCTATGATGGTTTACGTAGCCCATTTGGCCGTCATGCAGGTGAACTTGCCTCAATTCGCCCTGATGATTTAGCCGCAACTGTCATTCAAAAACTACTAGAAAAAACTGGTGTACCAGGCGCTGATATTGAAGATGTGATTTTAGGCGACACTAACCAAGCGGGTGAAGATAGCCGTAATGTGGCACGAAATGCATTATTACTTGCCGGTTTACCTGTTACTGTACCGGGCCAGACAGTAAACCGTCTATGTGCTAGTGGTTTAGGTGCCGTGATTGACTCAGCACGTGCCATTACTTGTGGTGAAGGTGAACTGTATATTGCAGGTGGTGTAGAAAGTATGTCACGTGCACCCTTTGTGATGGGTAAAGCTGAAAGTGCTTATAGCCGTGATGCAAAAATTTATGACACCACGATTGGCTCTCGCTTTCCAAATAAAAAAATTATTGCCCAGTACGGCGGTCATTCAATGCCTGAAACAGGCGATAACGTTGCAGCCGACTTTGGTATTAGCCGTGAGCAAGCAGACTTATTTGCCGCTCAATCACAAGCTAAATATCAAAAAGCCAAAGAAGAAGGTTTCTTTGCCGATGAAATTACGCCAATTGAGGTTTTCCAAGGCAAAAAATTGCCACCTAAACTCGTTTCAGAAGATGAACACCCTCGCCCAAGTTCAACTGTTGAAGCACTTACAAAGTTAAAACCGCTCTTTGAAGGTGGCGTGGTCACTGCGGGTAATGCCTCAGGTATTAATGATGGTGCAGCAGCACTTTTGATTGGTTCAGAAGCGGCAGGTCAAAAATATGGCTTAAAACCAATGGCTAAAATTTTGTCAGCAGCAGCAGCGGGTATTGAGCCACGTATTATGGGTGCAGGTCCGATCGAAGCCATTAAAAAAGCTGTTGCGCGTGCGGGACTTACTTTAGATGACATGGATATTATTGAAATTAATGAAGCCTTTGCTTCACAGGTTTTATCTTGTTTAAAAGGCTTGAATGTTGATTTTAATGACCCGCGTGTGAACCCGAACGGTGGTGCGATTGCAGTTGGTCATCCACTTGGTGCATCTGGCGCTCGTCTTAGCTTAACAGTAGCTCGCGAGTTAATTCGCCGTAAGAAGAAATATGCCGTGGTGAGCCTATGTATTGGTGTAGGTCAAGGTCTTGCAATGGTGATTGAAAACGTTTCATAACCATGAACCAGATATCCATTCATCACAACAGCGCAGTGATGAATGGATTTATTTTGCAGAGCGAAATATAATGGCAAAACTATTGCTTTAATTATATTTGAGGATCGAATGTCTCAAAACACGGAAACTGAAAAACCAATAAATTTTGATGAGATACGTTTAGATCCTATTTCGCATATACATCGGGAAAATAACCCGCAATTTATTGCTTCTTTAGCGCGCGGTTTAGAACTTTTAAGATGCTTTTCTGCAAACAATCAGGTGCTTGGTAACCAAGAATTAGCAAAAATGACAGGTTTACCTAAACCGACCATTGCACGTATTACCAATACCCTTGTGTCATTAGGTTATTTAAAACAATTGCCTAACTCGACCAAATACACACTAGATATTGGTGTCTTATCTTTAGGATATGCAGCATTATCTAACATCTCGATTCGTAATATTGCTCATCAATATATGGAAGAGATGAGTCAGTATGTTCAAGCGCCTGTGGCGATGGCAACGCGTGACCGCTTAAATATGGTGTATATCGATGTTGTGCAAATTGAAACAGCCTTGAATATGCGTCGTCCAATTGGTTCTACTTTGCCAATCCATAGTAGTTCAATGGGACGAGCATGCTTGGCTGCGACCCCTGAACGTGAGCGCAATTTTCTACTTGATGCGTTGAAACAAAAAAATCCAGAAAACTGGCCAGCCATAAAACGTTCTTTAGAACGAACTTTCCGTGATTACCAAGATTATGGATATTGTTTGTCTTTAGGTGAGTGGCATAAAGAAGTGAACTCGGTAGCTGTACCTTTGGTCAGCTCGAAACACGGTCTTTATGTTTTTAACTGTGGTGCGCCAAGTTTTCATTTAAATCCGGAAAAACTTGAAGGTGAAATTGGACCACGTTTAATCCACATGGTGCACAACATTCAAGATGCTTTGAATGAAACGCATTAACAGTCGTGCTTAAAATAGTCATGGTTGTGTTGATTAAAGGTCCACTTTCATTATGACTAAGGCATGATGAAAAACGCACTATATACTCCAACCATTATTTTAATGGCGATTGCCGCAGGCATTTGTACAGGTGGAAATTATTTTAGTCAGCCACTTATTCACTCAATTAGTGTAAGTCTAAATTTAACTGAAACAACTACAGCATGGGTGCCCACTCTAGCCCAAATCACCTATGCCTGTGGCTTACTCTTTTTAATGCCATTGGGCGATATATTAGAAAAGCGCAAGCTGCTATTTATCTTTATGTTATTGGCTTCAAGTGGATTAATTATTAGCGGTTTTTCGCACAATATTTATCTTTTACTGCTTGGTACTGTCATTACTGGACTATTTTCTAGTGCAGCCCAACTGTTGTTACCGCTTGCTGCAAGTCTGGTTCCAATTCAACAAAGCGGCCGTGTCGTCGGTTTTTTACTGAGTGGACTGATGATGGGGGTTTTACTCGCCCGCTCTCTTTCAGGGCTGATGTCTACACTTTTTGCATGGAATATTATTTATCTGGTCAGTGGCTTTCTGTTACTTGTCATTGCCATTATTTTGCATCGTAATATCGGGTTATTTCCACCAACCAAATCTGAAAACTATGCAAAAACTATTCGCTCTTTACCACAGATTTTTATTCAAAATCGGCGGTTAAGAACCAGAACTTATATTGGTGGTTTTACATTTGCTTGTGTAAGTTTAACCTTTACCACCATGTCGTTGCTTTTGGCTCCAGCGCCCTATTTTTTTAGCGACTTTACCATTGGCCTTTTCAGTTTTGTTGGCGTGTTAGGAACTTTCGTTGCCAATTTTTCAGGTAAATTTATTGATCAAGGCTACATTCATAAAATTTCAATTTATTGCGGCATTGGCCTTATTTTAAGTTGGATTCTTTTTTCACTTTTACCCTACCATTTCGCTTTTTATATTATTGCCTTACTCATTCTCTACGCTTCTCTTTCTGCTGTGCATGTCACCAACCAAAGTATTGTATTTAAACTTAATCAAGAACTACGCTCACGTTTTAACGCGATTTATATGACGGGTTACTTTGCTGGCGGCGCTTTAGGCACAACGGCAGGAAGTTATGCTTGGAAACACTTCGGATGGACAGGTGTCTGCATTTTAGGCTTAATTTTTGCCGTTTTATGTCTTTATTATTGTGTGAGTGATGCAAAAAATCAGCACAGTTAAAACTTGTGCTGATCTTATATAAAGTATGTTAATAGTTAATTAGAAGAGCTAGATTAAGTCCTATAAAAGCCCTAATAACCGACCACGAATAATATCTTCTGCATCTTTAACAATTCGGCTAACCAATTCATCGCATGTCGGAATATCATGAATCAAGCTTGCGACTAAACCGCATGACCATGCACCTGCATTAACATCGCCATCAATCATGACTTTTGGATAGACGCCAGCGACTTCTTCAATAATATCTTCAAATTTAATGTTATCGCCTAGCGCTTTTTCTTTTGCCACGATTTTTTCTACGGCCGCATTATTCATGACACGTTCTGTATTTCGCAAAGCACGCATAATTAAACGTGTATCTCTTTCGGTTGCATTCAGAATCGCCTGCTTCACATTTGCATGTACGGGAGCTTCCTGAGTCGCAATAAAACGCGTTCCCATGTTAATTCCATCGGCTCCCATCGCTAATGCAGCAGCCAGTGAGCGTCCATCTGCCATCCCACCTGAGGCAACAAACGGAATTTCTAATGCATCAGCAGCTAAAGGCAATAAAATCATATTGGGCACATCATCCTCACCGGGATGACCACCGCACTCGAAACCATCTACAGAAACCGCATCGCACCCAATTTGCTGAGCTTTTAAGCTATGTCGAACCGAAGTACATTTATGAATTACTTTAATACCAGCAGCCTTTAAATATGGCATGACTTGTTCAGGATTACGCCCCGCTGTTTCTACAACCTTTACTCCGCCTTTAATGATTGCTTCTACAAAACCCGGATAATCAGGAGTATTTACCGTAGGCAAAAAGGTTAAATTTACCCCAAAAGGCTTGTCGGTCATTTCTCGGCAACGTGCAATTTCTTTTGCCAGATTTTCAGGCGTACGCTGAGTCAGGCCAGTGATAATGCCTAACCCACCCGCGTTTGAAACCGCAGCTGCAAGCTCAGCAAAACCAACATAATGCATACCGCCTTGAATAATTGGATGCTCAATTTCAAATAATTCTGTAATTTTGGTCTTCATATTCTTTCCACTCACTGTTCTATAGCTAGCCTCTTATTTCCTTAGCAGAGCTAGATGCTTATTTACGCATAAATTCTATCAGCATTTAAAGTAATTCAAGTTAAAAATTTCATAATACAAAATTTTATACCACAATATAAAACAAAATAATTGATAACGGAATTATTTTTCGATAGCATCATTTTAATCAGTTTAATTTTTAGACAGCAAGTTATTTAAAGGGATGAATGATGCAGCAGGACAACAAAACTCAAAACCAGCTTAAAACAGGCACAATTCATAAATATTTTGATAGAAATATACTAACGCTCACCATGAGTAATCCCACTAAAAAGAATGCGATTAATTATGAAATGTATGCAGCCCTAAGTCAGGCATTAGATGAGGCTGCAACTAATCAAGACATTCATGTGGTTGTGCTGACTGGTGAAGACTCCGCATTTACCAGCGGCAATGATGTAAACGCATTTGAAAAACGAGATACCACCAGTTCCGAACCACCCGCTTCGATTGTTTTCTTAAAAAGCTTGGCAACGTTTCCAAAACCGATTATTGCTAAAGTAAATGGTGTGGCAATTGGTATTGGCAGCACTATGCTTCTACATTGTGACCTTGTGTATGCAAGCCAAAACTCTATTTTCCAATTCCCCTTTGTAAACTTGGGACTTGTACCTGAAGCGGGTTCAAGTTACATCTTGCCAAGGTTATTGGGCTTTGCTCGAGCTTCGGAAATTATTTTACTCGGTGAAAAGTTTTCGGCAGACCAAGCAAAAAATTATGGTCTGGTAAATGAAATATTTGAGGCAACTGAGCTGGATCAAGCGGTTGAAGATATGGCCATTAAACTTGCTCACAAACCAAGCCAAGCCTTACAGCTCAGCAAAAAGTTACTAAGAGATATGCCAATTGATGATCTACTCAATCGTATTGATCATGAGTCGACTATTTTCTCGCGTTGTTTACAAGGTTCCGAGTTTAAAGAAGCATTAAGTGCTTTCAAAGAAAAACGGAAACCGAACTTTCACAGCCAAACAGCCTAAAACTCACCCACTAAAAAGCCAGCATTGAAGATCAAAGCTGGCTTTTATAAATAAATCAAATAGGTTTAGCTAATCTCGGTACGAATATTATTCACCATGTGTAAAAGACGCGGTGCAATATCTTCTTCAAGTTTTTCACGGTTCATAATAAAACTTGGACCACCACAGTTGAACACCAGCAAACCATGTTGTTCATGAATAAGTGGGACTGCAACCGAATTTACATCTTTATGCCATTCGCCGATTGAAAAACAATATCCAAAATCTTGGTAGTCTTTAAACGCTTTGTCTAAATCGCGGTTAATTTTGATCCAATCTTCTTTGTGCTTACTACGGATGGCATCAAGTAAAAATTCTCTTTCATCTTCAGGCATTGCAGCTAAACAGGCACGTCCCATCGAACTTAAATGGATCGGCAAATAGGTTCCAACTTGACGGCGCATGGTCATATTGCCTTTGCCTTGCACCACATCAAGATAAATCATATTCAGTCGATCACGTGTTGCCATGGCTACAGCAGCGCCAGCATAGTCTGCCAAATTTTTCATATATGGATGAGCAATAGAGCGAATCGACACGTTAGACAGCATGGAATAACCAAACGCAAGAACACCAACTGAAAGCTGGAATTTGCTTGAATTAGGTACTTGTTTGATATAACCCAAACGCGACAAGGTATGTGTAAGGCGAGTAATGGTTGGTTTTGGCAAACCTGTCATCTGAGCAAGCTCTTGGTTGCCCAAATGCTGATGCTTCGGTGTAAAACAACGTAATAGCTCTAAACCACGTGCTAATGCAGTAATAAATTGGCGATCATTTTCATCCTGCATGTCTTCAATCGGATGTAATAATTCATGCCTTAATGGCGCTAATAATTTTTCTGTCGGTTCTGCATCAACTGCATCGTTCATTGTCATACCAATCCATATTTTGTTTCGCACTGCGAAAATTATAATCTATTTTTTCTATAAATAGCAAAAGAGCAAACATCCGAGTCTGCATCTAAAAGATAACTTCATTTAACTCATTAAAGCGAAAGATTAAATATTTTATTTTCTGATTTTAAATATAATTTTAACCTTCCGCTTTTAAGCCACCTACCCAATTACGCCCTTTTCTTTGAGCTCAGCTAGTTTTTCAGGAGAAACTACTCGACCTAAAACCGCCTGCGTATGTTCACCCAACAATGGAGGAGCTGTTTTGTATTCAACAGGCGTTCTAGAAAGTTTGATTGGCGAGCCAATTACTTTCAATTTCTCACGCTTAGGATGGTTCATCTCGACCAGCATTTCTCGGGCAATCACTTGTGGCTCTTGAAAAGCTTGTTCCAAGTTATTAATCACACCGACCGGAACTTTAGCCGCATAGATAGAATCTACCCATTCATCTGCTGTTTTTGTTAAAAAGTGATTTGATAAAATTCCTATAATTTCATCACGATGCTTAATGCGGTCTGCATTTCTGGCAAAACGTACATCATTTGGTAAATCGGGTAACCCAATACTTCGACAAAGTTGAATAAACTGAGTGTCATTTCCACATGCAATAATAAAATCACGGTCAGAAGCTTTGAACACTTGATAAGGCACAATATTGGCGTGTGCATTGCCATAACGCTTAGGAATATTACCCGATGAAAGATAATTCATTCCCTGATTTGCCATTGTGGCAATTTGAACATCAAGCAAAGCCATATCAATGTATTGGCCTAAACCTGTTACATGGCGGTTGAGTAAAGCAGCCTGTATGGCAATCGTAGAATAAAGACCCGTGGCTAAATCGGAAAATGCGACCCCTACTTTTTGTGGACCGCCACCCGGCAAATCATCACGCTCACCCGTGACTGACATAAGCCCGCCCATGCCCTGAATAATAAAGTCATAACCGGGCTCTTCTGCTCTTGGGCCAGTTTGACCAAAACCTGTAATCGAGCAATACACCAGTTTAGGGTTAATCGCAGATAAAGACTCGTAGTCTAAACCGTATTTTTTCAAAGAACCCGCTTTGTAGTTTTCAATCACAACATCGGTGTCTTGAATAAGAGCTTTAATCAATTCTTGACCATCAGGGCTAGCAATGTCGATGGCAACCGATAGTTTATTGCGGTTGGTAGACTGATAATATGCAGCTTCTTGAGTGTCTTGGCCTGAGTCATCTTTCATCCAAGGTGGCCCCCAAGAACGGGTATCGTCACCGACTTTCGGTCGTTCAATCTTGATTACCTCTGCGCCTAAATCGGCAAGAATCTGTCCACACCAAGGTCCAGCCAATACCCGACTTAAGTCAAGCACCCGAATTCCATTTAAAGCACCCATCTTCATCCCACTATATTTTGTGACTTATTTCCTATAGGAAAACTTATCCATTTAAAATTTCGCATAGCGATATATATTTTTAATATACACAGCTCTTTTTAAAAATCAAACTTTAATTTTCCACTAAAAATAATGATTTTTTATAAGAAAATATAGCTCAAATAAATCAATAAATTAGCCAAACATAAATCAACAACAAAGTATCGCATTGCGAAATTAATTTTCAAAATATATTGTTTTGCGTTCATCGTTTGATTACTATCGCTTCAAATATTGGTGATTTTACGAACATCACATTGATGTTTTCTGCATGTAGTAAAAGGACGAGACTATGATTCGTGATCAGGAAACCTTAGATCAACTTGTTGATATGATTCGACAATTTGTTGAAGGTGTATTAATTCCTCATGAGAATGAAGTCGCTGAAACGGATGAAATTCCTCAAGATATTGTTGAGCAAATGAAAGCTCTCGGTTTATTTGGTTTAACCATTCCTGAAGAGTACGAAGGTCTTGGCCTGACGATGGAAGAAGAAGTCTATGTGGCTTTTGAATTAGGCCGTACCTCTCCTGCTTTTCGCTCTCTCATTGGAACCAATAATGGCATTGGCTCAAGTGGCCTGATTATTGATGGGACCGAAGCACAAAAATCATTTTTCTTGCCACGTTTAGCACGTGGTGAAGTGATTAGTTCTTTTTGCTTAACCGAACCGGATGCAGGCTCTGATGCTGCCTCTTTAAAAACCAGCGCTGTAAAAGATGGCGATTTTTATGTGTTGAATGGCACCAAACGTTTTATTACCAATGCACCTCATGCTGGTGTATTTACAGTCATGGCTCGTACAAACTTTGATATTAAAGGTGCTGGGGGCATTTCTGCTTTTATTGTCGATAGCCAAACTCCAGGGATTTTTCTTGGCAAGCGCGATAAAAAAATGGGGCAAAAAGGCGCACATACCTGTGACGTTATTTTTGAAAATTGTCGCATCCCTGCTTCAACGCTCATTGGTGGTGTAGAAGGTGTCGGTTTTAAAACGGCCATGAAAGTACTCGATAAAGGCCGTTTGCATATTGCTGCCCTGAGTGTCGGCGCAGCAACACGAATGCTAGACGATTCTTTAAATTACGCCATCGAACGCAAGCAATTTGGACAACCGATTGCCGAATTTCAACTCATTCAAGCCATGCTTGCCGACTCAAAAGCTGAAATTTATGCCGCTAAATGTATGGTCTTAGACGCTGCACGCCTACGCGATGCAGGGCAAAACGTTAGCACTGAAGCTTCTTGCGCAAAAATGTTTGCAACCGAAATGTGTGGCCGCGTTGCTGATCGTTGTGTACAGATTCACGGCGGTGCGGGTTATATCAGTGAATATGCCATTGAACGTTTTTATCGAGATGTTCGTCTGTTCCGTCTTTATGAAGGGACCACTCAAATTCAACAAATGATTATTGCCCGAAACATGATTCGCGCTGCGTCTTAATCAAGTTTTAAGCACTTTAAAACGATTTGAAGTGCTTTTTATCAAATGTAGGTAATGGATTATGGCTACAAATTACAAAGAAGGTCTTTCTCGTATACAGCCTCATACGTGGAAAATAGCTTTTATTTTTGCTTTTCTAGCACTGTTGGTAGATGGTGCAGATTTGATGCTACTGTCTTATAGCTTAAATAGTATTAAGGCAGATTTTGGATTAAGTTCAGTACAAGCAGGTATGCTTGGCAGTTTCACATTGGCAGGCATGGCTGTTGGTGGAATTTTTGGGGGATGGGCATGCGATAAATTTGGTCGTGTGCGCATTGTGGTTATTTCTATTTTAACTTTCTCGCTCCTCACCTGTGGCTTAGGTTTCACCCAAAGCTTTCTTCAGTTTGGTATTTTAAGATTTTTTGCATCACTGGGTTTGGGTTCACTTTATATTGCCTGTAATACCCTCATGGCCGAATATGTTCCAACCCGTTATCGCACAACAGTACTGGGCACACTACAAGCTGGCTGGACCGTCGGCTATATTGTTGCGACCTTGCTTGCAGGTTGGATTATTCCTGATCATGGCTGGCGTATGCTGTTTTATGTTGCGATCATTCCTGTTGTTATTGCTTTCCTCATGCATGTGCTTGTACCGGAACCAGAAGCATGGCAAAAGTCTCGACTACAACAACCAGTTGTGGCTCAAAATGCTCAAAAAACCTCGGCATTTAAGCTTATTTTCCAAGATAAACGAAACCGTAATATGTTTATCCTATGGGCGCTAACGGCAGGCTTTTTACAGTTTGGCTACTATGGCGTAAATAACTGGATGCCTTCATATCTAGAAAGCGAACTGGGTATGAAATTTAAGGAAATGACTGCCTATATGGTAGGTACATATACCGCCATGATTTTAGGTAAAGTCCTTGCGGGCATGATGGCAGATAAATTAGGACGTCGTTTTACCTATGCTTTTGGTGCAATCGGTACTGCTATTTTCCTACCTTTAATTGTTTTTTATAACTCACCAAGCAACATTCTATATTTACTGGTCACTTTTGGTTTCCTCTACGGCATCCCTTATGGCGTAAATGCAACCTACATGACCGAAAGCTTTGCAACAGCAATCCGCGGTACAGCCATTGGTGGTGCTTATAACGTTGGACGTTTAGGTGCTGCTTTGGCTCCTGCAACGATTGGTTTCTTAGCCTCTGGCGGCTCAATTGGTTTAGGTTTTGTCGTGATGGGCGCTGCCTACCTGATTTGTGGTGTGATACCAGCCCTATTCATTAAAGAAAAATTATACGACCCTCAAAAGTCGTAAAAGATCCATCACAAAAAATACTATAGGTCTTATGACTATAGGATTGATGGTCTAACGATCTAAACATGTGTTTTAGATGGTTAGCAGGAAATAAGGAATTTACTCTTCAAAGTTACTCTTTATTTCCCCATATGTAGAGTTTATTACTCTTCATTTTAATTTTTTAGGTAAGCTTAGCTCCCAAGGGAGCTAAGCTTAAAAAAAATATTGACCTAAACATTTGTTTAAGGTCGTTCACCCTGCCCCAAACGGCGTTCAATATCATCGAGTACATTTGGCAAATCAGCGACACTATCAATCACATAGTGAGCCCCAGACGCATTCATTTTTTGGTATGCCTTATCTTTTAGAACAATCTGTTCATCGACCGATAGTGCACTCCACTCTTCATAGCTTAAACCGACTTCATTACCACTAACTGCAAGTCCTACTGTCCAGCATCCGGCATTTAAACCTTCATCAATACCCACCACAGTATCATCTACTTTTACAACGGTTTTGATGTCAGATACGTCGAGTTGAATTAAGTTTTTCCATAACATTTCAGGATATGGACGGCCATATTTCACGTCGCTGGCAGTAACGATACAGTCCGGTCGGTAACCCTGGTCAGCAGCATCTTTGACCAAGCGGCCAATCATCATGGACGCATAACCCGTGTTACTCCCAATTTTTGCACCACGCTTTTTAATATTTTCAAACGTTTCCAATGCGCCCGGAATTAAAGCAGAACATGTTGGAATAGAATTTAACTGATACGGAATAAAGTCTTTATATAAACGGTCAATATCTGCTTCAGTTGCAGCTTGCCCATATACTTCCTGCCATGCAGCTGCGACACGCGGCATTTTTAAAACGGCAGCAATATGGTCACGTTTTTCTAAACCCATTGGTTCACGTGCTTCTTCAACCGTAATTTCAATTTTATTGTCTTTAAACAAAGCCATAAAAGCCAAAATTGGTGCGCGTGATCCAAAATCTACAGTTGTACCTGCCCAGTCAAAAACTACAGCCTGAATTTGTGTATTGTTGGTTGTCATGATGTATTCCCTTTAATTTAATAAAAATTATGCTGTTACAGCTTGATTGAGATGGTTTTGACAGTAGCTCGCAATCGCAGCAAGAAGCCCTTCAATGTCGTGAATATAAACTTCTCCAATATTGCCAATACGGAAACAATTAAGGTCAGTGACTTTGCCCGGATAAATTACATAACCTGATTTTTTCAACGTTTCATAAAATGACTGGAAGCTAAATGTCTCGGCTGTTGGGTAAAGAAAAGTAGTAATGATGGGTGATTGTGGGCACTCTTTACCGAGCACCAATTCAAAGCCCAGTTGTTGCATACCTTGCGATAAGGTTTGTTGGTTCTGTAAATAACGTTGATAACGTGCAGCAACTCCCCCTTCGACTTCAAGCTCAAGCAATGCTTGATAAAATGCACGTACCACATGGGTTGGCGAGGTAAAACGCCATTTACCGTTATGCTGCTCCATTGTGTTCCACTGGTCATACAAATCGAGACTGACCGAACGAGCCAAGCCTTTACATGCTTCTAGGCAATCACGCTTTGCCAAAATAAACCCAAAGCCCGGAACACCTTGAATACATTTATTTGCACTTGAAATTAGAAAATCAATTTCAAGCTCAGCCATATCCATAGGTACTCCACCAAATGAACTCATGGCATCTACAATCCAGATTTTTCCTGCCGCTTTAACTAAACGGCCTATCTCTTGGATCGGGTTTAAAATACCAGTGGTAGTTTCACAGTGCACACAAGCAACATGGCTAATAGTTTTATCTTTTAAAACACGCTCAACTTCTTGTAAATCTGGTGTTTGGGTTTCTAAATAGTTCAGCTCGATCACTTCAATATTTAGGCAACGCGCCATTTGCACCATACGTGCACCGTATGCGCCGTTATTAATGATCAAGATTTTGCCATCACGTGGAATAGCTGAACCAAGCACAGACTCCACAGCAAAACTACCACTGCCTTGCATTAACACAGCCGTATATTTTTCAGGCTGACTGGTTGCCAAATTGACCAATCGAGAGCGGATATCTTGTACAAGCGAATTATATTCTTGGTCCCAAGTACACCAGTCTTTTTGCATAGCACGGCGTACTGTTGCCGATGTTGATAATGGTCCTGGTGTGAGAAGCAAATACTTGTTCTCTAAATCCATATCGAGTTGGGGTTGCATGTTCATAATGGTACTCATTTCTTTCACGTTCATTTCAATATACATCAATCTGGTTTAAACCAGATGACAAACTAGTAAATATTTTGTTCTAATATTTCTTTCATAAATCCAGCCCCTGTGGTCATACCTTTGCCAGCAATTGCACTCACCAGAAAGATATTTTTTTCAGCTTCAGTGACACAGGCCAACTCATCTTCATGAGTCAGGTAATAACCATTCCAACGTTTTTGAATTGGAGGTAAAGTCAGCCCTAATTTTTCATGGCAGTAAGCTTGGATAAATTCATTAATCTCTTCACGCTGCTCGAACTGAGGCGGTTCATTAATCGGATGGTATTCGTGACTATCGCCCACGATCAGTTCACCAAATTCGTTTTGTTTAATCAGAATATGAATACCGAATTCTTTAATGAAACCTTGTTGTGACGCTTTAACTAGCTCAGCATGACTTGGGCAAATTTCAAAAGCCGGATAACGTGAAATAGATAAGCCTGAATAAAGAGAAGCATTTAATTTTTGTTGAAATGGTTGAGTCAGTGCCATTTGTAAGCCACAACGTTTCAATTTCAAACTTTGCAGCAGTTCTGGATATAAAACATCGATAACTTCACCGTGACAGATCAAAACTTTATTTGCCCGATAAGTCACTCCACTCGCCAAACGAACCAGACAACTTTCATATTGATATTGGGTTTGAACGACACAAGCATTGGTATAAATCTTTACGCCTTTTCTTTCGGCATATGCCAATAGTCGCTGCCCAATCACATGTGGTTCGACCGAATAATCTTCCTCAAAAACCAAGCCGCCTTGAAACTGCTGTTCGGGATTTAAATAAGAAAATTGGGTGACCAGTTCATCATGACTTCGTAAATAAACTGGAATTTGGTAATTATTTGCACGCTCGGCAAACTCATTTAAAACCTGCCATTCAAGTGCAGTGTTTGCCAGATAAACACCTTGGCGTTGAGCAAACGAAATATCGGTTTCAGCTTGAATTCGCTGATAAAAAGAACGCGTTTCAAGCGCGTACTTTCGCCACTGTTGCTCTGGATGGGTTAATGTCGAAGTTCCGACCATGCCGAAATTACGGCGAGTTGCCCCCACTGGTTGAGCATTTTTCTCGAAGATACAAACTTTTAAGCCTTGTTCTTGTGCCTGTATGGCAGCGGATAGACCTAAAATACCGGCTCCGACAACAATTAAATCAAACTGTGCGTTATTCATAAGACTTCCAATTTGCGAAATTTAGGATGAATAAACCCTTGCCTTGTTGAACAAAGCATTTTCATTTCAGTCGGTTAAATAAAAATTGTGTTTAGCTAAAACTTAGTGAGCGCTTTCACGCCATTGCTGACTTCGTGCCATAATTTTTCGGGTAAATAACCAGTGAATGAGTTTTACAACACATGATGTGGTTAAAATTAGAGTGCTCATCGCAACAGCAGCAACCGTGTCTCCCGCATCATCCATATTTAAAACGGCTACCGCCGCTAAACTGGTGTCTGGTGAATAGAGGAAAATGGCAGCCGACACAGTGGTCATGGCATTCACAAAAACATAGACCGACACATCACATAGCGCTGGAAAACACATGGGCAAATATACTTTCCAAAAGGTTTTCCACTTTGATGTTCCTAGAGTTTCCGCCGCCTGATCGAGCTGTAGCGGAATCTGTTTAATGGCATTGGTTAAAGTCAGATGTGGCACAGTGTAATAATGCACCATGGTTGAAATCACCAAAATGGTCATGGTTCCATACAGCACATTTATCGGATTACTTTGCTGGTTAAAAAACAAAATATAAGCAATACCTAGCACCAACCCCGGCACAGCGAGTGGCAGTAAAACCAAAGCCTGTACATAATTTTTAATGAGTGGATGTGCCTTAAAACGTTCGGTTAATAACGCCACCATAAAAATCAGTGCTGTTCCAAAAACCGTACTAAAGAGTGCCATGCGAACCGAGTTAAAGTACGCTGCCCAACCGCCGCCATCGACATATTCAAAACTGTAATGTGCTAAGGTCAAAGACAAATCATAAGGCCAAGACTGAATGAATGAAGCCAGCACTGCCGTAAAGATAATCAGTAAAATCACACCTGAAACTAAACCACAAAATAAGCCCAGAACGACTTCAAGTTTTTTATTCGATGCTGAAACATAAGGTTTAGCCTGAAAAGCTTGAAACCGTGCATGGCGTTTGCTTTGAATACGATCGCAAATGAATACAAAAACTGCTGGTAACAACAATAAGATGGAAATCACTGCACCCATGCTCATATTTTGCTGACCAATAATCTGTTTATAGACATCAAGCGCCATCATGTTAAATGAACCGCCAATGACTTTTGGAATCCCAAAATCGGTCAGTACATAAATAAAAGCCACCAGACTTGCACTAATAAGCCCATAGCGAATTGCAGGTAATGTGACGTGATAATGCGTCTTCCAGATATTTTTGCCGAGCGACAAAGACGCCTCAATTAAACGCTGATCGACACTGCGAAAAGACACCATCATCAACATCAAAATTGCCGGAAATAGCCAAAAGCAGTAGCTGATTAAAATACCGATTGGGCCATAAATTTGTATATCGCCCAGCAAAGGTTTAAACACACCTTGCTTACCAAATAAATAAACCAATGCCAAAGAAGGCAAAAGTGATGGCGCTAAAATCGGTAAAAAAGCGACTACTTTAAAGAAGCCTTTGCCTTTAATATTCACATTGGTCAGGGCAAAAGCATAAATACTGGCAAGCAATACTGTAATGACAGTAGCAGCACAAGCAACCCACACCGAGTTAAATATAGAACTGAGTAAAGCTGGACTTGCAAAATAGTTATAAAAATTTTCAAGACCAACAAAATTTTGATTTTCATCAAAAAATGCAGTTTCAAATAACATGATTAAAGGAGCAATAATCGCTAAAGTCAAAGCGATTGCGACCATAGCCAAAGCAATATTTGATCTTAATGAATATTCAGTTTTTCGACGCGGCTGTGTTTTTAAAACCGCTGAAGCAGCTTCATTTAACATAGTGCGTATCCTTGTTCGTCAAAGACATGAATGAGCTGATTAGGCACTTTTATAAACATGAGTTCTTGCAAAGATTTGAACTTGGTACTTTCAATTTCAATTTGCAACAGGTGTTTTGCCTGCTCAATTCCATCGATATGAATAGCGCAAAACAAACGACGCTTGGCGCCCAAAAATTCAGTGCTTAATACTTTAACTGACAAATACAACGACTCTTTATCACTACCAAAATCATCAACCAACTCGACAGCTTCGGGTCTAAAACCAATGCTGTAATTTTCCCCAGCTTTAAGTTTTTGTTGCTCTAAATTTAGAGGAATAAAACCTAAAACCTCGAGCTGATTGGCGACTGAACAAGTGGCAGTTAAAAAGTTCATGGTGCCAATAAACTTGGCAACGAATTGGGTTTGTGGCTTGTAGTAAATATTGTGCGGTGTATCAATTTGCTCAATAACGCCATGATTCATCACTACCACACGGTCAGAAATGCTTAATGCTTCTTCTTGATCGTGTGTGACCATAATAGTGGGCAAATTAAGCTGCGATTGAATCGAACGGATCTTTTGTCTTAGGTTTAGACGTACCTGAGCATCGAGTGCGGACAATGGTTCATCCAGCAGTAAAATATCTGGATTCGGCGCAATTGCTCGAGCAAGCGCAACACGTTGCTGCTGCCCGCCTGACAATTGGTTTGGATATTTTTTAGCAATATCAGGTAATTCAATCAGTTCCAATAATTGCTGAACCCTTTGGCTACGCTGTGCCTTATCCCACTTTTTTTTATCTAAGCCAAACGCAATATTTTCTTCAACGTTTAAGTTTGGAAATAACGCATAGTTCTGAAACACAATGCCACAGTGACGCTTTTCAGCACTTAGCAATGTAATGTCTGCGCCTTTTTTTATAACCTTTCCATAATCAGGTTTTTCTAAACCCGCAATTATGCGCAGCAATGTGGTTTTACCGCACCCTGAAGGCCCTAAAAAGCTCACGAACTCGCCTGCTTTCAGGTCTAAATTAATATGCGTTAGGGCCTGAAAGTGTTGGAACTTTTTTTGAATATCCACCACTTCTAAAACTGAGGGGCCATGTTCAGGATATTTATAGGTCGTTAAGGTCGACAATAAATGCCCTGCTAACTCGCCCTTTTGGTTTTGACCTAGCAGCGATGATTGCAACGACGAAGGAATTTGCATAATGAAGCCCTTATCCAAAAGATCACTTTTCAAAACGCTTTGACCATTCAGCCAAAATACGTTCACGCTGCTCGGCCGCCCAATAAAAATCATTTTTTACGAGCATTTGAGGAAGATTTTTCGGGAAGTCCATAGTGGTATTTTTAATGCCTTTATAGGCCACCATTGAAAAGTTATGGGCATAGGCTTCATTTGCCGCTTTGCTTACCGACCAATTTATAAATTTTTGCGCGCTACTTAATTTCTTGGTTCCTTTCATAATTGCTGAAGCTTCCATTTCCCAGCCTAAACCTTCAGTTGGATAAACCACTTCTAAAGGCGCGCCCTCTGCTTTTAATTTAAATGCCGGATAACCGAAAGAAACACCAATTGGGATTTCGCCCTGTGCTGCCATCTTGCAAGGTTTTGAACCCGAGTGAGGATATTGGGAAATGTTTTTATCCAAAGCTTGCATATAGTCCCATGCCTGCTTTTCGCCCCAAATTTGCATCCAAGCCGTGACATCTAAATAGCCTGTGCCACTCGAAGCCGGATTTGGCATCACAATCAGGTTTTTATAAATGGGATTGGTTAAATCTTTCCAAGTTTTTGGAATTGGTAACTTACGCTTTTCTAATTCGACTTTATTTACACAAATTGCAGATTCCCATGCATCCATACCCGTCCACGTCGGAACAGATTTTTGACTTACAAATATTGGTTTTAAATTTTGCACACCTTCAGGTTGGAAAGGCTCAAGCATGTCTTTCTTTTCCATGACCAGCAAACTGGTTAAAGCCACACCAAAAACCACATCCGCTTGTGGGTTTTTCTGCTCTGCCAAAAGTTTAGCGGTGATCACCCCTGTTGAATCACGTACCCATTTTACTTTTAGCTCTGGATAGGCTTTGTGTAATTCTTCTTGGTATTGCTTAAGTTGGTCGGCTTCCACTGCCGTATAGACTGTAATTTCTTCTGATTGTTTTGATGTTGCTGATGAACATCCCATTTGAATAGCGACCACTACACCTAAAACTGATGCAGTGCCAAGTTTAATTGTCTGTTGAACATACTGTTTCATCTGCAAACCATCGAATGCAATTATTTGATGATCGTATTTCAACAGGTTTATATGACAGTTTAATTAATCTGGTTTAAACCAGATTGTATTTTTATGCTCGCGCCTCGAAATGTAAATCTAAAACATCATGTAGCCAATATTCTTGGTCAACATCGGTAATCACGCCCTCTTCATTTCTGTTGCTACGGCAAATATATAAACCAAGGGCGCCCACATTGACATGCAGTGCTTTGGCCTGCTGTTCCGATAAAGCGGTTGGATAGAGGTTAATATCGGCTCTGGTGATATGGCAGTTATATTGATTTGCCATCAGTAAAGTAATCGATTGCTTGAGATCATGAGTTAAAAACTCAGGAAAAAGCTCGGCATTCACCCGTAAATGCTCAACCAAAACAGGTCGACCATTAATACAACGACGTCGCCAAACTGAATAAATCGGATGCCCTTTTTCAACTTTTAAATGCTTAGCATCCCAAGAAGTAGCCTGAGTCAATTCACTCGAAATCACTTCTGTCGAAGGTTCATAGCCTTGTTCAATCACAAACTGATTAAAGTTTTTGGTAGATTGAGGGTGATAAATAATACGCGGAGAGCGAACATACCAACCACGGCGGTCTAAACGATAAATCAAACCATCGGTTTCCAAAGCCAGCAAAGCTTCACGCGCAGCCACGCGAGTAGTTTGGAATTGTTCAGAAAGCACTCTTTCTGATGGGAGTTTTACGTGGGCTTCTAATACGCCAGATTCAATATCGTGGGCAATTGCATCGCGAATAGGAATATATTTAGGTATGCGAGCTTGGTCCTGTTCCATACAAACTTAGAATTTATAAATAAAGAAATTAATAGCAATATACTGAAAAAATGTGACAAAAGCTTTTATTAATGCTGATCTTTTAAGCAAAATGTGTCCTATTCCCCGCTTTTTTCCAATTCATTTTTTCATAAAAAATGGTGGGTGTACCAATGGCTTCGAAAATCTTTCCTTAGCTCATTTGTTCATCAAGAAAAATCGGCATGGCATAGCCATTACATCATATTTAGTTAGACACTTTTTAAGATAAAAATTCATATTTCTGTACGGACTCTTACACAGGAATTGATGGTTTGCACTAAAAATCAATATCAGCCCTCCTATATTACATCCTTGTAGAATTAGAATAATATGATCAAGAAAAAGCCAAACTATTCTGAGCAATAAAAAAACATACTCATCATCTTATATTTATAAAGTCTTAATACAAAATTATTCATTTAATAAAAACTAAAATATTAAGAAAATTACTTAACCTCAAAACAGACATAAAATTTTAATTTAACTAAAACCTTAAACAATAAATCGAATTAAAAAAAGAATATAAGACATACTAGCTCATTTATTACACAAAACAAAAATCAAAAACTTGCGGCTAAATACCATCCAATTATTCATTCAATCTAATTAATATTTTATTTATAAAATTTAAATTAACTTATGAAAAACTATTAAATATGACATTAGACGCTTAAAAATTGACTCAAAATAATTCACAACTTCTAAACAGCTTTAACGAGCAACAAACAAACCAATGAAAAATATAGTTATTTTAATTTTTTGTATTCTATTGAATAAAATTACGGTTCTTTATTTCACCAATTTTTTATATTTTACCAACCGATAAAAAATACAATCCAATTTATTTAAAAAAATAAAAAAATCTTTTGTAATAATAAAGTTAATTATTTACCAAATGTTATATTTTAAAAAATTTTATTAAAAACAGCACCAATAGATAGATTAAAAAAATAACATTCAAAAAATTATAATAATTTTTCTTCTTGTTTTTTTATGAATGTATATTTAGATTTAATTAAGATTAATTGAAATCAGATTTGTATTTTTTCAATTTAGTTTAAGCAAAATTAAACTTTACTTAATAGCGACTATAATATTTTAAGGAGAAAGTATTATTGCGACAAAATCATGTGACATTTTAAATCAATTATATTTCAGTACTTAACCATAAAAATCCACCCAGCATTAAATTATATTCAGCCAGGAAAGATTAAAAAACTCATGAAACTTAAAACAAAATTTTCTCATCTCGCTTATAGCTGTGCATTAATATTATTCGGTTCGGTGCAATTTGCTCATGCAGCTCCTTTACTTACTCCCCATGTTACAAATGAAGTAAGCCCTGCTCCTACAGCAAATGCATGGATTGAAATTGATACTCAAGCTTTTGAAGATAATATTAAAAGGACAACTCAGTTACTTAATGGCAAAACACAACTTTGTATAGTCATGAAAGCTAACGCATACGGCCATAGTATTGATCTACTTATGCCAAGTGTTATGAAGTTAAACGTATCTTGTATTGGCATTACCAGTAATGCTGAAGCGGCTATGGTGCGTAAGCATGGCTATAAAGGCAAAATTACACGTTTACGTACAGCCACAGATAGTGAAATTATCAACGCACAGGCTTTAAATATTGAAGAGCTTTTAGGTAATTATGACCAAGCTGCTCGTATGTCTAAATGGGCAGAAGCGAACAATACAACTGTTCATTACAGCTTGGCTTTAAATTCGGGTGGTATGGATCGTAATGGTCTTGAAATGGCTACGGCTCTAGGCAAAGAACAAGCTGTGGCGATCACCAAACTTCCCCATCTTAAAATTGACGGCATTATGACCCACTATGCCGTAGAAGATGAAAAATTTGTCCGTGAGCGTCTGGCGCAATTTAATGAACAAACCGCATGGTTGATTAAAAAAGCCAAACTGAATCGTAAAGAATTAACATTACATACAGCTAATTCATTTGCTACTGTAAACGTTCCTGAATCACATTTAAATATGATTCGTGCAGGTGCAATTATATATGGTGATTTTCCTAATCACCCTGAATTTAAAGGCATGATGGCATTTAAAACACAAATTGCCGCGGTTAATAATTACCTTAAAGATTCAACTGTGGGTTATGACCAAACCTATACTTTAAAACGTGACTCTAAACTTGCAAACCTCCCTGTAGGTTATTCGGATGGCTATCGTCGTAGTTTTAGTAATAAAGCTTTTGTATTAATAAATGGACAAAAAGCGCCAGTAGTTGGTCGAGTATCAATGAATACTGTTATGGTTGATGTAACCGATATTCCAGAGGCAAAAGCAGGTGATGAAGTTGTATTATTTGGTCGTCAAGGCAATGCGGAAGTTAAAACGAGTGATTTAACCAGTCTTACAGGCCATATTTTGACAGAAGCCTATATCCCGTGGAGTAACTCTAATCCACAAGTGATTAAGCCCCTTCAATCTCAACAACAAGTGATATTAACCAATAATAAAGTTACGGCAAACGCCCACTAAACTTTAGGTGAATTGATAGGTAGCCCTATATTTTGAAAAGTATCGGGCTACTTTATAGCCGAATCACATCTTTTAAACGATCTTATTCCATCCAGTTTTTATATAAAAAAAAAGGACATTTGCATGCCCTTTTTATTTTTTACTTAGTTTAGCTTGCGTGCTTGAAACTATCAATTTGCTTAATCTCATAAGGCAAACCGACATAGTTTTCGGCCAAGGTGGTTTTACCTGCAATCGAGCCAAGCACATAACTTAACTCGGCTTGTTTAATCTTGTGATCAAATTCGCTCTCAGTTTCAAAGCGATGCAACAAGTGAGTCATCCACCAAGAAAAACGCTCCGCTTTCCATACACGTTGTAGGCATTTTTCTGAGTATTCATTTATACCTTGCTCGGAACCTTCGACATAATATTCAACAAGCGCACTTGATAAATAAGCAATATCAGAAGCAGCAAGATTGAGGCCTTTTGCTCCTGTCGGTGGAACAATATGCGCAGCATCACCTGCTAAAAATAGTTTTCCGAAACGCATTGGTTCGGTCACAAAGCTACGTAACGGCGCGATACTTTTTTCAATAGAAGGTCCTGTCACTAGCTTTTCGCGGCTTTCAGGGTCTAGGCGGTTTTTTAACTCATCCCAGAACTTTTTATCCGACCAATCTTCGACGTGATCTGTTAAAGGGACTTGTAAATAATAACGGCTACGTGTTTCTGAACGCATACTACATAAAGCAAATCCACGCTCTGACTGTACATAAATGAGTTCATCGGCTACAGGTGGCACATCGGCCAACACCCCTAACCATCCAAACGGATAAACTTTTTCAAAGGTCTTAATTTTATCTTCTGGCACGCTGGCACGGCAGACGCCATGGTAGCCATCACAACCAGCAATAAAGTCACACTGAATTTGAAAGGCTTTACCTTGGTACTCAAACTCAACTTTTGGTGCAGTGTAAAAATCTTTTACTTGTACATTTTGAGCTTCATAAAATGAAGTGAGCTGCTCTGCTTCACGCGCAGTCATTAAATCTTTAGTCACTTCGGTCTGACCATATACGGTTACTTGTTTACCACCCGTGAGTGCAGCCAAATCAACTCGATGCAATTCACCATTGGTTAAGATTTCGATGCCCGAATGTGGTAATCCTTTTTCTTTTAAGTTTTGGTCAACGCCTGCTTGTTTAAGTAAATCGACCGAAACTTGCTCTAAAATTCCTGCACGAATCCGTGAAGCCACATATTCAGCACTACGTTGCTCAACAATAATATGGTCGATGCCAGCTTTATATAGAAGTTGCCCAAGCAATAACCCTGCTGGTCCAGATCCAATAATTGCAACCTGTGTCTTTAAAATATCCATAACTTCATCCTTGTTTCATCCTGACTTTTAAATTACTGGCTTTAAGTTTTGTGCACTATGTATCCAAGACGAAAATAACCGTTTATCATTTAGTTTGTCCGAATAGCGGACAGAAACAACCAAAATAACAGGAATGAAAGGATGTCTTCTCTCGATGCTTTTTTAGAGCACCCGAACTCGCATGAGAAAATTCGTCAAGAAGATTACATTGCAGGGTTAGCAAAAGGCTTGGCTTTGCTGGAAGCTTTTGGAACAGATCGCCAGCGGCTCAATGTCACTCAAGTGGCTGAGCGAACCGGTATTAGCCGTACAGCGGCAAGGCGTTATCTAAAAACTTTAAAATACTTAGGCTATTTAGAAACCGATGAACATTACTTTTGGCTCACGCATCGCGTGCTGCGCTTTTCAAGTTCTTATTTAAGCTCTGCCCACCTGCCTAAAGTTGCTCAATCATTTTTAAACCTTTTGTGCGCGCAGACGTCTCTGACTTTCTCAATTGTGGTATTAGACGATAACGAAGTGGTGCCAATTGCGCGTAGCTATTTACCGCAGCAAGATAATTTACGTGTAAGCCCTTATGGCATGCATTTAGGAAACCGACTGCCTGCCCATGCCACGTCTACAGGTAAAGTATTGCTGGCTGCACTACCCGAAGAAGCTCAGCATACGTGGGTAAAAAATTATGGTTTAAAACGCTTAACCCCGTTTACCATAGTAGATGAGTCAAAGTTTTTTGAAGTGCTTAAGGGCATTTCCTTATCGGATTATTGTCTTTCTAAAGAAGAACATGAGCTTGGCGTAATTGCGATTGCAGTGCCTGTATTTAATGCGCAAGGTCAAGCGATAGCTGCGCTTAACTGTATGTCTCAAACCAACCGTGTACAAGAAGACTATTTGGTTCAGCAGATTTTGCCATTGCTACGTAACACGGCAAATGAACTTAGAAATGTAATTTAAATAGACTTAGAAACTCTTGTCATTAATTAGAGATACAAGAGTTTCAGCTCATGATTTTAAATGGCGAATTCTTTCACTTGCTGGTTTGCCAGATCTAATGCATTGCTGCGATAGGCCTGCATGTCTAAGCCTTCTGCATAGATAAAATCGACGTCATGAATGCCCATTAGACCTAACACCGCTTTGAGATAAGGCGTGACTGCCTCAGTCTCTTGGCCAACATGAATACCGCCACGACTACTTACCACCACCGCTTTTACCCCTTCAACCAAACCTTGAGGATAAGTTTCGGTATAGCAGAATGTTTGTCTTGCGCGTGCCACCAAGTCAAACCAATTTTTGAGTTGAGTCGGCACATTTAAGTTGTACATGGGTGCGCCAATGACCAATAAATCAGCGCTTTTTAATTCAGCAATTAATTCGTCCGACAAAGCAACGATCTGCTGAATGTCTTGATTTACATTTTCAGCCCCACGAAGCGCCTGAAAAATTTCTAAATCTAATACAGGCAGGTTCATTTCAGCTAAATTGCGTATGGTGATGTCATCTTGCAAACCTTGGTCTTTACGGTGTTCAAGCATGACATCAATTAGGCGATTGGTTTGTGAACCCTCACCCATAATGCTGGATTTTAATACCAATATTTTAGCCATGACCATCTCCAATTTTTTGATGAAACCATATTAACTCCACAATAAATTCAACAGTGGTGATATTATTTCTTTATATTGGTTCCTTTTAGGCAACAATCATGCAACATGAGCTAAGTGCAATTTCTATATTTGTGACGGTGGTCGAAGCTGGAAGCTTTGTAAAAGCTGCCGAGCAATTGCATTTAACTCGCTCAGCCATAAGTAAAAATATTGCTCGCCTTGAAGAACAGCTTGGCGTTGCTTTATTTAAAAGAACAACACGTTCACTCAGCATGACTGACGAAGGCGCTTTGTTTTATGAACATAGCCGCCGAGCAGTGAATGAAATACAAAATGCGGCGGCGTTATTAGACCAAGGGAAAATAAACGCAACAGGCCGTTTAAGAATGTCTGTGCCAGTGTTGTTCGGGCAACTCTTTGCTGCCCCGCTTATGGTTAAATTTGCTCAGCAACATGCGGACTTACAGCTAGAAATTTCATTTAATGATCGAAATGTAGACTTGGTTGAAGAAGGTTTTGATTTATGTATCCGCATCGGGGCATTGCCTGACACCACTCAGCTCGTTGCCAAATCGATTGGTGAGCATCGAATGCTACTTTGTGCCTCACCTGACTATTTAAATGAAGCAGGTCCCCTAGAAAATATTGAAGACTTAGACCAGCACGCCACGATTGCCGATCCGCATTTTGGTCAAATGCAAAAATGGCGACTTCAAAAGGAAAATGACGAGCCATTATTTATAAAACCCAAAGCAAAACTTCTTTTAAATGACTTACAAGCCATTAAAAATGCAGCGCTTGCTGGAGCTGGTATCGCTTGGCTACCCGACTGGCTCATTCAAAATGAATTACAGGACGGTAAGCTGCTACAAGTGTTAGAAACCATGTCGAGCATTGCTTTTCCGATTCATTTGGTATGGCCTACACTGCCTTTTATGCCACTCAAAACCCGCCTTGCAATTGATTATTTGGCACAGCATTTACCCCCTGAACTGAACTAATAAGCTTAAAATAAATAAGGCCTCGTCCACTTGAACAAGGCCTTTTTTAATATTCAAAGCCAATGTTTATTGCTTATATTCAAATGCATTGACCGCCTTATTCGCATTAAGGAAACAATCCAACATCTTTTCCCGATCAATTGCCCCATCTGAACTTAAAAGCTGAATGATTGCGCCTTCAATCATATATAAAAATAGTTTGGCGTCTTGAAAAGTCGCATCGATTTTTAGTTTTATAAGCTGGCTATAAATTTCATTCAGCAGCCATGTGCGATATCTCACTGCGGTGATATAGGCTTTTGGATAGCTCAGTTTCGTTTCAAACATGGCTTTAAATAATAGGTAGTACATCCCCTCTACATCGGTATGTAAGAAATAAAGCTGTTTGAGTTTATCGGCCGCGCTTGTGTCTTGGGCGTACTCAACAATTGAGACCACTTTTTCTTTTAAACGTTCTTTTTGCACGATCAAACAGATTTCAATAAACCGCTCTTTTGAATGAAAAAAGTTATAAAAGGTCGCTTTGGTAATTTCACATTCTTTGACGATTCGATCTACCCCAACGGTATGAAAGCCACGATGGTGAAATAAATCAATTGATTTGTTGATGACTTGTATGGCACGGGAAGAAAGCACTAACTTTGGCATAGTTTTACTGTTATAAATTCTTGTTGTTTGTAAATGAGATAAAAAGCCTGTGCCCTTTCTGGGAGAAAAAAAGGCACAGCAAAGCCGTAAAGACTGTGCTTGGCACATCTCAAGTTTTGTTGTTGCTAAGTTTTAAGTAAAAAAGACTTTAAGCCTGAAAACCTTAGGGCGTTCAAGCTGCTTTAATTTTTAAGCTGTGTCGTTATAGCTTTTGGCATTGAGAGCCAAGAAATAATGGATGTACAAAGCCAACTCCTTTTTATTGGGAGTTCTGCCGACATTAAAATTATGGTGGCAGAACGAAGGGGGTTCGCGGACTGGCCTTAAGACTCCAGCACACCCAAGGGTGTCCCCCTCCGTTCCACCATAGAGGGGGCACGAGGGTGTACACACTAAAAGTATAAAACCTTTAATGTTCCTAAGGGACGGTCCGCGACGACCGACTGGCAATGTAGGCCAGCAGGCAAAGAATAGTGCCCAACCCTTTTGCAGTCAAGCACGCAAAATGCCATTTGTTTTAAATTAAATCATTAGAAAAGTAAGGCTAAATAATGAGGGAGTTATTGTTAAGTGTGGGTTGTAGAGAGAGGATTTTTTGGCTTATTGCGGTGCTAATTTTGAAATGTAAGTGGGAAATTAGAGATTTATTATCTCTTTAATACAGCTTCGTTCCCCGTATCAGAATACTTACTTAAGGCTTTGGTTTTAAATCTTCAACCCATACATTAGGTACACCTGAAAAATAATCTCTCAATCTATCTTCCACATGCTCTGGCTCCCAGACCGCTGCGCATTCTAAATCTTTAACTTCCTCATATGTTGCAGGCAGAATATTACCTTGGTGATAAATTGAAAACTCCTTGGTAATCACATCCTGCATGAAATATTTATTTGATATCGCCAAATCTGCCTCAATAGGCTTATTGTCAATCACTACCCATTGACCAGAAGTAATAGCATATTTCATTACGGGCAATCGAAATAATTCTTTTGCTGAATAAATCTTATCGAGACCAAGACTAGAAATATTATCTGTAAAAAAGTCATAAAAAAGTGTTTCCTCTTTATTTATGACCCGACCAAATGCATATTGACCATTTTTTAAGTCAATTTGTAATAAAGCACCAATACTAAAATTCTGCTTTTTCATTTACTACTCCTCTTTAATATTTCTAACTCCACTAAAGTTGGATCACATTTATATCCTTTACTATTAGGATGAATGTTAGTTATTTTTTATTAAATATCAAAAAATCAGTCATCAAACTTAGTAAAAATTTTAATCCTCTACTCTAAAGAGTCGAGTTCAAATGCAACGATGGATGAGGGAATAGAAATAGTTTTACTAAAGTTTTCTTTGGCTCAACGAGTCATATAATGATCAAAATCAGGTTTGTAATAACGATAAATTACGACCCGATGACTAGCTTAGAAAATTGAAATTTTATGCCTCTACTGCTCAAAAATTTTTTAATCTTATCCAGAAATTTAAAATCACTCATAAAAGGATCGAAACGATAAATAAGTTCTATAACAATTTTTTTGCCAATAGCTTGTGCATACTTTTCATAAACATCACCACTCTCAATGAAATCAATATACTTATTTATTTTTTCTTGCAGGATATAAAGATGCTCATCATTCCCCCATACGAAATGATCAGAAATCGTTAACACGACATCCCCTTCTAGACTAGTGCTAATGAAATCTATACTTTCCAAATTATCTACTGTCATCATTTTCTCTTATTTATTTTGGCCGAACAATTTCCATCTTTTAGGATTAACTAGATAATATAAACTTATTGAATAGCTCTTTAACCTTTGAAGTAGTGTTTGTTTTATCAAAAAAGAATGAAACTTGATTTGGCTCAAACTTTATATGGAAAAGCACAGAATGCTTTTCCGTTAAAAAATCTTCAAATTGATCTGCAAGCTCCAAATCCTGACAAACTAGTATTACACCGTATTCAGGATCTTCTATAATTTGTACATTAGGGATTGGGTTATTCATTTACTATTTCTCTTTAATATTTTTAACTCCACTAAAGTTGGATCGCGTTTATATCCTTTACTATTAGGATGAATTTTGATGAGTTTGTTATTTCTTATTAAATATCAAAAAATTAAATACAAAAATCAAGGAGTGACATAACTTATCTTTCTTTATCAGACTGCGATACTAATGAAGCAGCTAAAGTCTTTGTGGTACCATTATATTTTTCACTTTGTAATACTCTAGACGCTTCTGATTCCATTTCACTTCCAGTTTGTTTAGTGGAGTGCGTTTGGGCTAAAGCTGATCCAGCTAACTTTTTCTGAATTGCTGAGGAAGATGGATCTCGCAATACTTCTGAAGCTAATTTAGCAACTTTATTTGAAGTTTGTTTTGAATTTTTAGACATAATAAAAACCCCTTAGTTAAGAAATTCTTATCATATCTAAGTTTTTAAATTGATCAATATATGAACGACTAAAATTGTCGTAGCAAAATTTATTCCCGATTAAATACAATTAGATTTGGCAAAAAACAGATAAGGTTGACCTTATCTGTTTTTATAAAATTTAAGCAACCTCTTCCTTTGATTTTATTTCTTCTAATATATTTACTAATTTAGCTAAGTTTTGCTCTGGATCTAACCACCAATCTACCGTCCAAACCGATAAAACTTCCCAGCCTAGTCCGTTTAAAACAGTTGGTCTCAGCTGATCTCGATCTCGTGCTGTAGCTGCTTTAGCGTAGTTTTCACCATCTACTATAATACCTGCAATATAACTACCCAAATTCAAATCATCTTTAATAGCTATATCTACACAACTATCGCCCTGACCTATTCCAAGATCCACACTCCAGCCTTCTTCTTGCAACTTAGCTTGTAGGTACTGTACGAATTCTTTTTTAGCCTGCTGTTTACTTTGATCAGTATAATTTAAATGCAATTGACCACTTCGAGCAAAAATGAGGAAGTCTTTTAGATCCCTTACACCTTCGCTATTAGTACGTGCTAAATTAATTTCTTCCGGACTCAAAGCAGAGAAAACATGTAATCCTTGACGAGCACGAGTAATTGCTACATTTAAACGACGCTGACCACCTTGACGGTTAAGCGCACCAAAATTCATTGATAAGCGGCCATCCTGATCTTTAGCATAGGTAATTGAGAAGACAATAATATCGCGCTCATCCCCTTGTACATTTTCTAAATTCTTAACGAATAAAGGTTCAATACCTGATTTACTCAAGGTCTCTAATTCAGGATGATTCACCAGTTCATTATCCAGTAAATCCTCAATTAACTTTTGTTGAGTCATATTGAAAGTTACAACACCAAGAGTCAGAGGGTTGTCTTGCCCTAACTGTGACTGTAAATGCTGAATAATAAATTCCACAATCGCCTTTGCTTCATTACTATTGGTACGTGTATCGCCTTTGTCGTATACACCCTCAACCACATGTAGTTTTACAGCCGTATCTTTGGCAACAGGTGCAGGGAAAGTAAATAAACCGCCTTTGTAGTATTTCTGATTACTAAATTGAATGAGGCTTTCATAACGGCTACGGTAATGCCAGTTCAAGGCCAATTCTGGTAGCTGAGCAGCAAGGCATTCATCTAGAATACTTTCTAGATCTTCGGTTACTTCTTCATCGATTTCTTCCTCAGAATCTCCTTTACCAAAGAAACTTGTTGGCGGCATTTGTTTATTATCACCCACCACAATTGACTGTTTACCTCTCGCTAATGCACCAATCGCATCCCATACGGGAATCTGTGATGCTTCATCGAAAATCACCACATCAAATTTTGCTTCTGTATCCAGATATTGAGCAACTGATAACGGACTCATTAATAAACATGGTTTTAACCCAACTAACACATCAGGAATCTGACGCATTAATTCGCGTACAGGAATATGACGGCGCTTTTTACCTAATTCTTTATTGAGAACAGTCCACTGAGCCTTATGTTTATCTTGTTCACTAAAAATAGCATTCCAACGATGAATAATCTCATGACTCGCAGCAAGCTGGTGATCTCTGTCTTGCTGTGCAAAAGTTTGGATCTTCTGTTCATGTTGTTGACTATTGAACTGATTTAATTCTGGATGTTGACTAAATTGATGAGTAATCCAGTGTCTCGCTAAATTAATATTCAAACGCTTTAAAGCAGCATCCAACTCCAATGGAGTATCTAAGAGTTCAAAGGCCAACGGTTTTAACCCATGTTGAATCAACTGGCTTTTTATAGCTTGCCAATTTAACCAATGTCTCCAAGATGAACTGTGTTGTTGTAATTGATGCTGTCTTGCGAGGATTTCATTAAAATTAATATCTAGATATGGAGTAAGTTGAATATCATTTTTTAGCGCATGATCATTCAGCAATTGACTGAATGTATTTTCCACTTGAGCTATGTTTTGTTTGATTTCATCCAAACTATTATTTTTACTAAATTCCACGGCTTTTAATAAAGTTGCTTGATCAGTAATTTTTGAAGCAACTATCTGCTTAATTTCTTGCCACTGATTATGAATAGTTTCAAAACTTTCCCACGCACTCTCTTCACTCTGCCAGTAAGGACCAAGTTTACTCGCCAACTGATTTTCATATTCAGTGAACTGTTTTTGTTGACTTTGGATATGTTGCAAAATTGGCAAGTCATGTGCAACAGCCAAAGCTGTAGGACGTTGAGTTGAGGTTTGATAAGTTTTGAGCAAATTTCTCAACTGAAACTTTGCGAACCATGAGAATGGAAAAATTTTTGATTCTGCTTCACGCCATTTAAAACCAATTTGACTTAAATCTGCTTGATAAATTTGAGATTGGTATTGTCCAGTTAATGAAGAACGCTGTTGTCTTAAATCTTGGACTATTTGTTTCGCTTGTGTGATTGTTCCTAAATTTAAATCTTTAACAACACTTAGTAATTTTAAATCGGTTTGCTGAACGAGATCGGATAATGCCTTAAAAATAGTAATATCATGTTTAACCTGACTCAGATTTTGCTTTTCTTCAAACCCAAAGACTTCTTGCCAAGCAGACATTGAATTTTGCAAACGTTGTATCTGGTCTACAAGTTGATCTTGTAATATCTGATACTGCTCTTGCCATGCCAAACTCCAAATTGGACCAGCTAAACCCTCAGCGAAACCATTCAATACATCTTTTGAATTTTCGTTGACGAGCTGACGTAAACTTACAGCTTGTGCAACTGTCTCACTCATTAGCTCCCGTTTTTCTGCTGTCAAAGTCGCAATATTGATATCAGGAAAACGTAAATGCGGAGTATCCCGATAACGAAGTTCATCACTCATTGCAGCATATAAACTCCAGCCTATCGAATGTGATGTATGGAGGTTTTTTACATGTTGATTCAGTTCATCACGGGTTTGAATTAATCTATCTGAAAGCTTCTGCCATTCTGTTGTTTTAGGTTGAGTACTAAGGAAGTAAGGATCATTATTTTTCTGCGCTCTTTCTCTCAGTTGATCAAGTACTTCCATTTTTTGAGATTTTGATGAGTGTAACTGCAAGCACAATTCACTTAAGCCAATTTGTGTCAGACGACGATAAACGACTTCTAATGCAGCCATTTTTTCAGAAACGAATAACACCGATTTACCATCTGCCAAACATTGAGAAATCATATTGGTAATGGTCTGTGACTTACCTGTACCAGGAGGACCAGATAACACAAAAGTACGCCCCAATGCTGCGGACATGACTGCTGCCAGCTGCGAAGAATCAGACGATAATGGCGTAAATAATTGTTGTGGCTTATATTGTTGGTCTAATTGAGCAGGTTGCGGGAATTCATCTTGTTTAATAAAAGGTTCCCGTGGGGATTCAATCAGATGATTTACTACAGATTGATTTTTTAGTTGATCCATCCGTGAAGACAAATCAAGCCACATTAAATATTTTGAGAATGAGAACTGACCAATTGCAGCCTCAGCTTTTACTTCCCATCCAGGTATATTTACAATCGCCTTTCGTACAATATGTAAAACCTGATTAACATCTATGCCGGAATCATCTGTTGGTAAAGGATTTAAGCCCGCAATATCAAGTTCAAAATCCTGTCTTAATAATTGTAATAAGGTAGAGTTAAAACGTGGCTCATCATCATACATAAATAGACGATAGCCTGTTTTAGCTGTCTCACGTGTAATCTGTACAGGAATGAGTAGTAACGGTGCCTTAAATGTACGTTTTGAGCGTTCGGACTCTCTCCATTCAAGAAAACCAACCGCAAGAAATAAGGTATTGGCCCCTCCTTCTTCTAATGCAGTACGCGAAGCACGATAAATCTCAACTAAACGCTTGGTTAATGTGCCACTATCTAAAGAACTAAATAGTAATCTTCTTGCAAGGCTCTCATCTACATACTGATAAATATGCTGACTTTCATTTTCTCGTTGTACTCCTTTAAGAGAAATAGTATCAATACTTCCAAAGAAAAATCCCTCTTGATTTGCAAGCGTATCTTCAAGCTTACTAAGCGTTTTCTCAGAACACTGTAATGGGATGCTGTAACGATTATCTTTAAAATTTAATAGCTTGTTTCTTAGACTTAAATCTAACAAACGCCGTAACCAGCGATCTACTCTTGTCACTTTATTTTCGGTGGTCTGTGCTTCTACACCATACGCAGGGGTAGAAGTAGGTATCCATTCAACCTCTGTGTCATCCACATAACTTTTCTTGTCTTGTAATGTAGAGATTGGCTTAATTCCTCGTAAGCGAGATTGTCTCACATCTATTGCAAAATAAAATTTCTTAGCAACATCATTAATATGAACTAATGCAGCATCAAGAGCTTTGTTAAGTTTTGCTTGTTGGGTTAATAATGTTGTCTCAATAAAAACTATTTCCCCTAACACATTTCTTTTTCTAAGTGCTTGAACATCATCAATAATCAGGTCAATATTTGGAGTTTCACTCAACCAGACACCGAGGTACGCATGTCCCTCTTCAATAATAAGTAAAGTATCTAAACCAATTTGTTCAGCTAATGCGCTTAATAGCAATGTTGTATCTAAACAACATGCTAGCTTTTCTTCAAAAATTTGTTTCACTAAACGTACACGTTGCCCGCTTTTAACAAAGCTTGCTGGACTAACAATATAATGAATGTCTTGTTCCAGTAAGGACTCCCAAATTGCGTTCAATTGAGATAAAACAGAATCTCTATCTCGATCCAAATACCCATTTAATGAACCTAATTGTTTTGATTTTAGAATTTCACTCGCTTTAACAAGAATTGGACTAAGTGCTGAAGCATTAGGTTGTGAAAAACTTGCCAACAACTCTATTGGCTGACGTTCTCCGCCCCAAGTATCAATGGTCAATACATCGATTTCTATCTGTTGTTCTGCTAGTAGTTTTTCATTTTCATTTAACCAAACTACTTCGATACTTCCTTTAATATTCTCAGGTATCTCTTGCAATAATTTAATATCAAAAGCTAATTTTGGTTTATCAAGAGCCAAGACTTGATTGGCTTCCAAACTCGCGATATTGATGATGTGTTCTTTGAAATACTCAGGATTAGAACGAATAACGATTCGAGAACCAGAAATTGTTTCAGTTGAAGAGATTAGAACTTGTCGAATAAGGGGCACTGAATTTTGCTGTAAAACAAAGTTCAAAGCTGATGCACAATCAACCTTTAATGAATATTCAGGATTAGGTTGTTGTTTATTATCAATTTCTGGCACTATTGCCCCCTTATCTATTTTATTAAATCTAATTAAAGACGTATTTAAAAAACTAAAGTTACAATATTAAATGATATATGTCTTATTTTGAAATTAAACAAACAGCAATATTGAAATAAACAGCAAGTTCTTGCTGCGTTACTATGTGTTGATTCAGCTATTTTATTTATATGACATGAGACTCATAACCTCATAATATTACGGCGCAAGTCTGTAACACGTAGATGTAAACAAAGCGACTCTATTATTTAAACCGTCTGTTATCACAACTTCATAATGTGCGAATTTTTTACTACTTCCAACCTTAGTTGCCGTTGCAAATAACACTCTATCTTTCGCACCGCTCATATAGCGAATATCCGCCTGTAAGCCAGTATATGGCGCATCCCCTGCATTACAAGCCATCGCAAAAGCAATATCAGCTAAAGAAAATATGACACCACCATGTACGCCGTCCAAGGCATTCATGTGTTCATCTTTTACATTAAGCTGACAACGCGCTTCATCAAAACTGCGATGCAGCACTTGTACACCCAATAGCTCTGCGAATTGATCAACCGCTGTGGTTTCCATATTTTGCACAAACGTCTCCCTACTCGTGCGAGTATTCCTTAAATGTTATGAATCACTATGTATTGAAATCGACTTTATAAGCCGTTAAATACTATCTTGTTTAATCTGATAGTTTGAAGCACTAAAGTCCTTATAGGTCAGGCGGTCATCCACCTCTGAGCTTAAAGGCTGAACTTCTTGCATTGAGTTTAAGCAGCGCTGTGCAAGCTCAATGTATTCTTGCGTACCTCTAGTTTTCCACTTTTTTTCTTGTTCTGATAAATCACGTGCAACCTTGGCAGGACTTCCCATTGCCAATACATTTGCCGGAATAATATCTTTGGTTTTGACCAGACTATTTGCGCCAATAATGGTGTTTTCACCAATTTCGGCATAGTCCAAAATTACGCTGTTCATGCCGACCAAAACATTTTTTCCAATGCGGCAGCCATGTAAAGTTGTGCCATGCCCAATGTGCCCCATTTCCTCAACTAAAGTCACGCTTTGCGGAAAACCATGTACGGTACAGCTATCTTGTATATTGGCATTTTGCTTAATATGAATACGACCAAAATCGGCACGCAATGAAGCAAATGGCCCAACATATACGCCCGCTTCAATAATCACATCACCAATTAGAACAGCAGTTGGGTGTACAAAAGCTTCTGGGCTAACGACGGGAATAACACCGTCAATACTATAACAAGGCATGATTTAACCTCTCATTTGTTGCCACCAAACCTCCGAAACGGCGCCAATAATGTGCTGTGGCATTTGGCATTGGTCCTTCTGCTGTTGCGGCAACAGACAAGAAGTATTCATCCGCAGGTTCAAATACTTTTTTATAAATATTCATTGATAACGTTCGTGCACTAATCGCGGGCCAGTCAGTTGGCAACAATTCAAGCGGTAATGCAGGGTCTTTCAACAAAATCCGACGATAATAATGAATCAGCAAAGTTCGAATTTGAAAGGCCTGAACAGGTTCGAGTTGTTCATTTTCCTGCATCAGCAACACGCCAATTTCTCTAAAAATATCGAGAAACTGTAAATATCTTTGGCGTAATTCATCGATGGGCCAGTTAGTTCTGAGCATACGTCCAATGGTATCGACCGAATTATTAAAGAGCTGCAAGGTTTCGGCTTTAAACACCACCACTTGCTCACTCATATTTAAGTCAACCAACAAGCGTTGCAGTTCAATACGGTTACAACCCGGATAAGCCATTAAGTTTGTCGAAATATTGGCAAATCCTAACCATTCGAGTTCTTTCTTTAACAACGCTTTATTTTCAGTGTCGAGGCTAGACATCAGAATAAGATCCCAATAATGGTCCCACTCTTTCATCTGGTCGTTATAAATGCGTTGCTCGGCCTGCAAATAGGTCGAACGGCTCGAATCGGTAATTCGATAAAAACTGGTTCTACCGATTTTGTCCGAACATAACCAATCATTTTTAACTAAACGAAAAACAGAGGTTCTTACAGCGCGGTCATTAAAACCAAATAGCTCTAATAACTGAATCAGGCTTGCAAGACTAATGTTTCCACCCCGATGAAGTACTGAATCTCCAAAAATTGTCGAAATAAGCGAAGTTCCACTTAAGGTTTCATTCTTTACAACAGAATCAATTATTTGCTGTATTTTTGCACTCATACTCATGTCTTGGCGTTTAGTTTCAGGGTATAGATTCTATACCCTGAATGATCTTGATGTTAAGCAATCTGACGCATATCGATTACCCGCTTTGCCTTACCTTCCGAACGAGGTAAGGTCGCTTCCGTTACAACTTCTACAGTAACGCTAATCCCAATCATGGTTTTAATGCGTTTCATCAACTCCTGAGCAAGTTGATTGGCCTGTATAGTACAGTTATGACACATCTCTGTACGAATATGCAAAGTATCCATATGGCCTTTTTTAGTCACCAAAATTTCATAATTTGGAACTAAATGCGGAACTTGCAAAATTTGCTCTTCAATCTGAGTCGGGAAAACGTTCACGCCGCGAATAATCAGCATGTCGTCGCTACGGCCCACAATTTTATCCATTTTACGCATTGCCAGATTTTCACCCGCCAGTAAACGGGTCAAATCACGAGTACGGTAACGAATAATCGGTAAGCCTTCTTTGGTAATCGTGGTAAAGACTAGCTCGCCAAGTTCGCCATCTTTACAGACTTCACCTGTTTCAGGGTTAATAATTTCTGGGTAGAAATGATCTTCCCAAATGGTTAATCCCTCACCCTCACCTAAGCACTGCATCGCAACACCCGGCCCCATTACCTCAGACAAGCCATAAATATCGAGTGCTTTAATATTTAGGCGTTCTTCAATTTCACGGCGCAGTTCGTTGGTCCATGGCTCGGCACCAAAAATCCCGACTTTTAAAGACGTATTACGTGCAGTACCAAATTGCTGTTCTAGCTTTTCAATAATACTTACGCAATATGATGGCGTAACCATAATTGCAGTCGGTTTAAAGTCTTGAATGAGCTGAACTTGCTTTTCAGTTTGCCCTCCAGACATTGGAATAACCGTTGCACCTAAGCGCTCGGCACCATAATGTGCGCCTAAACCACCTGTAAATAGTCCATAGCCATAAGCCACCTGAACCATATCTTTCGCGGTTAAACCTGCCATGCGTAAGCAACGTGCAACAATGTCCGACCAAGTATTAATATCTTTTTGGGTATAACCCACCACGGTCGGTTTACCCGTTGTGCCTGATGATGCATGTAAACGCACAATTTGCTCTTGCGGTACGGCAAACATCCCAAACGGATAGTTGTCTCTTAAATCCTGTTTGGTGGTAAATGGAAACTTCGCCAGATCGTCTAAAGTGACGAAGTCATCAGGATGTACACCCGCTTCATCGAACTTTTTCTTATAGACCGGACTATTTTCATATACAAAAGTCAGGGTTTGCTTTAACCGTTTAGTTTGCAGCTCTCTAAGCTCTGCAAGTGTTAATTGTTCAACATTATCCGTTGTAAGGCTGTCCATCGCCTATCTCCTCATTATTAATTTTTAAAACCGTCTGAATTAATTTAAATTTTCCAAAATCAGTGCGACGCCTTGTCCAACACCTACACACATCGTGCAAAGTGCATAGCGTCCACCGCGTTTTTTTAGCTCACGTGTTGCTGTAATTACTAAGCGAGTACCACTCATACCGAGCGGATGGCCTAACGCAATCGCACCGCCATTTGGGTTCACGCGTTCATCGTCATCTTTTAGGCCAAGTTCACGCATACAAGCCAAAGATTGGGCTGCGAATGCTTCATTTAGTTCAATCACATCCATCTGATCTAGCGTTAAACCTGTTTGCTTTAAAATTTTCTGCACAGCCGGAACAGGACCTATACCCATATATTTGGGTTCAACCCCTGAACTTGCAATACCAATCACACGTGCTAAAGGTTTTAAATCATGTGTATCTGCAAATTCACGGTTGGTAATTAACACACATGCGGCGCCATCATTTACACCAGAGGCATTTCCGGCAGTCACCGAACCACCTTCTTTTCTAAATGGCGCTTTTAGTTTTGCGAGTGCTTCAAGTGTCGTTTCACGCGGATGTTCATCGCGGTTCACAACGTTCACGTTTTTCTTACGGTCTACAATCTCGACAGGCAAAATCTCATCGTTAAAGAAACCGTTTTGTTGTGCCGCAGCGGTTTTTTGTTGGCTACGCAATGCAAACGCATCTTGGTCTTCACGACTAATCTGATATTTTTCAGCTACATTTTCCGCAGTTTCCGGCATGCTGTCGGTGCCGTATTGTGCTTTAAGTTGCTTATTTACAAAGCGCCAGCCAATGGTCGTGTCATAAATTTCAGGTGTACGACTAAACGCTTCTGTTGGTTTAGCTTGTACAAATGGCGCACGGCTCATCGACTCAACACCACCTGCCAACACAAATTGTGCTTCACCTGCCTTAATTGAGCGTGCTGCAAGTCCTACCGCATCTAAACCCGAAGCACATAAACGATTGACGGTCATGGCTGGTACTGTATCAGGTAAGCCTGCTAACAGTGTTGCCATACGTGCAACGTTACGGTTGTCTTCACCTGCTTGGTTGGCACATCCCAAAAACACTTCGTCTACCGTATTCCACGGTAGGTTCGGGTGTTTATCTTTTAAATATTTGATGGGCAATGCAGCTAAATCATCTGCACGTACAGCACTTAGGGCACCTGCATATCGTCCAATTGGGGTACGAATAAAATCGCAAATTAAAACGTCTTCCATGTTGACTCCTGATTATGCAAATTCGGTCATATCACGTGAATATTGAGTAGCAATGTTTTGAGTTTTCGCTACGTATTGCTTGAGGTAGATACTCGCGCGATATTTTTCCTCTCCATACAGTGCATATAAGTTATTTAAGGTTTGGAGCACATAAGCGCCACCCATTTGTGTCAACCACTGGTAAGGGCCTTTAGGATAATTCACTCCATATTTCATGGCATTATCAATATCTTCCAGACTCGCAACTCCATGTAAACTTGCTTCGCAGGCTTCATTAATGAGTAAAGCGATGGTACGTAAGGTTAACAGTGCCGGATGGTCTTTAATCCACATCACGCTCATACCAAACTGTGCAAAGTAAGCCTCAACTTTAGCCAGATCATTTGTTTCACAAAGCTCGTTATGACTGAGTACTAAAGCCTCTGCGTGCTCAAAATCATGGTGCCAATCCATTAAAACCACTTTACGGCTTAGGTAATGAATATTGGCAGACTCACCTTGGCTTAAACGTAAGTCGATATCATCAATTTGAAGGATATTGTCATCACTCGCAGATCCGCCTTTTAAACCTAAACGGGTTAAAAACGCAGGTAGCTGAGACCAAGTCCCTTTTAGCTGAATATGGGCATCAACTGGTTTGGCAACCACAGCTTGAGGCTGAAATGTCTCGTACTGATTTTTTTCGTTATAACTATAGAAACCCTGTTTTGACTTACGGCCCCAAGCACCTGCATCGACCAATTCTTTTTGAATGAGGCTTGGGCGGTAACGTGGCTCGTAAAAGAACTCTTGGTAAACGCTTTGGGTTACTGAAAAGTTAACATCTTGACCAATGAGGTCGGTGAGTTCACACGGTCCCATCGCAAAACCGCCGCATTGCTTTAAGGCATAGTCTAGTTGGTCATAGCTAGTGACCTGTTCTTGCAGTGCTCTAAAGCCTTCTGCATAAAACGGACGTGCAATTCGGTTAACAATAAACCCGGGAGTCGACTTGGTGAGTACTGGAATTTTTTTCCAATTCAACATCAAGTTTTTTAAAGCCAGACATAAGCTGTTTGGTGTTTTTAAACCTTGTACAATTTCAACCAATTTCATGACTGGCGCAGGGTTAAAAAAGTGTAAACCCACTACGCGCTCAGGATGAGCAATACCCGCCGAAATTGCAGTCACTGAAATTGAAGATGTGTTACTTGCAAAAATGGTTTGCGCACTACAAATTTCAGCAAGTTGCTTAAATAAAGACTGTTTAACTTCTTTTTTTTCAACGACGGCTTCAATAACTAAGTCAGCATCACACAGTGCTTCAACTTGATTGACCACCGTTAAACGCGCTAAAGCTTCATCCGCTTGCTGTTGGGTAAGCTTGCTCTTTTCAACCAGCTTTTTAAACGTCTGCCCTAAACCTTGAGCGGCTTGTTGCGCTTTTTGAGCGTCTAGATCATATAAAATGGTCGAGTGCCCATTGACGATGGCTAACTGGGCAATGCCGATGCCCATGGTGCCAGAACCAATGACGGCAATTCGGGCACGAGATAAATCTAAATCTGTCATGCTTAGCGCCCTTTAAAATTTGGTTCACGTTTATTCATAAAGGCTTGTACACCTTCACGATAATCTTCTGAACGACCAGCAATGCGTTGTAAATCTCGCTCTAAAAGCATTTGCTCATCAAAGGTGTTATTGCTTGATTGATGAATGGCTTTTTTAATAAGAGATAAACCAAATGTAGGCTGTTTCGCTAAACGTTCAGCGAGTTCAGTCACCTTTGTTTTAAGCTCGGTGTCTTCAACCACATCCCAAATCATGCCCCATTCTTTTGCGGTTTCTGCCGGCAACTTGTCCCCTAACAAAGTTAAGCCCATAGCACGCGCATGGCCTACAGCACGTGGTAAAAACCATGTACCCGCCGAGTCTGGAACCAAACCTAAACGGCAAAATGCTTGTACGAAGTTTGCCGATTTAGCTGCAATCACCAAATCACATGCCAAGGCAATATTTGCCCCTGCACCTGCTGCCACACCATTTACCGCGCAAATCACAGGCTTTGGCATATTTACAATCGTTTTAATGAGCGGGTTATAGTAAGTTTCAATGGAATATCCTAAATCTGGTGCTTCAGCGTTTGGGTCTACTACACGGTCACCTAAATCTTGCCCTGCACAGAAGCCGCGGCCTTCGCCACTAATCACAACACAGCGAACATCCGGATTTTTGGTCCACAGGTTTAAAACCTCAGCCACTTCACGATGCATATCAACGTTAAAGCTATTCAGTGCTTTTGGGCGGTTAAATGTCAGGTAGCCAACACCATTTTTTTCTTCAGCAATAATATTTTGATAGTCCATCACTCACCTCTAAACACTGGCTTTCTTTTCTCAAAGAAAGCATTAATCCCTTCGTTCCGATCTTTTGTAGCCGCCAGCCAGACAAAGTTTTGTCGTTCAAACTTGAGTCCCTGACTTAACGTTGTTTCATGAATACTTTTAATTGATTGTTTAATCACGCGAATCGCTAAAGGCGCTTGTTTGGCAATTTTGGCTGCCAGTTGAACCGCATATTCAACGGTTAATTCGGTTGGCACCACTTGACTGCAAATGCCATGTTGCTCGGCTTGTTTTGCCGAAATCATCTCACCTGTCATGGCCCAGCGCATGGTGAGTTGTTGCCCAACCAAGCGTGCTAAACGTTGTGTTCCGCCTGCACCCGGCAACATACCCAAGGTAATTTCAGGTAAAGCAAAACGGGCATTTTCACCGCAAATCACCATATCTGAATGCAAAACCAACTCAAACCCAGCGCCTAAGGCATAACCATTGACTGCACTAATCAGTGGCTTACTAAAGGCATCAATTTTTTGCCAAAGCTTCGGGCGAATATCGAGTTGCAAAGACACGGTATCCATTGCAGCCAACTCACTAAGATCTGCACCAGCCGCAAAACACTGAGCGTTACCCGTTAAAACCACTGCTTTGACTTGAGCATTATGTTCAGCTTCTTCGAGCAACTCGCATAAACACTGCAATGTTGCATTGTTTAAAGCATTTCTTTTTTCCGGACGGTTTAGGGTTAATAACAAAACACCGTCAGCAGCTGTGCTGGCTTTGATCAACTCTTGCATGACAGCCTCTACTCATCAAAACTCAAGCGAACATTTGAGCCTTTTGGTAAGGTCTGACAGCTCAGCACATAGCCCTTTTCAACTTCATCTTCTTCAAGACTATAGTTAAGGAACATGTCGACTTCGCCTGAAAGCACCTTACAGCGACAGGTCGCACACACCCCACCTTTACATGCGTACGGCAAATCAGCACCAGCACGTAAAGCCGCATCAAGAATACTTTCATCATCTTGAGCCACAGAAACAATCAGTTCACGACCATCTAAAATGATGTTTACTTTTTCTTCTTTACGGTTTGCATCTGCTTCAACACTACGTTTACGCGCTTGTCCTGTATGAAAACGTTCGGTGTGAATGCGCTCTTTGGCAATACCAAAGTTCGGTAAAGTATTTTCTACGGCATTCATCATTTCGTCTGGGCCGCAGGCAAACACATGGTCAAAGTTTGTTTCAAGCACTTCATAATCAAAAAGTTGCTTAAGCTTTTCTGCATCAATACGACCGTTCATCAGTTCGCTATCATTGAACTCACGAGAAAAGATATTGATGAGTTGAAAGCGTTCTTTAAACTGATCTTTCAAATCCATAATTTGCTCGGCAAACATGGTTTGTTTCCATGAACGATTGCCATAGAGCAACGTAAATTTAGCTTCAGGTTGTTCAAACAAAACTTGTTTAACAATGGATAAAATTGGGGTAATACCACTGCCCGCAGCAACGCCTAAATAGTTTTGACCGCCCATCTTGGCTGCTTTTTGAAAAAACACACCTTGTGGTGGCATGACTTCAAGCACATCGCCCACTTTCAAATGGTCATTTGCCCAGTTTGAAAATTGCCCTTGATCAATTTTTTTAACCGCAATGCTGATGTCTTCTTTACCCGCATAGCTACAAATTGAATAACAACGGCGGATTTCACCAGCTTCGGTTAAGTGGCGAATGGTTAAGTGTTGACCCGGTTGAAATTGGAATTGTTCTTGTTGTTCAGGTACAACGTCAAATGCAATACAAATTGCCTGATCGGTTTGAGGCGTAATACTTTTTACTTTTAATGGTACAAATTGGCTCATGGCTGATTTCCTTATCTAAAGACTTAAATACATTTGAAGTAATCAAAAGGCTCAAGACAGTCCTGACATTTATAAAGTGCTTTACAGGCGGTAGAACTAAACTCTGTTAACAGTCGGGTATGTCGGCTTTTACAACGTGGGCACTCGACACCATTTGTTAAGTGAACATGAGTTCCACATTGATGCGCCAACCCTTCAGGTGGTGCAATGCCATAGACTTGCAGTTTCTTTTTACCCGCTTCAGACATCCAGTCTGTGGTCCATGCTTCTGACAAATCGACCATCACTTTGACCGGTGTCAAAGCTTCTGCGGTAAATGCCTCAACAATTTGTGCTTTCAACATATCTGTTGCTGGGCAACCGCTATATGTTGGCGTTAGACGAACAATAATTTCTTGTTGATCGTTAATCTCTACACCGCGAATCATGCCTAAATCGACAACAGATAAAACTGGAATTTCAGGATCACTGACTGTTTGTAGAATATCCCAACATTGGTCGATGCAATGACGAATCATTTGCATGGCTCACCTCCTTGTCTTACCAGGTCATGCCCGGATAAGTTCTTTGAATACTTTGCATTTCAGCTAACAAATAACCTAAATGCTCAGTATGCAATCCTTGTTTCGCACCACGGCGATAAGCACCGTTCACAGCAACATTCAATTCAAAACGCTTAAGCTCATCTGCAATGGTTTGGTTCCATTGTTCTTTTTCATTTGAAAAATCTGGAATCACGCCTTGTGCAACTAGTGCTTGTTCGTCTGCACTCAGTTCAAATAACTCAGCGGTAAAGCGCCATAAATTATTTAATCCGTCTTGCACACGTTGATGTGCTTCATCTGTGCTTAAACTTAAACGTTCCATCCAGCTTGTTGAAAAGCGGATGTGATACTTCACTTCTTTTAAAGATTTGACAGCAAGCGCACTTAATTCAGGAAGTGAGCTTTGCGTTAAAGCCGTAAATAAATGAAGATGGTAATGGTCCATCAACCACTGGCGTACAATCGTTTGTGCAAAGTCCCCATTGGGTTGTTCGCACAACAAGAGGTTTAAAAACTCACGTTCTGTACGGAAATACGCAAGTTGGTCTTCATCACGCTTGGCTTCATCATATTGACCAGCCAAAGTCAGAAAGTTTCTTGCCTGACCCAACAAGTCCAAACCGATATTTGCTAAGGCAATATCAATTTCAAGCTCAGGTGCATGTCCGCACCATTCAGCCAAACGCTGAGATAAAACCAGTTGACTGTCGCCAATATGTAATAAGAATTTAGATAAAACTGAATGATTCATTTGCCATTCCCCTTACATGTGCTCAATGCCATCTGGGATATGGTAAAAAGTCGGATGACGATAAACCTTGTCTAAAGAAGGATCGAAAAATTCAGCTTTTTCATCTGGCTGTGAAGATTTAATCAGTTCTGAACGAACCACCCAAATGCTAATTCCTTCATTACGACGCGTATAAACATCACGAGCATGTTGCAGTGCGATTTCATCATCTGGTGCTCTTAAGCTGCCTACATGACGGTGGCTTAAGCCTTGTTTACTACGTACAAATACTTCGTAGAGCGACCAGTTGTTTTTATCTTCCATTTTGATTTCCTCAAATTTTTCCATAAATCTTGTTAAGCCACTTTGCTCGCTTCAAGCTGCTGTTTTTTCGCGTAGACCACTGCTGCATCACGAACCCATTTGCCGTTTTCCCATGCTTTACGGCGTGCTTCGATACGCTCGTGATTACATGGTCCACGTCCGGCAATTACTTCATTAAATTCGTGCCAGTCAATCTCGCCAAACTCATAGTGGCCTGTTTCTTCATTGAACTTTAAATCTGGGTCCGGTACTTCCAAGCCAAGTTGCAACACTTGCGGTACGGTGTTATCGACAAACTTTTGACGTAATTCATCGTTACTAAAACGTTTGATTTTCCACGCCATGCTTTGTGCGCTATTTGGAGAATGCTCATCACTTGGACCAAACATCATCAGTGCTGGCCACCAATAGCGATTTACCGCATCTTGTGCCATCTGTTTTTGTTCTGGCGTACCGTTTGCCAAAGCCATCATCGCTTCAAAACCTTGACGTTGATGGAAACTTTCTTCTTTACAAATACGTACCATCGCACGTGCATATGGCCCATATGAAGTACGGCAAAGCGCAACTTGGTTCACAATGGCTGCCCCATCGACAAGCCAACCAATTGCAGCCACATCTGCCCAAGTCAAAGTTGGATAGTTAAAGATTGATGAGTATTTCATTTTTCCATCAATCAACTTTTCCATCATGTCATCACGGTCAGCACCTAAGGTTTCTGCTGCACTGTATAGATATAAACCATGACCCGCTTCATCTTGTACTTTTGCGAGCAAAACCGCTTTACGTTTTAAAGTTGGTGCACGAGTAATCCAGTTTCCTTCAGGCAACATACCTACAATTTCAGAATGGCCATGTTGCCCAATTTGACGAATCAATGTTTTGCGGTAGGCATCGGGCATTTGATCCTTAGCCTCGATCGTAATTTCATTGGCAATATTTTGTTCAAATTTCTGGTAATTGTTTTCCATTCTTTCATTCCCTGTAGGTATCACCCTTGAATCTATTTTTCGATACACTAAAAACAAAGTCAATCACTTTTTTAGTATCAAATTAAATCCACCCAACAAACAAGGGCTAAATATTTGAAATTAATAAATATTAATTAAAAACAAAAAATCTTTTTACGTTTACAAATCAAAATAAAGTTGACTTTTAGACAAATTAATCTGAAATTATGAATCATATTTTTGCAATTTTTATAATTGATGTATCAAATAAAAAAGGAGTTTGGTCATGCTTGAACAAGCACACCTAGAAGGAACCTCAACTGACACAGATTTTCAGCAGTCTGAGCATCAACTGCCTCATCTTGCTTCTTCTGTCTATGGAACATGGCATTCGACGAGTGAAGAACTGCGCCCTGTTTATCATGCTATTACAGGTGAACCAATTTATGCCGTAAGTAGTCATGGCATAGATATGAAACGTGTTGTTCAATATGCCAAACAAAATGGTTCAGAGTTGGCTAACTGGACATTTCACCAACGTGCAAATGCGTTAAAACAAATTGCCCAACATTTACTTGAGCGCAAAGAAGAGTTCTACAAACTTGCTTATGCGACAGGCGCAACTCGTAAAGATGCATGGATTGATATTGAAGGTGGCATCCAGACGTTATTTGCCTATTCAAGTCTGGTTCGCCGTGAACTCAATGACGAAAAAATTATTACTGAAGACAGCTGGATTCAATTATCTAAAAATGGAACTTTCGGTGCTAAACACATTTTAAGCCCTAAAGCAGGTGTTGCCGTTCACATTAATGCTTTTAACTTTCCAATTTGGGGAATGCTTGAAAAGATTGCACCGACGCTACTTGCAGGCGTGCCATGTATTGTGAAACCAGCAACTGATGGTGCCCAATTAACTCAAGCGGTTGTAAAAGCCATTGAAGAAGCACATGTGCTACCGAAAGGCTCACTACAACTCATTTGCGGTCAGACTTATGACCTGTTCGACCACTTAGGCCCTCAAGACTGCGTGACCTTTACAGGTTCTGCCTACACAGGCCAAAAACTACGTAACCACCCTCACCTCAATAAATATTCGATTCCATTTAGCATGGAAGCCGACTCGGTAAACAGCGCAATTTTAAGCCCTGAGGCAAATGAAGAAACTGTCGATTTATTTGTGCGTGAAGTCTTCCGTGAAATGACCACCAAAGCAGGCCAAAAATGTACTGCCATTCGTCGTGCATTTGTTCCTGAAAACTTGTTAGCAACTGTGCAAGAAAAGCTAACTGCCAAACTTGCTAAAGTTGTGGTGGGCGACCCTCAAAAAGAAGAAACTACCATGGGTGCTTTGGCGAGCATTAAACAAAAACATGACGTTGCAGAAAAAGTTGCTGAACTCAGCAAAGATGCAAAAATTGTTTTTGGTGGCAATGATAGCTTTACATTTAATGCAGACCATCCTGAAAAAGGTGCTTTTTTCGCTCCAACTTTATTGGTGTGTGAACAGCCTTTACAAGCAACGAATGTTCATACCACAGAAGCTTTCGGTCCGGTATGTACACTCATGCCATATCAAAATATTGAAGAACTAGCTGACCTTATTTCACGTGGTGAAGGTAGCCTAGTGGCTTCTGTCGTTAAAAATAACGATGAGAATATTGAACAGATTATTCAAAAAATTGCGCCTTGGCATGGCCGTGTGCATGTACTCGATGCAGAGTCTGCAAAAGAAAGTACAGGACATGGTTCACCACTTCCACATTTAGTACACGGCGGCCCTGGCCGTGCAGGTGGCGGTGAAGAGTTAGGTGGTATTCGCGCGGTTAAACATTATATGCAGCGCACCGCAATTCAGGGTTCTCCAAATAGTCTGACACAAATTACCCACTCATGGACTGCTGGCTCAAAAGTTAATGAAGACCGTGTACATCCATTTAAAAAGTCTTTTGATGAGTTAGTGATTGGTGAACGTTTATTAACAGCGCGTCGTACAGTCACCGAAGCTGATATTGTCAATTTTGCTTGTTTAAGTGGTGACTACTTCTATGCACATACCGACAAAATTGCAGCTGCCGAGTCTTTCTTTGGAGAGCGTGTGGCACATGGTTACTTCATTGTGTCTGCTGCAGCAGGTCTATTTGTAGATGCAGCACAAGGTCCTGTGATTGCCAACTACGGTATGGACAACTTACGTTTTGTTGAACCGGTTAAAATTGGTGACTCAATCCAAGTTGAACTCACCTGTAAACAAAAAACACCTAAGCCACAAAAAGACCCGTCTCAGCCTGCGCATGGCGTTGTGGTGTGGGATATTAAAGTCAAAAACCAACGTGGTGAACTTGTCGCAACTTATGACATTTTAACTTTAGTTGCTCGCGAAGCTTAATGGTTAAAATGAGATGGGGTCACCTCGTCCCCATCTCATTTTTTTAGCACTCAATGGCGTTAACAGCAAGGCCACCTTTTGAAGTCTCTTTATATTTCTCAGACATATCTTTGCCAGTTTCTTTCATGGTCTGAATCACTTTATCTAGCGTGACAAAGTGTTCATCGTCATCATGAAGTGCCATTTGGGCTGCATTAATGGCTTTTACAGCTGCAATTGCATTTCGTTCAATGCAAGGCACCTGAACCAAACCACCAATCGGGTCACACGTTAAACCCAAATTATGTTCAAGCCCAATTTCAGCCGCATGCTCCACTTGCTCAGGTGATCCACCTAAAATTTCGGCTAAACCCGCCGAAGCCATTGCACATGCTGAGCCGACTTCGCCCTGACACCCTACTTCTGCACCAGAAATAGAAGCATTGAGTTTACATAAAATGCCGACGGCTGCCGCACTTAGAAAAAAGCGAACCACTTTATCTTCGGAAAAGTCTTTAGAAAAAGTCACGTAGTAATATAAAACTGCTGGAATAATCCCTGCTGCACCATTTGTAGGTGCCGTCACCACGCGGCCACCAGCAGCATTTTCTTCATTTACCGCTAAGGCAAATAAATTGACCCATTCCATCGCATGAAAAGTCGTCACGATCAGGTTTGAGTTTTTCTTATTTAATAACTTATCGTGAATTTTTTTAGCCCGACGTTTTACGTTTAATCCGCCCGGTAATATTCCGTCATTAATTAATCCGTTATGAATACATTGCTGCATCACTTTCCAGATTTCCATAATCTTGCTACGAATCTCAGCTTCACTACGCCAGCTTTTTTCATTTTCAAGCATTAACTCGCTCACTGATAAATGATGAGTCTTACATAAGCTTAAAAGTTCAGCCGCACTGTGAAATGGATATGGAACCTTAACGTCGTTTGTTTCAGTTTGAGTTGTTGCTAATTGCCTTTGGCTAACAATAAAACCGCCACCAACCGAATAGTAAGTTTCTGCATATAAAATTTCTTGAGCCTCGTTATAGGCAATCAACTCCATTGCATTGGGGTGATAAGGCAAAGATTCATCTAGAAAAAGCACATCATGCTTATAATCAAAAGAAATAGTCTTTTGCTGATTAAGCTGGATGGCGTTATTTTCAAGAACATCTTCAATCAAGCTTGTACTTAATTGGGTATCAATATGTTCAGGGTCAAAACCCATTAAACCTAACAGAACAGCCTTATCTGTCGCATGACCAACACCAGTTGCCGACAGCGAACCGTATAACTTCACCTGAACTCTAGCTGTTGCTTGTAAATCGTTTTGCTTCAATAAATCATCCACAAAACTGTATGCCGCTCGCATGGGTCCAACTGTATGGGAGCTAGATGGACCGATGCCAATTTTAAAAAGATCAAATACACTAATAAACACGTGGTCCTACCTTCGATTCATTATTATTCGTATGTTCGTCATTATTGTGTCCTTTCGGATAACTCTAAAATTATCATTAAGCCAAGTACAAATCACGAATAACTCTTGGGTAGTCGCACAAAAAGACAACGGTTGAACAATCACTATAAATAACTTTGTTCACAGCCATAACTTTTGTAGTTTTTATTAACAAATATAAATGTATTAGCGCCCCCTTCCTTAAAACAAGTACAGGAAGTTGTACAAATAAAAAACTACAAATATTAGCCATTAGTCGCACCTCCCTATTTTTATTCATTTTTGCTGGTAAAGTGCTCTACATGGTTTGATACAACCTACTTAACTCAGATGCATAATTCACCTGTTCTTGCATCTGATGTTTTTCTGCCTCTAGTCCGCTAGGGGCTTTTTTTATTATTGATTTAAATACTGATATATTAAATTTCTAGAGATAATTAAAGACAAGAAAAATGGATCGAGTTTTCAAATTAAGTATTTTAAGTTGTCCGCTTTTATTGTTAAGTGGTTGTATTGGTTGTTATAACCCAACAGGCTGTAACCGTGATGATTCGCCGTATTTCTATACAACACAGAGCACTCAAGTCAAAGGTGTAACGGTTCCTGTTGGAACAAAACTGGTTTATAAATCTCAAAAGTCCAAACAGAAAGATGAGCAAACTGCACCTCTTAAAGAAGAGAATATAACGTGGATAAAGCTACCGAAAGACACCGCTATACTTTGGGGAGGAATGCCTACCAATCATCTCCTTCAATTTGCTAACTCTGAAATGCAAGGATTTACAGCCTACCGAGCACAAGAAGCTCCCGCTGTATATTCCAATCAATTTTTAAAACTCTGGAAAGAATGTGATAGTGATTTAGATATCTCGATCAAAAATAAAAATGACTGGAGCTTTAATCCTGCAAATATGAAAATTATTGGATGCGGAATTAACTATCAAGAAAGAGCTTCATACAACACCAACAATCCAAGCCAAGACAAAGTGGATATTTTTCTCATCAAAATTAATCAGGCTTTACAGAAGCTGCCACAACAAAAAGAGTATCCGGTTGTCCATTATTCCGAAAATTAAAGTAAAAAAGCCTGCATTTTCAGCAGGCTCTTTTCTTTAAAATTTGATTTACCAAACTTTAATTACACACATTAACCACAGGTTGCTTGAGTAATTTTCTTAGAAGCAGGATCAATAGTAACTGTAACTCGGTTTGTACGATAATCCATAGTCATTGGTTGACCTGGAGCCACTTTGCGCACAATTTCTGATTTAGTTTTTTGTTTAATTTGATCATCAGTAAGGCCAGATTGACCCACTAATTTTTGAGCTTCTTCTGCTACACAGTTCGCTTGGTTATCACGGAATAATTTCCATTCTTCCACGACTTGGCCATTTGGTAAGTGACAATACCCAACCTGACCATTTGCTTCATTTCTAATTTCTAATTTCCCGCCTTGTTCAACACAATATTGACTAGCTGGGTTTGGTGAACCAATTTTTGGTGGAGTTGGATCTTTATGTTGTACAGATGAACAAGCCGTTAACGAAACAAGCGCTAAACCAAGAAAGATAATTTTTTTCATAAATTTTTGCTTCTTAATAAAAAAACTAAAGATATCAAAAAAATTCATGTTCCATGTGTCTTGTTTACAATAAAAAACTCACTTGTGAGTTCTACTCACCATTTCTTTAATTGATTGGAATTTAAGATTTTCCTTTCTAAAAATAATTATCAAAATATTGCGATCATGGCCTTTCTAAAATTCGTGCTCCAGATCCCTCTTGCCCCAAAACATCTTCAGGATTTCTTAACGGACATTGCTCTAACGATAAGCAACCGCAGCCAATACACCAGTCCATTTCATCCCGTAACCTCGTTAATTTTTGAATACGATCATCCAGATCTTTTCGCCAATGGCTTGATAACTCTTTCCACTGTTTAGCTGTTAATTTGCTTCCCATAGGATATGCGCTAAGAGCCTCTTTAATTTCATTTAAAGGAATTCCTACTCTTTGAGCAACTTTAATAATCGCAATATATCTTAAAACAATTAATGGAAAGCGGCGCTGATTACCATTGGTTCTTATACTTTTTATCAGCCCCTTCGCCTCATAAAAATGTAGGGTCGAGACAGGAACTCCACTCCTTTTTGCAACTTCCCCCACAGTCAAAACTCGACTAGAGTCAGCTTTTTTATTTTCACTTATCATGATTAACCTCAACTTTACTCAAGGTTTATAAGAGAGCCTATTGTTTTTGTCAAATCAATCATTCAACCACTCAAAGTCATTTTTCTGAGTTTATTGCTCTTAACTTTTCTATAAAAGCTGAGAAAATAAATTTGATACGATTACTAATTCAATTAAATTTATAAAATGAGCTGCTGACATTTAAATTTAAGAAATTAATTTTGTAGGGTACATGGGCACCCGCAAACCCAAAACATGTTGTAAACGAAAGGCATCGGTGCTCCTAATGGATAGACCTTAGCTTGTTCGATCTTATAAGTTTTTTTACGTGACTCAATGTGAAGTATATTATCGTAGCGAGCAACTACAATTCCCTTTTTATATAATTTTTTTCGTTCGTTCTTTGCATCAAATTTATATACCAAAAAGTAAACTTTTTCTCCTACGCTGATCTTTGAATGATTAACCATAATGTAACCATTACAATACTTACATTGCCAATCTTTCATATCTCAAATAATCACACACTTAAATTTAAAAACATATCAAGTTTTATAGTATAGATTTATTAAAGCTACAAATCTAAAGAAATATTTTAATTGAAAAAATAAGGTTTATCTGTGACACACATCACAATAAAACATAAAAAATTTCAAATTATATTTAGAAACATCAATCACTTACCTAGCTATCTTTTAATATTATTATTTTAAAAAATATTAAATTTATCTATATTTTATATTACTATATAGTATTTCGGTTAATAAATTTAAAAGTACCGATATAAATAATTTTAATATTTAATAATCTAATTATTTCATTATATTCAACTAAACCACAAATAAAGTAATAAATAAATTTTAAGATATTAAATTAATTTCATGTTTAATTGAAAATAATTCAGTTCACATTATACAAAATAAAAATATATAATTATTAGAATTGCAATTTAATTTTTTATTATGTCAACTCAACGTTTAAAATTAGAACTCCCATCTGGACATGATCAATTATTACTTCATTCTTGCTGTGCTCCTTGTTCAGGAGAAGTTATGGAAGCATTAATTGATTCTGGAATTAAATTTTCAATATTTTTTTATAATCCTAATATTCATCCGGTAAAAGAATATCTCATCCGTAAGGAAGAAAATATTCGTTTTGCAGAAAAGCATAATATTCCATTTATCGATGCAGATTATGACACGGATAATTGGTTTGCTCGAGCTAAAGGTATGGAAGATGAACCAGAACGCGGCATACGTTGTACCATGTGTTTCGATATGCGTTTCGAGCGAACTGCCCTTTATGCACATGAACACGGCTTTAGTCTCATCAGTAGTTCGTTAGGAATTTCTCGTTGGAAAAATATGGCTCAAATTAATGATTGCGGAATTCGGGCAGCATCCAATTATCCGGATATTCAATATTGGGATTATAACTGGCGAAAAAATGGTGGCTCTAGTCGAATGATTGAAATCAGTAAGCGAGAGGAATTCTACCAACAGGAATATTGTGGCTGTGTATATTCTTTACGTGACACCAATCGTTGGCGTATGAGTAATGGTCGAGACCGAATTAAACTAGGTGTTAAATTTTATAGTAATGCCATGGAAGAAGATTAAATCTTATTCTCCTTAAAAAATTAATTCATTCTAAGCTATATTTATTCCTAATAAAAAAAGGCCACATCTGGAGAATGTGGCCAAAAGGTGTACTGTACTGAGCTTTGATGTTTTTAGAATAATGAAGTTATCTTAAAATAAGATTAATAAATCTTTTAAATTTAAATTTTTTAATATTTCATCAAAATATTTAAATCGAATAAATATTTTGTCCTTCTCATTAAAAATAAAATCCCTCTAAAATTCATATATAATTTTGAAAAGTTTAGCTATTTTACTTTTTGATACTCATGGCTAGTCTCTTAATATTTTCCACCATTTCCTCAGGTTGATGTGCAGCATAGCCCAACAAAACTGCTGCTTTTTTTGACTCAAGTTGACAATATCTTGATAGAGGTTGAATCTCCAAATCCAATGCCGAGCAATGAGAAATAAACTCATGCTCTGTCCATGGTGCTTTTAACCAACATATAAGATGAATGCCTGAATCTGTTGGCTGAACATTAAGTACATCTGAAAGGTATTCATTAATAGCGTTAATCAATACTTGTTGACGCTCATAGCATGCTTTTCGAACTTTACGTACATGTCGAGCATAGTGGCCTTGTTGAATGAATAAAGCTAAAGCGACCTGCTCTAAATATGAACTTCGCACGTCAGTATAGTATTTAGCTGCACTAAAGGTTTCAATCAATGCTTCAGGTACAGCCATGAACCCTAAACGAAACTCTGGAAACATCATCTTGGTAAAAGTTCCAGAATAAATGACTCTTTGCTGCTGATCTAAACCTTGTAGTGCTTGGATTGGGTGCGTGCCATAACGAAACTCACTATTATAATCGTCTTCAAAAATCCATTTTTCTTGTTTGTTTGCCCAATCTAATAAAGCAAAACGGCGAGCTAAACTTAAAGTTCCTCCTAAAGGAAACTGATGTGAAGGTGCCGTATAAACAAGTTTGCTTTTGAAATAATGATCTGTAATGTCAGAGATTTGCATTCCCTCCTCATCACTCTCGATCAAATTTACCTGTGCACCAAAACTTCGAAAAATCTTAAAAGCTGCATCATATCCCGGCTCATCCAAACACACTTCATCATTTGCTTGAAGTAATGCATAGGCTGTTAAATGAATAGCCTGCTGCGTTCCGTTTACGATAATAATTTGCTCTTCGTTGCAGTTCAGGCCTCGAGTGGAGCGAACATATTCAGAAATTGCCTGACGCAAAGGTAGATAGCCACGTGGGTCGTAAAATTGACCAAGTTGATAATAGGACTGCCGCCAAGCTTGCGTTAATAACTTGCCCCACAGTTGATGAGGAAATAAATCAATACAGCCTACCCCTACATGAAACATCTTTTTCTTTTTACTTAACCATGACTGCTTTCGCCATGAATCCAATAAAGCTTCAATATTCGGATTAATATTTAAGGAACGATGAGTATTTTTAGACGTTTCTTTTGAATTTTTTTGAACGTGTATTAACTGATCTGGCACAACCTCAGCAACATAGGTCCCCGAACTTGGTTTAGTAAATAAATATCCCTCATCTAGTAATCGTTCAAGAGCCGCCAATACAGAATTCCTTGAAATTGACATCATCTCTGCCAAAGCACGACTTGAGGGTAATTTTGTTCCAGCAGTTAGCCTTCCATCTAAAATCGCATCACGCAAAGCCGTATATAACCCATCTTTAATCTGGCCTTTTGGCAAAATTAAATGTGGAAAAGATGCAGAAATCGAAGCTGCCATATCAAAACTGGTACTGTGAAAAATATCAAAAGTGTATCTTATAAAAATACCACTATTAAAACTACACTCTAGTTGTCGATTTTTTATTACTTTAAAACAGAGTGTAATTATTATGCAAAATCAAGGTATTCAAATCGTTCCTGTTGAGCAGCAAGATTATTCACAATGGGAAAAATATTGGCTTGCTTACCAAAATTTTTATCAGGTGAATTTACCCCTTCATGTCACAAAAGTAACATGGGAACGTTTTTTCGATGAGAATGAACCTATGTACTGTGCTGTTGCCAAACAAGGTGAGCAAGTTTTGGGAATTGTTCATTATGTTATTCATCGTTCAACATGGGCAGAAAATAATTATTGTTATTTAGAAGACCTCTTTGTTTCACCTGAAGTTCGTGGACAACACATTGGTAAGCAACTTATTGAATATGTGCAGAAGCAAGCAATTGAACACAACTGTGACCGTTTATATTGGCATACTCAAGAAACCAATCTAACAGCACAAAAGCTTTATGACTGGATTGCACAAAAACCAGGGATTATTGAATATCGTATGTCCTTGAACTAATAAAGTGAAAACACCAAAAGCTGGAGTGCTTTTGGTGTTTAAATTTTAGTACGAATAAGCTTAATCACTTTGTCATTAACAGTTAAACATTGGTTAAACGCTGTGAAACGTTTGAGCTCTTGCTCCAATTCAAAAGAGAAATGCTCTTTATCTTTGATTGTTTTTTCTAAATGCAAGCTAATCACTTCTAACTCTTTGATAGAGCGATGTGCTTTACAATCTAGTCGGCCGACTAACTCGTCTTGATATAGAATCGGCAAACAAAAATAACCATATACACGTTTGGCCGCTGGTACATAGCATTCAATGCGGTAATCAAATTCAAATAAAGAAGCTAAACGGTCACGATGAATAAGAGAATTATCAAAAGGTGAAAGTATTTTTAAACCGAACTCAGTATTAAACTTTTGTTCTAATGCAGCGACCTCCACATATAGCATTTGACCTTTCGCAAGCTTAATTGCTGATACAACACCTGCATCAATATGTTCTTTCAGAACGACACGCATAGTTTCTTTTAAATCATTTTTCTTTAGATGAACTAATTGTTTCCATGTAAATGCACCATGTGCTCGAAGCGTATTATTAAATAAATACTGCGCATATTCATAAAGCGTAGGCATACTTAAATCAATATTTTCAGGCAAGCAGCGCTCGGTCAAATCAAAGACCTTTTCCATTCCGTTGCGCTCACAGATCATCAGGTCACCCTGCATATATAACTGCTCAAAAGCACGACGGCCTGGTCCGGTATTCCACCAGTTTCCCAAACTCTTTTTATTATTTTTATCAATATCACGGAGGCGAATTTTTCCTTCAGCACGAACACGGGCTAAAATTTCATTCATAAGGTGTTGATCACCTTTATTGAAATAACGGCTTTCTCCGTTTCTGACAGACATCATGGCTGGCAATGCATAGCGATAATCTTTCATAGGAAGATACGATGCGGCATGATACCAATATTCAAAAATCTGGCGCTCACGAACCAAACTATTGAGATGACTTAGCTCATAATCAGGCACTCGGCTCCACAATATATGGTGATGAGCTCGCTCTACAACCGATATGGTATCGATCTGCACATATCCTAAATGCTCAATAGCCTGTAAAGTTCCATCCATGCCTTTTGCAAATCGACTGGTTTTTCCTAGGCCTTGATTAAATAAAGTGAGCTGTTTCAAAGAAGAAGTCATAGAAATCAAATATTGTTGTATTCATTTAAAAGAGGAAATTTTCAGTTCTATCCTATCACTATTTCCTCATTTGCTTGTGATTATAGGAGCAACAATTCTTAAAAAATGAATCTCGGCTAACTCAACGTTTTACAGACTTACTTTAAAATAACTTTTGGGATTCAATCTAATTACTAAAACAACTACTAATATCACACTGGCTAAATGGAAAAGCCATCCTGCTTTGTAAGCCCCCGTAAGATCATGCAAAATTGCAATAATCCACGGCGGGATTGCTGCCAGTAAAAAACCACCACCCTGCATCAATGCAGATAAAGCCCCTGCATGAATCGGATCATCAAAATGGTCTAATGCAACGATAAGCGTTAACGCAAAACATCCTCCCAAACCTACGCCCAAACAAATTGCCCAAAGTATAGAGGCAAAATCAGGCATAAAAGCCATTCCAGAGAAACCGACTAGCTGCATTGCTAACGTAAACCATAACCATGGACGTCGATCTTTATATTTCCTAGCTAAAACAGGCAAAATGAGCGCTGAAGTTGCTTGGCTCAAGGCCAGCAAAGCGAGTAATTTTCCACTTTGTGCTGCACTCCAACCCTGATCTTGAAAAGAAGGTGCCAACCACGCTACTACTGACGAGTAGCCACCATTTACAAGTCCAAAGCACATCATTAATAACCATGTTCGAGGTTGATTTAACAACTTGCGTACAGGCGGATGATGAATGGATGAACTAACTTTTATAGGTAAAAAGACAAGCGCCAATATAAATGTAAATAAAGCTGGAATGGTAAAAAAAGCTAGGCCAATCGACCAGACTCCCGTTATATTTGAAATTATGGGAGCTAACCATGCACCTAGTGCTCCTCCTCCCATGAGCATAGCCGAATAAAGTCCCATCATCGGACCAATATATTGGCTAAATTCTCTTTTGATCATGCCGGGAAATGCCGCTTGTATCATCGCAACTCCGAATCCAATTACTATTGCACTAAGAATTAATCCTTCGGATGTAGGCAATAAAAATCGGACAGCACATCCTCCACAAATGGCCAGCAATGCACCAAGAATAGCTTTTCGTTCGCCGACATAGTTCTGCAATATTGGGCCAACAAATGCAATGACTCCCATAAGCATCATCGGTAGCAAAGTAAGTAGTGCTATCCCTTGTAAGCTTAAACCAGTGGCTGTTCGAATATTGGCAATCAATGGTCCAATACTTGTGATAAATGGTCTTAAATTAAGCCCAACCAAAGCCACAGTTACAATGAGCATCGACTGAGTCAAAAAAGCTCCAGACTGCTTCATTATTCTGAGCCTGAATGATTGGCTTGATAACTCTTCCAATGCGCATAAAGATCAGTGCGGTTTTCAACTCTGATCGGTATATATTGAATTTTCATTGATTGCTCAGCAAAGGGCTTGGCAAGCTCTATATATATTTCGGCTGTAGACAAACCAAATGGTGTTCCGTCTTCATTAGAATATGCATAGCTCACCGACTTAATACCTGCTATACGCATTCCAGCCATACACATTGGGCATGGATGACCACTTGCATACACAGAACAACCTTCTAAATTGGCAGTTCCTAAAACTTGACTGGCTGCACGAATCGCCAGTAATTCAGCATGTGCGGTTGGATCATTCGTTACCAGAATCTGATTTACGCCTGAAGCAATAATTTCTCCATTCTTTACAACCACAGCACCAAATGGCCTGCCACCTTTTTCAATATTGTTATAGGCAAGCTCAATCGCCTTACGTAAAAACTGTTCACCTTTTTCCATCACATACTCTCACTTTCTATTTTGCACCAGCTGCAAGAAGTCTTTTTTCAATTTCACGGTATCCTCGTGACCGCGCATAGTGTAAGGGAGTTATGCCGTCTTTATCAGCCAAATTCGGATCAGCACCTGCCTTTAATAAAAGCTCTACAATGTGTTGATATTTAGGTTCTCCATTTCCCAAAATGATGGCCTCAAGTAATGCCGTCCACCCCAAATTATTGACATGATTAACATCTACACCGGCCGCAATTAATGTACGAACTGTTTCAACATGGCCTCGTTCCGCTGCAGGAATGAGTGCAGTTCCACCGTAACGGTTAATACTTTTTAAATCGGCACCATGCATGAGTGTCATTCTTAGAATTTTTAAATATCCCTGTGCACCAGCATATAAATATGGACTGTCTTGAATATTGTCTTTTGCATTTACATCGGCACCAGCCTCTATCAGCATATGAGCAGCATGTACATTATTTGCTCTTGTAGCGACCATCAAAGCAGTCGAACCAGTTTCATCTCTCTCATCAATTAAAGCTTTTTGAGATAAAATCCGTTTAATAGATTGTGTGTCATTATTTATCACTGCCTGATGTAAAGGATACTCACCCATTGCATTCGTCATATTTGTAAAACCCGAAGTCCCTAATACAACAATCAGATTCATCCATATTAGTGACTTACGCATGCTGGTCTCCCAATAGAAATTTATGGCAAAACATTTTGCAAATAGAATAAACACGACCAAAAGTATTTGGAAATTAAATTATTGAATCGATAGTATTAAGATTATAAATATTTATCTTATCGGCTTTTAAGTGTGGCGGTACCTAATATGTTTGATCCTCGCCTTTTACGTGCTTTCGTCACTATTTTTGAAACTGGCGGTTTTACCACAGCTGCCGATCGATTACACCTGACTCAATCAACAGTTAGCCAGCAGTTAGCACGACTTGAAGAATCTGTCGGTCATGCCCTTATAGATCGGACAGCGAGACCTTTCAAATTGACGGCATCTGGAGAGTATCTAATTGGTTATGCGCAAAGGATTTTGACTCTCCAACAGGAAGCTGAGGCCCTACTTAAAGATCCGGCAGGAAGTATTCCCATTCGTATTGGTTTACCAGAAGATATGATGAGTCCTGCAATGGCTGAAGTTTTCGGTATATTTGCCAAAGAGCATCGTTCCATTCGTTTAGATGTAACCTCTGGCTTAAGTCGGAACCTAACAGAACGTTATCGGAATGGTGAGTTCGATATTATTATTGTCAAAGAACCTGCTGCTAGTGCCGATCACCACGCTACATTCCCAGAAGAAATGGCATGGTTTGAAAGTTCGAATTCAACAACTGAATGGTCTGATCCCATGAGTTTAGTGACCTTTCCTCAAGGCGGACTTTATCGGGATGAGATGTTCGCAACCTTAGAGCGCGAACGGCGACGTTGGTATATTGCCTTTACGGGTAGTAGCCTAGAAAGCGTGTTAGTCAGTGTTGAAACAGGATTAGGATTATCTTTATTACCTGTAGCTACGACCAATGGACGGAGAGTACGTCGATATGATTCATTAGGAGCTGTGCCGCCTATGGCCGTTTCAATTTACACATGGGAAAAAGCTGGGATAATTTCCCAGCTTGTGGATAAAATGACGTCTGTTTTACAAGAACGTTTTCAATCCTCAATCAATATTTAACTTATATCATTCGAACTTTCAGCAATCAGTTTTTCTGCCATTTCTTGAGTTTTTCTTAAGCCCGGCATACGGAACTCAGTATGCCCATAATCTTGGATAGATTTCCAACGTCCACCCCAAGTTAAACCAACCGATTCGGCGACTTGACCATATAATCGATAGCCTTGCATTGCCCACGGATCTCGCTCAGAAATAACCACTTTTCCATTTCGCTTAAATGCTACATCAGCTGCTAAACCAAATTGGTGATAGCTTTGATACCCCCTTGCTCTAGTCGTATTTGGATTGCCCGCCAACATATTTTGACGTGCTGGGCTACGATAGCCTTCTAATAGAACCAACTCATAACCATACTGTTCTTTCATGATTTTAAAGACCATGAGTAAACGCTGTTTATAGCGTGGGTTCATTTTGTCCCATTTACGATCAACTAAATTTGTGTCCAGAATAGCTCGACCATCGAAACTGGCGTTATCAATCGGTGAAGAATTAATAGCTCCACTATTTTGAGACGAATATTGCTGCTCTAACTGCGTCGCCTCAACAATTGCGGCTTCAATTAGGCTTTCATCTACTTCTGGCGGTGGCGATAATATTTCACCATTTAAAAGTGCATAAATTTGAGGATCTGTTTTTTTCAGATATTCAGCTTCAATTCGGGTTGAACTAATTGGACGAGTAAAAGCAAAAACTAATATACTGGCAAACAAGAAAAAGCCTGCAATTACAATCCACCATTGCTGTAAATGCCAATGAGATTGTAATTTTTCAGGAGCAGCTGCCTGATTCATGGTTTGGGCAAATTGCCTAACCTGATTAAGCTGTTTACGCCCTTGGGGCAGTAATGACAAAACAAAATCTTTGCTTCTACTCCTGAGTTCATAAGACATTAAAAACGCTAAACCAATTGCTAAACATGTAAAGCAAAAGAAAATGAGAAAGATCATCATCAGTTCATTAATTCACGGCAAAAGGACTTCGTGTAATTTTAATATCTACCGATGCCTTAGGTGGCTCAACCTCAGGTTCTGGTTCGGCTGGAGCTTTACTCTCAACTACGGGTTTAGCCTGCGCCACTTGTTGCTGCTGCGGCTTACTCACAGGTTTTTGCTGAGTTGGCTGTATTTTAGGTTGAGTCGCTTTAGCTGTACCTGTCTGTAGTTGAGGCACAATCTGAACTTTCTTTTCACCTGTTAGCTGCTCATCAAATGGTGAAACTCGTTGTTCATTCGTAGCAACAGCTTTATGTGGAACAGGTTTAAAAATATTGCTTAACTCATTATCTTTTGGCTTTTCAAAGCCATCACGACTCATTGAGTCCGTCTCGTTATCTTGACTTACAACAACCTGATTTTGTTCATCTGAAGAATGTACAGCATCTTGATTTAAAATTTGCTCTTCCGTTGATTTACTCTCAATTGCTGCTGATTCAGGCGAATTCGGTTGAGACAAGAACAGGAATAGCGAGATGCTGACAAACACCCCTGCAATCACACCAATCACAATATAAAGTACTGGTGATTTCGGCTTTTTTTTATTCGATTGTAAAACTCGAATAGAAGTTGGTTTTTCCTGAGCCATTTCGTTCCATCATCAAGGTAAATAAACTGTAATATGTGCTTGCTCTTGAGGAGCAGAAATCACATTTTGATAGTTAGATAATGCTTTATCATTTTGATTGTTCAGCATAAATCTTAAACCCGCAAAGGTAAGTAATGCAAAAATCAATAAAAAGATCAAAATCCAAAAGAAAGGTACTTCGCGATGAATAATATTTCGTATTTGATCGGGAATTGCCGAGAACGGCGAAAACGCAACTTTTTTCCCTTTTAAATAGTCAATTTCATCACCCACTCTTGATACTAGGTGGTTGAGACTTTCAATAGATTCAATTCGGTACTTACCCTGAAAACCGAGCAAAAGGCAGTAATGAAATACCTCTAACGCAGCTAGACGTTCTTTTCCACGACTTCGCAATTGCTCCAAAATTTCAAAGAAACGATACCCAGCTAACTGAGAACCAAACAAGCTCAATTGCAATGGGCTAATTAACCAAGCATTTTGTAAATTAAAATAGCTTGGGTCTTGTTGCGTTACGATAGTTTCATCAATCAAAGCACAAAATGCATATTTAGCATCATGAATATCATCAGCTGAAAATTGCAACTTTTTAGCTTGCTGCTCAAATTGATTGAGTAAATTTAAGATTTTTTCACGAAACTGCTGAGCGTCTGCCGGCACATACTGATTTCGAATCAAAAAAACCAAATAAAAGCCATCATGCAATAAATCAATAAGATTGATTGCCTGTAGCTTTGCCTGAGACTGGCTATTATTGTTCCCACCCGTTCCAATTTGCCCATCGTCAAATAAAGAAGGAGCACCAGTGGATTGTGACATTTTTCTCTCCTTTACCCTTAAGCGTTCATAACAGCAATCAGTTCAATACTGATATCTTGGAAGCCAGCCGGAACATAAATACAAATCGTCTCTGAATCTAACATGCGCTGGTATAATTCATGATGCGGTTCAACTTCAAAATAGCTCACACCAGAACGTACTGGGATCGCTGTTGGAACCTGAATCAAGTGATGCAATGGAATTGCAGGTAATGCAGCAACTACACGTTGCTCTACATCTAAAGTGCTACCAATCTTGAATCGTAAAGGTACGATCTGGATCAACTCATGTGTCTGCATTGCACTACTTGATACTGCAATATAAAGTCGAGTATCTCGAGTAATCTTATCGGTCTCAAGACTTCCCACCCAATATGAAGGGCGGATTTCTTTAAGTGCAATACTGATGTAACGACTCGAAATAATCGTATCGAGTAAATCACGTAGAATCGTGTCTAACTGCGAAAAACTTTCTTGTAAATTATGGTGTTTATAGGCAGGCAACTGATCAACATCATAAGCCGTCGAGAAGGTTAATAAAGAACCTGCTAAACGTAACAATTCGAAGAACAAACGTTCTGGATGGATTTGTGGATATTGCACAAAATGATTCAGGCCAGCATGAGCTGTGTTTAAGGCATTTACTAACCAGAATGAAACGATATCACCTGAACGGAATTCAATTAACTTCTGTTCATTTTCTCGGTTATTGGTTTGAATCGTCTTAATTTTTGCCTTAATCACATTCAGTGTTCTTTTTAAGTTTGAAATGAGTGATTCAGAGGCATCCACGTGTAAAATTGGCGGAATAAACTTCCGATCAATTTCAAAAGCGCCAGAGCTTTGTCGCTTAATCTTTCCAATCGGCAGATATAAGAAACCATCTAGATTATGGTCTGGATTACTATGTACATCTAATAATTTAAAAACAGCACGTCGGCGTAGCAAACTAATATCTGCTTCTGTAGCATTAGTAAACAAATCATGCGTTTCAACAAGGTGAGATTGATATCTACCCTTCTGCGCTTGGTTTTGATCAATTAGATTTTGCTTATTTGCTTGTAAAAGCGGCAATGCTAAATAGATTAGCATCTCACCACGTAAATTAAGATCATCTAATAAAATTGGTTCAGGCAATAAATCATATGCCGGTGCCTGATAAATTTCACCGTCTTGCCAGATCATCTCTACAGACTCAAGAGCAAGAATATGTGTACTCAATTGAGCTTCATCGAAACTTAGCTTCTGAATACCATATGAAAAAGGTACAACTGCGCGAACCGTATGATTTAGGCGTTGTTCATGATACGTATCTTGAATTTGGAAATGTTGAGGTCTTAAAAATAAACCTTCGCCCCACAGGACTTTTTCAGCTTTAAACATATGTCTTTACCAATCTTTATTCATATTCATTTTTAGGCTGCACACCTAACATTTCCTGAACCATTTGTAATGGATGCTCATCTTTAATAACTTGCGCTAACCACTCGTGTAATGGCATTTGACTCCATTTAATCGTTTTTTGAAGCATATAGCTCACAGGACTATGAGGTTCATTTGCTTGGAAGTAATCTGCGATCTCTTGCAATACTTTCATTGCTTGTTCACGGTTAGCCAAGTGCGTTTGTGCTTGAGGCTGAAAAGCTGGCTGATCTGAAACAACTTGTACAGGCCCTTGATTTTCCATAGATGAACTCGTGATAACAGTAGCCTGTTCTTGGATTGGCGTAAGCCCAGTACCAAAAGCTTCTGCTTTATAAATCTTACGTAATGTGCTGTGAATGGTCTCAAATGCCGAATCAATAGCAGCAAAACTCGGCGAATCTAATCCCATTAAATGATCAAGAGTCTGTTTTAAAACATCCCACTCGGTTAAGACTGAACTAAAATCTTGATAATTAGAATATTGAAAAGTTTTAGAAGTATTAAAAATGGCTTGGTCGAATTGTTCTAATTCAGATGGTCCTGACTGGCTGTCATACTCTTCAGTTTGTTTACGGCGAACATTTTCGTGATATAGAAAATTATCGTAATCAAGCAAATTATAATAAGGAGCTGTATTGGTTAAAGAAACTTTCTTTAACAACATCGGAAGCTGATTAATTAAACCCTGTAATAAACCAATGCGTTGATCTAAGTCATCATCTTCAATAACAGGGTGAATTTCCTGCCAGTATTGATTCAGCATGGTATGGCTTAAAGTTAAACCTTTAGCCATACCTTCAAAACCATAAAGATGAGTCCAAGCCTCTAAGAGCCAAGTTAATAGACGAATATCTTTCGTTTTATCTTTTAGCAAAACACTCGTGTTCTTTGCTACAAAGTCCCAATCGGCTTGTTTGCGCTCAGCAACCCAATCACCTTGATCTAGTAATAAATCATCTTGTGTCTTGGCTTTTTTAATTTCATGAAATTCATTAGAAAACGAAAAGTCATCACCACAAGGCAAACTATCACTAATGGGTTCGAGTAGTTCAGAAATATCAATATTCATCTAATTTTAGCTCTATTCAATTTTAAACTTCTGACTTCAATTTTTTACTAGTCCTTTTTTTAGCAGCTTTTACAACTGGGTCTAGTACATATTGAATTTCGTCATCTTTAGCATCAATCATGATAATTTTAGGTAGTTTTTGCTCTGCTAAAGCCACCAAAATTTCTGTAGCTAATGCAGGTAACACTGTAGAATTTAAAATATTATCAACGTTGCGCGCACCACTATCGACTTCTGTACAACGGCTTAAGAGGAGCTCTACCAAATCATCAGAATACTGGACTTGTGTTCCATATTGTTTCTCAATTCTTGCTGTGATTTTGCCTAACTTATGTTTAATAATTCGTACAAGTAGATCATCATGCAGTGGGAAATAAGGTACAACTCTCATTCGGCCTAAAAATGCAGGCTTAAATTGTTTATATAAACTTGGTTTTAAGTGCTCAATCAACTCTTCAGCTGTAGGCCACTCTTCTACAGGTCTATTTAAGCAAGCCTGCATAATGGCACTTGAACCAGCATTTGAAGTTAACAAAATAGTCGTGTTTTTAAAGTCAATTACTCGTCCTTCACCATCTTCTAAAGTACCTTTATCGAATACTTGATAGAACAGTTCCTGAACATCGCTATGAGCTTTTTCAATTTCATCAAGCAACACAACACTGTACGGGTTACGGCGTACAGCTTCTGTTAAAACCCCACCTTGGCCATATCCGACATATCCTGGAGGCGCACCTTTCAATGAAGATACCGTATGCGCTTCTTGATATTCAGACATATTAATAGTGATTAAATGCTGCTCACCACCATATAACTCATTTGCCAAAGTTAATGCAGTTTCAGTTTTACCTACACCACTCGGTCCCACTAAAAGAAATACACCTTGTGGCTTATTAGGATCTTCAAGTTTTGCTTTTGAAGTTTTAATGCCTTGAACTAATTGTGTGAGTGCATAATCTTGCCCCATTACACGCTCGCCCAATTTATCTTCAAGCGTTAATATCTGTTTAATTTCATCATTAACCATTTTTCCAACAGGAGAGGTTATAAATAGTGAGTGAGCCGTCGCTTTGCCCTTGGCTCGCTTCGGTAATAATACCTGTTGTTCTAAAAAACTGCCCCATGTCAGTGACTTGATCGACGGCAACCTGACAGCCAATAAATTGTTTTAATGCAATATGTGCGTTGGTCGATAGACACAGTAAGTCAGCAACGCTGCCTTGGTTGAGTGTATGTTCGCCCTCGATGCGTTGCAAGAAAACTTGATTGTTTAATGATGCGTTGGAAAATTGCACATGAAGAACGCGATTCTGTGCGACCAATCCTAAACTATCTAAAATTTGAAATATTTTATGGGACATCATTATTATAAAAACTGAGTCATAATCATCGATATTTTATAAAAAACAGACAGAATTGTCTATTTATATAAAATAGCTTATCTTCCTTTAACTTACATACTTTTTAGTTTATCTAAAAGAAAGATAAGGTTTTAAAGGAGAAAAATCATGTCTAAACAAATGGATCAGGCCATTCAAAGTGTAATTGACCTACATGTTTTAATAGAAAATGTATTTACAGGTCGAAATGCAGAACAAAGTCTGAGTCCGCTTTTAAACAGTTTTGATCAAAATTTTAAGATGGTAACGGTTCAAGGTCGGAGTATTGGCTTAGCCGAAGTTAAAAACTTATTTAGTCAAAATATTGGAAAGAAATCCTCTTTAAAAATCACCATTATTAAGAGTACAGCTTTATACGAATTTGAAAATTATTGTTGGGTGCAATATCAGGAACATCAACAAACTGATGAAACCGAAACATTACGCACTTCGACAGCCTGCATTAAAGTAGAAGACGAAAAATGTTATTGGATTTATTTACATGAAACTTTAGTTCCCTCATCTTCTTAACTCATCTGGAGCACCTTAAAGATGGCACCTATTTTGCTTAGCAATATTACGTTTTATGAAAATCGTAATACTGATCAAAATGGGGAGCTCTCGATATGGGTTATGTTGCAAAGGAATTTACGCGAAAGAACAAGCTGATTCTCAGTATTTGTTCTTTCGTTATTCCAATATGTCTTTGGTGCGCAATCAGTTATTTACCTTTTGTTTGGCATCCTCAAGTACAAATCACGAGTTCGGGAAGTGTTCCTTACCTACAAGTAGGAAGTCGCGTTGATAAAAATGTGTTCTATCTCGAAGCACAAAATGCAGTCAATCGAGATTCTGCACCACCACAAGGTATTCTAGTCAATCCAATTTATTTACCCGCTCCCCATGAAGTCGCTAAGGCTTTAGTGACTGCATTTACTACGCCACCTGAACAACCTGATTCGCCGTGGTTTCATCAAAGTTTATGGCACAGTATCAAACTGGTTTTTTCAGCTTTTTTTATCTCTTCATTGATTGGAATTCCACTGGGTATTTTGTGTGGTTTTTCTAAACGAATATCCCTGTTAACAGAACCGTTTGTTGAGTTTTTCCGTTACTTACCCGCACCTGCTTTTGGCGCACTTGCAGTGGCAATTTTAGGGATTAATGACGCACCTAAAATTGCCATTATTGTGATTGGTACGCTATTTCAGCAAATTCTCATTATTGCTAATACCACCCGAATGGTAGATCGAAGCTTAATTGAAGCTGGCTATACGCTTGGTACCAATAAGCTCAAAAGTTTATTTCACGTGGTGATTCCTGCGGCCTTACCTAATATTTACCGTGACTTACGTGTGTTACTGGGCTGGGCTTGGACCTATTTAATTGTTTCAGAGTTGATTGGTACGACCTCGGGTATTACGTGGTTTATTACCCAACAGGCTCGCTATCAAAACTTTGACAATGTCTATGCGGCTATTTTGATTATTGGGGTGATTGGTCTGGTCTGTGACTGGCTATTAATGAAGTTAGGTGAGCGGATGTTCACTTGGAAAGTAGGAGCAAAATAATGAACGATTCAACATTTAACGCACATGAATACTTTCAAAAAATTTATGAACGTCCTGTTATTTTGGAAGCTAAACAACTGAGCCAAGTCTTTAAGCATGGTCACAGCGAACGCACTGTTTTAAATAAACTCGATTTAAAAATTCATAAAAGAGAATTTATTTGTGTGATTGGACCTTCTGGCTGCGGCAAATCGACTCTAAGCCGTGTTATTGCAGGTTTAGACCCATACCATAGTGGAGAAGTTTTAGTAGACGGCGAATGCATTACGGGTCCATGCCCTGAACGCGGCATGGTGTTTCAGGGCTATACCCTTTTCCCGTGGAAAACTGTAAAAGAAAACGTGATGTTTGGCCCGCAAATGCGTGGGGCGAGCCAAATGACAGCCGAAGCTCAAGCACGTGAATGGATCAATATTATTGGTTTAGAAAAATATGAAAATCAGTATCCACATCAACTTTCTGGTGGCATGAAACAGCGCGTTGCGATTGCTAGAGCTTTGGTTAATCAACCTAAAATTTTACTTATGGATGAACCTTTTGGTGCGCTCGACCCACATACTCGCCAAAAAATGCAAAAGCACTTGATGGATTTATGGCAAAACATTGATATCACCATTATTTTTGTGACCCATGACATGGATGAAGCCATTTTACTTGCTGACCGAATTGTGGCACTCAAAGCCAATCCCGGTGAAATTAAAGAAATTATTGAAGTTAATTTACCTCGCCCACGCTCACTCGACTTAATGAGTGCACCTGAGTTCAAACAACTTCGTTCACGGGTAGATTATTTAGTCCACGCCGAAGAAGATGAGCTTGACCCTGCTTTACAAGACTTACCAAAAATACCGCGTATGACTCAGGTCAGTACAGAAAAATAAGAAAGATATTAAAAAGCCCAAGTTCATCTTGGGCTTTTTTATTTACTAGGCTTATTTGAGCTGTTCTATGAGTGCTGGATAAATCAGCCCATCTACATTTTGTTCGGTTTTATAAATACCGTTTTCAACGTTAAATTTATTAACGTGATAGGTCGAGCCATAAATTGAGTCAAAACCTTGAGATTTAGCAAATACTTTTTTATTGGCATTGATATCTAATAAATGCGTACCGCTGACCATCAGCTCATATTGTTTTGGGTCGACCCCTGAACGGTTTGCCATAATTTTAACTGCATCGGCATGGGTTGCAGGATCATTAATATATTTAACTGTTTTGTCCCACACCTGAATGATTTTTTTCCATTCCTCTTGATGAGCTGTTAAATGGCTCATGTTGACTGTTAAGGTGTCATAAATTAAACCCGGCTTGTCTTTAGAGGTGTAGATAATTTTAGAGCCTGCCACTGCTTTTAATGCCTGACCTGCAACAGGTTGCCAAACAGCAATCGCGGAAATATCAGGGCTATTAAACACTTGGGGTAATTGGTTAGTGGCTGAGTTTACTAGCTTCACCTCATTCGCTTTAATGTTATGGTCGGTTAAAGCTGTTGCTAGTAAAAGATGATCAACCAAGCCTTTTTCAACACCGATCGATTTTCCTTTTAAATCTTGAATGGTATTAATGCCCTCTTTTGCAATAATGACATCATTGCCCGCAGAATAATCCGTTGCCATGATCATCATGCCTTGCGTACCGCCCGAAGCAGTTACCAAGTTATCGCCATTGGTGACCAACACAGCATCGAGCTGATTTGCGGAAAAGGCTGACAGAGAAGCCGAATAATCAAACCATTTAAACTCTACATTTAGCCCTGCTTCTTTTAACCAGCCTTTTTCAATAGCCACTTGCCAAGCCACCCAGCCCGGCCAATCACTATAGCCAATGGTAATTGGTTTTGTATTTGTGGATGCCTGAGCATCTTGTTTAGCCTCAGGCACTTTAGCGGTATTGTCACACCCACCCAATATAACTGCCGATAAAATAGATACGGATAACAACGCTTTTTTAATCATATAGAAACTTCCCCAACATTTTTACTAACAACATTTTGAGCAGTTTGATTGAGTGACTTTATATAGGCTCGCCAGCCTCCAAAATGGCTAATATCGGTTGCATCTTGAATGGCATAAGCTTCGCAAATAAAGCCTTTGACCCATGTTCCATCTTTTAATTTCAGGTTCCCAATACCAAGTGGTGCAGGCACTTCAGCCACAATGGCTCCAAAATTTGCTAAAGGAACATCCCACACTTCCACTTCAATGGACGTACCTGCTGCGTCACATTGCAGTCCCGGCTTTGGTGGCGTGGTATTTTTCAAGGCAAAGAGTTTATAAGTCTCTGCGGTCTGGGTTTTCTTGAGCAAAGTGGCATTACGGCTAGTGAGCTGAAAATTAAGTGGCATGCCTGTTAAGTGTGCTCCCACTACAGCAAGCTGCACTGAATGATTCGATTGGATTTCTAGACTTTTTTGATAATGTTGAGTTGATTTACCTAAACTCAGCGATGTTTCGGTTTGCCAGAGCTGCGCAAAATTGGCGAGTGCCTGATCGTGCCAAGCTGGTGCAATAAAAGTTACTCCACTTGGTAAGCCATCTTCACGGAGTACATTTGGTAAGGCTAAAGCCGAAAGATCGGCAAAATTGACAAAGTTGGTATAGGCCCCCATGTGCGCATTTTTAGTCAACGGGTCGGCTTCAACTTCGGCAATGGTGTAAATGGTTGGTGCTGTCGGAACCATCAAGGCATCAAAAGGTTGTAATGCCAAATTAATTTTTCGAGCCAGAAAGGCGCGGTTATATTCGGCTTGAAGTGCATCTATTGCCTTGAATTTATCTGCCTGTGCAATAATCTGGGCAATGACTGGATGAGCCTTTTCACGTGTTGTCATGCGTTCAACGGCGACTGTTCTTTCTGCCACCCATGCATCGTTATACAGTGCGGCAGCAAGCTCATTAAACGCGCTGAAATCAATACTCTCAATTTCATAACCCAGTTTTTTTACGCGCTCGACTGCAACTAAAAAAGCTTTTTTAGATTCAGCATCACCATAAAACTCAAGCTGAGCTGGAATAGCAATCTTCCGTTTAGAAAATTGAGTCGGTACATTGGCTGGATGTGCTCGTGAATATTCATCTGTTTCATCATAACCCTGCATTAAACTGGCAATATTCCAAGCGTCATCAATATTCAGCGCAAAAATAGAAATGACATCAATGGTTCGACATGCAGGAATTAAACCTGTGGTAGAAAACCAGCCCTTTGTCGGCTTAAGGCCCACAATATTGTTATGACCCGCAGGTACACGCCCTGACCCCGCCGTGTCTGTCCCCAAACTAAAAGGCACAATACCATTGGCAACCACCACTGACGAACCAGAGCTTGACCCACCGCTGATATATTCGGGGTTAAAACTATTTTTTACTGCACCGTATGGAGAGCGAACACCAACCAGTCCCGTTGCAAACTGATCAAGGTTGGTTTTACCAACCACAATTGCCCCTGCTTTTTTTAGCTTGGCAACGACGGCAGCATCTTGTGTCGCTAAATATTGAACCTCTTTACAGGCAGCAGTGGTTTGAAAGCCAGCGACATCAATGTTGTCTTTGACTGCAAATGGCACACCGTATAGTGGTAAGTCAGTAATATTCTGATCGTTTAAAACATCCATTTGTGCCTGAATCTGCTCGTTCGATGCAATTTCAATCCATGCATTATCATCATTTTTAATTTCTGCAACGTAGCCAATCAGATCTGCAAGATGGATTTGCCCGTTTTGATATGCTGTTTTCCAGTCTTGAATTGTCCATAAATTTTTCAACACGCTACTCCTCATTTAATCATTTTGCTGTATCGGCGGCATCACGGCATCCATCAGTTCTAAATGCCCTTTAATCACGCCTTTAAGCACAATAAATTGCTGGCTAATTTGTCTAAGCTCAGAACTCGCGCCCTGCATTAACATGACTTGCAATATCTTTTGTTGGTCGAGCTGGATATGAAGTGAGCTAATCACCTGTGCTAAAAACTGTTGCTGTAAATCGACCAATTGATTACGCAAGGTCATTTGGCTTGCGTCATAAAGCAGCGTTAAGGTGCCCACCATGACTTCATTGGCCTGTGCTTGCTCTGCAATTAAGTGTTTATTAATCATGTCGACAATGGCTTGCGAGCGACTTTCATAGTTCTGCTCAACAATTTTTTGGTCGAGTGCGTTAAGTGTCGTTTCAGGTACGGTAATACTGATTCGAGCCAACTTTTGTTTTGCCACAGTCTTATCCTTTTGTTTTAGGCGGCTGATTGTTTTGCTTGATATATACGCCTGCACGTACACTAAGCAATTCGACTAAAAAGGCTTTTAAAGTTGGCTTTGGTTGAACCACAGGTTTTACATCGTTCATTTCGCACCTCTAGTTTGGTATTACCAAATTCAGTTTTTGTATTACTGATAAGAGATGCAGAAAATGTGCCAGTTTTTAAGATAGGTTTTGATGGATTTGAGCGGTATTTATGAGTGTTTTTTGGGCAGAAAAAAGCCCCATGCACAGGGATGGGGCTAAATTAATAAATCAAGCTAAACAGCATATATAATTTTAGAAGTATAAAATTTTTATAAAATAATTTAACTAGATAGAAATAGTATAAATTTTAGGCTAGATTAATCTAACAATAAATAATGAAGTCAAAATCATATGGAATTAATTTCAATAGTTTTGGAAAACTTTAGGGGCTATCATTTAAAACATACAATTTTAATTGATGAATGTTTAACAGGAATTATAGGAAAAAATGATGCTGGTAAGTCCACAATATTTGAAGCCTTAGATATTTTTTTTGAAAATTCAAGTTTTGAGAAAAATGATCGGTGCATCTTTGCTACAGAAGAACAAAATACTTCTATCACATGTGTATTTAAGGACTTCCCTGAAAGTTTAAGTTTAGATGCCACTTCTCAGACTACTTTAGAAAGTGAATATCTTTTAAATAATGATTCATTTTTAGAGATCAAAAAAACTTTCCGTGTAAATCAAAAAATCACAACCGAAGTTTCAATTATCGCTAATTATCCATCAAATCCTGATCTAAATAGTTTAATTACACTTAAAAATGCTGAGTTAAAAAGCTTAATAAAAACTAAAGGGTTAGATATTACTCAAGTAGATGACCAGCGCTCTAATACCTGCTTAAGAAAGTTTCTTTTTTCTTCCGAGGCTCTAACTTTCCAAACTAAAGAAATTTCACTGAACAAAGAAGATGCAAAAAACTTATGGGAAAATATAAAAAGTTTTTTACCTATATTTGCATTATTTAAGTCTGATAGAAACAGTAGCGATCAAGATAGCGAAGTTCAAGATCCAATGAAATTAGCAATAAAAGCAGCTCTTTCTGAAATTCAGCCCAAGTTAACTGAAATACAAGAATATATACGGACAAATGTAGAAGATGTAGCAAAGAGAACGTTAAATAAACTTGGGGAAATGGATTCAAACCTAGCCAAGGATTTGATACCTAATTTTTCTAAAGATCCCAAATGGGATTCAATTTTTTCTATGACTTTAACATCAGAGTTAGGAATACCAGTTAATAAAAGAGGTAGTGGTGTCCGTAGACTAATTTTATTAAATTTCTTCAGAGCTGAGGCTGAAAAAAAATTCAAAGAAGCTAGAAATAGGTCAATAATATATGCAATTGAAGAACCAGAAACATCACAACATCCTAATTATCAAGAAATGCTTATCAAAGCATTATTAGAATTATCTCTATCTCCCAAAACGCAGATTTTAGTTACAACTCATACACCAGCATTAGCAGGTTTATTACCACTGGCAAGCTTACGTTATATCAATAAAGTTGATAAAAATCACATTATAGAACATGCAGATACAAACCAAATATTAGATAAGATTAGTCATGATCTAGGAATACACCCTTTTGGCTCGATAAATGATACACAATGCAAAGGTTACATATTTGTGGAGGGAGTATCAGATGTTGTATTCCTACAACATATCTTTTCAAAATTCGCAGAAAATTCTCTTATTCAAAGAGATTATATTACAGCGAGGGATATTCAGTTATTAATAAGCGGTGGCAGCGATAATTTAAAACATTGGGTAAATTACAAATTAATTGAAACGCTTCAAAAACCATGGGCTGTATTCTTTGACTCAGACAATGATGGGCAGAACTGTGATAAATATCAGAAGAATATAGAGACTCAAAAAAGATATTCACATGTTGTCTTCCATCTAACGAAAAAAAGAGAATGTGAAAATTATCTTCATAAAAATGTTATTTCGCGCATAACAAATGGAGAAGTTGTTTTTTCACCTAATGATTATGCTGATCAGAAGGTCTTATTACATACCGAATTAATAAAATATATTGCAGTTAAAAAAACTAATTTAATTGAGAAATTATGGCACACAACCACTTGTGAGGAAATTATTGAAAGTTGCACAGATGTAGATGGAAACAATGAATTTCTAGAGTTTATTAACCGTATCGAAACACATTTTAGTTTGCATGAAGATTCTAAAAAGACCGCATAAGCGGTCTTTTTTATTTGTTCTCTAGACTATAAGTAGAACCAATCATCGTATGTGCCCATACCGATAAAGACTCTAAAACAGGCTTAAAAGACTGGCCTAATTCAGTCATTTCATAGACCACTTTAATCGGTGCTTTTTCACCATAAACGGTTCTGGAGATTAAACCACTTTGCTCTAATTGTTTAAGTTGAAGGCTTAAGGTCATTTCTGTGATGGTGGGCATTAATTGATTGATTTCATTAAAACGTTTTGGCCCATCTTTTAAATAATACAAAATAACACCTTTCCATTTTCCACCCACCAAATCCATAGCCATACTGATATGACATGGATACGTTTTTCCATTCATGGTGATTTCACATTTATTTTCAGTATTTGCCATTTTTAACGCCACCTATCAACTTTGATAGTTATTGTACACCCATACTATAAAAATTATAGTGACTATGATTTTTATAGCTACAAGGCATTATTATGGCTTTACTTATTTTGGCCCATCCCTACTACGCTCAATCAATTGCAAATAAAACGATAGTGAATGAACTTATAAAAACCTATCCGGACCTTGAAGTCCGAGATATTTTCCAGCTTTATCCAGACTATAAAATTGACGTCAGCGCTGAACAAGAAGCGTTGCTACGCCATGACACCATTATTCTGCAATATCCAATGTTCTGGTTTAATATGCCGGCAATTTTGAAATTATGGTTTGATGAAGTTTTTACTTATCAGTTTGCTTATGGCTCTCAAGGCGACAAATTAAAAGATAAAAAAGTCATTATTAGTATGACAGTCGGGCAAAAAGAAGCCGATATGGTGAATGATCGGGAAAACTTAATTGATAGCTTTTTGAAAGCGGTTCAATATTCAATTCAATATACGCAAATGCAGTTAAGCGCCACTTACTTGCTTTATGACGTTTCGCCTTTATCAGGTAACCCAGAGTCAAAAATTAAATTAGAAGCTGTTGAACATGGTCATAAAGTATTAAAGCATTTGACCGAAGCATAATATGAAAAGAGAGCATCAATATTGATGCTCTCTTTTAGGTTTAAGCGACTGGTGCCAAGGTAAATAGCACTTGTCCTGTTTTTACGGTTTGACCTTTTTCAATGGTAATGGTTTCTACCTTCATACGTTCCGGCGCAATAATTGGAATTTCAATTTTCATTGCCTCAATCACTGCAAGGGTTGCACCTTCTTCAACAATATCACCCGATGCACATTCGATTTTCCAGATTGACCCCGGCATGTGTGATTCGACTGTACAGCCTCCTTCAGGGATCACCACGGTTTCGCCATCATCTACAGCATCTAGGCTTTCAGAAATATATTCTTGCAAGCCTGCTTCATGCCAACGGCGGCGTTCAGCCTCAAAGTTAGCTTGCTGTGTATCTTTAAAGGCTTGAATGCTGTCTTGATGCGTCTTTAAAAACTCGTTGTATTCTTTTAAGTTGAGTACACCATCTTCAATACGAAGTTGTAGACGACCTGCCTTAAAGTCTTCACGCATTTGCAGAAGTTCAGCCTCAGAAACTTCATAAAACTTAACTTGGTCAAAAAAGCGTAATAACCACGGTTTGCCATCTTCGAAGTCGGCATTTTTACGATAACGACTCCACATTTGAGTGGTACGACCAACGAATTGATAGCCGCCCGGCCCTTCCATACCGTACACACACATATACGCCCCGCCAATGCCGACCGCATTTTCAGGTGTCCAAGTTCGCGCAGGGTTATATTTTGTGGTCACTAAACGTTGGCGTGGATCGAGCGGCGTCGCAACGGGTGCACCTAAATACACATCGCCTAAACCCATCACCAAATAGTTTGCGCTATAGACCACATCTTTAACCGCTTGCTTAGAAGCTAAGCCATTAATACGGCGAATAAACTCGACGTTATCTGGGCACCACGGTGCATCTGGTCGAACAATTTGCGTATAGCGCTCGGTGGCGAGTTGAGTCTGCGAATCTTCCCAAGCCAAAGGCAAATAGACAGTTCGTGAAGGCACCTGCATATTTTGAATGTCAGGTAATTCAGCTTCTGCCTGTTGAAGTTTCTGTAAAAGCTCCAGTTGATCGAATTGAATTGAATCAAAATGAATTTGTAGTGAACGAATACCCGGTGTTAAGTCGATAATACCCTGAATTTTTTGATCTTTGACCCATTGCATGAGCGCATGAATACGGAAACGTAAATTTAGGTCGAGGACTAACTCACCATATTCCACCAACAAATAGCTATTTCCTGCTGGTCGATAGGTCACGCTTGGTAAATCAGTTTTACCTTCTAAAGTAGCTAAAACTGCATCTTTTAAAGTGTCGGGTTCTGCTTCAATGGCTGGGTTGAAATCAATACGAGTTGTATCAGCCGCAGTTAAGCTTTGATGATATTTTTGATCAAGTACTTTTGCTTGTGTATAACTCACAGGTACAAATTTAACTTTATCGCCTGCTTTTAATTGCCCAATTTTCCAAAGCTCGGAATGAATCACTACCGCCGGGCAAACAAAACCGCCTAAGCTCGGACCATCCGGACCCAAAATAATTGGCATATCGCCAGTAAAATCAATTGCGCCAATGGAATAAGCATTGTCATGAATATTGGAAGGATGTAAGCCTGCCTCACCGCCGTCTTCACGTGCCCACTCAGGTTTTGGGCCGATTAAGCGAATGCCTGTACGGCTTGAGTTATAGTGAATTTCAAACTCATTGGCAAAGAAGGTATCAATATCTTGTTTGGTGAAAAAATCTGGTGCGCCATGTGGGCCATACATCACTGCTATTTCCCAGTTTTGAGTAAAGCTAGGAATTTGCGCTTGAGGTAAAGCGGTAGTCGATTGAGCGGAATATTCAGTAATCGGCAGCATATCGCCAATTAATAAATTACGGCCTGCGTGCCCACCAAACTGCCCTAAAGTGAAAGTCGCCTGTGACCCTAAGTAATCAGGAACATCGAAACCACCTTTCACACCTATATAGCTACGGCAACCTGAACGGATAATCCCACATTTTAAAACTTGGCCTTTTTTCACATTGATGGTTTGCCACATCGGTACAAGTTCACCATCAAGTTTTGACGGCATATCACCGCCAGTAATCACAATTTGGCTGTCGCAGTGAAACTTTAAAGTTGGTCCTTGCAAGGTACATTCAAGCCCTGCGGTATTTGGCTCATTGGCTAAAAGCTGGTTTGCCACAGTTAAACTGAGTGGATCGATGGCACCTGATGGCGGCACCCCAACATCCCAGTAACCTAATCGACCTGTTACGTCTTGAATGGCAGTTTGAATGCCAGCCTGCAACACCTCAATTTTTTGAGTTTTCCATTCAAACGTATTTAAAAATCGAGTGGTTTGCGTCCCTAAAGCAAACACATCACAAGCAATAATGTTTTGTAAATATTCCAAATTGGTTTCGATGCCAGCCACCTGTGTGTTGGCAAGACTGGCACACATTGCCTGTATAGCTTGTTCTCGTGTTGCAGCGGTCACAATAATTTTAGCAATCATTGGGTCATAAAAAGACGACACCGTTGACCCTGTTTCTACCCATGTTTCGACTCGTGCTTGCGGGTCAAATTTAACATGGGTAAGCAGGCCTGCACTCGGCTGGAACTGTTTAATCGGGTCTTCAGCATAAAGACGAACTTGAATGGAGTGCCCTGTTGGCTCTAACTTTTCAGTCGGTGCTGACCAGTCACCGCTTGCCAAAGTAACCATCCATTCGACTAAGTCGACACCAAACACTTGCTCGGTCACGCCGTGCTCGACTTGCAAACGCGTGTTGACCTCTAAGAAATAAAACTCTTGGGTTTCAGTGTCCATGACAAACTCAACCGTACCTGCCGAACGGTAGTTCACCGACTGCATGAGTTGAATCGCAACTTTTTGAAGGTGGTCACGTTGCTGTTCATTTAAATGTGGTGCGGGTGTTTCTTCAATCACTTTCTGATTACGGCGTTGTACCGAACAATCACGCTCACCCAACGCTAAAACTTGTCCTTGCCCATCACCAAAAATTTGTACTTCGATATGGCGCGCGTGTTGTACAAATTTCTCTAAATACAAACCTGCATCTTTAAAATTGACTTGCGCTAAATAAGATACGGTTTGATAAGCATCTTTTAACTCGGTTTCATTCCAGACCAGACGCATGCCAATACCACCACCGCCCGCGGTACTTTTCAGCATGACCGGATAGCCAATACGGGCTGCCTCAAACAAGGCCTCAGCTTCATCGGAAAGTAATGAGCTACCCGGAAGCAAAGGCACATTGCTTTGAATTGCGAGTTCACGTGCAGTATGTTTTAAACCAAAATCGAGCATTTGGCTTGAAGTTGGTCCAATAAAAGCAATACCTTGGCTTTCGCACAGATCACAAAACTCGGCATTTTCAGACAAAAAACCATAACCGGGGTGAATGGCTTCTGCTCCCGACTGTTTAGCAACCTCAAGGATTTTTTCAATATTTAAATAACTTTGATGCGCAGGTGCAGGACCAATCAAGAAAGCTTCATCGGCCAAAGTCACGTGTAACGAATCACGGTCGGCTTCGGAGTAAACAGCCACCGAAGCAATCCCGAGTTTTTTAAGGGTGCGAATTATGCGACAGGCAATTGCACCGCGGTTAGCAATCAGAACTTTTTTAAACATGCTTACACCCCTTCCGCTTCACGGACAACCAGTTGAATTTTGGTTGGGTTATAGGCATTACATGGGTTATTCAGCTGAGGGCAATTAGAAATTAAAACAATTAAATCCATTTCTGCCCGAACCTCGACATATTTACCTGGGCCTGAAATTCCGTCATCAAATTTAAGCTGACCGTCTGGTGTCACAGGTACATTCATAAAAAAGTTAATGTTTGGGCCGATGTGACGCACATTTAAACCATGCTTTTTTGCAATCGGGTGTTTTGCCAAGGCATACATAAAGTTGTTACGGCAACTATGCATAGGATACGTTTCATGTGCATAGCGAACTGTATTACTTTCACATGAACAGGCACCACCAATGGTGTCATGGCGACCGCAGTTATCATCATGAATGACGGCAATTGGGCGGCCAAAGTTACTGTAGAGCTTGGTGCCCTTTTCTAAATAAATCTGTTGGTTAATAGCCAAAGTGTCCATTGCGCTATAACGCTCAGTTGGATTTTCGGCACTCATAAACAAAGTATCGACCGCTTGGTTTCCTTCCAGATCAATAATTCGAAAATATTGGCCCTTTTTAACCTCGCACATCCACGCTTCACCCGCAGGACAAACTTCATTTAAAACTGCTTTTTCAAATGATTGTAAAACTGTCATGATGCTTCTCCTGATTTAAATATTGCTAAGCGCGTAGTAGCGGGCTGTGTTTTGAAACGCACGCTGATTTTGTGAACACGCATCACGACAAATATCGCTGTCTGTTAGTGAATTGGCTTTAAATAAACTGAGTTGAATACTGGCGGGTTGATAGATTGGGCTGGTGTCTAAACCATGCGGTGCGGCAGATAAAAATAGCAGGCAGTCCATTTCAAAACGCAGTTCAATGGTTTGATCAGTATTGTCAGAACTGACATATGACAAAGCGCCGTTTTCGTCTGGCACAACTTTAGAAAATAGATTAACGGCGGCACTCAGGTCTTGGCTGGCAAGTCCGTATTTACACATTTCAATGAGTAAACTGTCTAAGCCGTTTTGGTACATATCATTACGGGCATCTTGAAATGTGCGAGTACCGAATTGCTTTTCAATTTGCTCTGGTCGGCTTGGACCACAAAGCGCGTCATTCCAACCATGGTCATCATAAACAATGGAAGCCATGACACGGCCTAGGTCTGAGTACAGCACATTGGAAGCTTTTAAATAGGCAGTGTGTTGTCCTTTTAAACTGTCGGGCATGTTAAAACGTTCAAGTACATCGGCAGCATTTACACAAAACAAAGAAACATTTGCCTGAGCGCCAAGCGATGTAAATCTAAGAATAGTTCCTTTTTGAATACGACCTGACCAATGATGTCCGCCGGGTAAAAGTTCGGTCCAAATCGCCTGATTGTTATGATAACTTGCAGTGTTCATAGCTACTCCTGTCGGATAGTTTTAGACTTCCTCCCGGGCTTTTATCCCTCCGTGTAGTTCGCTAGGAACCGTGAACTCTCGGTCCAGTCATACTGTAAGTATCGGAACCCTAGATCACTTTTGATTGCTTAAGACTATGCAAAGGACATGCCAGCTTAGTATTACGTTTTTGGCTAAAAGTAATACTAAAATTGGGCAATTTGAGTGCGATTTAAAATACAAAATAAAAAGCTGCACTCAAAATTGTGCATTTCAAAATAAAAAAGCCCCTTTCACTAAGAGGCTTAAGACTAAATTATAAGAGAGCGTATTAAGGAAGCAGAATCACCTTACGACAGTCCTCTTCTCTTTCATTAAAAATGCGATAACCCTCTGCGGCATCTTCTAATTTCATTCGGTGGGTAATAATCGTTTCAGGTGTTAATTCACCACGCTCAATCAATTCCAAGAGTTGCGGCAAATATTGATGTACATGGGTTTGTCCCATTTTAAGAGTTAAGCCTTTATCAAAAGCATCACCAAATAAAAAACCATGAATCGGGCCTGCATATACACCTGGTACACTAACCATCCCACCACGGCGAACTGCTGCAATGCATTGACGCAGTGCTGCACCACTTGAACCTTCAAGCTTTAAATTGGTCAGGACTGTTTCAATCACACTGCCTTTTGCCTCGAAACCAATGGCGTCAATCACCGCATCGACACCGCGGTAATTGTCTGTATGTTGAATAATAAATTCGGCAGCATCGACCTCATCAAAATTAACCGGAATGGCACCGTATGTTGCCGCTGCATAGTTCAATCGATAGTCATTGTGATCGACCATAAATATCTTTTCAGCACCGAGCATCTTGGCACAAGCAGCACTTAACAGTCCGACTGGACCAGCACCATAAATTGCAACGGTTGAGCCACGTTTCACTTGGGCATTAGTCACGGCTTGCCAAGCAGTCGGTAAAATATCAGTCAAGAAAAGTACTTTTTCATCTGACAATGAGGTTGGTACTTTAAAAGGGCCTTTATTGGCTTTTGGCACACGCACATATTCTGCTTGCCCGCCCGGTACACCGCCGTAAAGATGACTATAACCAAATAAAGCCGCACCTGGTGGAATCTGCTTTTTATTAATAATTGCGCCGCGACCTGTATTCGTAGTTTCGCAAGCAGCAGTTAGGTCAAGTTGGCAAAAGAAACATTCGCCACAGGCAATCACAAAAGGAACAATGACACGATCGCCCTTTTTCACTGCGGTGACAGCTGGACCGACCTCTTCAACCACCCCCATAAATTCGTGCCCAAAGATATCGCCCTGTTCGGTTCTAGGGATTTTGCCTCGATATAAATGTAAATCAGAGCCACATATTGCTGTGGCAGTCACTCGTAAAATAATGTCATCCGGTTCTTGAATAATAGGGTCTGCTACTGTTTCTACTCGAACATCTTCTGCACCGTGGTAAGTAAGAGCGCGCATTTTATATTCCTCTATTTTCTATGATGTCCTTTGATTATGAGGAGGCTTTCTTTACGGTTTGCAACGATTCTTACTCTTCACGTAAGGCATATAGTTCAAATGCAACGCGATAGGAATTTCAGTAACATTTAATGAATCTAGGATTGTTTCAGCTAGGGATGTTTTTGTTATTTACCCCAATAAAAAAAGCCAATCATCTCTGCAATAAAATGATTGGCTCTATTCTAATATTTTGAATTAATCTAACTTAAGTTGTTGTCTGAGCTTTAAGATATCGACCAGACCTTTATCTCTGGTTTCATATAAATCGATATCTTTATATTGTGTTAATAACTGGTTGGTTTGTGCTTCCAATAACTCTGTTGTCTCGTCTGAATGTTGAAATGCGTGCATATCATTCCACCATTCTGTCATTGGTGGGCCTAAATGATGAATTGCTTCTTTAAAGCCCTTTTGGTTGGCAAGCTGCATATTAATGTAGGGGCCAAAGAGCGCCCATCTTAAACCTGGCCCGCTGGTAATCGCGACATCGACATCTTCGGCAGAGCACACGCCTTGTTCAACCAGTGAAAAAGCTTCTCGCCATAGCGCAGCCTGCAAACGGTTTGCGACATGCCCTTTTACTTCTTTATTTAAAACAATTGGATTCTTGCCCAGTTGTTTATAGAACTCAGAAGCCTGTTTTAAAATTTGAGGATCAGTCAGATTACCACCAACGATCTCGACCAAAGGTAAGAGATGAGGCGGATTAAAAGGATGACCTAATAAAATACGTTCAGGGTGTAGCGCCTCTTTTTGAAAATCAGACACTTTTAAGCCCGATGAGCTTGAAGCAATAATGGTATGTTCAGGACAATATGCTGTGATTTCTTGATATAGCTGTTGTTTTACATCCAGACGTTCTGGGGCATTTTCTTGAATAAAATCTACATCTGAAACCGCATCTTTTAAATTACTAAAAATTTCCAGATGAAGCAGTACATTTTGCGGAGAATAACTGTGTTCAGCGTTTTGGTCTAAAGCGAATAAATCATTTAAATTTGCAGATATTCTATTTTTAAAGACCGCTTCATCTATAGGATACGGGTCGTAAACATTAACTTTAAATCCTTTATATAAAAATAAGGCCGTCCAACTTGCACCTATTACACCTGCTCCAACAACACCAACCGTTTTAATGACTTCCATATTTTCCTCGTACAAATGTTGTTTTATTCGAAATTTCGTTACTCAATTGAATGCTAAATAAACATAGGAGATTCAACCAATCAATAAATTTAATTGTTTATATTTTATATAATTTGTCCTATATTCCTTAGCTTGAAAATTGATTCCTTTCATCTATATAGCTTCATCTTTTACCATTTTTTAACCGTTATTTACTGAATTTTATGTCAAAAAATCTAGCAACATTGATTGGTTTAAGCGCCATTCTCATGTGGGCATCTCTGGTCGGCTTAATGAAACAAGTCAGTGCCGCCATTGGGCCTGAGCTAGGTGTTACGTTTATTTATTCTTTAAGTACGCTACTGTTGCTTGCCATTTTCAAAGTTCCAGATTTTAAGCAGATCTCTAAAAAATACTTAATATTTGGCACAATTCTGTTCGTGGCTTATGAGGTGTGCTTCTCGTTTGCGATTGCTTACTCTCAGACAGCAAAACAAGCAATTGAAATTAGTATTGTTAACTATCTGTGGCCGAGTTTAACGGTTTTAGCTTTTGTTATTTTTAAGGAATTAAAGTTTAATTTCCTTATTATTTTAGGTCTAATGCTTTCAATTTTCGGCATTATTTTTATTCAAACTGGAAGCGGTGATTTTAGTCTAAATAGTCTTGTCGATAATTTTCATAGCAACCCACTGAGCTATATTTTGGCATTTGCAGGCGCCATCATTTGGGCTTTTTACTGTGTACTCACCAAAAAATTAAGTAATGGGCAAAATCCAATTTCCATTTTCTTTGTTGGTGTCGCGCTCACGCTATGGTTCAAGCTGCTTGTATCGGGGCACTTTGCTATTCCTTCAATGGATATTCCAACAGTCATGACCCTTTTAGTTGCTTCTGCTGCCATGGGTTTTGGTTATGCCGCTTGGAATGTTGGCATCATTCATGGAAACATTACCGTGCTTGTGGTGGCCTCTTATTTCACCCCGATTATTTCGTCTATTTTGGCGATGTTTGTTTTACAAACTCAATTATCGATGAGCTTCTGGCAAGGAACAGCAATGGTGACAGCTGGTTCCTTTATTTGCTGGGTTTCAACCAACTGGTCTGTGATTCAGCCCTTCTTTAAAAAATTAAGAAAAGGCCAAAAAGCATTGTAGATTGAACGCAATACTTTTTTCAGACTTAAAATAACTCCGACGAAGAAGAATTCCCCCATTGCCCAAAGCGTGCTAACATCCAAATTCTGACAATTACCAATGTCAAAATAATTTCTAGAGGGAATAAGATGTTAAAAACTCAAAAAATCAACATCGTACAAGAATTTGATGCACCCGTAGATAAGGTCTTTGCAACCTTAAGTGAGCATGAAAACCTAAGTAAACTTTTCGCTCCTGCTAAAGTGACTCGCATTAGCAATGGAAAAGACGCTCGTAATGGTGTTGGCTCTGCACGCAAAATGTCTATTCCATTGACCCCTTCATTTGTTGAAACCAATTTAGTCTACAAAGAAAATGAACTGATTGAATATGCAATTACGAGCGGGATTAGCCCAATTAAGGGCCACCGTGGTGTCATGAAATTTACTGACTTGGGAAATAATCGTAGTCGTTTGGATTACACCATTAGCTTTAAAGGTCGCGTACCATTTATTGGCCCTATCATTAAAGCCGCTCTACAAAATGGTGTGAGTCGTGGGCTTAAAAAACTTAAGTTTTAATCGCCGCATCTAAAAGAAAAAGCCCAATCACGGGCTTTTTGTATTTAAGGTTTAAGTTGAATGCTCAGATAGCATAAATAAAAAGTAATCTAATAATTTATCTCGTTCATCTACGCTATTGGCACTTAATAGCTGAACCATTGCCCCATCAATTGCAAATAGAAACATGTGTGGGTCTTTTATTGAAGCGGTAGTTTTTACAGTAAGAAGCAGCTTATAAAGCTCATTTATAAACCAGTTTCTATAATCAAGAACCACTCGATAAGCTGTTGCATAACACTTTTCAATTTCAAAAATTGCTTTAAATGGTAAACGATAAAAGCCTTCTAAATTGGCATGTAAAAAGTAAATTTGCTTGAGTTTATCGAACACCATAAGTTCGCTGTATGAATTGATAATTGAAAGGACTTTTACTTTGAGCGCATCCGTTTGAAAGGTTAAACACATCTCTATCAGTCGTGCTTTTGAATGAAAGATGTTATAGAAAGTCGCTTTGGGGATTTTGGCTTCAGCAATAATTCGGTCAACCCCGACCTTGTTAAACCCATTTTGAGTAAATAAATCTTTTGCTGTGTGCAGCACTCTGAGTGCTCTAAATGAAGATTCTAAATTTTTCATGTATACCGCTTAAAATATTTTTTGTTGTATGTAAAAGAGATAGAAATGCCGTCACTCTTAAATTGAGTGCTAAAAACAGGCATGTAAGAGCGGCACTAAAGGTGTGCTCGCCTATCTCGGTTTTATTGTTGCTATGTTTTAGTCGTAACGATGTTTAGGCGTAAAAACCTAGAGTCGATTAAACCGATTTAGAGAGTATGTAAACGGTATAAATAGAGAGATTTTGGCAAAGGCCAAAAATTGAGAAGAATTAGTACGCATAGCGGACTCCTAGATGAAATAGAAGTTCTACCAGATCACTGCTAAATGATTATGGTGGCAGAACGAAGAAGGGTTAGCAGACCAGTCATCTAGGAACTGGCACGCCCGAAGGCGTCCCTCCTCCGTCCTACCGCTACGAAGGGAGACGAACGAGTTCATCACCAAAAAATTACTTTTTTGATGATCTAGATGAAAACGGTCTGCTAAAACCGACTGGCAATGTGGCCAGCACGCAAAGGATAGTATTCGCTATTGTTGGCGTCAAGCGTGGGAAATGACATTTGTTTTAAAATAGATCGTTAAAAAGAAAGAAATTAGCCATCGGAAATGGGCTTATATATTCATAGAAAAATAAGGATATACCTTTCTTGCTTTATTAATTTAGTAACTACATAGCAAACTATAGATTAGCTCTAGAGATGACTTATATATTTAATTTTAAGCATTAATCTTTGCAACATAATTAGAATAATAAATAAAATGGGATATGCTAAAAAAACTAGCCCTTGTTAGAGCTTCAATAAAATTATTTTTTTGTTCGCATCTCCCAGAATTTATCGCCCTCAAAATTAACATAGTCAGTTATAAAATATTCAAAGTTGACTGAACAATACCAATCTGAGCGATTATCAAAAGGTAAAGCGATAAGTACAACGCCATAATCCTTACTTTCAGGATCACACCTTAACAATAACAAATCTGAATCACCATAAAACTCACCAATTATCAAATCCCCCTTAGTGAAGTCTTTAGGCCTTAACTCTCTATAATATTTATTAGATGACTGTAACTCATCAATACTAAATATTCTCGCTCCCCATTGCCCATATTCCTCATCCTTGAATAAATCAGCCCCATTACTAACTAAGAGGAACTCCTTAAACTCTGTGGGTAATTGCAAATCGATATCATCAAATCTATCTGGTGAAATACCATTATTCAAAATACAACGAAACTGAAAAAAAGTTTTTTCTCCTCTATGAACAGCGTGCTTTAGTTCTTTACTCCAAAGAATCTCTATTTTTCTTAATGCTTCATTCACATTTTTCTCCAAAAAGAATTAAATTCTTGTTAAGGGTGTCCCTAAATTCTTCACAAGAATTTTTTGATCGCTTTTTAAGGCATCAACATTTTTAGCTGCCTTTAAATCCACACGTATTGATAATTCAATTAAAGCAGATGTTCTGTCATCCATAGTGGATGACAGAACATTCAACAGCTATATTCGCTGCTATATATTTCTTGTACAGAATAAAAATAAGGAGCTTCATCCCCTTATTTTTATCAATAAAAGTCTTTTTATATAAATATTACTTAGCTTTAAACAAGTTAAAAATTGGGTTAGAAATTTCTTGAGATTCACTCAAGTCATTACACCAATAATCCATGAAAGTGACTTTAACAAAAAACCGCTCAAATACAATTACTTTAATTGCTATACGAAACAAATTAAACTCTTGTGGATCGATTTGGTCTAAATAAACTTCTGAATGCCCCTCAAAATGATCAACTTTACTTTCTACATTTGACCATTCTGATTGCGCTAATGGGTAATTACTAGCTAATACTTGAAGTATGGATTCAGCATACTTCTGACGGCTCATTGTTTCTTGCTCTGGTCGATCCCACGCTCCAATAAATAGTTCCTTTTCTATAGGAGAGTCATATCCATCGGGTTTATAAAAAAACTCTATTTCACTTACCTCACCATGATTATAAACATCCTCAACACCATAACCAAGCGCTATAGGATCAAACATGCGTAATAACCATGCTTGAGACAATTGAACAATCCATTGATCGGTACCAAATTCCTTTATTCCCTTCAAATATGTATAAATATTTTCCGGCGGCACTTCTGCTTGCATATAAGCATCTGATATTAAATTAAAATGAGGCACACGGAAGACATCAGTATAATTAGTCTGCAAAGGAATATTAATTACATTATGTTCAGATAAGCCTTTTAAAACTCTATAATCCGTGTTTATTACATAAGCCTTTTCTGGTGACCAAAAGGCATCAGTACCCAAATGATGTTTAACTATTTCACGCTGTTCATCCACATGTTCTGTTTTTTCAAATATATCTTGTACTTGCTCAGTTAATTGAATGTAAACAGCATCATCTGATAACTTTTCTACTTTATACGCGGGGGTAGACAATAAACACTCTAAGCCAAATAAATCGACATAAGGTTTACCAAATACCGTTCCCCAATACATATCTGGTAACCAATGTTTTAGTTCATAGGAAAAAGGTGTTACCCCACGCCATCCTTCTTTAATTCCTAACTGTGGTTCCGAATGCCGATTTGCATCAATAATTGCTAAGTCCGCATTAAATTGTAAGGTAGTAGTTTTCAGATAATTTATCAATTTATGCTGATCAATTTGAGTAAACTCTGAGGTAAGATATTCCTCACTATGCGTCTCTCCATGCAGTGAAGGCCAAAAACTTCCTTGATAACGGGGCTTTTTTAAACGTTGGCACAATAATCGATCAGCAGCTCCCCCTCTGTCATTAGGAATCAGTTTTTCTATTATGTCAGGTGAAAATGGGATTTTTAATGGTTCCCAAAAACCATACTTTTCTGGAAGCATTTCTGGAAAGGAATTACAGTAGTGGTGTATCCGTTTAAAAAATTCTTGGGGATCTCTCAACATATTTGGAGTAAAAATTTTGCTATAAATAGGACGCTTAAACTTCATTTGATAATTTCCTAATATGAGTGGAGAGTATTTTTGATAGGATCAAATCTTTGAATTGTCCCCTTATTAGATAAAATACTATTCTTCACTGTTTCAGATATCTTTGTATTCATATTTACTACTAAAGTAACTGGTTTTCCTGTTGCCCCATACCCCCTGAGTTGCTGGGTATCTGTAAGATATTGGACATTCTTGAACTCAACTAATGTCCCACCATTACCGAATGCATCTGGAATAATATTAATCTGTCCATCTCTCTCAGTTTTTATGGTAATCATTTGTCGATCGGTATTTCGCTTTACCCCCAATTTACTTGCAGCACTCATTTCAAATTCTTTACCGTTTAATCGGTTTCTGGTAACTACGTCTTTTTTTACTTGTAAAACTTTTAAAGTATAAGCTTGATCTACTTTTAATTTATCCAATTCAGCTTGAGCAAGCTTTAATGATTCAGCCTTCCCCGGTTTTAAATCTGTTCCAATAATAAGGTCAAAAGCTGCTAAAGCTCTATCAAAAGGAGTACTGGCAGGACCAAAAACAGTTACCAAATCATCAGCTATTCCAACAAGCTCACTTACGCCTTGATCTTTAAGTTTTTGTACAAAAACCTTTGAATCGACTATACCCTTATTTGCTTTCTTAATATCACCATAAATTTCAGCTGCTTTTACTAATAGCTTACCTGTGGTAGTTGCTAATCTAACTAAGGAGTTATTCTGAATCGCAGTATCAGCACTGTTCGCAGCAGTGTTTACATCATAACCAGTATATGCTGCAACCGTTCCAGAAACTAATTTACCTATATTCCGGATTTTTAGTTTTTCTGCATCAGTATATTCAATACCATTGGCTGGTTCTGGCATTAACCCTGCAACTATTTCACCTACACCGGCACCAATCGCACCTGCCTCACAACTAGACTTCGTTGCAGCAGCAGCAGCACATCCAACAGCGGCGTGAGCAATTTTATGAATTGTATATTCAAATATATTCGGATCGACTTTATCTAAACTCGTTCCAATCTGACTAGCCAACTCTCCTTGTAAGGCCCCTGCTAAACCGGCTAGTAATGCAACTTGTAAATTATCGCCAAGATTCCCACCATTAATGGCAGTTTGTACTAAGGTGGATCCTACAGAAGTGGTAAAATTATTTACTAATCGGTCTGATAGGAGAGTACTGTCTGGTTTTAAATTTAGAGCAGTACCAACTTGACTTAATAAACCTGCTGTTACCACAGATGCAGCCAGATTTTTAATGGAATCTTTACTTCCCATCTCTTTTAGGGTCTTGCCAATATCCCCACCGTTATTAATCAGACCAATACTTGCCTGAGCAGCTAGACTCGTGACTGCTGCATTTGCCATTGCCCCTAATGTTGATGGAACAATTGCGCCTGCCGCTGTGGTAGTCACCCCAGCCGTACCAAGCATGCTTGCCCCAAGACCGACCGTAGTACCACTAGCAGCTGTTCCTCCTGCTGCTCCAGCCGCCGCTGCTGTACCAGTACCCATTGTCGCAATAGTGACGATGATGACAATTAAAGCCGCTCCTGCTCCAGTTAGACCTTGTGATTTATAATCCCAATCCTTTTGAGTAAGGAGGATCTTCTGCCAATCCACATCATTACGATTGACTAAATCTTTAAGGTAAGTATTTCCAGGTTGGTTTGCTAATTTTAAAATTTCATCCCGAAGTACTATTTTATTGGCATCTTTTTCACTTATCGGTATTTGTACGCTCAGCCCACCAGCAGCCTTAAATGTAGGCGCAACAGGTCCATTAAAATTTGGGAGTTTGGCTGTTTCTGTAATGGAGCCTTTATCTTGCATAGATTGCCAAACAACAGAATTACTTTCTTTCTTTAGTTTTGTCGAAATATTAGTAATAGCAGGCTCAATAAAGATTTTACCACCTGATTCAATTGTTGCGCCTTTTAAATATTCAAAATCAGTCCCTACTAATCGTGTATCAAAGCCTGATTTTGTACCGATATAATCAGCAACTAATTTCGTCGGTATTTGTGTTACTACATTATGAGTCGAATTTGTCTTTGAACTATTATATTTAATCCCCATTATTGATGATTTACTATTCACATCAATTGTTGTTTTTGAAGATTCAGGAGCTGTATAAAAATTCAAATTACCACCTGAACGAACTGAAATCATCCCTCCATTCGCTGTGAGCTTACCTCCATAAATATCTATACTATTTTGTGGATTTACTTCTTTACTTTCTATATAAATATTTTTTGCATCAATATCAACTGAAGCAGGTCTTATTAACTCGTTTTCCATTACAGTTGTTATTGTCTTTTTCTTTAATCCACCCCAAGATTTTTTCTTCTGTACCTTTGTTGACCGATCAAAAATTTGCTCGAGTGCTACATCAAACAGAATATTCTTTTTCGCTTCTATCTTTACTTGATTTTTAGCTGAAATACCCACTCCTTGAAGTACAAGATTATCACCTGCACTATTTCCTACTGTTTTTATATTTATATCAGCTCCTTCAATAGTAGTAGGGCTTACAAAAGAAATTGCTTTATAATTAGAATCTGTATCATTACCCTTGTCATAAAAGTCATTATGTCCAGCTATAATAATACTAGCATTCATATTTATAGGCTGGTTATTCTTGTTTAAAACCGTAGAATTATAAATTTTATCGCTTCCCCCTTGAGCTTCAATATTTACTTTTCCATCATATCCTGCCTGGATTGTTGCTCCAGTAATTTTTATTCCCTTTTTTGAAATAAGGTTAATAATTCCATCACCTAGACTTGTTCTAAGTACAGTTTCTGCATGTTCGAATCCATTTGTCCCATTTTCTAAAAATGTGGAGGCATCTTTTAGATCTGCTAATTCTTCTTGCATTTGACTAATTCTTGAAGCACTATATTTTTTTAAACTTTCAGTATTAGATAAGATCATTGTCAAATTAAAAATTTTTTCAAACAATTCAGAGCTATATTTTTTACTAGCATAATTATTAAAATTATTCTTAATTCCATCAATATTAATATCACCTGAACTAGTAAAAATATTTATATTTCGACCAGAAATAAAAGCCCCTTGAATATCTACTTTTTTTCCTTCTACGTGAATATCTCCTGTACCACTAATAGTAAAATTCCTCTCAGAACCATTACCTTTACTCCCCCCATATCCAAGTAAGGTTAAATCTCCATTTTTTGAAATTAACTCAATATTATTATCACCTTGAATTTTAATTTTTTCTGGATCCAATACAAGAGTATTATTTGTTTGAATTGAAAGATTTCCCTGTATCTTCTGTAATTGAGGATCACTTGCTAAAAATTTATCAGACTCTTGATTAGAAAATATATTCCTTGCTGAGTTTAGTTGAACATCCTTATTTATATTAAATGACCCATCAGTTTCAATATTGATTGCTCCTCCTTTAATGCTAGTAGAGTTAAGAGCTTGTGAGCCTTTACTTTTTAATGATAATAAACCAGCTGCTTTTAAATTAACTAAACTATAAGATTCCCAAATTGTAGATGTTACTGTAGGGCCCTGTTCACTATTCAAATAGATATTTTTTTGACTATTAAGCGCCATGTGTTTATCAGCATTCGCTTCTATATTTTGTAAAGTCAAATGATCTTTGGCGGAAAGCTCAATATTCCCTTTAGAGTTTAATTCGCTATTTGATAATGTCGTTTTACCCTCGCCATTAATAGATAAACCACCAACAGAAGTTGTTAAATTGGTGCTATCAATAACGATATCTGCTTTCTTATTCTGAATCTGTAAGGATTGTCCTTGTAAAACATTCTTTCTTACATTGTCATATCCACTATCACCACTAATCGTAACATCGGTATTCGCCTGTAAAGAAACACCATTACCAGCAACTAGTTGAATATCACCCTGTTCAGCAGTAATACGAGTAGATTTTAATTGTACATTCCCATCCCCAATTGACCCTAATGTAACCCCTTTATTACCATTAATGAAGGTCATATCAGTTGTTGCGCCATCTTGATCTGCCCAAGGAGCTGATTCTATTTCTTGCAGTGAATTTAAAACTAGATTTTTATTCGCAAGAATCGAAATTTTGCCAGCATTAGAATTGGCTTTGAGGCTATTGGCAGTAATCCCACCAGTTAAAGCTGAAATGTTGATATCATTTTGAGCATTTAATACATTATTTAGAAATAAATCAGTTGTTTCTGTGATCAGATTAATATCTTTTTGGGAGGTGAAATTCGTATTTAATGTTAATTGACCTGCTTGTAACTGGATACTATCTTTACTAGAGACCCCTTGAGCTGAAATACTTAAATTATTCTCGGCATCCAATGCAACTTTCCCTGTAATCTGGGGTAGAACTTTTGTTGCATTGTTCCAAACCAAGTTTCGTCCACTATGAGCATTAATGTTCTTGACTCGTGTTGCAGAATTTTCAAGTGCAAATCCAAGATTTTGTAAATTTACATCTCCTGAACTATATAAGTTTAAATCTTTACCCCCATAAATAGTCCCACCTCGAATATCAATTAAACCATCTGTATTTGAAGAATCTGCTTGTAGGTTTATTGAACCCAAGGATGCCTGTATCTGATTTTCGTTCAGTGAGAGCTTACCTTTTCCGGATACATTCAAATTTTGTGCTGCTATTAATTTTGCACCTTGAGCTGCAACTACATCTTTTTGCGACTGGATATAAGCAGAACCCCGATTACTGGTAATGCCTGCATTAGTTGCCAGATCGATGTTCGCTGCATCAACATATACATCTCCACTCTGTGCATCATTAAAAATTCGACTATTTGCCGCTAAATTTAAATTCCCTTTGCTACTAATGATTAAAGGAGAAGCAGCCAAGCTACCATTATTAATAATAATTTCTTTAGCATTTACATTCAGGTTATTACCTGAATCAATATTTAACATGCTATTACTATTAATACTGCCTGATGAGTTGATATCTGCAACAGCACCAGTGCCTGTTGTTTGTAGACTCACTAAACCTTGGGTTTTACTGGTCGAACTGATAGTACCGCTATGCTCAATTTTCCCGGCACTGGTAATTACCAGATTGTTGACTGCCTGAAGTGTCCCCGCATTAGTAACGCCTAGGCCCTTTTCTGTACCCATCAAATAAATATTATTGGCATACATTCCACCCAGCGCTTTAACATCTACTGCCAATGTCGGTGCGGTTCCTGTGCCTGTTTTAGCAGTAACGTCCTGTAAATCTGCACTGACATTATTTGCTCCAGCAATGACCTGAATATCATTTTTGGCGCGTAGCTCAGCACTAAGCTCTAATGCACGGGTATAGAGGTCTACATAATTTGCATCATTATTATTTCCCCCCAAGCCAAATTTAGAATTAGGATTCGCTGAGACCGTAATTTTTCCTTGGTCAACTGTAAACTGCTTGATACTGCCATCGGCATTTAACTGAGGCTTACCCGTAGTAAAAATTGCCTTATTGGCATTAATAAAGCCACCACCTTTAATATTAATACCAGACGGGTTGGCAATAATCACATCTGCCATTTGCCCTGCAACTTCTAAGTTCCCCTCAAAGCGTGAAGCAGCTGTTGAATTTACCTCATTTAAAATAACTCGAGCTTCGCCTGTTGCTAAAAATGGGTTTGCCCCCACGGCCCCTACGGTTTTCGTGGTAGCTCCTGTTCGGCTGTTATTTAAAACAGCGCCTTCAGCCAGAACATCAAACTGTTTGTAAATATTATGGGATATACCATTTTTAGGGGTCTGGATATTGACCACCGGAACTGTTGTGCCTGCTGAGTTCTTACCAGCACCAATGACAGCCCGATTCGCAGCATTCGCTGCGCTATCTGCAACAATAGCAGCATAGACCGGAGCAAATGGCACCAACAAGCTGATACTTGCCGCCAATGCCTTAACGTGCCACAGTTGATGAAATGATTTTTCTTGCACCAGTGATTGCCCAGAGCTCACTATTTCTGAGGAGGTAGATTGTCCTGCCGCCTTGCTCTGGCTTCTGACATTCTCGGCAACTGCCATAAACATGTTACGGGCTTTGTTAAAAACAATTCGATAAAGATTTTTATTCATAAGTCAGTTTTCTCTAATTAAAATTAATTTTGTTTCTTAAGGAAACTTAATAAAAAGCATTTAGGCTAAATCCCAAAATCCAGTCTTTTTTTATACTTTTAGGTGTGATTAGGCCTCGCCCTGTAAAGGCATCAATATAAAAATGGTTGAGATAACTTCGTAGTCCTACGACACTTCCCATCAGATGACGCTGCCCAGCAATACTGTTCTCACCGTTCACCCACCCCTGATCTACAGCCATGTAAAATTGAGTATTAGGAATTTGTGTATTTACGCTGATTTCCTGTTGTAAATACTGTCCGTTATCGCCTGATAGCATCAGTTCACCATCAAAACCTCGAACGCTATAACGACCACCGATATAAAAACGGTCATTAGGTACTAAAACTCGTGGAGCATATTGTCCGCGCCAGTTCAAACGGTATTGCGCTGGCACATTTAAAAGCTGAAATGGCATTTGAAAACGTAAATCGGCACTCCATATCGGTGCACGGGAATACCCTTCTGATGGTAATGGATTTTTATCAATGTCCTTAATTTGTTCTTCTGGTGCTAACAACGCATCAAATGCGCCTGTGCCATGCCGATAATCCAAACCCGCATCTAATACAGCATCACCCAGATATTGGCGATGTTGTATCCCTGCATTCCAGCCTGAAGTTTTTCTACGTTGTACTTCGATTTCAATATCATCAATAAAGTTTGAATTTTGCTTATGGTAGAGCTTGCCATAGAGGCTAGTTTTATGCTGTCCACTTCGGCTAAGTACACGAGATACATTCAAATTACCCTGCTGACTTAAGCCGTGATAACGTAGTACACCATTTGCACCCAATACATTTTGCTCGTATTGATAACGGCTATAGCTAGTACTGAAATCATAATTTCCTAACGGAAGCTGATAACTTACAAAGTAGTTTTTATTTAAGTCTCGATTTAAGTTATCTAATGAATGACTAAAATTAAAAGAAAAATAATCACTTAAATAGAATGGATTATTAATATTGAGTCCAAGACTACCTATATAACGACCTGTATCTTTACTTCCTGAATTATCCAGACCAAAATTTAAATTGATTTTCGATTGTGGCTGTAACTTAATAATCAGATCACTATACCCTTTAGCTTCCTGAACAGACTCATTTGACGGCACAATTTGTATATCTACCGTATAAGCTCGTTTTAAGTTTTCGAGACCCTGATCAAGTTGTTGTAGATTAAGGACATCGCCTTCTTTAAATGGTAAAGCTGCTTTAAGTTGTAATAAGGAGAGTTGCTCACCTTCTACGATGATCTTACGTAAACGCCCAATCTGTACACCGAGCCGTAAAGAACCTTGCTGAATATCTTGAGGATCAACAGTAACCTGACTGGTAATAAAACCCTTTTTAATCAATTCATTTTGGGCGAAATTAACGAGGTTACGTAAGCTTTGCGTACCGATACACTTGCCAATAATCTTCTGCGGATGATTCCAGATTGCCCGAAGCATAAAGTGAAATTTATAGTGTTCAGGGTCCTGTAACGTCTTTCTATCAAAATCAATATTCTTGACCTTAACGCATGGCTCTTCCGAAACGACTATAGTTTTAAAATCCTGCAATTGGGTAGTGACAGGTTTAGGTGCAAGCTGAGTGATTTGCTCTTCTAATTGTTGATTAAGCTCTTTTAAACGTTGTTCCTGACGTATACGATCTGGTAAAGAAATATCATCGATAGCATAAGCATGTGTAGCTACCCCATACAAAAGAAAAAAAGCGTGAGTAAAAAAAATTTTGTTTTGCATAAAATGTTATTTTTAATTTACCAAATGGATAAAAAATCAAACAAAAACTACATGAATCATTCACAATCAACAATAAATGTCATAAAAAATTCATAATTGAAACATTTTGGAAATTTTTTAAATATTTTTAATTTTTATTAATGTATACCTATAGTTTAAATATTTAGGAAACAATAGTTGTTCATTAAAATTAATTTCTATCTTCTTTTATAAAGCTATAAATTCAATTCTTTTCATATTTTTAGAATTATTTTCATTTACTAGGCCAATTTTTATTATTAAAAAAAAAGAATATTTAATAGGAGTTAAGCACTCTAAAACCACTCAACTCCTTAGAAATGCTTAATCAATCCATCAACTTTTTACGGCGATACAATCCACAATTTCCAGAAAATAACGCTGCCAATAAACACGTAATGATGGCATAAGTCGCAACATTCATTCCAAATAGCTCAACAGCTAAAATAATAGAGGTCAACGGTGCCTTACTTGCTCCAGAAAACAGACTCACCAAGCCTAAGCCTGCAAGTAATGAAATGGGTAGGTTTAAAACTGCGCCTAAAGCATTACCTAATGTCGCACCCACATAGAACAACGGTGTAATTTCACCACCTTTAAAACCCGACCCTAAAGTGATGGCTGTAAAAATAGTCTTGTTAAAAAAGTCGTAAAACTCAATCGGTACATAAAAAGATGAAATGATTTTATCTGTACCCAAACCGTTGTATTGCTGATGCGCAGTGAACAGCGTAAGTAGCATAATGACAATACCACCCGCCATCGTTCTTAATGGTAAATAACGCACATATTTATAAAAGACGTCACTCGCAAAATGAATGGCAGCAATAAAGAAACGTGCGACTAGACCGAAGATCAGACCTGCCACAATTAAGTTCATGAGCGTGCCAAAATGAATGGCTGGAAACTCACTAATCACATAAAAAATATGCGGGTGAACAATATCAAATAGCTCAGGGATCGCCGATGCAATCAGAGCCGACACAAAGCATGGAAAAATAGCTGAATATCTTAAATTACCCAAAGCAGTAATTTCTAAACCATAGATTGCACCCGCTAGAGGCAAGCCAAATACCCCTGCAAAGCCTGCACCAATACTGGCGATTAAACAGATTTTTCGGTTATCTTCCGAGACTTTTAATATATGACTCAAGTGGTCAATTAAGGCACCCGAAAGCTGAACCGCTGGCGCCTCACGCCCCGCCGAACCACCGAATAACTGCGTTAAAATTGAAGTAATAAAAATGATGGGGCTCATTCGTTTTGGAATAAACGACTTAGGCTGGTGAATTTCATCAATCAGTAAATGGGTTCCGCGTTCAATCGGTGATCCATATTTTTTAATGAGATAGCCAATACCAAAACCCACAAAAGGTAAAAAGTAGATGAGCCAGTGATGCAGACTTCGAACTTTGTTTGAAATATCAAAAGCGACAAAAATTAAGGTCGAAGCTAGCCCTGCTATGACTCCAATCACAATTGAGATGACGAGCCAATAGACACTGTATTTTAGAATTTGATCATATTCAGATGAAGGTAGAATTTTCATTCGCTTTCTTCAATTCGCCTTTGAGTGAGTGCCAAATTCTCAAATTATTTTTATGCTGCCAGCTCATTAAGTGAGAAATGCTTAAACTGGGCTAAAAATTAAAGCCCGCATAAGCGAGCTTTCAATACAGTGATTAATTTTCATATCACTAAACTGTGAGGAATATCTCACAATTAGTACTGATTTTCAAGCTGAAAATGGTTAACGAGTACTGTGAAAATAGCTGACTGAGTGAATAAATAAGCATTCGATTTGACCCAATTAAACTGATGCTTAAGTGAGCCAAATCATTTATTCAAAACTTAATTAATACTCGCAATCACTGTTTCTGCATGGCAGGTCGCGCCCTTCTCTGCGCCAATCTGAATAACACCACTGCGGTGTGCCAGTACCTGCACTTCCATTTTCATGGCCTCCATAATCGCAACCACTTGGCCTTCGGTGACTTGCTCACCATTTTCGACTTTCCAAGTGCTAATCACACCATTAATTGGGGCAAGTAAATGCTCGGCACTCACTTCTGGCTCGGTTGTTTGGGCTGGAGCTGCGGTTGCTGGACCTTGTGCAAACATCCCCGCAGGTAAACCTAAACGGTGTAACTTACCATCAATTTCAATGTAGCTCAGTAACATCGATTGTTGATGGTTTGGAATGCCACGTTTAGTTGGCTTTAATTCTTGTTTAAAGTCATTTTCAATCCAGCGCGTGTGTACATTAAATTCATCTGTAAAGTCAGGTTCATTAAGTACCGCGCGGTGAAAATCTAAAACCGAAGCTACGCCTTCAATTTTAAATTGTTTTAAAGCACGTTTAGCGCGAGCAATTGCAACTTCGCGGGTTGGACCAGTCACAATTAGCTTTGCCATGAGTGAGTCAAAATGGCTAGACACTAATGACCCAGTGCGAACACCTGTGTCTACTCGTACACCGTTACCAAACGGCGCTTCAAATAAACTCAATACACCAAAGGCTGGAATAAAACCACGTGCTGGGTCTTCGGCATTAATACGGAACTCAATGGCATGGCCTTGTGCTTTTGGTGTTTCTTTAATAGAAAGCGCTTCACCTTGTGCAACACGAATTTGTTCCACCACCAAATCGACTTTCGACGTTTCTTCGGTCACTGGATGCTCAACTTGCAAACGAGTGTTTACTTCTAAGAATGAAAGCTTACCGTCACGACTCAGTAAATATTCAACTGTTCCCGCACCCACATAGTTTGCGGCCTGACAAATATTTTTTGCCGAGGTTAAAATTTGCTGATAAATCTCATCGCTAATGAATGGTGCTGGCGCTTCTTCGACTAACTTTTGGTTACGGCGTTGCAATGAACAATCACGTGTGCCAAGCACCACAATATTGCCATGCTGATCAGCAATCACTTGCGCTTCTACATGGCGCGGTTTATCTAAATATTGCTCGACAAAACATTCACCACGGCCAAAGGCAGCTTTTGCTTCACGTACTGCCGACTCATAAAGCTCTTTCACTTCTTCGAGTTTCCACGCGACTTTTAAGCCACGCCCACCACCACCAAATGCAGCTTTAATGGCAATTGGTAAACCATATTGTTTGGCAAACTCTAAAGCTTCATCTGCATTATTGAGTGGATCTTGCGTACCCTGAACCAAAGGCGCACCGACTGAAGCAGCAATTTTACGTGCTTCAATTTTATCGCCTAGTTTTTCAATGGCACTTGGTGATGGCCCGACCCATTTTAAGCCTGCATCAATCACGGCTTGAGCAAACTCAGCACGTTCAGATAAAAAGCCGTAACCCGGATGGACCATGGTTGCTTTCGATTTCTTTGCAACTTCGATAATGGCTGGAATATTTAGGTAAGTCTCGCTAGCAGTCGTACCCGCCAAACCCCATGCTTCATCTGCAAGTTCGACATGCATGCTGCCAATATCGTCATCTGCATATAACGCGACTGATGAAATTCCCATATCACGGCAAGCATGAATAATACGAACGGCAATTTCACCACGGTTAGCAATCAATAATTTTTCTGTATTCATCTTTCATTCTCAAAATCTGTAAATTCGGCAATTTTTTTAAATTTGATGCGGCAACCTGCCGGAATCTGTGCCACCAAATCCCAATGGTGTTTAGCAACAGAGGCAATGACCGGATATCCGCCCGTTAAAGGGTGATCATTCATAAATAAAACAGGCTGACCACTCGGTGGAATCTGCAAAGCACCAATACATGTACCTTCACTTTCCAGTTCATGGGTAATTTTGCGAGTTAAAGGCTGTGCACCTGAAAGTCTTAGCCCGACTCGGTTGCTTTCATTGGTCACGAGCCATTCTTGCTGACATAGCAGTTCAATACTGTCTTGTTCGAACCAATCGGTACGTGGGCCCATCACAATATCTAGCTCAACTACTTCGCCAGCTTGTGGCAAATCGTTTTTACCAACTTCATTTACGCTAATATTGGCTGTCTTTACTTGCCCTTGATAAATGATATCTCCAAGTTTTAAAGGCTCTGGACCTAACACTGCCAAGCTATCAAACGAAGCACTATTGAGTACTGGCTCAACGTCTATTCCACCGCGAACAGCCAAATAATTTCTTAAGCCTGCTGTTGGTGGCTGAATTTGAAATTCATCGCCTTCATCCAAATCAATCGGTTGATAGCTTGCAAAGTCTGCGGTTTGACCACCGGCAAATTTCACCCGAATGTTTGAGATAGCCCCAGCCACTGCAATAACGCCCGCATGCTGCATTTTGGCTTTTAGGCCGCCATTTAAAACTTCAATAACTGGTGTATCGGTTGGATTACCGACAATACGGTTAGCACTGTGCATGGCAGATAAGTCCATTGCACCAGCCACGCCAACCCCAATATTGGTCTGGTTTAATCGCCCTTCATCTTGAATAAGCATTTGTAAACTTGGTACAGTGATCTTAAACAGTGGCACCGATTGTTTCGGCTCAACCGTACGCGTGATTTGCTGCGGTACAGTCACTGTCGTTTGGTTATGCGTCACATCTTCAAAATGTACGGTCATGCCCGGTAACAGTAACGCAGGATTTTTACGCTCTAAATCCCACATTTTTTCTGATGTAGTACCAATCAGCTGCCAACCACCCGGACTGTCTTTTGGATAAATACCAGAGTATTTTCCAGCCAATCCCAAAGAACCTGACGGTATTTTTTTACGCGGAACCGTTAAGCGCGGAATATCGGTAAAAGGCTTATCGGGACTGCTCATATACGCAAAGCCCGGCGCAAAACCAATAAAAGCCACATTCCACACACTTTGGTGATGTTTTCTAATCACATCTGCAACAGTCAGCCCTTGTAGCTCTGCAACTTGAGCAAGGTCTTCGCCGTTATAGCAAATCGGCACAATCACTTCTTGGCCGCTACGCTCAAATCCAGAATCAATTTTGAGACTCTGAATTGAAGCAACCAGCGTTTTAAAATTGGTTTCGATCTCATTAAAGAAAACCAAAATTGTTTTTGCAGCGGGGACTAAGTCTTTAATTCCATTCAATTGCGTATTTTGCAATTTATTGTACAACGCCAAAGTTTCCTCTAAGCTCGCAAGCTCAATCAGGAAACAGTCGGCGTTTACCGATAAAAAACGCATTTGCTTATCCTTTTTAATTCTTCTTTAGTCCAGTTAGCCAATCCAAGCATGGTCAGGAATGTCGGTAATAAACATGTGACCCGGTGCATGACTAATCGCAAAAGGAATTTTCGAGTTCATGACGGCAGCTTGCGGTGTTACGCCACAGGCCCAAAACACTGGAATTTCACCCGCTTCAATACGAGAAGCATCGCCAAAGTCTGGCTTATTTACATCCAAAATTCCTAAGCTTTCAGGGTGCCCAATATGTACAGGTGCACCATGCACGCTTGGCATACGTGCTGTAATTTTTACCGCTTCGCTAATTTGATGCGATGGAATTGGTCGCATGGAAACTACCATGTTTCCTGAAATACGCCCTGCTGGTTCACACTTGATATTGCTCAAATACATCGGCACATTGGTGTCGTCATGAATATGACGAACTTCAATGCCCGCTTCTTGCAAAGCTGTTTCAAACGAAAAACTACAGCCAATTAAGAATGTCACCAAATTAGGATGAGCGTTATAAATCTCTCTTGCATCGGTCACTTCATCGACCATTTCGCCATCTTTCCAAATGCGATAACGTGGGAAGTCAGTGCGGATATCTGAGTCTGCTGCAAGCTTAGTTGCATAGATGCCTTCTTCGAGCACATCAAGCACAGGGCAGCTTTGCGGATTACGGTGTGCATAGAGCAAAAAGTCATATGCCCACTCTTTTGGCACCGAAATCATGTTGACCTGCGTCATACCTGCGGCCATGCCTGCTGTCGGTTTATCAAAACCTGCACGGATTTTTAAACGCGCATCTAACGCAGCTTCAAGCTGAGCTGGGTCGACTTTAATATCCTTATACATGGTGCTCATCCTTATGCTTTATTTACAAACGGGCGAATTTCAATATTGTTTTTTACAAGCTCGACTTTAATGGCAGCCGACATCTCTAGTGCACCGTCGGTATCACCATGTAAGCAAATGGTGTCGGCTTGAATTGGAGTAAATACGCCGTCAATTGACTCAACTCCACCATTTTTAAGCATAGACACCACACGGCTCGCAACAAATGCCGAGTCGTGTAAAACCGCACCTTCTAGACGGCGAGACACCAATGAGCCATCGCTGTTATAAGCACGGTCTGCAAATGCCTCAGATACCACTTTTAAGCCAGCCGCACGTGCCTGCTCGACTAAGTTCGACCCAGCCAAAGCCACTAAAACCAGTTCAGGGTTATACATTTTAATGGCATCAATCACGGCTGCTGCTTGAGATTGGTCATGGGCAATGGTGTTGTAGAGCGCGCCATGTGGTTTAACGTATTGCACTTTTGAGCCTGCCACTTTAGCCAAACCATCGAGTGCAGAAATTTGGTAAAGCACATCGGCAATCAATTCGTCACGTGACAAATCCATATTACGGCGGCCAAAGCCCACAAGGTCTGGATAAGACACATGGGCCCCAATAGTCACACCAAGCTCAACGGCTTTACGAACCGTTTTTAAAATGCCGAGTGGGTCGCCAGCATGAAAGCCACAAGCAATATTGGCACTGGTCACGACAGGTAAAATCTGGTCATCATTACCCATTTTCCATGAGCCAAAGCTCTCACCCAAATCACTATTTAAATCTACAAACATGGCATTATTCCTTTATCACTTCACGCAGTCTGGCTTAAAGCTTGGTCAAATAGTTAAATACAGTCGTAAATGACATGTAGCCCATCCACCACGTTAACAGACATGTTAATCCACCCAAAATAAGCAACCATTTTGGATAGTTATAATTACCCATCAAATCTTTACGGCACGCGGCAACATACACAAAAATTGTAAGGCCAATTGGCAACACCAATCCGTTAAAACCACCTACGAAAATGAGTAGGCCTGCCGGAGTTGCACCCAATAACACATAGAGCAATAAAGCCAATGCGATAAAGGTAATGGTCGTATAGTTGGTTTGTTTTGGTGTTAAGTTCTTTTTAAACGCAGTAAAGAATGACACTGAAGTATATGCTGCGCCAATGGTGCTACTAATCCCTGCTGCCCAGAAAATTAAACCAAATAATTTAAAACCAAATGTACCCGCTGCATATTGGAATGCTTGAGCTGCCGGATTGGCGTCATGGCTGGCTAAATCAATGGTTGCACCGCTCACCACCACACCTAAAAAAGCCAAGAACAACACATAGCGCATGATGCCGACCACAACAATGCCCTTGGTCGCAGCTTTAGCAACTTCATCAATATTTTCAGGGCCAACAGCGCCTTTATCGAGTAAACGGTGTGCACCCGCATAACAGATATAGCCACCAACCGTACCGCCAACAATGGTGGTAATAATGGCAAAGTCGATCTGATCTGGAGCAAAGGTTTGATGTACAGCTTGCCCAACTGGAGGCATCACAATGACAGCAACGATAATAATCAGGAGGATTTTAAGTAATCCCAATACGATCATGCTTTTATCCATTGCAAGCGTTGCTTTTCTAGAGGCAAAAATCAAAATGGCTAATGCACCACTTAAAATACCACCCCACTTTGTGTCGAGGCCAAAAAGCGCATTTAAACCTAAAGCTGCACCGGCAATGTTACCGACACTAAAGAAAAACCCGCCCAAAATCACCAGAAATGCCAGTAAATAACCACTACCCGGCAATGCTTTATTGGCAATATCAGATGCACGCATTTGAGTAAGTGTCACCACACGCCAAATGTTTTGTTGAACCACATAATCAATCAGAATGGAAACTAAAATGGCAAAGCCAAATGCCGCGCCTAACTTGACTGTAAATACAGCAGTTTGGGTTAAAAATCCGGGCCCCATTGCAGAGGTCGCCATCATAAAGATCGAGGCCACAATGGCCCATTGGCGATCTGATAAAAAAGAAGATTTCAGTAAAGACATATTAATGCGTTCCTCATCCATTTGAGCTTAACAACGCTATTTTCAAGTTGAACCAAGAACACCATTTTTCGTCCCAAACGATATTCTTTAATCCTTTAAAATGACAAAGATTCCCTGTTCCCCAATTAACACAATCGGTGATTAAATCTTGTGTCTAAAATAAAAACATAGCTAATCACTACGGACAATAAGACTTTTTACATAAAATAAAAATTTCAAGTGATTGATTTTTAATAATCTATCAATTATTGAAAAATCAGGATAAGCTTTACTTATTGAAGTTAATAAGCTGCTTTTATGGTTTCACATACAAAACAGCTTTTTTTAAATGAGAAACAATAGGGATAAAAGACACTCAAAAACAGCTTATTTTTTAATTTGCTCATTGAGTCTTTTCATAGCGCATTCAGAGACCTTAACCGCAACTTCGGTTAATTTCTCTTTTAAGGCAACATCGTTTCCTTGAATGTAGATCGAGGTGAAATGAAACGTCTTTAACTGAATAGGCGTATTTAATATTTCTAGTCGCCCATCAGTAATTTCTTTTAGTGCTGTTAAGGTCGGCACCACAGCAATACCTAAGCCCTGCTCGGCTAAACGCAACAGCGTTGCCAATGAATAACTGGTAATTGAAAGTGGTTCATCAATCCCTTGCTCTTTCATTCGTGCTTTCAATTCTTTATAGGGATAGGTAATTTTTGGATAAGTTAAAATGGTATGTGACATTAAAGTTTTAAAAGACATTTGAGCAACTCCACCTTTAAACGACGGTGAAGCCAAGAAACTTAGTTCAAAGTCACACAAGGCTTGTTCAATACACTCAAAAGCTAAAGTGGGCCCAAGTAAAAAAGCCATGTCTAAGTCACCTGTCCGAACACCTTCTTGTAAGTTAGGCGTAAGGTCTACCACAATTTCTACTGAAATTTTTGGGAACTCTTGCTGAACCTTTTCGATATATTCAACCAACCATGTATAAACAATAGTTTCGGAAACGCCTAAACGAATGGTGCCAGTCAGGTGTTGATTTTCAGTCAGTTCAGCCACCAGATCGGTCTCTAGTCGCATAAATTTTTCGGCGTACTTAAATAAGGTTAAGCCTTTGTGTGTTGGTTTAAGCTGCCGATAACTTCGATCTAAAACTTTAAAGCCTAATTCATTTTCAAGAGATGTGATTTTTTGAGAGACCGCAGGCTGGGTGGTTTGTAATTTAGTCGCGGCCTTATTGAAGCTCTTTAAAGTCACAACCCAATAAAATGCTTCAAGATTCTTTAAATTCACGTTTCATCCTGTCTTAAAAAACTCCTTTACTTTTATAGTATGGGAGTTGTTAGCGTGATTAGGCTAGCAATAAATAAATTTTTAAATAAAATTAGCCATCCAAATTTTTAAATGCTTTAGAAAGCTGACTAATTGTTTTGATCTGTTTTGAATAACGGCGGCATGAGCGGCACGCCAATAAATGCAGTTGTAAACCACTTTGCTCACGTAATAACAATGGTCTATCTTGCTTTTCAGACAACAGTTGAGTGGCTTGTCGACATGTCAGCATGAACAATCCTCCTTCAATAACCATTTATTTTCTAAACATTCACGTAGTCTGGTACGACTCCGATACATCAACACATTAAAGTTTGAGATAGACAATTCCAACTTGCTACAAATCTCATTAGAACTCAGCTCTATCACCTCTCTCATCATAAAAACTTGAGCATATTTGGCGGGTAAATGATTTAAACAAGCTTCAAAAATTATCCAAAAATCGGCCTGCTCCATCATTTCTTCAGGGCTTTGCCATGCTTGAGGCGCTTCATATTTATGCCAATGTCCAGAAGCATCAAACAGTGCATCAATACTCAGTTCACTTTCCTCATCTTTAAATAATTCTGTCATTGAGACCAAACGCGATTTTTGCCGAATCACATCAATAATTTTATTTTTTAAAATCGCGAACACCCATGTTTTGAATGCAGCCCGCCCTTTAAATGAATCTAAATGCTGGAAAGCACTCGTTAATGCCTCTTGCACCACATCTTCAGCTTGAGGAAGCGAAGAAAGCTGTAAAAAAGCAAATTTTATCATTTGCTGTCTTAAGTCTTGTAAAAAGGCTGGATTATGCAGCTGATCCCCTATTTCTTCATGATATGATGCCACGGCTGAAGTCATCCTTATACCTCTTTAAAATCATGGGGAACTTGAATCAATCGCACTCGAGTTAACAGTGCTTTTAGTTCTTGAATTTGCAGATAAATATCATGTTCAGACAAATCAGTGTGTACAGATTGAATCAGTGTATGAATATCTTGGTCAGTTAACTTTACATTTTGAGTCAACTGTTCAATCACCATAGCAAACAAAGGCGAAAGCTGTTCAATACATACTTTGTCTTGTTCATCTCGCCAGACCATAATTGCTCCAGGCATAGGCTCGGCCTGTTCTGAAGTCATTAAAGTTGTCCACGTATAAACGGGATATTGATAAACCAATACCCATACCTTCGTGGTTAACTGCCAATCACAGTTTTCCTGCAAAACTATTTTTTCAATTTCAACAGTGTCTAAATACAACTCAAGCCATTCAAACTGCAACAACTCAGCTAACCAAGGATATTCTTGCAATATCGGGTGCTGCTGATCTGTCAAATATTCTCTAAACTCAAGAGAAATATCATTATACAAAGGCGAGCGGCACTGGGCCTTTTGAAAAAACTCCGAGAGTAATTGTTGCCACTTTAACTCTGGCAACATCGCACGAGCCACGGGATAAACTAAATCAATAAATGAACAGACATTATTAAAAAGTAAGTCTCGATAAATATTCATTCGTTCGGCAGGAAGAGCTTGAGGTAATTCCAAATCAGGATCTCTAATCCAGTCACAAAACTGTTGTTGCATGGTCTGAAAGGATATTTGATTTTCCTTCATAGCCACTCTCCTGTTGTTGAATTATTTTAATTTTGGCTAGCTCCTCTTCTAGCTCTTGCCATGATGGAATATTAAAGTCGCGTTCAAGTAAAGTTGCTTTCACACCACACACTTGATAGGTATATCTCAATAGTTCCCATACGCGATCACAAACTTCTGAGCCATGCGTATCAATTAATAAATTTTTCTGAACTTGTTCATGTCCAGCAATATGTAAATAACGGATTCTTTCTTTTGGCATGTCCCGAATAAATCCAAATGCATCACTGCCATGGTTAATACTGTTGACATAGACATTATTTACATCCAAAAGCAAATCACAGTCTGCATATTGAAGGACTTCACGGATAAATTCCGCTTCACTCATTTCAGCATTGGGCATTAAATAAGTAGAAACATTCTCTATGACTAATCGTCTTCCTAAAATATCTTGAACACGTAAAATACGTTCAGCGACATATTGAACAGCCGCTTCAGTCATGGGGATTGGCAACAAATCATATAAATAGCCGCCATCATTTGTATAACTTAAATGTTCAGAATAAATCGAGACATCATATTGTTCTAAAAAGCTTTTTATTTTTTCGATAAATTCAAGATTGAGTGGATGAGGACCGCCAATAGACAATGACAAGCCGTGACAAATTAATGGGGCTTTTTCAACACACTGTGCGAGTAATTTCGCATGTCGACCACCAAAACCTAGCCAGTTTTCAGGAGCAACTTCGATAAAATCGGGACATGTTTTTGCATCTAAAAACGAATCTATAAAATCACGCCTTAAACCCAGTCCTACGCCTGACAAATCCATCATGGTGATTTCTCCTTTTGGAATGGATGCCGACACTTACCAGAAGGTCGACATCATCCATGATCAGATTGTTTACTTAGCGCCGCACTTACCGTCAGCGACTTTTTTATCTGCACCGCACTTGCCGTCCGCTGCTTTTTTGGTTGCTCCACATTTACCATCAGCTGCTTTTTTATCTGCACCACATTTTGCTTCGGCAGACTTTTCGTGGTTTTTCATTTTGCTAGCACCGCATTTTGCTTCACCGCATTTTCCATCTGCTGCTTTGGTTGCATGTGCTTCGGTTGTTGTATGGGTTGCTGCTACCGCCACTTGTGTAGCGCCAGCAACTGAAAGTGCTAATAATGCCGCCACTGAAGTCATTGAGTTGAGTTTGTTCATTTTAGTATTCCTTTAAAGATAAATTCTCGGTTTGTACATTTGTACGTATAGTTAGACGGACCAAATCCTTTTTTATTACACCGTAAATAAAAAATTTTTTTATGTAAGAAATACAGTCTTTATCCGACTAATTAATATTTAATCGCATCGGATGTGAAATTATCATGAAGAATTTTATTTATGGCTTATCTCAATATTATCAAAAACTGGGTAAAACTCTACAACATGCGGACGGCATCGCAGCTCTGGCTCTTCGATTATATTTAGTTCCTATATTTTGGATGGCCGGCACAAATAAATTAATGCACTTCAATGATATTGTAGAATGGTTTGGCAACTCAGATGGAGGTTTAGGACTTCCCTTTCCATATCTAATGGCCCTGCTTGCAACAACAACTGAACTCGCGGGGGCAATACTATTAACATTTGGTCTGTTTACTCGCTTAATTAGCATCCCACTGATTATTACGATGTTAGTTGCTATATTCACAGTCCATCTACCAAATGGATGGCAAGCGATTGCTGATCCAAATGCACCCTTTGCAAACATGCAGGTCTTGGCCTCGGCTGAAAAGTTAGAGAAAGCTCGTGAAATATTACAAACCTACGGCAATTATGACTGGCTCACGTCTAGTGGTTCGTTTGTAATTTTAAATAATGGAATTGAGTTTGCCGTTACGTATTTAGTCATGCTTCTCGCACTGCTTGTTCTTGGAGGCGGCCGTTATTTCAGTTTAGATTATTGGATTAAAAAGAAGCTGCCCTAATTAATCATTACGCTCAGAATCCTACTGACAGCAACATAGAGCATCTTTTTCTTATTGTGTGCCATGTCTGGTTCATGACACACAATCAATATTGAGGCAATTTGCTCAAACCAGAAGCCTGTATGAAGTTATCGAACTCTCACAAAAATAATATCTAGGTCTTTTTTGGGTACAAACTTAGTCTTGGTCATTTGAAATTGAGTTGGACTAATTTTTTTAACTGGCCCATCCCAACAAAATGAAACCAGTTCGTCTTTATCGCGCTCAATGGTTAACTTAAAGTTTTCAATTGGTTTTGCCCAATTTGCGCCCGTCGTCAAAATATAACCCAAAGCACTAAACGGCGAATTTTCTGCACTGGCTTTTTTTAAGCCCTGCTTAAATTTTTTATCCATACAAAATTGCTGGTTATATTCATCTGGATAGAGAGCTACAGAGCCACCGACCAAAGGTTTGTATTCATGATGAATCTTAGTCAAACCATTGGCTTTAAAAGTCTGCTTCCAACTATAGATCACTTGAGATGACCACGGAATCACATCATCTTTTTTAAATTTGGCTAAAATTTTCTGTATTTGCGGCTTTTTACATTGTTTTAGCTTATCTACATAATATTCATAATCATAGTTAGTACGAGTCCACGGATTTAGCATCTCTTTTTCACTAAAACCGCACTGTTTAAACTCATCCGTAGCATCAATCAGGGGAGATTTTTCATCTTTTTGAATAAAGGTTCTGACATGCATCTCTGGCTTTATATTTTTATCATCCACCACAATTTTAAAACTTTTTAAAAGTTCTTCGGTGTGAGCAAAATCAGACTCAAAAAAATTATCAATGCGCGGTAACGGAAATAAGATGGTTTCCGTCACGTCTTTATTACTTAAGTTTTTATAAAGATAGTCGACCTTAATCAGTTTTTTACTGATGAATAGATCTTCGCTTTGCATGGCAATCTGCGAGTTTTTGAGATATTGAATCCCACCCGTACCCACGTAACCCGTAGAGTCGTTGGCTAGACCATAGGTGGATAACGAAGCTAAAACAGCAAAGGTTAATGCAAACGTTTTCATTTTAAAGCGCTCTGTCATTTTCTAATTATAAAATATCGATCTGGAATAAAGCATAACTATTTAAGCATAGATACGATTAGTTTTTTAGTAATGACTCATATATCGCTTTAAATCTAAAAACTTTAATGAAAACTTAGTTTTTGTCTCGTCATCTTTTTAGGCACACTAATTTTTCCAATAAAGTTGGTTAGCCATAAAATGCATTCATCACGATGTTCAAAGTGAGGCATCAAACTAAGGTCAATTTTTATATCTCTATCTGCCAAAGGCAAACTCAAGCAATATTCAAAGTCAATCGACTTATATTTTAACCTCAGATCTTTTTCTTGGGCCTGTTTTTTGATTTCCGCCATGATGCGGTTGAGGTTAACAATCAAATTATTGGAAACTTGATTATTTTCATAGACACGTTCATAGACGTTTTCAGCAACGTCAATGTATTTTATAAGCTCTGCATTTTCATTCATATCGTTCACTTTCTCTTTTTTTTAAAGATTATGAACAGCTAAATGTTTAATTGCGTTACTTGGCACATTGGTTATGTGAAAAATGTATCTTTTCCTTTATTGCAATATAAACTTAAATAATTGTTATTTATTATAAAACATAAAAATCATGCATATTTACATACAATTAATCTTGTCTATGATCTGAGTTTAAACATAAGAAAAAATTGAGTTTCAATTATATTTAGTCAAAAAAAACCGCCCCAGAAGGCGGTCGCTGAGTTTAAACCAGCAGTATATAGAAGCAAGGTGGACGTTCGCTTCTATATTCTTTTATGAAGGAGTTTTATTGGTTTTCATAAAATCCTCAGATTTAAAATAATTGATAATCATGTCTGCATGCTCTTCTTTTGGAGGAGCAACAGTTACAGGAAACGAATCTTTCGACATCTTAAAACCTGGTGGTAAAAAGTGCGAAATTGGTGGCAATTTAGGCTTTCCCCCTTCTGTGATTCGCTCAATAAGACCAGCTAACCAAAGAAGATATTCACCTTCGTTTGTAAACTTTGGCATGACACTCAAATCAATTTTAACTTTGCATTCACTTAACGGTTTCGTTAAATTTTCTTCAAAGTCTATATAGTTGAACTTGAGCTTAAACTCAGTTCCCTTGATGGCTTTTCGGATCTGACTAATTAAACAGTTAAGGTTCTGAGTAATGTCATCAGTGAATAAGCCATCTTTTTTTATATTTTTATAAACCTTTTCGGCTACAGCTAGATACTTTGGCATTAACCTCTCTCCGTCCTATTGTTATAAAGTTCTGATCTATGAATGTCTTATGTATTTGATTATGCTTAAACTCATGTAATTAAAGGTAACCTTATTAGACTTGTTTGTAAGTAGTTAGTGCTTTATGTAAAGCGCACCAATAAAATACCGAAAAAAATTATGGTTTTGATAACTCATCCGCAAAAATGCATGGTTGAATAGAGAAAGTTTGAAACATTTATTTTCATATTATTTTTACCATTTGGTAAAATTAATATGCTTTCATTTGCTTATCTCGTCTCACTAAACCCAGAACAGCTCGACGCACTCGTATTTCTTCTTCAGAAAAAGGTAAATGCTCGATGAGCTCGCAAATTGAGAGAGAATTATTTTCGATCAAAAAGCAGTCTTGCTCTGTTGTCCAATTAGTCGTAGCCGATTCAGTTTGTTTTAAATAGCGTTTCATATTTCCTAGCAGACTTGTTTACACATACAAAAAGCCTGCCTTTAGGCAAGCTTATATTTCAGATTTTGAATTGATCATTATTATAGCAGTCTATACATGATATGTTCAGTTAATATTGTAGCTGCCCTAACTAAACATTATAAAAAAGCCCACTTATTGTGGGCTTCTAAATGGTTATTGTGCGGCATTTACCCCAACAATAAACTGACTACAATTAGAACCTTCAGATGCATTACCTAATTGCTTTTCAGAAAATTTAAATTTAGAGGCAACTGACTCATAATCTTTTTTAAGGCTTTGTCCTGTTAGCTCACCAAGCTCTTTCACTTGTTCTGGTTTCAAGATGCCATGTTCAACTGCTTGGTTTACCATGACACATGCTGTCGTCATTGCGTCATAACGTGCAGCAGTTTTAGAGTAACCAAGAGCGCCTATTACCCCACCAACAATTAAACCAATAATGACCGCTAAAGTTACGTGCATTTTATTCATTTTTTAAATACCTAAAAATCTAACGAAAAGACGAACACTTCAAAAGGATGTGCTCAAGTCCAATTAAGATAGCGGTATTTACACGATATAAAAAGTTAGATTCTGTCACATTTGTTGATAGATTGAGTGAAATGCGTTTAACCAGTTCAAAAGAAAAATATCAGACCTTTCTAGTTCTCTTTCGTTTTTTGCTTGGCACTTCTGAAGGAATAACCACCTTACCCGTACCTAACCCGCGGAAAAAATAATTAATGATATATAAGAATAACAAGCCAAAATAAAAAATCGGGAAAATACTAAATAAGCTGACTGCTATTTCCCAGAACATCACCCCCACTCTGTAATTATAACTAAATGCTATAAGTCCACCTTTACGTCTAGGTCTGTGCTGAGAAATATCATCATCAATAAAGTGAAAAACTCCCATAATCAAACATATAGCAAATGTAATTGAGACCAATGTCTTTTTAACTAAAGGCTTTTCTAACCAAGGGTATTTTTTTGAAGATTCAAACTCGGCTTTAAAAAAGAATTTATAAATTTCTTCTTGATAAGCTTTATTAATCCCGTGTTCTTTAATAAAAAAATAGCATACTGCACAGCCTAAAAAGAACATGACTATGGTTATATAAATGCTATAAAGAATCGTAAAAAACGGTAGTGGGCCTTTTGTACCAATAGTCACATGCATAGTTTGTGTGATGTATTGATATAGCTCGTACTGCCATTCATTTTTTGGATAACCAGGAAATACAAATAAAGGAATAATAAAAAGAATAGAGCATAAGGCTATATTTCCTCTATTTTCTTTACTTTTCCGCACAATTGTAGAAAGAAATTTTTTAGAAGCCATATCTATATTTTACAATTTGGAATCACTTCTTTAACCTTATAAAAATCATTAAAAGCTTTTATAGTATTCATAACAAGCCATTCATTTTATTTAATATCTTGTGAACGAACTTTACTCTATGTTTTAGATGAAATCAAAAGAAGAGAGAAAGTTTCCTTATATGAAATATATACTTATTTTTACTGTGCTCTTTTATGTTTAAAAGAGCACTTTTTTAAATACTTTATTAAGATATTCCTAAATCATCAAGGTAAAAACGGTTTTGTTAGAAATACAAACCCGACAGAAAAAAAAGCATTATCGTGATGCGAAATTTGGTCGCCATAACTTGCGTTTAATTGAACCAATTCTTTATAGACCATGTACCGAAAACCTGTTTGGTAAAAGGCGTCATTTCGGTCATTACCATATACTTCGGCAGTGAGCGTTAATGGGTTAGCAAGTTGTGTTTCGGTTCCAATACCCCACGTGGTTTGGCTTTTATGCGAGATATTTTCACGTAACCATCCCATATTGGCATGGATTAAAAACTTATCATCCAAAGTAGAAAGACTTAAAGGAACATTAACCGTCCAATCTTTCTTTGAAGAATCCTTAGTATTGATTTGAGTACCAAATGAAAAACCAATTCCCCAATCATTCGTTTCTAAAGGCTTTAATAAGGTTTTACCTTGTAGAGTTGCATAACTGACATGCTCAGTATCATCATTTACTCTCCCCATCCCTATAGCAAATTCAAAATTACCACCAAAATTACAGGCTGGTGTTGCCCAATATTCTTTGCTGTCAGAGTTATGCTGTGCCCATGTTTCTAGCTGACAAGTTTTTGGAGAAACCAGAGCAGCATCGTCAACAACCATAGGTCGTCCACTATGGCTCGCGCTAGATAATGCGAATAAACAGAAACCAGAAATAAGTGAGCGTTTCTTTAAAGTAAATAACACTAGCATCACTCCCATAAGTCATGGAGCACATGCAAGTACTGCAACCCGTCATGAATAAATCATGGATTAATAATAGAAATGAAAAGATGGAAATAAAAAAACCTCTTCTTGCATCCACAAAAAGAGGTCTGTCAGGACTTCAGTGGATACTTAGACTATTACCGATCGACTACTGTCACTCGAGCAAGTACTCACATTGAAGCTCCTAAAAATTAGTTGGGCGGATTCTAAAATTACCGTTGTTAAATATCAAGTTAAAATTTCATGTCAGTCTAAGCGATAGAAAAACTGCTTATTTTAAAAACTCTTTCACAGTTTCTTGCATACTTGTCGTTGCGCGGCCAATGAGCTGATGCAGATCTTTGCTATCACTATATAAACCGTCTTTAGACACGCCTTCATCCGAATCTGCCAATATATGAGCAAACCCTTCTGGTACACCAACCTGCACTAAGAATGCTTTATATTCTTCTTCGGGTAAATCTTGATAAGTTATATCTTTTTTAGTGATTTCACTTGTCCATTTTGCCACATCATCAAGCGTGTAACTTGTATCACCTGCCAGCTCATAAATCTTATTTTCATGCCCATCTTGCGTTAATACCACAGCAGCCGCTGTTGCATAGTCTAGACGTGAAGCAGAAGAAACTTTACCGTGATGAGTTGCCCCAAAAATTTTGCCATGCTCAACTGCTTGTTTAAGACCCATTGCATAATTTTCGTTGTACCAGTTATTGCGTAATAACGTGTAGGGAATATTCGATGCTTTTAAATATTGTTCAGTTTCAACATGTTCTTGTGCAAGTAAAAGCGGTGTTACATCTGCTTTTAATAAACTTGTGTAAGCAATAAATTTTACATGCGCGAGTTTTGCTGCATTAATAATATTTTGGTGTTGTACTGTGCGTTGACCAATTTCATTTGATGAAATTAATAAAAGCTTATCAATACCTTGCAGTTGCTCTGAAAGTTTTTCTACATCATTAACATAATCAAAAGGACGAACTTCTATCCCTTTTGAACTTAAATCTAAAGCTTTTTCTGGATTACGGACTAATGCCACAATATTTTTTGCTTCGGTCCGTTCAAGTAATTGAGAAATAACGAATTGACCAAGTTGACCTGTTGCACCAGTAACTGCAATACGCATGATGATCTCCATCTGATGTAATTGAAATATTTCAATCATCGTAGTATCTTCACTTACTAAAAGTAAGTACTTACCTAAAAGTAAGTTCAGCATTAAATGTAAACTTTTGTAATGCAGGTAATGAGCAATGAAAGGTCTGGTTTTTGCAGCAAATTGTCCATCTAGAAAAATCTTGTTAACACTAACAAGCCGTTGGAGCGTTTTAATTTTAGTTGCATTACGTGATCAGCGTTTGCGCTTTAATGAATTAAAAAAATTAATTGATGGAATTAGTGAAAAAATGCTGGCACAAACCTTAAAGTTACTCGAGCAAGATGGCTTTATCTTTCGTCAGGACTATGCCGAAGTGCCCCCTCGAGTAGATTATCAATTAACAGACTTTGGCCGAGAAGCTTCCGATAGACTTTTTGATTTAACGGATTGGCTTGAAAATAATATATCTCAGTTATTAGAACAGCAGCCTCGTTCAGACTTAGTTTAATAAGCAAATCTTTGTATATTTAAATTTGCTTCACGATTGATATATCTTCATCTAACTCTTATCAACAAACTTAGAGTCCGTACTCCTTTACCCGAACCCCAGCAAAAAACACTCAAGCACTCTCTCCTGCTCGATTGCCACATCTGAGCTTATAAGCTGAATAATTGCACCTTCAATCATATATAAAAATAGCTTGGCATCCTGAAAGGTAGCATCTGTTTTGAGTTTTATAAGCTGGCTATAGATTTCATTAATTAGCCATGTGCGATATCTCACCGCGGTGATATAGGCTTTTGGATAGGTCAGTTTCGTTTCAAAAATGGCTTTAAATAAAAGGTAGTACATCCCCTCTACATCGGCGTGTAACAAATAAAGTTTCTTGAGTTTATCCTTCACGCTTGTGCCTTGATCGTACCCAACAATTGAAACCACTTTTTCTTTTAAACGTTCTTTTTGCACAATTAGACAGATTTCAATAAACCGCTCTTTAGAATGAAAGAAGTTATAAAAAGTTGCTTTGGTCACTTCACACTCTTTCACGATTCGGTCGATTCCAACCGTATGAAAGCCGTGGTGGTGAAATAAATCAATCGATTTATTGATAACTTGAATAGCACGTGTTGAGAGAACTAAATTTGGCATATTTTTACCGTTATAAAATTATTGTTGTTTCTAAATGAGATACTTTTTTGGGAGAAAAAAGGCACAGCAAAGCCCGTAAGACTGTGCTTGGCACATCTCAAGTTTTGTTGTTGCTAAGTTTTAAATAAAAAAGACTTTAAGCCTGAAAACCTTAGGGCGTTCAAGCTGCTTTAATTTTTAAGCTGTGCCGTTATAGCTTTTGGCATTGAGAGCCAAGAAATAATGGATGTGCAAAGCCAACTCCTTTTTATTGGGAGTTCTGCCAGACATTTAAATTATGGTGGCAGAACGGAAGAGGGTTCGCGGACTGGTTTCGACTCCAGCACACCCGAGGGTGTCCCTCTCCCGTCCTACCGCTACGGGAGGGAACGAGATGCACACAAGACTATTCCTCAGAAAAAATAATCCTGATGTGGTCGAAAAAAGCGGTCCGCGACGACCGACTGGCAATGTGGCCAGCAGGCGAAGAATAATATTCCGACCTCTTTCAGTCAAGCACACAAAATGACATTTGTTTTAAAATAGATCATTAAAAAAGTAAGGCTAAATAATGAGGAAGTTATTGTTAAATTGGAGTTTATAAAATGCTTAGGCAATAAACCCGCCATCAACACTTAATTCTGCACCGCTAATATAACTTGCGTCTTCACTTGCTAAAAATAGAACAGAATTTGCAATATCCACTCCTTCACCATATCGGCCTACAGCAATATTCGGCAGAAGTAAATTTGCTATTGGTCCATCTGAAGGGTTCATATCACTATTGGTAGGTCCAGGATGAATTGTATTAATTGTTATGCCTTTAGAACCTAACTCCCGCACCAAACCTTTAGAAAAACCTGTAATGGCGCCCTTTGTAAGAATATAAATTGATGCCCCACTAAATCCTGAATAATTCACCATCGTGCTTCCAATATTTATGATTCGTCCACCTTTTCCCATATGCTTTAGGCTTTCGCGGGTCGTCAAAAATACTCCAGTAATATTTACGGCAACTAATCTCTCAAAGTCAGCAATAGTTACAGCTTCCAAACTACCTAAATGGCTTATGCCAGCATTATTGACTAGGATATCAATCTTATTAAATTTCCTTGCAACCTCAGCTACAGCATGAATAACCATTTCAGGATTACCAGCATCTGCTTTTATGGCTAACCCCTGTCCACCATAAAATTCGATTTCTTTAACCAATTCTTCTGCTTTCTTTTGAGACGCATGATAAGTAAACGCAACTGTAGCTCCATGAGCCGCTAACTTTTTGACTATTTCGGCCCCTATGCTTCTTGATCCACCTGTTACAAGTGCGATTTTTCCCGTAAGTGATAGCTTATTTAACATCTTAGATTACCCATTTATTTAAGTATCTAAACTATAAAATCGGGGCTAATTGTTAAGTAGTCTGTGTTTGCTATAATCATTTTCAAGTAAAAATTGAAAATAAAACATGGAAACTTTGTCTAATCTTGAGTCATTTATAAGAAGTGCTGAACATGGTAGTTTTTCGGCAGCAGCAAGACATTTAGCATTAACACCTGCCGCAGTATCTAGAAATGTAGCGCAACTCGAGCAAAATTTAGGAGTACGACTTTTTCATAGAAGTACTAGAAATCTTACCTTGACTGAAGCAGGCGAACATTTTTTTAATAACATTCGAGATAATTTAAATAGTATTCAAAGCAGCATTTCAGAATTTAATACAGGCTCAAGTAGCCCTAAAGGCATCTTAAAAATTAGTCTCAGTGCCGGCTTCGGCGTCGAATATATACTCCCCCTCATGCCAGAATTTATAAATAGATATCCCGAGATTAAACTCGAATGGCATCTATCTAATAAACAAGTCAATTTAATTACGGATAACTTTGATGTAGCAATTGGAAGCGGAGTTAAATTGGGTCTTGGAATTGTAAAAAGACCGCTCTCTCCTCTTCACATGATTATTGTTGCTTCACCAGCTTTTTTAAAAAATAAAATTTTACCCCGCCATCCACAAGATATATCGGGTTGGGATGGAATTATTATGAGGTCGCCTCAAACAGGTAAGCTACATGAATATAAGTTTTTAGGTCCAAACAGTGAACACGCCTATCTAAACCTAAATGAAAAACTGGTAGCAGATGATCCGAGTGCTTTACATCAAGGTGCAGCTTTGGGAATGGGAATCGCAGCTATTTCTACGGCGCATGCTAAAAGCTATATAGCGAATGGAACTTTAATCAGGATTTTACCTGACTGGTATGCAGATTTAGGCGAAACCAATCTTTATTTTTCAAGTAAAAAGCATATGCCTGCAAAAACGCGCTGTTTTATCGATTTTCTAGTAGAAAAATTTGAAGAGTTAAAAATTAGTGAGCAATTATCAGCACATACGATGGGAAAGTAAAAAGACTTTCAAATAATAATGACTTTCTATCATAGATTTTCAATAAATAGTAGAAAGTGTTTCAACTCTGCACTATCTACAAATCAGGGCTAGAGAAAACAATAATAATCCCATCAATCGTCAACTGCGATTTTAAATTAAGCAATATAGGAGTTGTCAAAATGATGAGCGTGAATAACCCAAAAACTGAAAATCAACAAACAGTCGAGACCTTAGATGTTCTAGAAAGACATTTAAATGCTTTCCGATTAGGTGATGTAGATTTAACGCTTCAAGACTATGCTGCTGATGCCATTATCATTAATGGTACAGGCGAAATTATTAGAGGAACGTCTCAGATTCACGAGACATTTATTTCAGTTTTTCGTGACTACTTTCCTGAAGGTACACGAGATATTGAAATTGATGAAAAGACAATTTGTGGTGAAGTAGCTTATATTCGCTGGCGAACTACAAATACAAAATTAGCTACGGATACCATCATTGTTCGTAACGGCAAAATTGTTGCGCAAACTTTTGCAGCCTATTTTTAAAAGCTCATACTTGTGAGTTATAAGTAAAAGAATTTAGCTCTCCTCGGAGGGCTTTCACACATCATTTCATATAAATTTCTCTTATCTTTTCAAAAGGCCCACACTCACTTAATACCTAATTTTTACTATTAAAAATAATGATATAAGTTAAATAAATCTTTACGCGAAGATAATCATTATTATGGTTATGGAAGATATCGCTTGCAAAAAATTATCTATGATAATATTTTAGAGTAATTACTCTAAAATGGGAACTAATCATGAAAACTAAAAGAATTGGTTCATATCACTGGATGCAAGCTACAAATGGTCAGCTCAGCTTCAAAGAGAAAGTTAAGTTAATTCACAAAATTATGCTGCCAAGTGTTATGGCCACTATAAAAATAAATTACTTTCGGTTCAAAACTTTAGATGATTTTGATATTGATCAGATCGTGATACCAGATACTCAAATGGTTAAAGTCGCGCTTGATGAGCTCGAAGCTAAAGCAGATATATCTATCTATAATCATTCATGGCGCACCTATTTCTGGGGTGCTGCCCTAGGCAATATACAAAAACAGCAATTTGATAATGAATCACTTTTAATAGCCTCACTTTTTCATGATATTGGCTTAACTAAGCAACATATTCATAGTAAAGGTTGTAACTGTTTTACCTATGAGAGTGCTAAACAATTTGAGCTAAAGGCTAAAGAATATAGCTTTGATGAGAAGAAAAGTGGAGTTATTAAAGATGCTATCTGCTTACATATGAACGGCTATATAGATCACTCTGACCCAGCAGAAATTACGCTATTACAGCAAGGTGCATCATGCGATGTGATTAGTGACGGTCTATATAGACTCCCCTTCTCTTTTAGAAATAAAATTTTGGAAAAATATCCTAGAAAACAATTTAATAAAGAATTTATTGAACTTATTGATTTAGAAAGTAAGAATGTACCAAATTCTCGAACTAGTTTATTAAATAGTCTTGGTTTACCACTCATGATTAAGTCAAATTTATACGAAGAGTGAATTTTACGAGAGCTATTAATCGTAAAAACCCTATTAAGTCTCAGCTTGAAAGTTGAATCGATTAAGCATTTACAACATATTGATCTAGATTTTTTAATGCAAAATGGATCACCTGAGAAAGCTCTTCTTGCGAATATCCATCTCTTGCCTGAACTGATAGCCCATGCAGAACAAGCGCGTAATATTGCCCTAAGGTTTTAGGGTCAGCTTCTGCCACCAATTGTCCGTCTGATTTTGCTTGAACAAATCGATCGACTAGGCTTTGGCCCCGTTCAATACGCTGTGCTTTCATCCATTCCAAAACAGCTTGGTTTTCTTCACCTAATACGCTCGCTGCCGACACAACCATACACCCATACGAATGGTTGGCTTGCGTGTAAAGCACTAGTGCATCTGCAAATAATTGACTGATTGCATCCTTAATATTTTTTTGCTTTAAGGCATTTAAGGCGAAATTACCTTCATTTTTTTCATAGTGATTTACAGCTTCTCTAAACAAAGCCTCTTTTGAGCCAAATGCTTTATAAATTCGAGCAGAGGCAATCCCCAAAACTTCAACTAAATCTGACATGGATGTGCCTTCATAGCCGTGAAGCCAGAAGAAATCTCTCGCTTTTACGAGGGCTTCTTCTCGATCAAACTCTCTTGGTCTGCCAGCCATAATGACCCTTTATCAAATTTAGTACCTCTTTTTATTATTATTCGAAAAAAATATTTTCACAAATAAATCAATGAGATTTATTAAAAATAGTCTCGCTTTGTTTTGATTTTCAAATAAAAAGTTGTTTTTCTCAAAAATTAAGCCTATTGTTTGTCGATCGACAACTAATTAGGTTTTGTTATGAAAACGATCAAAGGTCCTAGCATCCACCTTGCTCAATTTAGCGATGACATTTCCCCTTTTAACCGTCTAGAAGATATAGCTGCTTGGGTGTCAGACCAAGGATTTGAAGCGGTACAACTTCCTGCTTGGGATAAGCGTTTATTTGATGTTAATTTGGCAGCAGAAAGCCAAGATTATTGCGATGAAATATTAGGTACTTTAAACAATCATGGCTTAAAAATTAGTGAGTTAACGACTCATATCTTTGGGCAGTTAATGGCTGTGCATCCTGCTTATGACTCAATGTGCGATAACTTTGCCCCATCTCATTTGCATGGCAATTCAACGGCTAGAACCGAGTGGGCAAAACAACAAATGCTCGCTTCAATTCAGGCATCTGCCCGCTTTGGTCTTAAAGATATGGGGACATTTTCAGGCTCTTTGGCATGGCCTTATGTATTTCCATTTCCACAAAGACCATCAGGACTCATCGAAACGGCGTTTGATGAATTAGCGCGTCGCTGGCTTCCTATTTTGAATGCTTGTGATGAACATGACGTAAACCTTTGCTATGAAATTCACCCCGGTGAAGATTTGCATGATGGCATTACATTTGAAATGTTTTTAGAGCGGACTCACAACCATCCACGTTGCCATATTCTTTTTGACCCAAGCCATTTTGTTTTGCAACAACTGAACTATCTGGAATATATTGATATCTATAAAGATTTCATTCGCATGTTTCATGTTAAAGACGCCGAATTTAATCCAACAGGCCGCCAAGGAATGTATAGCGGCTATCAAAGCTGGGGAAATCGAGCGGGTCGATTCCGTTCTACGGGTGATGGTCAAGTTGACTTTAAAGCGATTTTTTCAAAGTTAGCGCATTACGACTACGAAGGCTGGGCCACATTAGAGTGGGAATGTTGCCTCAAAAATAAAGACGATGGCGCACGTGAAGGTGCCGAATTCATTAAGCAAAATATTATTCATGTTACCGATAAAGTGTTTGATGACTTTGCTGCTGCCCCTGTGAATCAGACTCAAATTAATCAGCTATTGGGTATTTAAGGAAGAGTAAGAGAAATCAACATGAAAACTCAATTATTCAATAAAAACTCACATCACGAATTCGATCATCATTACATTCACATCGAAAGCAAAAAATTACACTACGTCACCTTAGGTGAAGGCCCAGCGGTATTACTAATTCCGGGCTGGCCCCAAACATGGTACGCGTGGCACAAAGTCATGCTTGAGTTGGCAAAACAGGGTTATCAAGCAATCGCGGTTGATTTACCCGGAACAGGAAATTCAGCTCCACTGGATGGAAGTTACGATACGGGACGTATTGCCAAAATTTTATCGATGCTCATGACTCAACTTGAATATCCCACTTATTCGGTTATTGGTCACGACATTGGTATGTGGGTTGCCTATGCGCTTGCATCTGACTTTCCTGAGTCTGTAACTCGACTTGCGGTCACAGAGGCTGTGATTCCCGGTTTAGCACCCGCACCTCCTATTTTTGTTGAGCCGAGTGAAAATATTTTTCTTTGGCACTTCATGTTTAACCAAACCCTAGATTTACCCGAAGCTTTAATCGCGGGCCGTGAAGATACTTATTTAAATTATATGTTTGATAAATGGTCGTGGCACAAAGATAAAGTTGCAACTGAAACTTATATTGAAGCCTATAAAATTCCGGGTCGGTTAGCGGCGGGGTTTAATTATTACCGCTCTATTCCAGAGACCATACGTCAAAATAAAATGAGAGAAACTAAAAATTTAGACATGCCTGTTTTAGCCATTGGCGCTGAACATGCCACAGATAATGCACCTTATGAAACCATGAAAAAGGTTTCACCCCATTTAACCAGTGCGATTGTCAAAGACTGCGGTCATTTCATTATGGAAGAACAGCCAAAAATATTTAGCTCACTCATTTTAGAATTTTTGCAGCAGGAAAAAAGCCATGCCTCTACTTGCTGAAATTGAAAGCTGGCTTAAATCCAGACCTACCGCACAAGGAGTAAACTCCTTACAAGCGCTAAGAGAGCAAGTAAATAAAGACATTATTGATCAGCAAGGCATTGAGCAAGATGCAAGCTATCAACAAAGTTTTCATGTTGCTGTTGCTAATGGCGCGGAAATTGAGGTTCGCGTGTATGTTCCCTATTCTCTCGAAAACACTGAGCAACGGCCCGCATTGGTTTTTGCTCATGGTGGAGGTTGGTGCCTCGGAAGTTTAGATGCATGGGACCGTGCTTGTCGATTACTAGCAGAAACTACTCAACTGGTTGTATTTTCTGTGGACTATCGTTTGGCGCCAGAATTTAAGTTCCCTACACCTTTAAATGATTTTTTTACGGCATTTTGTTATATCTACGAGAACGCATCACAGTTTGGAGTTGATCAAAACCGCGTGGCTGTAGGCGGAGATAGTGCGGGCGCCAATATAGCTGCCGCCACATGTTTAATGGCAAAACAACACCCAGAAATTAAGGTGAGCCATCAACTTCTTTTTTACCCCGCTTTAGATGCCACGATGAGCAGTAATTCCTATAGCCAATATGCCGAAGGTTATGGTTTGGACTCATCCACAATGGTTTATTGCTGGGATCAATATGTACAGCATGAAAGTGAAAAACACAATGAATTTGTAAGCCCATTACTCGCTCAGTCTTTAGAGGGACTGCCTGATGCAACCATTTTTGTGTGTGAATATGATCCCGTTCGTGACGATGGTGAAAGATATGCTCAAAAACTGTGGGATGCGGGTATTCAGGTGAACTTTTATTTATTAGAAGGAATGATTCACGGCGCAATTCACATGCTGACGGTTAGTCCCGACAAAGTAAAATCTATCTACCGTAATATTCGAATGTAGATCTTTTTATTATTCAAATATATTACTTAGTTGGGCCACTCTTCAAAATTGTTTAATTACATTTTCGGAGTGGCCTAATTAAATTTTGACTATCAATAACGGTTCTCATGAGTCCTTATTGAAATTAATTTTTCATTTTGAAATGAGCTAACTGTTTTAAGAAATCATTTAAAGGCATCGGACAACCCCACAAATAGCCTTGAAACTCAGTACATCCGTTATTTTTAAAAACACTAAATTGTTCAGTCGTTTCGATGCCTTCTACTAACACGCGGAGGTTCAAATCTAGTCCAATTTTAATAATACCAGTCACTAATTTATTACTGCGTTTATCATCCAATGCTGCCTGTACAAAGCTACGGTCAATTTTGATTTGTCTGATGGGCATTTTTTGTAGATAGCTTAAAGATGAATAACCTGTACCAAAATCATCAAGAGAAAGCTGAACTCCTTGTTTAGATAAGAACTGCATTTTTTCGATCATGCTTACACAATTTGTTAAAGCAATATTTTCAGTAATTTCTAAAATGAGCCGAGATGGATTGATGTCATATTGCTGAATCAGCCCAATCACAGTTTGCTCAAAGTTTGGTTGCATGAAGTGATCAGCACTAATATTGATTGAAAGCGTAAGATCTTTAGTCTCGGCTTTGCTACTCCAGTCTTGTAGAACTTTGCAGGCTTGAGCCAATACCCATTCCCCAATCTCTGGCATTAACCCAAAAGTTTCGGCTGCTGGAATAAAATCTTTTGTAGGAATATATCCTAAAACAGGATGATGCCATCTTAATAAAGCTTCTACGCCAATTAGCGTTTCAGAAGCATTAATTTGCGGTTGATAAAAAAGCTCAAACTGTTCTTTAATAAGCGCTAAGCGTAAGTCTTGCACCATAGTGCTTTCAGTTTGTATCTCTAATTGCATGGTGTAAATTGAAATACAGATCATGAGCGTAGCGACACAAGTTGCAATCCATCCCCCATGGTCACGAATATCTTCCGGTAAAGGTATGGTGCTCTCAAGATTAAAAGAGCTGCCACTAAAAAATATAAAGCATCCAATCGACAAAAGAATTAAAGCAGCTTGTAAAAAGCTTGGATTTCTACGGTAATTCAAATATCCCAATATCGCCCCAGCGGGTAAAAACAATTGAGCCACTTGCGGACGGTCACTTGTAGCGACATCAAAAAATAAGCAAAAAATGACTGGAAAAACAAGCAGAACGACTTGAGATAAAAGAATACCCGCTGAAATGCGGTTTATATAAATAAGAAAAAGGCTAAAGATGGAGATCAGTGTAAAAATGATATCCATACCCACAATTAACCACATTTTTGCAAATATAAAATATGTGGTCCAAAACAAACAAAAAATAATACAAATGAAGATATTTGCTTTTGCGGCGATTGTAAGCTGCTGATCCTTTACGGTACGGTAATTTTTTTTGCGTTTTTTAAAGTAAGACGAAGCTATCATAAATAAATCAACCGTAAAATATTTCTTCATAAACCCCAAGCTTGATCAGTGATATACCCTGTCAATTTTCACCAATAAAACCTAATGTTTTATTTATTTTTATATGACTCATCTTGAGGTGGGTGTTGTTTTAATTGTGGTGGCACAGTCCGGTTGTTTAATTGAATAATTTTGTTTTTCAATCACCTTATAATTTTAAAGGATCATCCCCTAACGATACATGTCTCTACTAGGCTACACAAGGTTTGAGTGCGAACAGCAATTAACTTATTTAATGAGAAATACTATTTAGCGACTACAGATAGCTCAGTGTATATTATGCGACTCGGCTTCTGGTTTATCTAATTCTCATATGAAGAACGCATTTTCTGACAGCAATCAAATTAGAAAAGTTTGTAGTTTCTCTGAACTTGTAAATACACATTTTCAAGGAGAGACAAATGCGATCTGCTGGCACAGAAATTTGGTGGGCGACTTTAAAGAAATTGTGAGTAAACTTCAGTTAAAAGAAAATATTACAGAAGTTTCTGTTGAAGACTTGTTAGCCCTACAACTTTCAGAAAAAGGCAATTTGGCGAGAGCAATTATTTTAGAAGATATCGAGCTGTTAACTGATTGTGGCACATCACCTGTACTTAATTTGCTTAAAAAGTATGAACGTGATGAAGAGCTAGATTTCATTTCAACAGATGTATATTCATTTCATGTTGACCGCTCCCCCATTGAAACCGATACATTCTTATGTACCTATCACGGCGCTGCCAGTGATATTGTGCCCAATGATCAAGTTGAACAAAAAGTTTTAATTCCAGAAATTAGAGAAAGGCTCAAAGAATTACATGACGGTTCTGATGCTGACTTTGAAGCTTTTTTGGCAGAGTATTTTTTTGATTTGCATTATCAGCCTAAACCGAATGCCCAACCTTTAAATTTAGGTACGGGACATATTTGGCGTTTAGCAGTAGATCATCCAACTCAAAAGGTTTTACCTTGTGTTCATCGAGCTCCAGTTGAAAAAGATGGCGAGTATCGATTGCTGTTGATTTGTTAAATATATTGCCACTCCATGACTGGAGTAGCTTGAAATCATTTTTATCAAATAAAAACTGGCTTAAGTAATCTCTTAAGATATTCCGAAAACGAATCAAATAAATTCGAATATTTACCAAAGCGAAAATAATGAAAAAATATGATTTAAAGTAGTTGACCCTCACGTAACGTAAGCCCCTAGCATAAAACACGCCTAAGGAAGAAGGAGCTAAAAAGATGCTGTTAAAAGTTGGTGAATTGGCTAAGCAAACAGGACTTACTGTCCGTGCTCTTCATCACTATGACGATATCGGTTTACTTCAGCCTTCGGTCCGTTCCGATGCAGGTTATCGACTATACACCCGTAAAGACATTACTCGTTTGCATCAGATTCAAGCATTACGAGGACTGGGAATGTCGTTAGCCGAAATCCATACGGTTCTTGAAGACCCCAATCTTGCGCTTTTACCGATTATTGATCAGCAGATTCAAGCAATTGATCAAAGGCTGACAGAGCAAAAGAAATTGCGAAATCAGCTCAGCAAACTTAAATCTCAAATCATAAATGGTGAAGAGCTTGGTTTGGAGGATTGGCTAAAAACACTGGAGCTTATCGCGATGTTTGACAAATACTTTACAAAAGAAGAGCTTGAAAAACTGACTTTCTTACAAGCAGGCACTAAAAGCCACCAAGAATGGCAAGAGTTAACTCAAGCAGCAAATACACTGTTTAATGCTGGCGAACCATCTAATAGTGAAGCAGCTCAAGACTTGGCTCGAAAGTGGATGAAAACCCTTGAGCACAATACGCGAGCTAACCCAGAATGGTTAGTTAAACTAAATGCCATAAACTCAGCCGAACCTGAATTTCAGGAAAAATTAGGCGTAACGCCAGAAGTTGTTGAGTTTTTACTTAAAGCTTTTTCTGAGAGTAAGCTGAGTATTTTTGCGCGTTATTTATCTGACGATGAGTTTACTTTTTTAAAAGAGAATTATATTCGTGAGATGAAAAAATGGCCTCAATTATTGGTTGATATTGAAAAATTGATTGATGCCGAGGTCACACCAGATAGTGATGGAGCAAAGCATTTGGCACAACAATGGCTCTCTATGCTACAAGGCTATGCTGGCAAAAATCCAACTACTCAAGAAAAAATCCGTACAGCAATGCAAAATGAACCAAGCCTTGCCGACGGTACTTGGCTCAAACCAGTGACGCTACAATTTCTAGAAAAAGCAGTAGCGGCATTAATGCGTGGTGCTTAGTTCTATCAAAACAACTGGCTACACCATAGTTTGGTGTAGCTTTTTAAAATACTCTATCCACCCCTAAAAACAGGTTTTTTTATAAATTAGTTTTTGATATTTATGATTATTTTGGTTTCTACAATTAATATATAACATTCACACGAACCCAATCTTCATACTTGGTCGCCTGAACATTCGTAGTTGATATGATCGCTCCATGAATAGGAATATTTTCTTTCATTCCAGTCGCAATTCGTGAACGTATTTTATCCGCCATCCCTCCCCAAATTTGAGTGTGGCCCGCATCTTGATACAGTACATATGCAACAGATGCTGGGCTGGCAGTAGATTTAAGTTCAAAGTTATTGTCAGAGGTTACAGCCAATTGATAGGGTGTATTTTTGCTGCATTGCACAGTTACATCCGTTCTTGCAGTAGGAACTGGCTGAGCACGTTCAACCGAACCAAAATCCAAGTTTCCTTGTGTGGAAACTTCACAAGTTTCTAGAATGGTTAAACTGACCCTTAACGATGTAGATGCATTGCCAGCATCCGCACTATTTATTGTCAACATTCCCATCAGAGAAAATAAAGCATGTCTAATGACTTTCATTTCTTCTCTCCTTAACTTTTTGTTCTAATGTCTATTCATCTTTATATTGTGTTTTTTCTGTTCCTATTAAAGAAACAGCTTTCAGGATTGTTTAGTTATAAGACTTAATATTGCACAGTGTCAATCTATACTAATCACATGATTTGCATATTATTTTTATAATTTGTGATGAGTTACACGCAATCTCACTAATTTAAAAAGTAGTGGATGTTTTTTATTTCTCCTAAGCGTAATTAATAAATTATCTAATAACTGATAAAACTGTTGAATGCCTCAATTCAATGATGATGTAACTAATAAAAAGAAATATGCTCGGGTTAAGTTCTACTTAGTAATAGTTGTCCGTTATTTGATAAGTCTTAATTTAATACAAATGATTATTTTTTAAACAAAATCACGTCATAAATTGTCGCCGAATAAACCTACTATTATTTCATATAATGAAAAAATTAATTATTTTATTCTTTTCCTAAGCTAATATATGGATTAACATGAACCTAACAAATCTTTTTAATAATGACACAAAAATAGAAACTATTTCAAAATTTCTATCTCTTATATTTAAGTTAAGTACACTAATTGGTGCTTTATGTTTTGCATTATATTGTCATAAATTGAACTATTTTCCAACAGGAATAACAACTGGAGATAGCTTGTTATTCATTCTATTTGCGATTAGTTTCGGTATTATTTATGGCTTTTTTGTAATCAGTCTTTTATCTTTAGGCTTATGGATTACTTACTTGCTTGTTCGTCCAATATTATGGATAAGCATTATAATTTATAAAAAATTTAGTAATAATCCTCCACGACAAACAATTAAATTTATTAAACCAGATTTCATTCATGCTGTATTTGCTCTATTAGGTGTGCTATTCATTTTTGTTCTAGCAAGCCTAGATAAAATGGTTTTGATGAGTTTACCCTTAATTGCAATTTTACTTTCATTTTTATGGGCAACATACAAACAGAAAGAAAGTGACTTTTACAGTTTAGTTGAGGCCAATGAAGTTAATAATATAGAAACCGAAGAAAAACAAAAAAACCTTCTTCAAAAGCAAAATAATATAAATAATATCAAGTACATGGTTTTTGCTTTTATTATTTTTATACCTCTATTCATGGGTGGTATATCTGAAATGATGGTAGAAGCTGGAATGAAGTTTTCTAATGCAAAAAAAGGAACATCATATGTACTTATTCAGCCACCATATGATAGCTTTATTCCACCCGAATATATTATTACTGATTCTCCATATAATGCCTCTGGATATAAGACGTTCAAAGAAATGACAGTAATGTTAACTGGTATTGGAACTAAAACTATTATTCAACTACCAGCAGAAGCTGGTAAAAAGCCACAGACACTTGAAATTCCTAATGAGAAAATTATCATTATCCCTATAGTGAATTAAAAAATAGTAAATTAAAGGCATGACATCTATCGATGCCTTGTCTTTAAATATTCTAAAATTTACAAATATAAATAACAAATATTCCTCATACTGAATTAAATATCTAAAAAATTCATTATTCAATAAATTTTAGAAGCGAATATTTAGTCTCACTTTTACATACTAGCCAATATATTTATAGCTTTAAGCCTACACGAAAACTCACATTATTTATAATTAATAAATTACCTCACACTAATACTAATCTCTTAAAAATTGATTAATTCTGTCCATTCTCGCAATTGCATAAAAAAACCGATCAAAATAATATCCAAACAAATAGATTATAACTTTGCATATTATTTAGCTTATAGATTCAATACTAAGAAAATTGTGAAGTTAAATTTAAAATGAATAATTCTGGCCTTTGAAACCATTTATTTTTAATTCGAGAAAACATTGATATGAAAAAATATTTACTCTTACTTTTACTTAGCTTTTATTCAGTTCATTCATTTGCATCGGACAAATTACATGGCAGTATTTGGAAAACCATTGATGATGCAACCAATCAACCTCGAGCGCTGGTAAGATTTAACCAAGATAAAAATGGCAACCTCTCTGCAAACATCGAAAAAATACTTGTTCCAAGTGAAGCCAACAAATGTACGATGTGTGAAGGTACTTATAAAAATAAATCTTTGATTGGTTTAACCATCGTCAAAAATTTAAAAAGTGTCGGCCAAAATAAATATGACAAAGGATCTATTCTCGACCCACAGTCAGATAAGACCTATCGCTTTAGCCTAACAGTATCCCCAGATGGTGAAAAACTTACCGCTCGTGGATACATTGGTATCTCTGCCATTGGCCGAAATCAAACGTGGTATCGAGTTAAATAGGTCATGAAGTAGCAGTAACCAACTCTTTGTAGCTACTCACCGATCATAATTACAGTCAATATGTGCATGATGTATGCAATAGTTTTTATGATCGGTACTTAGCCTGAACCATCAGCATGATAATGACGAGTAGCGAAGGTATTGCAGCAATCACGAATAAATGGGTAATGACCAGAAATTGGGAAAGGTAGCCACCAAATAGCGGCCCAATGACCGAACCCAAACGGGCAATTCCGATACTCCAGCCCACCCCTGTAGTACGAAGTGAAACTGGGTAATAACTGGCAGACAGTGCATTAATCGCAGGTTGCCCACCAACAATGGCAAAGCCAGCAATAAAAATGATAATAAATAGTAAAACAATATGGCTAACAGCATAGCCAATTAAAGCAACACTCATCACTGCAACCAAAAAAACAGGAATTAATACTTTATAAAATCCTGTCTTATCGATTTTAAGGCCCATCACAACACTACCAATCGTACCGCCTAATTGTAGAGTGGAACCGATCAACAATGCCTGATTTAGTGAGAGTCCTGACTCTTTGGCCAAAGTCGGTAACCAGTTTGCCAGAAAATATAAACTGATCATATTTAAGATACTGATAATCCAGATGGAATAGGTAAAAAATGCACGCTGATTTTTAAACAACTCAAGCGGCGACTTTTTAACCTCAACTTCAGTGTTATTAATAATTTTTATTTCTGAATTAAATGTTAATGCGGGATAAAACTTCTTTAACCAAAATAAAATCTTAGGATTATTTTTATGATCTTCACTCAAAAAATATAAAGATTCTGGCAGCTTAAAGTATGTGATAAAGAAAATAATTAAAGGAACAATACCGCCAAAATAGAAAATCGCCTGCCAGCCTCCCCAAGGAACTAATAAGGCGGATATACCGCCCCCTAACATTGCCCCTACCGTATAGCCACAAGAAATGACCATCATGGTAAAAATACGAGATTTGAATGGAACAATTTCGGAGCTATAAGCCATAACATTTGGCATGATTCCTCCTAAAAAAATTCCTGTAACAAAGCGGATTGCAGTCAATTGCTCAATATTGCCTACATGTGGTGTCACCAGCATCAATACCGAGAACATAAAAGTCGAGATCAGTAAGATGGGACGGCGGCCAAAACGATCAGAGAGTGAACTTAATAAAAATGATCCGACAAACAAACCAAACAAGCTGGCACTAAACACAATCCCTAGCATGGATTTTTGAACGCCCCATTCTTCTATAATCATTGGGGCCGCGTAAGCCATAGACTGAATGTCATAGCCATCCATAATCATCAGTAATAAACAAGTGATCAGAATAAATTTTTGATAGCGTCCAACTTTCTGCTGATTGATCAGATCACTTAATGCAAATTCTTTCATGGTATTCCCTTCTCCATGACATGCTTTAAATTAATTCATTTTAATTATGCAATACGTAATCAATTTACGATTAACGTAAAATAAAATAGCAATAATATGCCAATAAAGTCAAAATATTATTTTTTTACAATATAAACAAAAAGTTAGATCGGATGATTTGATTCTATCGGAGTAATGATCTCAACTTATTGCACAGGGGCTATGGTCTGCTCATCTAACGAAAAACAAGCAAACCATACATCCTATTATTTAAATTATTTTTAGATTCAAACAGATGATTAAAAAAACAATCGAAAATCTTTTCCCTCTCATCCGCCTGATCTGAGCTTAAGAGCTAAATCACTTCCCTCACTCAGCATTCTTCTTTTCAGCAGAAGATCCATTACTTGATGGTTTAGAAGAACCTAAAGCCATACTTGAGAATACGCCATCGCGATAAATCCATGCATGTAATAACGCAGCGGACAGATGACCAATAACCACAGCAAATAGTAGCCAAGCCAAAATTCCGTGTAGAGTACGGAACCAAGCGTAAAGCGTCGAGTTGGTGGGTGCTATAGGTGGAAGGTCCCAACCCGGAAATAAAGTTACAGGCCAATTACCTGCCGATAGCGTTGCCCATCCGAGCAAAGGCAAACTAAACATCAAAAGATAAAGCAGCCAATGTGATGCATGGGCCATAAATGCCTGCCAGCGTGGTACAGTCGGCGGCAAAGGTGGAATTGGAAAATAGAGTCGGTTTATTAATCTTATGATGACCAATAATAAGATTGCGATTCCTAAAGGACGATGGATATCGATTAACCACGGACGCCAAGTGATTGAGGTTGTCATTCCCACACCAATAAATAGCATGGCCAAAATCGCTACCGCCATAAGCCAATGTAGTATTCGAGCAGTCAAATTAAAATGACGTGGAGCATTATTGTTAGATTTGTTTTGCATGGCTGATCTCTCCTATTTGCCCACGGCATCCGTTGCTTTGCCAAATCCAATTTCACGTAAGCGAGCATTGTAAGATTGTGAATAGATGCTTGCTCGCGCCGCGAGTACCGGATCATCTGATAACTCAATTCCGGGTGGAACTAGTGTTGGGTCAAAGTTAATGTCACGGCAAACGCCATTTACCTGTTCAGTTACATTTTTGACTTCCAATGTTCCTGCTATCACTTCTTTGCGTTCTTTTGGCCAAGGTTGAGATGGGTCATTCACTGGGTCTCCCGGCTCGGCAAGTTGCAAAACTAAATCCCAATATAGCGGCCCTTCAGCTAAACGTTTTTTGATGTCTTTAAATAAGAAATCATGGCCAGCTTGATCACGTTGTTCTTTCGTCAGACTAATAAATTTTGCATGAGGACGCATAGACCAACGGACTGGCTGTTCTTGTCCATTAGCAGCCCGCAATATAAAAGCATTTACGACATAAAATTCTGCACCGCTGAAACTACCGGTTAATGGCATCTTTGCCTTTTGCTCAATAGACTTACGTGCTTCTGGATATTCTTTTAAGAAAGCCTCAACAAGGGCTGGATCAGGTTTGCCAGTAGCTGGAACTGGTTTAAATGCTTTTTGCTGCGCCAAAAAACCTTCGGCATTTCGTGTAGGGAAATAGGGAAAGTTGTTTAATTTCATGCGCCATTGTGAATGATCAGCTGCGGAAAGTAATAAAGCCATACTTACTGTTGCTGTCGAATTATCTGCCGCATGCGGGTTACCACTTCCAATAGAAAAACGGCCAATTGCTGGTATATCAGACTTGGCAAATACCGTGGCTTTAGAGAGTGTCGCCGCCGCACCATTACTGTGGTAAGTACCATCAAAACAAATACCCTTACCGTGTGCACGTCGATATCCGGGATCAAAGTTATTTAATGAGTCTCCCAAAAAAGTTTTGCTTGTGGTGCGATGTCCAAATAGACCAGCGGCCCAAGCAAATGCCAATACTAAGGAGCCCGCGATTACAGCAATACCCACGAATCGCAGCCAGTACTTCTTTAGAGTTTTAAAATTCAAATTATTCATTCTTCATCCTGTGTAAATTGTATGGCTGCATCCCTAAAAAAGAGTTTCATCATGTCAAAAGAGATTTACTTACATTGATGGAATCACGTTCAAAATTAGCTCAGTAAATAAAATCCCGAAAGTTCTGGATCCAATAGAGATAAGCCTTAATATAATATTTATTTCCCGATCATATAAGGTACGCACCTCGGGGTTAGTATTAATCTTATTAACATTTGAATGGAGATAAATACAGCATAAGAACGAAGAATCTAGAAGCGCCGACTTTGACCGAAAGAGTCCGAAGAGGTGATCTTTTTAAAAGCGAGCTCGTTAACTAGTGATAATTAATAGTAGAGATGAGAAAACAATCTAACACCCTTTCTCTCTCATCTTTCTGTTCTGAACTTAAAAGCTGAATAATTGCACCCTCAATCATATATAAAAATAGCTTGGCGTCCTGAAAAGTCGCATCTTTCTTGATTGCTCTAAGCTGGCTATAGATTTCATTAATGAGCCACGTTCTATATCTCAACGCGGTTTGATAGGCTTTTGGATAAGTCAGTTTTGTTTCAAACATGGCTTTAAACAATAAATAGTACAGTCCCTCTAAATCGGTATGTAAGAAATAAAGTTTCTTAAGTTTTTCCTTCACGCTTAAGCCTTGGTCGTACTCAACAATTGAAACCACTTTTTCTTTTAGACGTTCTTTTTGTACGATCAGACAAATTTCAATAAACCGCTCTTTTGAATGAAAAAAGTTATAAAAGGTCGCTTTAGTAATTTTTGACTCTTTCACAATTCTGTCGACCCCAACCGTATGAAAGCCGTGATGATGAAATAAATCAATCGACGTATTAATGACTTGAATAGCACGTGTTGAAAGAACTAACTTTGGCATAGTTTTACCGTTATAAAAATTTTTGTTGTATATAAATGAGATAAAAAAACCTGTGCCCTTTCTGGGAGAAAAAAAGGAACAGCAAAGCCTATAAAGACTGTGCTTGGCACATCTCAAGTTTTATTGTTGAGTAAGTTTTTTGGTCGTGACAATTTAAAGCTTGAAAACCTTAGGGCGATCAAACTGCTTTAAACGTTTAAGCTGTGTCGTAATAGCTTATGGCAAGGGCTGCCAAGAAATAATGGATGTGCAAAGCCAACTCCTTTTTATTGGGAGTTCTGCCAGACATTAAAATTATGGTGGCAGAACGAAAGAGGGTTGACGGACTGGTCATAGAGCCAGCACACCCGAAGGTGTCCCCCTCCCGTTCCACCGTAGAGGGGGCACGAGGGGCTAGACACTAAAGATATAAAACCTTTAATGCTTCTATGATACGGTCCGTCAAAACCGACTGGCGATGTAGGCCAGCAGGCAAAGGATAGTGTCCAACCCTTTTGCAGTCAAGCACACAAAATGCCATTTGTTTTAAAATAGATCATTAAAAAAGTAGGACTAAATAATGAATAAGTTATTGTTAAATTGGGGTTTATAAAGTGGGTGAATTAAAAATATTATAATTAATTTTTCATTAGCAATAATACGCATTGCTAGAGGTGACTCTTATGAGATGAACTTATATTTATAATGAAATAGAAGTTAAAAAAATTATTATTTTCTTAACTTCTTAATTTATTTATCTATCTAAATTTATTAACTTTATTAATTAAAGAAAGAAACAGCTTCATCTATTAAATCCGCAACTTCAACTGGCTTGGAAGCTAATGAAGCATGGCTCGCATCTAAAGAAATAACTTTTTTAGCATTTAACCTAGAAGACATAAGCTCTTGATTTTCTGGACTAATCATTCGATCATGAGTAGAAATTTGATACCAAGAAGGTTTAGTTTTCCAAGCGGGTGATGAAATCGTGTCGCCGAAGGTGCTTGCTAACGGAGCTTTTTGTGTTACTCCCATCACTAGACCTTCATCTTCTGTTAAGTCTTGACAGAAGCTTTCATGAAATTTGTCTGCTTTAAGCCAAAGGTAACCATCACTATCTGGTGATAAATTAGGAGCAGCGACAGGTAGATGCTTTTGCGTAATCTCCCCTGGACTCTCATTTGTATCAGGAGCAAACGCTGCTATATAGACTAGACCAACTACATTTGGAAGGTTACCAGCTTCAGTAATAACAGCACCTCCATAAGAGTGCCCAACTAAAATTACGTCACCATCAATCTGAGCTATCATTTTCTTTGTACGTTCAACATCATCAGCTAGTGAAGTTAAAGGCAATTCAACTGCTTGTAATGAGGTAAAACCTCTATGGGAAAGTTCAATAATAACTTTACTCCAGTGAGCAGCGCCTCCCCAAAAGCCATGTACTAATATAATTGTTGGTTTATTACTCATTGTTTTCTCCTAGCTTTAGCTATGACATTGAAATCAATAAATTAAATTAGAAATATTCACACATGAAGTTTAAACAACCTGATCAAATATCAAACTATAAAATCTTCGTAAAATGATTATTTGCTATAAAACTACTTTTCACAATTACCAAAACAGCATATTTTTTTGCAGAAACATTTTTTTTGATGAGATGTAGTGAGATGGATAGTGAACAAGATTTAAATAAATTAACTGATATATTTTTTGATATTTATAAAAAAGCAAAAATAACAGGAAAAATTTATCAAGTTGAAAATTATCAAAATAAAAATATTGTTTTTCTGAATAATAATTTTTCTTATATCCATATATTTCAAGGAAGTAGTTTTAAAATTAAAAGTGATGAACAACAAATAAATGAAACTGTAAACGATGGGGATATTATCGTTATTCCTTCGAGATTTAAGCATTCTATTGAAATTATAGAAGATAAAGCTATAGAACCATCTGTCATTACATGTGTTTTTCAATTAAACGGTGTATATGGACAAACAATCGCTGAAGGGTTGCCTAAATATATATTAGTTCCCTCAGACCGAAATGGGAAAGTTGCTGAATGGATACCAATGACAGTAGCGGCAATAAAATTAGAACTTGATCAACCTTCTTTAGGTAGTCAGGTTATGCTTTCAAGTGTTATCGATTTGCTTTTGGTATGGTCAATAAGATTTTGGCTAAATAAAGAAACATTAAACCATAAAAGTTGGATTTCAGCTTTGCAGAATCCTGCTATTAGCAAAGCTTTATTCTTAATGCATTCTGATCCTACTGAAGAGTGGACCGTAGACATTCTTGCCAAAGAAACTAATCAATCTAAATCAAAGTTTTCAAAAAATTTCATAGAATTGGTAGGTACTACACCAATTAATTATCTCAAACATTGGCGAATGAAGTTAGCGAATCAATATTTAATTGAAACGAATAATAGTATTTCACAAATAGCTGATTTAGTTGGTTATTCTTCACCAGCTGCCTTTACCAGATCTTTTATTCAAACTTATGGTTATAGCCCAAAAAAATTTAGAGAAATGTCGGAAACTAAAGCTAAGTAATAGAAAGGAAAATTTCTAACCTAAAATAATAAAACACTAAAAAGCTATACCTTAATTTTTTACAATAGAGGTCAGAATTTAGTTTTGTCGAAAAATAGGAAATGCTAAAAACATATTTGTTTTATACCAGCCGTAGATTGATGTCACCTGCTTTTAGAATTATTAAAGATACCTTGAGTGAAATATGAAAAAGTCCTCATTAGAGGACTTTGATTTATAAATTATCGATTTTTTTAGACGGGAAAATTAATTAACGAACATAGAGCGGATCTTCCTCAACAAAAAATACCTCACCCGATGAAGGTAAAACCCATTGATAAGTTCCTTCTATTTTCTGCATTTTTTCTTTAAACGTATTATATATTGCTACAAGGTTATGTTTTTCATCATATTCCCCTATATAGCCACGCTCCTTTTCTTCATGAAAATCTCTAAACATTTTATGCATTTTTACGGCTCTAAGTTCCATCTCATTTGTCCTTCTTATTATTAATATAATTATTATGATCTCTTTTTTTACTTTAAATATCAGAAAAATGTACCAAATTATATCCTATTGATATATCAAACAAAAAAAAGCACCTAAGATGCTTTTTTTATTTTTAAAATATTATTGGGCAATAATATTAGTAGCTGTAAGACCTTTTTGTCCCTGAGCTATATTAAAACTAACACGTTGACCTTCATATAAGGTTTTAAACCCTGAACTACTGATTTCTTTAAAATGTGCAAAAACGTCTGGGCCTGTATCTTGTTGAATAAAACCAAAACCTTTAGTTTCATTAAACCATTTCACTGTACCGATTGCTGTATTAGACATAATATATCCTTTGATTTTTAATAATATAAAGCCACATTTCATGACTCATTAAACTTTGAAAAAATAATAACGAATTGAGCTTAAGATCTTAAAAAAACGAAGGATTATGAATAAAACTACGATACTAAAAGAGGATTTACTAATAAGTCTTTTTTTCTAGTTAAATTGAGTATACGCCAAATAAATATTTATACAACACATTTAAAAAATATTTATTTTCGTACCGTTATTTAAAAATAATAACTCCTAGATACAGAAATACTTTTCACAAAACCCGCCAACCAAAGAATAAATTCATGTTCATTATCAAAATTAGGGAGAAGACTTAAATCAATTTTAACAATACGCTCTTTCATTGGCCTATTTAAACAACTTTCAAAATCAATAATAGGATATTTTAATTGTAAATTGTTTATAGCTGCTTCTTTTTTAATTTCAATTAACAGTCTATTTAGACAGTCAATTAAATCCTTAGATGACTGATTTTTAAAGTGAATATTATTGTAAACACTTTCAGCCACATCAAAATATTTTTTCATTTCAACATCCATATTTCCCTCATTTTTTTAGTTAATTTGACTGAGTATGCATGTAAAACTGTATTTTTATGTTGTATAAATATATTTATAGACCTGCCCTTTACTTTAATATAATATTATTTTCAATTAAGCGTGTTAAATAATATGTTTAAGTAAGACATAATTATTAAAAAACTTTTAAAAACAATAGATATTCCGTTATATGTTAACTCTTGTATTTATTTAAAATACCCTTCTATTTATATATCAACAGTCTATTTGGTTCAAAGAAACATTATGTCGAGAATTAAACACTTTTAGGCACATATCTCTACATAGAGTTCCTACAATTACTGCAATGTAAGCGAATTAAAGGCCTACGATAAAGCTTCCTTACTATTATTAAGAAGTTTAAAATGTCTGATTTCAAAGAATTTTCAAAAAAAACCACACAAAACCAAAATGATTCTAATGCGCAACCTGATGAGGATAAAACTGAAAAACCTGTACAATCGCCTGAAGAAGAAAATAATCCTACAGAAAATAACGATGAAGCAAAAAAGGAATAAAATAATTGATAGCTCAAAAGCTCTATATTAAATAGAGCTTTTGTTTAACATTATATTAATTAAAACATTTTATTCAAAATTTTCTAAATTTAATCTAAAAATACACTACTACATATATTTATTTTAACTTAAACAAGTTCCAATCTTTTATTTAATATTAATTCAACTCTTCTTTGTGCATCGCAAAAATCAATCTCTTCACTTATCCAAAATGTATGAAGCTGCCCATGTAGATGAAAATGCTCTTTATTATATTCAGAGCCATGATCAGAATAATGACTATCTACTCTGAAATGATTTTGATCGTCTTTTCTTTTTTTCCCATCAAGTATACCGCCAATACAGATATCCATTTTAATGCCAATAATTAATCGAAATTGACTATAACACATAGTGCACTATGGCTTTAAAAAGAGTTGTTACTATTATATTTACAGCACCATCAAAAAATTTATGTTTGCAGCATATCTCCTTAAATTTAAAGAGAATAAATATATATTTTGCATATCTAAAATACTTTGATATGTAATATGAATATTGATTTAACTAAAATTTATAACATTTTCAAAATAATTCTTCTTACCGTTGATAAATCACTATATGCTGCATACACCTCTTACAGAAATTTTTCTAATGTTACAGCAGACTCTGCTACAAGAACTGAACTCCAGAATCGACTATTACTCTACAAGAACAGACTACCCACTACGAAGAATTTTGATAGGTTACCGAGCATACGCAAAATTGATGTTATGTTCAGCTTTTTCAGATGAAGTTATAAATTCAGCAATTGACCCTAATAAACGAAAATATAAGAAGTTAAAAATTAAAGTCACCAAAGATGACGACCAACTCGACCTTGAATGAATCAATCTAAGTAACAAGTGAATATTTCCTTGTGCTTATTTAGCGCTTCAATGACCGCAAAATGACAATGACCAATGCCGGCAATATTGTTGTAAACATCTAGATAGTGATGCCCTACTGCTGCGGCTTTGAACCAAGAAAATAATTTGCTCTCAAACTTATTTTTTCACAGGAAGTAGTAAAACAGAGTCTTCAATGTCGTAACCAGTTTCTTCTGGAACTCCCAGATATTTAACGACAACCAACCTTTTATTGTGTTTAGGCACACTATAATTTTGGGAAATTTTTATTGCTTTGGTGTAATGAACCGCAACATGGGTCTTACTTTGTAAAGACGGCGATTTTACAACATATTCTGTTTTATATTGCGTAATCTTTCCTGAAGGATCAAACCAAGACGATACCTGATTCTGATGAGTTTTTAATGTTTGAATTTTTACGGTCTTACTATTACTTACGACTAATGGGGTTAAATTCTTTTTAATTTTATTTAGAGCTTTATCAAATGCTCTACTATCTTGATCATAATCAATCTTATGTGTTTTTGGATTGATATAGAGAGATTTAACTTCAATCAGTTTATCAGGCGATTTACTATTTAATAGATAATAATAGAGTTGTGGTAGACGTCCTCGACCATCTTCATAATGTCTTAATACATAAAGTTTCTTCTCTTTTTGCTGATAGCCCAATACTTCAATTTTTTGTCCACCACCGACTGTCGCATAACTATGTGCGGATAAGGTAAGAATCGAGCTAAAAGTTAAAAATTTTAGAAATTTCATGAGTTCATATCCTTGTGATCTGGTAACTATATTGTATAAATATCAATCAGATTAAAATGATACTTGAGTAAGTATTACTTGCTGTTTTTATATTCTTTTGTACACAAACTGCCTTTTCTAAGGGGGCTCTATTTATTATTTATCCCCCTTCAAAACGACTCATCCAGCTTTTAGAGATACGGCATCATAGATGAACAGGCTTTGCAGTATTACGTTTATAAGAAAAATAAGAACATCCCGCACACGATGCCATAATAATTGTTATACCTAGGATCTGAAAACTGTTTAATCGTTCATCTAAAATCAGCCATCCAGCCAAAGCACTCACTGCGGGTGATGCACTCAATAAAATTCCAAAAACTCGCGGATGCAGTTTTTTCATAGCAACCATATCTAATATAAATGGAATTGCACTTGCTAGCATCGCCATGAGTAAACATGTCAAAAGAATCGTATAACTATCAAAAATATGGATAATGTGAGATGCACCTAAAGGTGTGGCAAACAAAGCCGCTAGAAACATTCCTGTTGCAACTGAGCTACCACCACCTTGCGCAACTTTAGAGCCATAAATAATATACAGTCCCCAACCCACGGCAGCCACAAGCGCATACGCCATACCAATAAAGCTAAAGTTATTATTTGAATTGCCCATAGGTAAAAAAAGCAAACCAATAAGAGATAATGCTCCCCAAAAATAATCTAATTTATTTTTGGACATTAAAATAGCGACCGTAAGCGGCCCTAACACTTCGATGGAAATAGCGATTCCAACAGACATATAAGAAAATGCTTTATAAATTAAAGTATTCATTAATGTGAGGATGGCCCCATAAATAATTAGATTTTTCCAATTAGTCTGTCTGTTCCAGCCTCTCCAAGGTTTATAAACAATCCACAAGAAACATGCTGCTAAAGCAAGTCGAGTTAAGGTCACTCCTTCTGCACTCAGAATTGGAAAAAGGGCTTTTCCTATTGATGCTCCTATTTGCACAGAAACTAAAGATAGAAATGCTGCGGCAAATGCCATGCCTTGTTTGGAGTTTGTCTCAATCATCATATTTACCGCTCTGGGAATGATTGAAATTTTAATTCTACGTAATCAATATATTTCTTCTATTTCTCTCAATAAAACGATTAAATAACTCTATATTTAAAGTTTAATGAGAGATTTACTCATGTCAGATATTTCTTTAGATAATTTTGACTACGCAATCTTAAGAATACTGCAAAAAGACAATAAAACTTCGCATCGAGAAATTTCTGAAAAAATTGGCCTCTCCTCCGCTTCCGTTCAAAGACGTATATCGCGTATGGAAGAAAAGGAAATTATTTTAAAAAATTGCGCTATTTTAAATCCGCTTAAATTTGGTGAAAAAATTACTTCTATTATTGAAGTCCGACTTAGCGAAGACCGCTCTGTAGTTATGGACAGAGCGAAGCAATACTTTGCTTCTGTTGAAGAAATTCAACAGTGCTATTTTGTGAATGGAGGTGTCTCTTTTATCATTATCATGCTGAGCAATAACTTATCTCATTTTGAGAGTTTGGTTAGAAAACATTTTGCTGATAATGAAGATGTAAAAACATATCGAACTTTAATTGTTTTAGACCGCGTAAAAGTAAACTTTGAGTTAAATATTTAAACTTCTCAATTTTGTCTTTAAACGTTTTAATAGTCTTATAAAGCTTAAAAAAGAGGCCGAAGCCTCTTTATTTTTATCGCAATCAAACTCAGTCATCAATCATCGCGAACTCTTGTTCAGGCGTACCTTTCACCAAATGGTGACGGCTATATAACAAGTAATAGAGTATAAATCCGACATAAATAAGCGCGGCCAATAACCAAACTTTTGGGTTCACCATTAAACCTGCTACTACAGCAACGGCGGCAAGAACTAAGGCAATACAAGATGTCCATATTCCTCCAGGCGTTTTATAAGGACGAGGTAATTCAGGGCGAGACAAACGTAATTTGATATGTGAAAGCATCATCAACACATAAGAAATTGTTGCACCAAATACTGCCATTAAAATGAGTAAGTCACCCTCACCTGTTAAAGAAAGTAAGAAGCCGATAATGCCCGGAATGATAATGGCCCAATATGGCGCTTTATTTTCATTGGTGAGCGATAAATTTTTTGGCAAATATCCCGCACGTGACAATGCAAAAATCTGGCGTGAATAGGCATAAATAATTGAGAAGAAACTTGCGACAAGTCCAGCAAGACCCACAAAGTTAACAAAGCTTGCCAACCATGTGTGCTGACCATATACCGCAATGAGTGCATCTACTAAAGGTGCTCCCGAATTTTTTAATGCATTTGAACCCGCTGCGCCTGCTCCTAAAAATAAAATTAAAAGTGCAAACGATGCCAATATTAACATTGAACCAATCAAACCTCGTGGCAATGAACGTACTGGATCTTTTGCTTCTTCGGCAGCCAGTGGCACCCCTTCAACTGCAAGAAAAAACCAGATGGCATAAGGTACTGCGGCCCATATTCCCATATAGCCAAACGGTAAAAATTGACTTGCACCTGCATGAGTGCTGACTGGAATATCAAATAAACGTGTGCTGTCAAAATGTGGAAGCATCGCGACAATGAATACGACCAGTGCAATACAAGCAACGGCGGTAATTCCAAACATGATTTTAAGTGCTTCACCTGCACCTTTCAGATGAATGCCCATAAAAACTAAATAACAAATTAGATAAACTGCCCAGCCGCCAATTCCAAAGAGTGATTCGCAATATGAACCGATAAATACTGCAATAGCGGCAGGTGCAATTGCGTATTCAATTAAAATCGCAGTCCCTGTGAGATATCCACCAAAAGGACCAAATGCAACACGGGCAAAACTATAGCCACCGCCAGCAGTGGGCAACATCGTTGACATCTCAGACATCACAAAGCTCATGCAAAGATACATAAACGCGACGATGACTGTTGCAATAAAGAGTCCTCCCCAGCCACCTTGTGCCAACCCAAAATTCCAACCCGCAAAGTCACCCGAAATGACATAAGAAACACCCAGCCCCACTAAAAGTAACCAACCTACAGCCCCCTTTTTTAACTGACGTTTTGCAAAATACTCTGCGTCCTGTTGTAGAGCACCCACATCTACGCTTAATTCAGACTCTTTCATTGTCGTATTGCCTTATCGACTAAATTTACACCACCAATAGTTGCGCAAAAGATATTCATAAAACTTGACAGCAAAACATCTCCCCGACCACTTGAAGTCAAGTTGATTCATTTTTTCTTTTATAAGATCGACGGCATCTCAACACGAAACGTGTTTAAAAATTAAATTGAGGAGATGGGTTATGTCTGTAGAACAAAATGAATTTTTAAGCCAAGTTCAATTACAAATACTGGCAGAACAAGCAATTAAGCAATATCCATCAGACTATCAAGGACAGGTCAAACTACTGTGTCAGTCTGAAAATGCAACCTTTCAGATTTCAACTGGATCTGCCCGATATGCACTTCGAATTCACCGCCCCAACTACCACAGCAAACTCGATATACAAAGTGAGCTTGAATGGTTAGATGCTTTAAATGCGAGTGGTATTCAAGTTCCTGTTGCAATTGCAGATCAATCCGGTGAGCGCGTCATCACTTTAAAACTATCGAATGATATTTATCGTTATGCGGTACTTTTCAACTGGGTTGAGGGCGATATGCCGACTGTTGAAGTTGACCCCACTGCATTTGAGCAATTAGGACAAATTACCGCAAAGCTGCACGTACATAGTAAGACATGGCAAGCGCCTGAAAACTTTCAACGTATTGTGTGGAATCATGAAACCATGATCGGTGCGGATGGGCACTGGGGAAACTGGAAAAATGCACCTCATTTAAGACCTCAAGATCACGGCGTAATTGAAGAAGCCATTGCACAGATTTCGAAAGATTTAAATTTCTTTGGCAAAACTCAGGAACGTTATGGCCTGATTCATGCCGATTTGCGTTTAACTAATCTATTACTACAACAAGAACGTATCGGTGTGATCGATTTTGATGACTGCGGCATGAGTTGGTTTATGCATGACCTCGCCGCTGCGATTAGCTTCAATGAACATTATGCAAATGCACCTCATTGGGTTGATTACTGGTTAAAAGGCTACGAGCGCGTAGGTCATATTCAGCCTGAAGAATATGAAATGATCCCGACTTTTATCATGCAACGCCGCATTCAAATGATGGCTTGGAATGGTTCTCACGCACAAACAGAAATGGCTCAAAGTCTTGGAGACCAATGGTCCAATGAAACTGTGCGTCTCTGTAAAAAATATCTAAACGGACAAATGCCTGTCGGAATTTGAAAAGTGATTTAGATCGCTTTTCTTCATTTTCAATTTTTAGTTTTTAAATTTTATAGAATTTAAAGGAAGGGTTTATGCAAGCTACCCATCAACTGAGCAAATTTGCCAAAGCACTATTACTCACCAGTAGTCTGGCAAGTATGATTGCTCTAAGCGCATGTAACTATAACCCTCTACAAAGCACATCTCCCGCAGTCGCTAATCCCAAAAAGGAATATATACAAAAAGGTCAATGGGACGCTTTTAACTTTGACCAACTTAACCAATTAATTGCTACCTATGGAAAAGATAGCCCAAACTACAATCCTGAAAAACGTCCATATATTGTCACTGACTTTGACAATACCTCGGTATTTTTAGACATCGAAGAAGCAACGTTAATTTATCAGCTTGAACACGTAGCGTTTAATGTCACGCCTGAGCAGCTTAATCAGATTATTCGTAAAGGAATTAGCTCACAAAATTTTGAAGCGACCTACAATAACCAGCAAGGCCAAACCGTCAATATTGATAAAATTGCCCCAGATATTATTGCCAGCTACACATGGCTTTATCACCACTATAGCGGTCTAAAAGGCAAGCAAACTCTGGATCAAATTAAACATGATCCACACTATCTCGATTTCATTACTAAAATGAGATATCTATATGCGGCGATTGGAGACACGTTTGATCATGAGGTCGCATATCCGTGGGTCACTTATTTATTTACTGGGCTTACCGAACAACAAGTCCGTAATTTGGTAAAAGCAACGGTGGCTTGGCAAATGCAGCAACCGATTGGACCTGTGACATGGACCTCTCCCGCAGCGCTTTCGGGCCAAGCAGGCATTGTGAAAACCACTTGGGAAAATGGTTTAAGACCATACCGAGAAATGCAAAATCTATTTAAGACCTTTCAGGACAATGGCATTGATGTCTATGTCTGTTCGGCATCTTTTATTGATGTGATTAAGGAAATTATTTCTAATCCAGAGATCGGCTATAACATTAATGAAAAAAATGCCTACGCCATGGAGTTAGAACGAGATGCACAAAATCGAATTTTACCCGAGTTTCGTCATGGCTATGCGCAAACTCAAGGTAAAGGCAAAACCGCAACCATCCAGCGTTTTTTAGTCTCTAAATATGGTTATGGGCCAATTTTTATCGCAGGAGACAGTGAAGGCGATCAAAATATGATGCAAGATTTTGCAATGACTCAGAAGGTTCTAATTATCAACCGATTGCGCAGTCCGAGTTCTGATATTGGAAAGTTTTCTCAGCAGGCTGTGCAGGGCTATGGTCAAGCCAATACTAAGTTTTTACTACAGGGCCGCGATGCCAATACAGGTCAATTTAGACCTTCAATGGCCAGTTTAAGTTATGGTGCTCAAACGGCAAAAACTACAAAAAATTAGTATTTCACTTATTTTCTCATGCCTACAATACATGTTGTATGCATGAGAAGCCGCTTAATTTCTTGTTTTAGTTCTGTCCTTTTTGCCTATCTCTAATGCATTTTCTGCCTTCTTTTAGTTCGCTACTCAACCTTAAATACAACTCTTGATCTCTTCTTAAAGAATCAAGCCTGAAACTTAAAACAGCAAAACATAAGTTATTATTTTATAAAAACTTTTAACAAAACAAAATCATGGACGTAAGCAAAAACTGGTATGGCTTTTGCTTAATATAATAATAGTTAGGAATAAATATCATGAGACTTGACATGTTACATCTCAATCCAGCTCATCTTGTCGATTCAAATATGTGTAATCAAGGTGTATTGTCTGCAGCCGCCTCTGGATTAAGCGAGTTTATTCATCAAAAAGGTGCAGATGTTGATCGTGTTTTAGGAATTAGTGGTATTAATCCTGAACTTCTAATCAGCCCAACTTTGAGCTTACAACTACCCAATTATTGCAAGGTGTTAGAACAGGCAGCCTTGGTTTCAGGTTGTGATAATTTTGGTCTGCATTATGGTCAACAGTTTCAACCGAAATCATTAGGGCTTATTGGTTACATCGGTCTTTGCTCAAACACATTAGAGTCTGCACTCATGAATATGACCAATAACTTTTATTTGCATCAGAAAGATACCCTCAATCGGATGGTCGATTTAGGAGATAGCTGGCGCATAGATTATCAAGTCCAACACGGCGCGATTTTAACTCGTCGCCAAGATGCTGAACTGACCATGGGCATGTTTATGAATGTGATCCGTGAAGTGATGGGCCCTCATTATTCACCACGCGCCATTCACTTTGAGCATACTCGACCTGAATTCTGGCAAGAACACAGCAAATTATTTAACGCACCTGTTTATTTTGATCAGCCTTTTAACTCCATCATCATTTCAAAAAAAGACGTCCAGCATACTATGCCAGGACGTGATTCTATTTTACTAACAGTGATTCTAGATACATTGCACCTACTCAATCGCGCTTCACCAAGTCAATGTCTTGCTGATCAAGTACGCTCTCACATCCAACTTGAACTCAGTGAAGGTGAACCAAACCTTGAAAAAATCGCTCATGATATTGGTTTAAGTAGTTGCACCCTTACCCGCCGTTTAAAAGCTGAAGGACTGACCTTTACCCATTTAGTCGATCAGGTCCGTTGTGAGTTGGCCGAGCATTATATTAAACAGAAAAATATTCCAATTTCAGAAATGGCATTCTTATTAGGTTATTCAGAAGTAAGTGCGTTATCTCGTGCATTTAAACGCTGGTTTGGTGTTACACCCCGTCAATTAAGACACTAAAACATCACAAATACAGGCCTTGAATAAAGGCCTTTTTATTAGTTAAGCAATTCGAGATATCTTCAAAAGACACATAAGATAATTGAACAACAAAATACCCTTCAAATTAGATTTAACATCAAACTTGAAGGGTATTTTTTATAGAAGGTCTTACTTTAATTTTGTTAAGGCTTGATCTAAAGCACCGACTAACCAATCAATATCTTTTGTTTGGAAAGCCAAAGGTGGGCGCAGTTTCAATACGTTGCCATAAGGACCTGCAACTGAGGTTAAAACTCGATGAGTATTTCTGAGCTCTTCAATAAGGTTCAAAGCTAATGCTTTATTCGGCTCTTTAGTGGTTCTGTCTTTAACCAGTTCAAACCCTATAAATAAACCAGCGCCACGGACATCGCCAACCACTTCATGTTTATCCATAAGTTTAGTGAGTTCTTTGAGAAGTAGTCCTCCCACATATTTGCTATGGGTTTGTAATTCTTCTTCCTGAATCACTTTAAGTACAGCCTGAGCGGCTGCCATAGAAACAGGATTACCACCAAAGGTATTAAAATATGGAATTTTATCGCTAAAAGCAGCAAGGACTTCACTCTTGGCTAAAAGCCCTGACACAGGAACACCGTTACCCATTGGTTTACCTGTGGTAATGATATCAGGTACAACATTGTGACGACCAAAGCCCCAGAAAGAATCGCCAGTGCGCGCGAAACCTGGCTGTACTTCATCGGCAATAAAGATACCGCCATTAGCATGCACAACATCAACCGCTTTTTGTAAGAACCCAACAGGATTAGGCATGACCCCATCAGAAGAAAATATTGAGTCCGCTAAAAAACCTGCAAACTTAATACCTTTTGCGTTCATATCGTCAATTTGCTGTTGAATCTGCTGTGCGAACCATGTACCTAAATCATCAGTTTGAATCCGATAATAATCAGGTGCTGGAACTAGACGAGTTGTAGCATCTAAAGGTTGTTCAGTTCCCAGTGCTGGAGAGCATCCTGAGGTTAAACTACTGGTCCCATGATAGGCTTCTTGAGAAACAATAATTCCTGTACCGCCACTATATTCACGGGCAATACGAATCGCTAAATCATTGGCTTCCGAACCTGTACACATATACATGGCACGGTCAATTTCATCGGGAGTGGTTTGTAATAGTTCTTCGGTATAATCCAAAATATTTTCATGTAAATAACGGGTATGGGTATTGAGCATTTTCATTTGCTCATTCACCGCTTCAATCACCGCAGGATGACAATGACCAATGCTGGCAACATTGTTGTAAACATCCAAATATTGATGACCTGCTGCATCCCATAAATATTGCCCCTGTCCTTTTACCAGGTGCACGGGATTACGATAAAACAAGCGATAGGATTCACCTAAAATTTTATTTCTTTTATCTGTCAGTTTGCGGGTAGCATGATCCAGCTCAGCAGCATGTTCTGGACGAAAGCTATTGGTATCCATAATGGTTGAACGCGTACCCATGAATGACTCCTCTATTTATATTCAGCATACTTTTGCGCGAGACAATGACTGACGTAGGCAATTCATACTCTGATTCGATATATTTCAGTATTTGATTGAAGTTACGCAAACCATATTGCTTAAGTATCTTGAAAAAAACTTGACCTCAGACCACTTAAGCCACAATTTGAAGTCAACTTATTGGTCTTATACTTCAGAGCTCCACTACTCTTTTTTTCAATAACTCAAATTTGTTACCATTACACATCTGGAGTGACTCCAAATCGCTTTATACTATGGATGCCAATTTTTAAAGTTCATCCAGTTGTGTTCTTTTCTTGAATGACATTCATTTTTAAAAGACTTGAAATTGGTTAGATGACCAAACGTAAAATATTACTGATTTTTTAAGGGTTTAATACGCATGAATAGCGCTGAAATCATGGCTGACTTATCTTCTCACACACCTATGATGCAGCAATATCTCAAAGTTAAAACGGACTATCAACATGCGTTGCTGTTCTACCGTATGGGTGACTTTTATGAACTCTTCTTTGAAGATGCTCATTTAGCAGCCAAACTTTTAGGCATCACATTAACCCATCGTGGCAAAGCCAGTGGCCGACCTATTCCAATGGCGGGTGTTCCCTATCACTCGGCAGAAGGTTATCTTGCTCGCCTTGTTAAAGCTGGCCGTACTGTCGCCATTTGCGAACAAGTTGGAGAAGTGACAGGTAAAGGCCCTGTTGAACGTAAAGTTGTTCGTATTCTGACCCCTGGTACATTAACTGATGACGCATTACTCAGCAGTTATCAATCATCTAATCTCGTTTCATTGTGCATTCATCAAAACCAGATTGGTTTTGCTTTACTCGACTTGAGTGCAGGCATTTTTAAAGTTCAACAACAAGATTACAAGCCAGAGCAATTGCCTATTGAACTTGCGCGTTTAATGCCAAGTGAAATCTTGATTGATGAAGACTTGGTCGACACCAATATTATTGAACAAATTAAAAAGCATTTAGATTGCCCTGTTACTAAACGTCCAAATGTAGACTTCAACCTAAATAATGCACAAAAAACCTTATGTGACCAGTTTACAGTATCAACACTTTCAGGTTTTGGTTTAGACCCATTACCTTTAGCCAAGGCTGCTGCCGCTGCGCTTATTCACTATGCAAAAGAAACCCAAAAAACTGCATTACCGCATATTCGTTCAATCCAACTTGAACAAAGTACAGACTTTATTGCGCTCGACCCAATTACACGTCGCAACTTAGAAATTATCGAGCCATTATTTGAACACGGAACATCATTATTTCAACTAGTAAATGACTGCCAAACTGCAATGGGTGGCCGTCTATTAAGCCGCACACTCATGCAACCTGTGCGTGATACTGCATTGCTTGATGCTCGTTTAGATGCGATTGAGCAACTCATTCAGGGATATCATGAAAACCCAATTCGTTTAGTGCTTAAAGAAATTGGTGATATTGAACGTGTGCTTAGCCGCGTTGCTCTAGGCAGTGCACGACCACGTGATTTGGTGCAACTTCGTCATGCATGTGCACAAATTCCAGCTTTAAGAACGGCGTTAACTCCAGTCATTCAAGCGAAGAAATCTAAATTATTAGTTCAACTAGATGAAGAACTTGGAGATTTCAAAGCACTTCATCAACATTTAATGGCAGCTATTGTTGAAAACCCACCGGTATTACTTCGTGATGGCAATGTAATTGCAGAAGGATATGATGCTGAGCTTGATGAATTACGCCAAATTCGTGATCATGCAGGTCAATTCTTAATTGATCTAGAAATTAAAGAGCGTGAACGTACAGGCATTAATACCCTTAAAATCGGTTATAACCGTGTAAGCGGTTACTACATCGAACTCACTCGTGCTCAAGCAGAACAAGCGCCAGCCGACTATATCCGTCGTCAAACTTTAAAGAATGCTGAACGCTACATTACCCCTGAGCTAAAGAGTTTTGAAGATAAAGTCCTGTCGAGTGAGTCACGTGCGCTGTCACGTGAAAAAGCATTATTCGAAGCTTTGCTTGAAAACCTGCGCGAAAATATCGCTCATCTACAAATGATGAGTTCAGCAATTGCTCAAATTGATGTCATTGCAAACTTTGCTCATCAAGCACGTTTAAACAATTGGGCGCGCCCTGAATTTACTCCGGAAACGGGCATTAAAATTCAGGCTGGTCGTCATCCTGTCGTTGAAGCATTAAATAAAGCACCATTTACCCCAAATGATACTTTCCTTGATGCTCAGCACCGCATGGCAATTATTACCGGTCCAAACATGGGCGGTAAATCAACCTTCATGCGCCAAACGGCATTAATCAGTTTACTTGCTTATTGCGGTAGCTATGTTCCGGCTAAAGCCGTCAAACTTGGTCCAATTGACCGCATTTTTACCCGTATTGGTTCAGCCGATGATTTATCTACAGGTAAATCTACCTTTATGGTTGAGATGACTGAAACTTCGCAAATTTTGCATCATGCCACCAACCAGTCGTTGGTGTTAATGGATGAGGTTGGCCGCGGAACCAGTACTTATGACGGTTTATCTTTAGCATGGGCATGTGTGGTCGACTTAACCAAGCGCGTAAAATGTTTATGTTTATTCGCGACTCATTATTTTGAGTTGACTGAACTTGGTAGTGAAGCAGGAATTGATAACTATCATGTCACGGCGCAAGAGCTGAACGGCAATCTGATTTTATTACATAAAGTTCAGCAAGGCCCTGCAAGCCAAAGTCATGGTTTACAGGTCGCAAAATTAGCGGGTATTCCTGCCAATGTTATTAAAGAAGCGCAGAAACGTTTGCGCATTTTAGAAAAACAGCAGCAACAACATCTACAAACCAGCTTTCAAAATGATTTGTTTGCTCCACCAGATGCAAACTCTGGTTCACAAATCATAGAGAAAGTTGTCGAGATCGAAGTTTCATCCCCTGCTCTAGATTTGCTTAAGCAAATTGAAGTCGATAACTTATCGCCTCGTCAGGCGCTTGAACAACTCTACGAGTTAAAAGCTGCACTCAAATCTTAATAAAGCACTTCCGAATAAGCAGGCTTAGGTCTGCTTATTCATATCGGAGAATAATATTTATATGATCTTAAGATCTTTGCAAAGTTCAGAAATTGATCTTATTTGGCAGCAGATTAGCCGCCGTGAATTAATCACTCAAAACTACATACAAAAACAGCAACAGTTAGAATTGGTTGATTGTTTTTTTGATGTACAAAATTGGGATTCATATCATCTAGAAAATGACCCACCTAAACTCAAACAACTCTTTGCACAAGGTTCAATATTTGAAGGTGCATTTAATGCTTCTGAAAAGCTCGTTGGTGTAAGCGTAGTCTCAAATCAACTTATAGCGGATTACCCCCAAGCGAAATTACTCCACTATTTCTATGTGGATGCTGACCAACAAGGTCAAGGCATTGGTGCTAAACTTATGCAAGCCGCAAAAGAGTCAGCCAAGCAACTCGGTGCACACCAACTGTATATTTCAGCAACCCCAAGTCGACGCACTGTAGACTTCTATATGAAGCATGGCGCGCAACCGTTAAGTGCTCCAGATCAACAACTTTGGCAGCTCGAACCTGAAGATATTCATTTACTATGTAAGCTTTAGCTCTAAAAATTTAAGGTTTTCTAATCAAAAAAGCCGTAAATCAAAATTTGTAAAAGAAAAAAATGAAAAGTTAAGGTATTTATTAAAATAGATGCCTTGACTTAAATGACATCTAAAGAATTAAATAAAATATTTTTTAAGTTATTGTTTTATAAAATATATTATTATTTTAATTTTATAGATTAAGCTCTGCTAGGTTTACAAGATCTGTTTGATTATCAACGTATTAACTTATCTTCATATGCATGAATAAAGAATATCAATAAAAGCAATTGTTTGTTTACCCCTTTTTTGCCTAAAATAAGCTATTCGAAATGAAACCATATTTTTTAGGTAGCTGTCGCCATGACCTTTGTTGTCACTGAAAATTGTATTAAATGTAAATACCAAGATTGCGTAGAAGTTTGTCCTGTAGACTGTTTTTACGAAGGTCCGAATTTCCTAGTGATTAATCCGGATGAATGTATTGACTGTGCATTATGTGAACCAGAGTGCCCGGCAAATGCAATTTTCTCTGAAGATGAGTTACCTGAAGGCCAAGAAGTATTTATTGAATTAAATGCTGAACTTTCTCAAAAATGGCCTAACATTACTCAAATTGGCGATCAACCAGCTGACCGTGAAGAATGGAACGGCAAACCTGATAAATTACAATATCTTGAAAAGTAATTTCAAAAAAGATCAGCAACCGCTGATCTTTTTTTATACCCTATTCAAACATTTCATTGCAAATTCCTCGTAATTTGTGCACTGTTTTGCATTAAAATACCCGCAATATTTATAAGTGCTTAATTTTTCTTATGCGGAAGTTTTTGCAGAGTATGGTGCCCTTATGCATAATCCCAGCGGTTATGGTAGGTTGTGTCAGCTCTCCCCAACACACAACAACAGGCAAAACCTCTCCAAGTGGTAAACGAATCTTTATTCCACAAGAGCGCGTTATTATCGAGCGCCCAATTCCCCCTAAAGTTGAGCCTGCATCTTATCGAAGTTGGTTAAGTTCTGGTGAAAATTACCAACGTGTTCGTGAATACGAAAAATTCTTAACCCGAAATAACGTTGCAGGCATTGTGCCAAGCTTTGAGTTATTACGTTCAGCACGTGATTGGCAAAAATGTGGCCGCTCTGAATATGCTGTACCTAATCGCGAGCTATGGGGAAATTCTTTATCTACCCTACGCGTATTTAAATATTTAGTAGCAGCAAAAGTTCTTACCGACTTTGAAGTGACCTCGGTTTACCGAGACTTACCTTTAAATGAATGTGCAGGCGGTGCAAGCTCATCTAAACATTTGTTTAACTCGGCAATCGATTTCCGTATTGGTCCTGAGTTCCCACAAGCTCAAGATTATGCATTTATCGAAAACACCAAGTTTAAACTTTGTCAGTTCTGGGCTCAGCATGGTCAAAGCTTAAATATGGGTATTGGTCTATATAGTTCAGGTCAAATTCATATCGACACTCAAGGCTATCGTACTTGGGGACCTGACCTCACCCGCAACAGTTCAATGTGTAATTTCTAATAAAAAACTCCTTTCAACTGAAAGGAGTTTTTTTTATTGTTCATTTCCCAATCAACCAAAATTTCTTGAACCGAAGATTTTTGCACTCTAGGCATAAACGTTTAAAATAGCCCGATCAACATATAGGTAAATTTGATTATGCAGCAGATGTGGACAGACATTGACCAATATATCGATTCACATTTAATTCCTGAAGACCCGCGACTCGAATATGCATTAAAGAATACCGACGAACACGGCTTTTCAAATCATCTTGCAGTGGCTCCTAACCAAGGTATGTTCTTGCAGATGCTTATTCAAATGAATAAATGCAAACGAGTTTTAGAAATCGGAACCTTTGCTGCATATAGTACCATCTGGTTAGGCCGTGCCCTACCTGAAGACGGTTACTTACTCACCATAGAAGGCCGTGCTACTCACGCAGAAATGGCACAGAAAAATATCGATCATGCCAATCTTCCTGTAAAAGTTGATCTTCGAGCTGGCCGCGCCGCTGATATTCTGTCTAAAATTGATCCTCAATCTATCGAACCTTTTGATTTTATTTTCATTGATGCAGATAAACAGGGTTATCCTGAATATTTAGAATTGAGTCTGAAATTCTCAAGATCAGGTACGATTATCGTACTCGACAATGTAATTCGTGCAGGTGATATTTTAAATCCTGACAATAAAAAACCGAGTATTGAAGGCATCCGTGAAATGTTTAAAGCTTTAGAAAATCATCCGCAAATATTGTCTTGTACAGCTCTGCAAACAGTTGGCTCAAAAGGTCATGATGGGTTCGCAATTGCAATTGTGAAATAATGGTTAAAAAATCATCTTTTTTATTTTATTATTTATAATCAATTAATTACTTTTATTACTGTTGCTTTTCCATATAGTTATCCACAAGATTTGCGGATAACTATATGCAAATCTCATCATTTAGCCACAAGTAATGGTACAGTTGCGTTTCGGAATATGGTTGTCGCAATACTTCCCAAGAAGAATTGGTGAATTTTGCTATGACTAAATGCCCCTAACACAATAATTTGAATACCATGTTCTTGTTGGTACTCTAAAATATTTTGTGCAACATCGCCATAACGGTAAACGGTGACTACATCGAGCCCCGCTTGTTTAAGGTAATGTTCTGGTTCATTTAATATTTCTGGATGATCGCCTACATACACCAAATGACATTGCAGTGTTCGCAATAAGTCACTTTGGGCAATACGGCGCATCATTTTTTGACAAGTTGGCGAATATTCATAAGCAAAGATAAATCGTGTTGGTACTTTAAAGTTTTCACCAATGGTCAACACAGTACAATTCGCTCCACGAATGAAGTTTTCAACATTGCTACCGATTGGTTTATGTTTCTCGGCTGCTCTTTCCCCGACTCGACCTAAAATAACGATGTCATTTTCATGTAAGAGATTAAAACTTTGTTCTAAAAAATCACCTTTTTCTTGAATTTTTGAACTGGTAATTCCATGTTTTTCTTGAATAAGATCAGAAATATGGCGGAGTAAATTATTACTATAGTCTAACGCGAGTTCACTTTGTTTTTGCTCTAGCTCAGCTAACTCTTTTAGCAGCATTGCATTGCTTTCAAAGCCGATTACCCCACTAATTTCACCAAGATGATAACTGGCTGGGTAATAGTCCAGAATTTGTAATAATACAAGTTCCCGTCCAGTTGCTTTAGCAACCCATGCTGCTGCATCTGCAATAGCATTAATACACGGTGATGAGTCAATACACGCAATAACACGGTTCATGTTAGCCTCTCTTCTTCAGGTCTATTGCCTTGGAGATTATTATTAAAACTTAGCTTTAACTTAACATAGATAAAAATTGGTATGTTAAGGTTTATGTATAAAAACCAACTTTTTTGTTTAAAGATCAAACATTTTATTACATTCTTAAGACTGTATTATTCTCTTAAACGAATAAATTTTGCGGGATTTCCGCCAACAATATGGTACGGCTCAACATCTTTAGTCACCATACTATTCATCCCGACCACAGCATGTTTACCGATTTTAATACCGTCTTTGATCCCCACATGCGCACCCAACCAAACGTCTTGCTCAATTTCAATTCCTTTGGACGTAACTGGTTGCTGATAAAGTGGACGGTCTAGTTGCATCCCATGGTCAAATGCATATAAATGGCAATATGCGGCAATACGGACTTGATCATGCAACTTTATGCCCGTTCGCCCACCATCTAAAATACAATGATGGTTAATCGCGACTTCATTGCCGATCTCGAGTGGTCCATGCAATGTGCAATCAGCCGCAATAAAACTATTATCCCCAATAATAATTTTGCGGCCTGGTTCAGCAAAGATATGTGCTAGCGGTGAAATAAAACAATTTTCACCAATCTCAACTGTTTCCATATCCATTAAATAAGCTTGATATTCCTTTTGCCACTCTTCAGCCCAAGCACGGTTTTTAGGTTTTAAAGTCCAATATAACCATGGCATATAGTTTAAGCGGTGCTTATGTTGCTCACGATATTTCAGTAAGGAATCAGTCATCTGTTAATTCCTCTTCAATTTTTAATTCTTCACGACCACGTGTTACGTCTCTGAGTTTTAAGGCAAGTGGTTCAATTTGATGTATCTGTAGTCTCGCTTCGATATCTACGCCTGTTGCCGTATAGGTTTCCTGATATTCAATCTGTTGTTGAGTCAGTTCATATTGAAATATCGCCCACTCACTAAAATGACAAGAAAAGTGAATCGTCTTCTTTGCAATGAGTTCAATACGTTCAGCCAATAATAAACATTGCCCAGCACAGCCACCGTATGCTCTAACAAGGCCACCCGTTCCCAGTTTTATACCGCCATACCAGCGGTTAACCATCACAATAATATTCGTCAGGTCATTTCCTTCAATAGTCGCCAAGATTGGACGGCCTGCTGTTCCTGACGGTTCACCATCATCGTTAAAGCGTACGTTATGCCCAATTTTCCAAGCCCAACATTGGTGAGTGGTCGAGATATCCTTGTTCTGTTCTAAAAATTCTTTAACCTGCTGTTCATTTTCTATTGGCGCAGCAATCGCCTGAAATCTACTTTTTTTAATTTCTTCTTCAAATGTAATCTGTGATGCAATCGTAAAAGCCATAAATAAGATAAAGCACAATAAAAATCAAATTATAACGTGAATTTAATAGAATCAAACCTATAAAAAAGCCCCGAATCTCGGGGCTTTTTTATTATCTTTCTCGTAGCGCTTCTTTGGCTTTATTAAATGGTTTAAGTAAGTAATCAAGAACTGTTTTTTGACCAGTACGAATATCTACTGTTGCCACCATACCCGGTGTAATACCAAACGCTTTACCTTCTTTATTGTAAAGCTTATCGGAATCAGTACGGATATAAACACGATAATAGAATTGGTCCTGTTTCACTTCATCACGAATGGTGTCGGGTGAAATAACCGTAACCTTCCCTTTTAAACCACCATAAATTGAGTAGTCATAGGCAGTAATTTTAACCAGCGCTTCTTGTCCCGGACGAATAAAGGCAATGTCACGCGGTAAAATACGCGCTTCAATCAGCAATTGTTCGTCAATCGGTACAATAGTCATCAGTTTACCGTTTTGTGGAACAACACCACCACGGGTAGTGACTGCAATTTCTTTGACAACACCACGTACCGGTGCTCTGAACACTGCACGGTCTAAACTGTCACTACGACCCAGTACAATTTGTTGTTGCGTTTCGCTATCCGTATTCGCTTTAGATAACTCTTCACGCGCTTTCACATAGTACTGGTTCTGCGCATCATTCATTTTGTTTTGCAAATCATTTGCTTCACGACGTAAACGTAAAACCTCAACCTCACTTGCAGCACCTTTAGCAACCAAAGGCTCTGTCATCGCCAGTTCTTGTTGCACCAGTTGTAAAGCCTGTCTTAAACCTGCAAGCGTTTGTTCAAGATCAGCACGGCGCGAACGATATAATGCAGTTTCTTCTTGTACTAACTTTGGTTCTTTCATCACAATTTCAGGAAAAACCAAAGGTGTACCGTTTACTTCCGCACGTAAACGCGCTGCTGTCGCTTGAGCAGAGATCAGTAAAGATTTTGATTCACCGACATTTGATGCAAAACGGGTTGGATCAAGCTGTGCAAGAATTTCGCCCTTTTGAACGATGTCACCTTCTTGTACATTCAGCTTGGTTAAAATACCGCCTTCTAAAGACTGGATGACCTGTTCTTTAGAAGATGGAATGACTTTACCTGTACCAGTAGAAACTTCTTCAAGTTTAAATACCCACGCCCAGATAAAGAAAATAACCAAGCCAATGCCCACAATCCAGATCACTAAACTGGCACGTGGTAAGGGTGGCTCACTATAAGAGACATTCATTGAACGGGTGAGTTGTTGTTCTTGTTGTGGTTCGCTCATGAATTACCCCCTTGGCTCACTTGTTTTTGTTGGGCTGTTGATTGATTGAGTACCTGATCTCTTGGACCGTCCATCACGATTTTGCCTTCGTTCACGACAATAATACGGTCCACCAGTTCTAAAACAGCACGGCGGTGGGTCGCAACGACCAAAGTACGATGTGCTAGCCAACCTTTTAAATGATCAATCAGTTGTTTCTCTGCCACGTCATCAATTGCCGCTGTCGGTTCGTCTAACAATAAAATGTTCGGTTGACGAATCAATAGACGAGCCAGTAACAATGCTTGTTTCTGACCACCAGAGAAACCAACACCACCTTCTAAAATCAGGTGATCTAGCCCTTCTTTTTTCTCTTGAACAAAAGGTAATGCACCCGTCACTACTAATGCACGAAGAATCTCTTCATCCGTTGCAAGCGGCGCGCCTAAAGTGAGGTTTTCACGAATCGTACCGTAGAAAAGATGCGCATTTTGGTTAAGTAAGCCCATATCACGACGTACATCAGACGGATCAATTAATGAAAGATCGAGACCATCTAAATGTACCGCGCCTTGAGTTGGAATTTGCATACCAGATAGAAGCTGGAGCAGTGTCGATTTACCTGCACCATTACGTCCCAATATGGCAATTTTTTCACCAGCACGAATTTTTAAATGACGGATTGCCAAACTTGGTTTCGGGTCTTCTTCTCCATATTGGAATAAGACATTTTTTAATTCGTAATCGCCATTTAAAACTGCTTTGTGTACCAGATGCGAACGGTCAGCCTGATCAATCGGGCGTTGCATGAGCTCATCAAGGCTTTGTTTGGCAACTTTTGCTTGCTGTAAACGACCTAAAACACCTGTAATCTGTGCAATCGGTGCCAACATACGTGAAGATAAAATTGAACAAGCCACTAACGCACCTGTGGTCATTTCACCGTCCATTACGGCAAAACATCCTACCAACACCACAATTGCATAGGTCAAACCTTGAAGCATTTGAGTCCATGCCATTAAGGTACCGACAATTTTACGCTGTCTCATCCCGATATCGGCTGAAACTTCGTTCATGTGGTTCCACTGGTTCTGAAAGCGAGACTCAGCACGTAATAGCTTAATGTCTTCAATGCCTTGCACCGCTTCAACAAGAATAGCGTTACGGATTGAAGACTCTCTCATGCCCTCTTGTGCGAGTTGCGCTAACTTCTTCTGTGCCAGAATACCCGGCAAAAGCATAAGTGGCACAACTAGCAGCATCACCCAAAACAGTTTTCCACCGATAATCGCAAAAATGATCAGGAATAGGAAAAAGAATGGGAAATCGGCAATTGCACTAATGGTGGTTGAAGTCACCAGTTCACGCACACCTTCGAGCTCACGAATCTGGGAAATAAAACTACCGGTAGACTTTGAACGGTCTTTATTCTTGATACGTAGGGCATGACCAAATACACGGTCAGACACCCGTAAGTCAGCACGTTTACCGATAATATCGGATAAATAGACCCGTGATATACGTAAGGTAAACTCAAAAAGTGCTGCAATGAGTACACCGCCTGCTAGCACCCATAGAGTCGGGATAGACTGAGATGGTACAACACGGTCATACACTTGCATTGAGAAAATAATGGTTGCCAGTGCCAAAACATTAGCTATCAGTGAGGCAAACATAATATCAACGTAGCGCTTCCAGTCTCTTAAAACAATCGACCAGAACCAGCTTGCTTCGTATGGTTTGATATATTCGTCAATACGTGCATCGGGAATAGACGTTTCAGGACGTAGGATGTAGACATTCTTAATTGTTGTTTTTAAGACATCTAAGCTTAAATTTTGGGAAAGACCGTGATCTCCACTAAACTGGATACTGACATTTCCTTGAGTATCGGCCTTATCAATTACACCAACTTGTCCGTCATTAAACTCGACCATGACAGGTAAACGCCATGGATTAAGTAAATCTAATGAAAAAGGTACTTTACGTAAATTGAGTCCAACCTGACGGGTCATTAACTGCAAAACATCATCAAGGTTTTGATTTTGGTTCCAGTCAAGTTGTAAACGAATTCTTTCTTCTGAAGGCTCAATTCTATAATGTTTAGCAATCGTTAAGACCGCCTGTAACCAGGGCTGGTAATTTATTTTTGTCATCATGGTTGTACTTCGAACCCCTGAATTGAAATATTATTTAAGTCATAAGCTTGGCGGGAACGTCCTGTTGCTGCAATGTACTGAACAATACTGCTGTAGATGTCATAACGTGCAGTTTCAAGTTCCGAATTGGCACTATGAATCGCCTGTTCAGCATTCAATAAGTCAACCAATGAACGGGTACCGAGTTTGTACTGCTCTTGATAAAGTTCGCGTGTACGAACTGTCGTCGCTTGGCGGTTGGCTAAAACCTGCATTTGACGTTGTTTATTTTCAATTTGTTCACGGCTGGTTCTGATCTGATCGAGCACATCCAGATACACAGAATTCACTTTAGATTTAGCGGCTTCTTCTGCGTAACTTGCCATTTTTACCTGAGAAGAAACTGCCCCACCTTGATAAAACTGGCTGGTGGCTTCTAGCATGATGGAACTATATAAACCGTCATCTTCATCATTGTTTGGGTTTTTTCCATTAATGGCCTGACTCACCGAGCCTTTCACTGCCAAAGTTGGATAACGTGTTAAACGGGTCTGTTCCTTTTGGGCTTTAGCCACTTCAATGCCCGCTTGTGCCGCGATCATTTTTGGAATGGTATTAAACTCAGGTTCACCATATAAATCAGACACTTTCACCAAATCATCTGAAATAATCCAACCTGTACGTGAAACATCAGCACCCAACAATGTTCTTAAATGTTGTTGGTACTGACGTAATAAAGATTGCTGTGCAATCAGACCAGATTGAGCAGCTTGTAGATAAGACTGGGCTTGGATCGGATCAGCTTGGCTACTAATACCTGCATTTGCACGTAAATTAGCGATTTCCTGAATTCGCTGAATACCTGCAATTTGCTGCTCGGCAATTTTATTTAACTGGAGATAGCGCTGAATATTGATAATCGACTGAGCCACATCAAGTGCAATATCGTCAATGCTGACCAACACATTCGCCTGTTCGACTTGGAGCTTGGCTTTCTCAACCGATACACCTGATTTGACTTTACCAAAATCATAAAGCATTTGAGTTGCGTTTAAAGTCAATAACTGCCGACCACGCTCGCCACTACTCAAGTCACCTGTGGTAATACCACCTGAAATTTGAGGGTAGTAACCTGCCTTCGCAACATCAATACCAGCGTTTTGGCCAGCTAAAGTTGAAATGGCTTGGGAAATATCAGGGTTACGCTGAATCGCGATTTTCACCGCTTCCTGCAGAGTCATTTTCCTTGATGGCAAATTTGAATAAGATGAAGCTGCTCTATCATTGAGTTGAACAGTCGGAAACTCCTGCACTCTAGAACGATCTAGCCTAAAATTACTCAACTCTTGCATCTTAGCGACTTTAAATTCATCACTACTTTTAGGGGCAAAAAGTTGTGATAAGTTGTCTTTTAATGTGTGATATTGCTCACTTGGTTTAGCGGCATATATCACCATAGGTACATGCAGTGAAGTTAAAAGCATCAACCCTTTCAGGAAAGCTGGCTTTTTACATGTCCTTTTTACTCTTCTCTGGTTATATCCAATCATGCTTGTCTTGTTGATCTTGTTTGTTATCGTTTAAAAGCTTTTACATTCTACATATTTTTTTGCATAAAGAAGCATAAATGCAGGAATAATTCACACATTACTTTTTTATCAACTAAATATTCTAATTTATTGTTTTTAAAAAATAAATATAAAAAAGCTAAAAAGAAGCATTGACCTCTTTTTAGCCAAATAGATTAACTTTTTTATTTAAACTGTAAAATCGTCACCTAAGTAGACTTTACGTACCTGTTCGTTATCCAGAATTTCTTGTGGAGTGCCTTCTGCAATTACCGCACCTTCGCTCACAATATATGCACGTTCACAGATCGCCAAAGTTTCACGTACGTTATGGTCTGTGATAAGCACACCAATACCACGATCTTTTAAGGTCTGGATAATATCTTTAATATCGCCTACCGAAATTGGATCGACACCGGCAAAAGGTTCATCAAGTAACATAAACTTAGGATCAGCAGCCAATGCACGTGCAATTTCAGCACGGCGACGCTCACCACCAGACACACTCATTCCCAATGAATCTTTAATATGACTGATTTTAAAGTCATTCAACAATTCAGTAAGACGTTGTTGGCGCTGTTGTTTATTTAAATCTTTGCGTGTTTCTAAAATAGACATAATATTTTCAGCAATTGTCAGCTTTCTAAAGATAGAAGCTTCTTGCGGAAGATATCCGATTCCTTTACGTGCCCGTTCATGCATTGCCAAATCGGACATATCAAGATCATCAAGGTGAATTTCACCTTTGTCCATACGCACTAGCCCAACAACCATATAGAAGCTTGTTGTTTTTCCTGCACCGTTAGGGCCAAGCAAACCAACAATCTGTCCACTTTGCATACTAAAAGATACGTCTTTGACGACCCAACGTTTACTATAGTTTTTTGCTAAGTGCTTAATACACAAAGTTTGGGGTTGAAGAGCTTGTTGCATTAGTCACGCGCTCCCGGGAAACTTTTTGAAGTTGATGGCGGAATAATAATTTGAACACGATTTGATGATGAACCTTGAGCTTCAACATCTCCTTTGTTCATACTATATTTCAATGAGTTACCACGGATGCTTGAACCATCTTGATATAGATATGCACCACCAGTCAAAGTAATAATGCCTGTATCTGCATTATAAACAATAGTTTGACCTTCGCCTCGTGCAACGCCCTTGTCAGCACTAATTTGCTGTTGGAATTTAGACGGTCTACCTTTGGCAGTAATCGTTTGAATTTCACGTTTAGAGTTTAGCGTAGCAACAATTGAGTCGGCTTGAAGCTTCATCGTACCTTGCTCAATCACGACATTACCCGTATAAGTCGTTAAACCCGTTTTCTCATTATAAGTTGCACGGTCTGCCACTAACGAAATTTGTTGATTACGGTCAGACGGTAAAGCAAAAGTCGAAGCAGATGATAAAGCAACGAATGTAATTACCGCAGCTTGTTTTAGGAAAGCTGAAGAACGTTTTAAATTAAGACTTTGGTGCATACTTTCCTCGAATATTAAAAAATTCGTACTGACCATTATTCAAATTAGCTTTTAACCCTTTGCTGACAAACTCGGCTTGCGGAGATTGAACAACCACTTGGTGATCTGTTTCAATTTCTCTGGTTTTTGGATATCCAGTTAATTCATCAGTTTGGAACTCAATCTTCCCTTGTGGCGCCAGTTTAGTTGCGACCACATCACCCGATAAAATAACTTTACGGTTATCATCGTAGCCATTTGCCTGTTTTGCAAAGAATGTTGCATCAACTTTGCCATCTTTATACATCGAGGCATTAAGTTGATCCAACTTTGATGTTTTTTGTTGCATATCCTGTTCAAGCTGACGAACTTCAGCACGGATATACAAATTGCCTTGATCATCAGTTTGAGTCAAATGGACGCCCTGCGCTGAATATGTCATATTCTTCGCAGAACCAATGTCTAGTTTTTTTGCCTTGCCACTATAGTAGTAGTAACCACCACTTATAGCAGCAACCACTACAGCAACAATTGATAAAACTCTGGTATCCATGAGCAGGAATAGCCTACCTTTTTAAGTAATCTTATTATTAATGCGGTACTGCAAGATATTTTTCAAGAAGTTCTTGGTAAATGCCTTTTGCGATCAGCAACATATCACAGACTTCACGAACAGCACCACGCCCACCCATCGATTGCGTAACCAAATGCGCCCGGCGACGTACTTCTTCGTGACCATTTGGCACAGTAACACTCATACCTGCGATTGCAAAAGCAGATAAATCAGGCCAATCATCGCCCATATATAAGCAATCAGACGGCAAAATATTAAACTGCGCACATGCTTCACGAAGTGCTGAGCCTTTGTCTTCACGGCCTTGAAAAACGAGGTCTACACCTAAATCAGACATACGTTTTTCAACAATATTGCTTTTTCGGCCTGTAATAATGATAACTTTCATGCTGGCTTGCTGTACAAGCTTCATTCCTAAACCATCACGAATATCGAATGATTTAATTTCATCGCCACTATTGGTTAAGGTTACGAAGCCATCACTTAAAATACCATCAACATCCAGAACCAATGCCTGTAAATGACGTGCTTGTTCTAACAATGCATAAGATGCCATTGATTAATTTACCCCTGCCTGAATAAGGTCATGCATACTAATTACACCAATCACTTTGTTTTGGTCATCTACGACCACAAACTGACTAATTTTTTTCAGGTTAAGCTGTTGTAGAGCTTCTACCGCACGTGCCTCTTGAGAAATCGTTGATGGTTTTTTTGTCATCACTTCTGAAACAGGCAAATTCACATCAAAACCTTGCTGTTTATCAATTAAACGGCGCAAGTCACCATCGGTGAAAATACCAAGCAAATGTTCTTGTTCATCTACAATTGTCGTCAAGCCTAAACGTTTATTAGAAATTTCATAAAGCACTTGATTCATTGGTGTATCTGGTGAAACTTTTGGCAGCTCATCGCCTGTATGCATGAGGTGTTTCACATGTAAAAGTAAGCGTTTACCCAACGCACCTGCTGGATGCGAACGAGCAAAATCATCTGCGGTAAAACCACGTGCTTCAAGTAAAGCAACAGCCAGTGCATCACCCAAAACTAAAGTTGCTGTCGTACTCGACGTAGGCGCTAAACCTAATGGGCACGCTTCGTCAGACTCACCTAAAGTTAAAGCAATGTCTGCGTTTTGCGGCATTGGGCCTTTATCATCACGGCTAATCGTAATAAGAGGAACGCCAAGATGTTTGATTAAAGGCATCAACATCATGATTTCATCACTTTTTCCAGAGTTGGAAATCGCAATTAAAACATCACCACGAACCAGCATTCCCAAATCGCCATGTCCAGCTTCACCCGGATGCATAAAGAAAGATGGTGTACCAGTTGAGGCGAAAGTAGCAGCCATTTTACGGCCAATATGCCCTGACTTACCCATGCCAGTGATCACAACACGACCTTTACACTGTAACAATATTTCACAAGCTCGGTTAAAACTGTCACCAATTTGTGTTGCTAACACGTCTAAGGCTTGTTGCTCAATACGCAATGTTGCTAATGCGCTGCTTTGGAAATCTGTAGGATTGGGCATACGAGTTTGACTCAAAATAATTGATCTGATCTCTTGTGAAGATCGGTGATTTTAATCAAAAGATTTGGGGGCATTCTAACATAACTCAATCATCTACACGTTTTTAAATGTATAAGATTTCACAAGCTTATAAAATTCTTGCATAAACCTTTGTGAAAAATGATGCATCAGTTATGATGTAACACTGTTTTTGTTGAGTGTTTGAAAACCCTTATGCAACCGTTTGTTTTATATAACTCTGAGCAACGAAAAAAAGTTGAATTTGTACCTCGCAAAGAAGGTCACATCGATATGTACGTCTGCGGTATGACCGTTTACGACTACTGTCATATCGGGCATGCTCGAGTTATGGTTGCATTTGACTACATTATTCGTTTCTTACGTAGTCAAGGCTGGAATGTTCGCTACATTCGCAACATTACCGACATTGACGACAAAATCATTAAACGTGCGAATGAGAATGGTGAAACAATCCAACAACTCACCACTCGTTTCATCGATGCAATGAATGAAGATGCAGCGAACCTAGGCTGTTTAGCTCCTGATGAAGCACCTAAAGCGACTGAATATATCGACCAGATGCAGAACATGATTGGCAATTTGGTGAATAAAGGCGCTGCCTACCCTGCTTCAAACGGCGATGTTTATTTTGAAGTCACCAAATTCGAAAAATATGGTCGTCTCTCTGGCCGTAAACTTGATGATATGCAAGCTGGCGCAAGTGAGCGTGTTGATGTAGAAGTTGAAAAGAAACACCCTTTTGACTTTGTACTTTGGAAACATGCAAAAGAAAATGAACCGTCTTGGGCATCACCTTGGGGTAATGGCCGTCCGGGTTGGCACATTGAATGTTCTGCAATGTCGACTTGCTGCTTAGGCAATCACTTTGACATTCATGGTGGTGGTTCAGATTTAATGTTCCCGCACCATGAAAATGAAATTGCGCAAAGTGAAGCTTCGACTGGTGAGCAATATGTGAACTACTGGATGCATGTTGGCTTCATTAACGTTGACGGTGAAAAGATGTCTAAGTCTTTAGGCAACTTCTTTACGATTCGTGATGTGATGGAGAAATTCCATCCTGAAGTGATCCGCTACTTTATTGTATCTTCGCACTATCGTAGCCCTGTGAACTTCTCTGATGTGGCACTTAAAGAAGCAAAAACTTCTTTAACTCGCTTCTATCATTCATTTAAAGCTTACCAACAAGTGTACGGTCAAACGACAACTGAAACGCTTGATCAAAGCTTTATTGAGCGTTTTAACAATGCGATGTGTGATGACTTCAACACTGCTGAAGCAATGGCGGTATTGTTTGAACTGAACAAAGAGTTGAACCGTGCTGTAAAAGAAGAGCAAGCTGACCAAGCGACTGTACTTTATTCGACATTACGTCACCTCACCAACATTTTAGGTCTAGTACAACACAATGTAGATGATTTCTTAAAATCAGATATTGGACAAGAAGCTCTTGCTTTATCTGATGCTGAAATTGAAGATTTTATTCAACAACGTGTTGATGCGAAAAAGGCAAAAGACTTTGCTAAAGCAGACGGTATTCGTCAGTCTTTACTCGACCAAGGTGTGGTACTTGAAGACACTCGCCAAGGTACAGTTTGGCGTCGTGCTGATTAAACGTTCAATTAGATCACAAGAGTGTTGACACTTTAATGAAACACTCTATAATGTGCTCACATTGCGGGAATAGCTCAGTTGGTAGAGCATAACCTTGCCAAGGTTGGGGTCGCGAGTTCGAGTCTCGTTTCCCGCTCCAAGATTTGTTGTTAAAAATCAATAAGCTGAAAGATTCTAGTAATCTTTTGGCTTGTTTTTTATTGTCGATAGGTCAGCTATGACTATTCAAAATAGTCATATTTCACATTAAAAAACGCTTTATATTTCCGTGCCGCCGCCAAAAAAGTGGGTGTCATTTGTACATCTTCAATTTTTGACGGCAGTGCGCCACCATGAAATTTGGAGTGTTAAAAATGCAGAAACCGACCCGTCGCGGCAACGCTTGGCGTATTGAAGTTCGTTTTAAGGGCAAGCGCTACGCTGCCACTCGTGACACAGCTAGCGAATGCGAACAGTGGGCAGCAACCAAACTATTAGAATTACAATCTGAACAACCAACCTCAGAACCTGAAAAAATCCATATTTCATTTCAAGCCCTTTTTGATAAGTATTATCAGGATGAAGGTCGCAAAATGAAAAGCGCCCGTTTAATTGTTCAAATGCTCAAATGTTTAAAGAAAAATTGGGGCGAACTAGCAGATGAGTCTATACACAATTTAACCCCTGCTCTAGTTAAACAATGGCGTGATAAAAGATTGAAGCAGGTTAAGGGCGCAACTGTCATTAGAGAAATGGCTATGTACAGTTCAGTTTTTGACTTTGCACGAAAAGAATTATTTTTAACTAAAGAAAATCCATTTAAAGAAATTACTAAACCTTCAGCACCGCCGCCAAGGCATCAACGCGTTAATCAGGACCACATTGATAAAGTTGTAAAAGGCTTGGACTATGAATGGGGTAAAACACCAACACAGCCAAGACACCGTGTTGCATGGTCATTTCTATTTGCCCTTGAAACTGCTATGCGTAAAGGTGAAATACTTAGCGTGCAAAAGCATTTAATTTTTACTGACTTCATTAGACTATTAGACACTAAGAACGGCTCTTCACGTGATGTACCGTTAACAGCCAAAGCAAAAGAAATGCTTTCTTGGTTGCCAGAGGATCCAAACGATACACGAATGGTTCCACTTACGTCGAATGCCTTCAGGCTAATTTGGCAACGTAATTTACGTCGAGTTGGTTTAGACGGGGTTATCACCTTCCACGATTCAAGACATGAAGCAATTACAAGATTTGTCCATGAGTATCGCTTACCTGTAGAAATTCTCGCAAAAATTACAGGTCATAAAACAATTAGTGTTTTAGTAAATACTTATTACAACCCGACTGCATCGGAAATTGCCAAGATGCTAAACGCTGCATAAACAAAAAGCCCCTTAATTGGGGCTTTATTTTAAATCTACTTTAACGGGTAAACGCCATCGGGTACGATTATAAATTACGGTACCATCCAAATTTATTGATAGTTCATTACCATTATAGTCAAAAACTTTAAGAATATTGCCACCCTTACCTACTTCAACCAAAAAGTCAATGACTTTAGTATTTGCATGGTCAAAGGCTTTGATCATCACTTGCGTCATTATTAAAAAACTCATAAGGCTTTTACGCACAATGATACTTGAATATTGTTATTAATTGAATGTGCTGTGCATCCTGAAAATAGAATGCACATTACACTTAGAAGAAGTGCAAACTTAGTGCGCTTGCAGTAAAAGACCTTCATGTTAGAAACAACTTCTTTTCAGCTGCTCGACGGTTCACCAAACCATTAAGGACTTTACCATTGTCGTAAACCCATTTATCAAATTGATTAGCCGCTCCTTTCATATCTCCTGCATTAAGATTTTTTAGCATCGTGCTTTTAGAAAATGCAGTTTCGCCAATGTTGTAGACCAATGAAGCCAATGCATCAAACTGGTTTTGTGTCGGCTTGTTCTTTAAATATTTATCTAGACAAGCATCAACCCAAGCGCAGTCATTTTTCAACCACTCTTCGGCTTCTGCCATGGTGCAAATATCTCCTTTCTTAACACGTGTGCCGTTCGGGTATTTAATAGTGCCGTAACCGATCGTCCAAACACCGCCAGTATCTTGATAAGCCTTTGGCATGAAACCTTCAAATGACTTAATGAGTTTGTATCCGTTTTCGGAAATATCGCGGAAGCCTGTAACATTGGTATCTAATTTATATCCGATGACTTGAGCGAATGTTTTAAGGCCATTCATTGCGATGATTGAATCGCCCGCAGTAACTTGCTCATGTGCGAGTTTACCGCCCGACATTGCACGCAGCCATGAGTAGGCTTGTGCAACTTTTTCTGCATTATCTACTGACATGGACATTCTCCTACTTGAATATAGCCTTGAACGCTTCACGGATTTCAAAGATCAATTCACTAATCGTTTTACCTTTTAGTAATTGAATCGCCTGGTACCAAATACCAATAAGGAGCATTCCGAATACTGCAAAAATCAACATCACAAAACCTTGGGTCATGTGCGAGTAATGGCCCCAATCTTGATATTCAATAAATGCTGAACCGCCGTATAAGCTGATAGAAACGCTAATTGCGAATTTGATAATCACGCCGATATTGATTTTTATCTTTCCTTCAACGTCAATATCACCACTCAACATGAGCGCAAAAATGCCGCCCATCACCGCCGCCCAAATCTTGATAAACCAAGGTAGGGATTTAATAGTTAAAAGGTCATTCATTTTTTCCACCAATCTAATGTTTTCATCATTTTATTGATTGGTTTAATTTCTGTATCGAAATCTGTTGACAGTAAAAAGCCCTAACTTATTAAAAGCTAGGGCTTGCGTTGGTTTGTTGGGTGATTAAATGTAGAACAACTTATATCGCAATCTATTGTAACCTAGATCGCTCAAGCTTCCCGTCGTAATCAACTTAAATGTGTTTAGATACGCGTTTATTGGGAATGGACTGATACCTGTGAAACCGATACCTGAAACACCCGTACCACTCAAAACCTTACCTAATGTAATTTCTAAGTTCTGATCGTTGCATAGTAAAGCGGGGTTTCCTGTATTTGACGCAAGGTTAGTATATTCCAACTCAACTGCTATAACCTGCATTGGCTTTAATGTTCTTCTGCCTTGTGTGATGGCTGCAAAATTTCCATAACTTACAGCATCTAAAAAATCCAACGTGTAATATCCTTTTGGTCTGATATAGCCGATAGATGACAAATAGCTACACGTTGTTTTTGAGTTCGTATCAGTTGGATCGACCAACGCAACGTTAGCATTGCCCGTCAATTGTAGATTTTCTACAGTGAATTTACATTTTGTATTGCTTAGCACGTTGTCAAACTTAAAGACAAAGTAGTCGCTATCTACTTGCAGAGAGTTAAGCTGCCGTGTCCCGCCCGATGTTGACATACTTTCTCTGACAGGGATTGGATAACCTTTGATAGAGTCAAGTCGGCTGTTAAAATTACCACCCAAATACAGGTGCATACCGATGTTATCGAGTGCGTTTGGTGCGTGTAGAATAAAATCACCTACGCGCAACCCGGTTGGGTTTACACTGAATTTTAGTTTTACAAAAGTGTACGCATAGTTTGGAAGTGATACCCCCGTTGCAACAGTAGATACAGTGTAAGATGTGCCGTTTATCTGCACGACCTCGCCTACTGACCAAGTTAAACCGTTTGTAATACCTGCTGATTCGGCGACGTACACATATCCATCTGCGTCAATTGCACTTACGGATGAGTAAGGGGATGTTTTGTAAAAAGATTGCGCTTCATAAGTATAAGTATTTCGAGACGATCGCATTTCTGCAACCCCATGCTGTAACCCCATTTGACAATTAGACACGGTATTGCGAAAGAGGCGCAGTTTTGCGGATGACGTAGAGAGTGAATATGTGATTCCGCGATAACATTGAGAAATCTCATTACCAACTACTTTCGCGTTTTCAATAAGATTAACAAGTGTTGCGCCCTGAAAACAGTCAGAGATAATATTGTCTTTAGCGACGCCATCAGAATTTAGTAGTGTATGATTTTCAAACTCAACGCCATACAAGCCCACGTCACTGATAGTGTTGTTACGTGCAATATTATTCGACCCTGAGCCGAACCAAATATTGATGCCGGACTGTCGAACTATGTGCTTAATCGTGTTTCCAGTGACTAAAGTGTCTGTGCAGTTTGTACCTAGCACTGCCCACGCATGGAATCTCTCAATACGGTTTTCCAGTGCCTTGCAGCCCACCGAATCAATAAACACAATTCCTGCTTGCCCATCTTCACGGTTATCGTAGTGCGCCACGCATTCGCCATGCAAGTAACTATCTTGTACTGTTACGTTTGTTGAATTGCGTATTGTGATAGCACCGCGATTATTATTTAGTGGCTTATTAAGTGGCGGGACATGGTACAAATCATCGGCTTCAATAATTGAGTCTTTCAAGTACATTAAAACCAGTTCTTTTGTAGAAAAAATGCTTCCACTCAGCCGTAAATTATAGCTTTTGTTTTGCATGAATGCGGCAAGTAAATCAAACTTGCTGGCTGCATCTTCTCCATCTCTAATCCCAACCATTTCAGATGTAATAGTATTGTTCGTAATCCCACCGACCCAGCCATTAAAAACTACAACACCATCATTTTCATTTGCTTTTTCTGAGTCATACTTAAAATAGCGACCACCAGTATTTTGATCTGCATAATACGATTTAACAAAAGCAATCTGGCCGTTTCCGCGTGGAGTATAGTTTAGTAAATCTTCAATAGATGCAAAAGCACGAGCTGATTTATCGTTAATTTGCTCTTGAGTTTCATCGCCATCTACAACGAATTTTGAAGGTAAACCTAGAACAGGTTGACCAGTGATAGCACTGGCGATTCCATCGATATACGCTCTTAATTCAGCTTCTCGTTGTTGAGCCAGTTCGTCATAGTTAAGATCAGCAAGAATGCGTGCTTGTGTCTCAAAATCAACTAAGTGTTTCCACTCTTGTAAAATGGCTGTAAGTTTATCTAATGCTCTTTCAATTGCATCGGGATAAAAATTATCATAGTTAGTTATATCTAATAACTGATCTACGGGTGTTTTACCTGCAATATAGAAATATGTTTGTGCGTCAGGCGCATCAAGAAAATTTACATACCCACCTAGATTATCGGGGTTAATTGTGACGGTGTATTTAGTCTCATCAAGAAATTCAAACTCGTTTCCGACTTTAATACGTACAGCTACACCTGTCTCGTCTTCTTGATCAAAAATCCTAAAAGTAAAATCAAACCGTGTATTAACCCCATTACCAACATAAAGTTGACTGAGCCGGTCGGTAACTTGAACTGTCATAAGCTCACCAATAAAAAAGGCCGTATTCTCTACAGCCAATTTTAGGTAAGCTTACAAATAATAGGATGGTTACAGGTCGCGCCGTGTCAACAGGTGCTTTTCAGTAATTGACTTTTCGAGCCAATTTAGAAATTCACTCTTGTTTTCTATATCTGGGCTATCTAAAGGGTCGATAATTAGATAGTAATCATCAATTCGATAATGCGCCCCAATTTGGGAAAAATAAGGAAGTACTTGCCTGTGTATTTTTTCAGATAAGAATATTTCTACTTTTCTTGCATTGGTTTCGTTTTCTAATTTTTTATAATCATCGTTATTTAAAAATTCATTATATAAACTTTCAATTTTAAGTTTTTTCGACATTAAAGCTCCTACATATAAGGGGTTAAAGAAAATCAGCTTTAGATAAAATATCTTCAACTAACAAGCATATTATTAACAAAATAAATACGCTTGTCAGTTGACATTTTGTAATTTTTAAAATGCTAAATCCAAAGCTTCTTCTTCAGTATCAGCAAAACCAACAACAACTTGTCCTAAGTTTTGGACGCCTTCCCACAATAACTGATTCCTTTCGGCATCGTATTTATATGTCTCAACACCTATAAACATTTCTTTGTTGCTTTTAAAAACAACAAATTCTTTACCACCTTGTCTGACATTGCCTTTACCTAAATAAAAACCGTGACCTAAATTTTTAATGACTAAATAATTCATGCGAAAAACTCCGTAATTTGGTTAGATATTGAACTAACAAAATTACGGAGTCAACTATAATTTTTAGGCAAATTGTTGTTAAATAACGGAAAATAACAGTTTATCACGCCACATCATTACTTATCATCTTCAGGCGCATGTTTTCCTGTAATCGTTCCGCGTGTCGCATCATAAATGCTATCAGGCGCATCTTTTTTGCCTTGTGCAATGGCAAGCCAATAACCGATAGGCTTACCAAGTACAGCAAACGGAATGCCTGTTGCAAGTGTTGCAGTGTTCAACATGTCTTTGGCTGCTTTACCTTGGTTTACTTCTTTATCTTCATCTAAAGCGCGTTTTGCATGTTGAATTAATGAAAGTCCGCTTTCACCCATGCTAAACACTGGTGAAGCTGTATAACGGTCATTCACAACACTATCGTCTGTATTGCTAATTGCAGCGTTCACCACATTACCCGCATACGGTACAAAAGCCGAAAGCATCTTTAACTGTGAAAGCGCAAGTTTTGCGGATAGATCATCCCATTTATCGCCGTCATCATCACCATCCTGCAAGCCGCCTGCAAATATCACACTGAGCAATTCAGATAAAATGGAAGGAATAGAGATCATCATCAAAGCGATATAGGCCAAACGTGGCGAAGCTTGAACCCATGAACCGTTGCTTGCTTCAAGCGCTAACTTAGCTTCTGAGCTCGTCGTATTCCAAATCATATTAAACCAGTTATAAAACATCAAAAACATACGCTTAGCGGGTGTGCCGCGTTCAAGATTTGAAATACCTTCAGGTGACATATCTGTCATGTATTGGCGAATAACCGCATCAGCAGCATGAACCGCGTCATACTGTGTATAGCCCTGCTCTGTGTAATGGTTAAATGCTGCTTGCCATGAAATCATTTCCATTGGTCTTTGTATTGTTGTCTGCAATACATAAGCGTGCTTCATGGTGAAGTCTTTCACTGTTTGAATTGCACCCTTTTGAAAAACAATTTCATCCACCGCATAACGGTATTCATCCGCTGCACGGTCGAATCGGGTTTTCATGAAGTCAGACATTTCCATGATGTTATTTGCCATGTCTTCACGGGTAGCAACTGAAGCAAAATAATGGGCCTGAGCTTTTAGCAATTGTTTCGGTGGTACTGCAACAGCAACTTGTGTAAAGCCTGTGAACTGCTCAACAGCATTTTTTAAGTTACCCGCCATAATCGCGATACCCGTATTGCGGCGAAGTGTGCGGAAAATATTATCTAGCAAACTAACGCCTGAGCTTTCATCAACAGTCTGGTTTGCGATTGCTTTCAACCAAGGGTTAAAGACTTGTTTAACACCAAACGGCAAGACACGCTCAATCTCATTTCGAAAATCTTTATTCAGCAATAAACGCCCGATTTGTCGAATCTGTAATTCAAGATGGATATAGCGCAATTCTTTATCCAGATGACTTGGTAACCGAGACATATCAAGCTCAAGTTGATCGTGGTAACGATCTGCACGTGACTTGGTAAAGTTCGCGCCAGTCGTTGCGATATCTAATGCAGCTAAGTTGTTTTCAGCTAAGTTTTTATCTTGAATGCGGTCTTGCTCATTTGAGCGTATACGGTCATAAGCAGCAGGCACATAACCGCCTTCATACTCACCAAATGGCGTACTAATAGGCGTACGTGGTAATTCATCAAAATAGCGACCGTTAATTTTTTTATGAGTGATTTGTGCTTGCTCTTTGTATTTGTCAAAAAGATTCCAGAGTTTTTGGATGTTATCCATATCTTTTTTGGTAATCACACCCTCTTTAACCATCCGGCTAAAGAATTGATCCCATGCGCTGAAATCGACCGAACCATCTTCTAAACGCGCACCCCAACCATAACCTAAAACAAGACGCTCTTTGTTGCTTAAATTACCTGTATGCAAAATCGCATGGAGCAAAGATTGCTTGCCCACGAAAGTAAAGTTATTAAGTTCAGGCGCAGCAATTTTTGAATTATCGAGTTTGCCAAATCCTTCAAAAATATCGACCACGTCTTTAAGCATCTTGGCTTTCTCAATACGATATTTAGCCAAAGCATCTTGCATAGGATTGATTAGATAGGTACGGAATTTGCCACTTGCACCGCCGTCTAACCAAGTTACTACCTGGTCGACACGTTTTGCGGAAGCGCCTAATTCCATGAACTTAGCTTTAAGTTCTGCGGTCTTATCTCTACCCAATAAAGTTTGCTGAATCTTCTCAACGCTTTTCTTACCGCCTGTTTGCTGTATTAGTTCTTCACGGACCTGTTCACGCTCAAAGGCTTCATTGGTTGTATGCCAAATCTTATTTTCTTTAGATCGATGCCAAAGTGTTTCGACCGCAGCCATAACTGCATTGAACTGTTCAAGCGTTAATTCGCGATAGTTTTGGTTTTCAGGCAATGCGCCTATGTTTTGTATTTCGGCATATGTGGTCGGGTCATATTTACGAATCAATTCTAGCTGATGCTCATATTTAGTAGATTCGCGACCAAGATCATATTTGCCCAAAATGCCGCGGGCAGCGGTCACAAAATCAAAGTCACGGTTTTTAGATAACTTCTCGTTATTGCCAAAAACCTTTTTGACCAAATCAAGGTGTTTTTGAATCTGGTCTTTTGCATCATAACTGTATTTGGTTGCATAGAATTGAACCAACTGATTGCGCTTATGGCGCGCAGCTTCTACCGTTTCCCCCTTTCTAAATGCTTCATTTGCCATACGCCCTAAACGAGCATCATCTTGTGCACGTACATGCGGTCGAATATCTTTAATTTTTTGACGTTGCACAATGTCTTGAGCAACTGTCTTTGCTGCTTCATTCAAAGCAGACTTGCGGCCAAGCAAACCGTTTAGTGCAGCCATTTCAGCTGAAAGCATACGCGCACGAACATCATTGTGTAATGCGGCTTCGACTGCTTCTATAATGCTTTGCTGATCGAAAAATTCAGAATATTGTACAGCCATACGCGCATCGGTGAGCTCATCAATTTTTTGCTTAGGACTCGGTGAATTAAGCAAGTCACGAATCAATGCATCGCCGCTTTCATATCCGAACATTTCAGCAACTACGTCGGGGTTTTCTCCACCGCGCTGTGCAAAACCATAAGCGCCTTTAGATATGCGTTGGTAAATATCACTATCACGGCCATATTTAGCTTCAATCCAATCTAGTGATAACTTACCTTTGGTTGTGCGACCTTCTGCATAGCGTTGCAGCAAATCCATGTCTTGCGAATAGTCCAATAATTCAGGATCCACTTGCGTTGAATATTGATTAACGCCGCGCAACTGTTCCGCAAATTTATCTTCAAGTTCACGGGTATCAAATTTTCCGTGTTCATCTAAAGTTAAATACCCTTCTTCACTGAGCTTCTCAGCCATCGATTCAATTGACAGGCCTTTTACTTTTGACTTTGAAGAACGTACGACAGGTTTATTTCCAACGCCCGATTTGGTTTTAGCAGCTTCATCAATGCCCCAAGTGCTTTCTACTTCATTGGCATCAAGCCCGCCGAATTTAGCAATCGCTTCAAATAGATTATCGCGTTCAGGTTCAACCTTTGTTGAATCACGCTTAGCAACTTGGTCAAGCGGTTGACGTAGAAATGCCATAGCCTGATATACAGGTTCTTGTGCAATTTCTTTTGCCATATCTTCGCGAACGGCAGCGCGCTTTTTATCAGCTTCTTTTTGCAATGTTTTCAGATACTTAGATTTCTGTTTTTGGTACCAAATCATATTGCGCAGGGATTTCTGCTCTAAAGTATTTATAGATAATTCTGTAGCAATTTCATGATCTTGGCGCATTTCGTCATAATCTTTTGGCGAAATACCAAGGCGCATTGCATCATCTTGATGAATTAGCATTTCAAGATTTGATGCGGCTTGTGCTTCAGCAATTGCACTTGATGATGCAAGCATACGGTCCATTACACCTGTGATATCAGAGTTCAATTCTGCACGGTCATTGATGCCCATAAACTTTTCAATGTTCCGGTACACGGCAATCATGAATTGTCTGAATCGGTTGAAAACTTGCTTTAATGCCGCGCTTGGTGCTTTACCCGTAAAAACATACTGTTCAAAAGTTTCTGCAAATTTTTCGTGTACTTCTGTTTTTTCTGCATCGGTGAAAAAATCCCATTCGCCCAGATCAGTTGTTTCTGGTGAAGCCCACTTCATTACCGTTTCCATATCTGCACGGACTTGTGCGGGTGCATCAGGACTTAGGGCGAGTTGCATATTCATTTCTAAGAAGTGATGCCCAAGCTCATGCACAAAGGTTGAAAAGTCAGCATTTTTGCTTAGTATGATTGTTGAACCATCCTTACCAATATTAAAAGTAATTGAGCCGCGTGTGCCCCCTTTACTTTGTTGGTACCTTTGGCCTTTTGGTTCTGTTTTTGGTTGTTGCATCTGATCAAGTGTTACATTGTTATCAACGCTTTCAGGTACCTTAACTTCTGATTGAACAGAGTCGTCAGCAATACGAATTGGGTAACGGTCAAAGGCTTCTTTTGCACTAATGCCGAGTTTATCGCCCAAGGTTGAGTAGAAAGCTGAAGTTAATTCACCCGCTGCACGATTGTATTTAGCCGTAAATGTTCCGACTTTAGCCAATTGGTTTTGTACTTCTGTTGCTACCAACTCTTTTGCATCTTCAGCACTTTCAAAACGGGCTTGCTCAGCCATATATGTATCGGCTTCTTGCTGCATTTGTTCCGTTGTTTTTGCAAGGTTCTCTTGGGCTTCGCGATAAGTTGGCATGTCTGGGCTTGAACGAACGTTCTCAACAAAATCTGTTGGACGCTCAACAACCGACATTGCAGAAACAAATTCATTTACTGGTATCTGTACAGTGCCGTTAAATGTTTCCGCGGTACCCAACTGATCTTGAAGACTTGGAGCACGTTCAAATAAATCGGTTGGCTCAATATTACGGTCACGTAATAACTGGTTGAAGGTCTGACCATCTATATAAACTTCTTCAACCGCGCCGTGTTCTTCAACTGCCTGTTTGATAAACGCTTGGCTGGCAGAGTCATCGCGTTGTGCCGTCTTACTTTCTTTATTGCGGTCGATAAGGTTATTAAGTACTGCGGCAAATGTACTTGAACGAACAGCATCTTGCTGTTGATCTTGTCGCAATTGGTCTAATGCAAATTGTGCTGTGCGTTGGTTTTTAACTTTGGCCGCAGATGTAATCGCTACTTCAGGCGCAGCTGTTGCAACTTCTAACAAACCTTCTAAAGCCATTTCGACTGGATCAGCCTTTTCACCAACTGCATCAGCCGCACCTTTAACGGAATACATGCCCGCAGCGGATTGAATGACCGCTTGACCACCAACAGTACGCAAAGGGCCGCCAAAAGTTACAGGCATTAATGCACCGCCCAATGCTGAATATTTAGCTGAACCCCATGTCTTTGCAGCTGCATAATCAATCTGTTCTTGGCGGGTTAAAAACTTCTCACGGGCTTCTGCCATGTTCTGCCCATATGACACCAGAGCATCGGCCGTGCCTGCACCTAATGCGCCTTGTGCCGCATTACCTGCGGTTGTTACTCCGCGTACTAACTTAGCCGCCTTTTCTAGGTTCATCACCATAGGGGCATATTTAGCTGTATTTCTGATAAGTGAATTTGTTAAAACACCGCCTGCCCCTGCGCCTGCATAATACCCAACTAATGCGGGGGGTGCTTGTTCAATTAAAAACTCACCCACTAAACCTGCATCAGCATTGCTAACCAGTTCTTGTGCCGCGCCCAATACGCCTGCATCATTTGTCTGTGCCGCAAGTTGTGCTTGGTAAAGCGCTTGCGTCATTTCTTGTGATGGGGCAGCTTTATTTTTAACACGTGTCGCCAAGTTAAGAAGGATATCGTTTCCTGTTGTCGCGCTAATTACTGCGCCTTCTGTCTGACCAATAGCCGCAACAGCACGAATAGCTGCATTTATATATCGATTGCCTTGTTCTTGTGGACTGGTAGGTTCAGCAGTCGCCGTGTGCTCCATCCAATAGACTTGGTTTTCATAGTATTTTTTAAACCGTTCGGCAGACATTACGCCTGCTGTTTTCTTGATGCGGTCGTAATGTTCTTTGAAAACTTGGTCTGATGTTTGGGGCACTAAAGATGTACTTAGCGTATCCAATAAATTAGGGTTTACATTCGGCTTGACCTGCTTTTGAGGGTCTTCGTAAATACCTAGTTCTTTCAGTCTCTTTTTTTGTTCTGGTGATGTTCCTTTAGACAAAACATTTTGTATGTCTTGATATGAAACAGGTTCGTGCGGTTTGTTCAAACTCGAACCCAATAGTGATACTTTATCGCTTATGTCTTTTAGATTTTCAAAGTCGTCAAGTGAAACAGCGGCTTGATTTGGGTTAAGTGCGTATTTACCCAATACAGGGTCACTTGCAACCACTTCATTGACGCGCTTTTGAGTGTTTACCTCATCCGCAACAGAAACGATCTGCTCTGGTGTTTCTGTCATCTTGTTATAGTCTAAGCCCAACGAACGTGCAGCCTTACGCGCACGGGCTTCTGTATCCGCAATTTGCGTTGGGTTCTTGCCTTGGTTTAATTCGAATAATTGACCAATTGTCAGATTTGTATTTTGATCAGACATAATAAAAGCACTTAAGACTACGGTTATTTGTAATCTTAAATGCTGTTATTGGTTAGACTGCCTTTTGCTGTTGACAGCTTATCAACCTGCCAACATTGTTGCCTGTTGATATAACTTGCTCAGAATACGTTTTGCTGTATCTCGATGGATGCCGAACTCTTTACACATACGATTAATATCATCAGGATGATAAGTTGTTTTAAGCATAGATATAGCGATTGCAACTTTATCACGTACCATGGCTTTGCTTTGTGATGGAGTCATGTTTGCAATTTCATCGTCTGAAATAGTTCGTTCAAATTGCTGACCATTTTCGCTCAATTCACAAATTAAGGGCAATGCCAACTCATTGGCGCTCAGCTCACCATCAACAATTTTTGTTCGATATCGCAACTCTTCTAATGCACGAATTACTGTGCCTAGATCACGACGCAAATCGGAAACATGTGCAGCATTAACAAAAGATACATCCTTCGCATCTCGTAAAGTGGTAACACCGTCTCTTTTAACTACGGTATAACGATTTGTATCAGGCGAAATAGGTTCGGGGATATGCAACATCCCCATAGAATTATTACGAGCCTTCTCCAATTGCTTAACAATCATTTCGTCGTATGCGCGAATAACTTGAAGATGGAATGAAGGGCTAATCCACATTGCGTATGCATAGACCAGTTCTTTGACTGCATAGGTGCCTTGTAATAGTCCGCCTTTAATAGTTTGAATTACCGAAGCGGGATTTCCCGCTTCGATCACTAATTCGTTAATAATTTCTCTTGTTTGTTGATTGCGAAGCCACTCAGAAGGCTTTTTACTGACTTTAGCAAAAGATGCTTTATGTAAATCATTAAGACAAAAACGTCCTTCATTGTCTTGGCGGATTACAATTGAACCTAAAGTGATTGGGTTTTCATATTTTAAAATGGCTGACCACATTTTATTTACTCCTTCGTTGAGATTTACCCATTTTTGAGATGGGCGGTCAGGAGCTCAAAACAGTACGAAGTCTGCGGGCGTATTCCCCTTTCGGGTGTTGTATTAGCCGCACTCCCGACCATAGAGTAAACGTGCACATGTCAAACACGTACATGAGTATACATGGTCAGTATTGTCTTTTTAAGGACAAAATTAAAGCCACGATGACGCTGTGACAATTACGCTTCGTATTTAGGTGTTTTGAGCACCTGATAAAAATGTAGCGTATTTTTCATGAACATGCAAATTTTTACGTATTCGCAAAATATTGCGTATTAATATCTTATTTTTTGGGTTATATTTTAATCTTTAATATCCAGAACATAGGCAACAATGTATGAAAAAATTAATGTTAATTCTAACTTTATCTGTACCTTTTTCTGCAACCTTTGCAGGAAGTTGTGATCATAGCTGGCAAAATGCCAAAGATGGTTCTTCTTGTGGAGATCGCGCAGCAGACCAACGTAAAGGTGGTCGCTAAAACATAAAGGCGCGTTACGCGCCTTTTTGTCTTTTGTGCCAATAAAACAGTACGAACAAACTTATTAATAAATAGAATACAGGAACCCAAGAGGGATGCACCAAAAAGAATATCGCGCTGCCAGTTAAAATATCCAATAAAACCGTTAAAAACCTATTTTTTAGGGAGCTTATATTTTCGTAAAAAATAACGATAAGTAGGACAGATATTAAAGAGTAAACCGCGGCAACGATAACCTTTATTGTAGAGGTATCTGTTATTCCAAAAGAGGCTAAAACCGTCAATATAATCTCATAAATAATTACGGGGGCTAATATAAGTAACACCCCCAAAATAAATTTTTTCACCGTTAAAACCCCCTTCTAGCCATTGAGTAGTAAGCATTAAGATATTCTGCCAATGTTACTTTTGATAAATCACGACCTTGTTTTTTAAACAAGTCATCAATTTTCTTTTGAGTATTAGGAGCAATATCGTCTTTACTTTTAACTGAGTATATGCGATTTAAATTGCTTTCAGAACTGCCAATTGACACACCGAACAAAGAACGTGATGTTGTGATTTTGGTATTTAGCCCGATCGTTTTAAGAACAGCTCGACTAAATTCATCCTTGGTCAGCTTGCTTCCTTTTCGAGCTTCAGCTTCACGCAATGTTTGTGTTACGTCTGCCTGAACAGCAGCATAATGATCGATCTGATTCTTATTTGTCTTATTTGTAATACCAAGCATAGGTAGATAAGGATTTAAATAATCCGAAACCGTTTTAGGGCTAACTTCAATAGCATCTTCTTTTCTTGCATCTTTTGGTGAAGCATTTACATCGATGTACATTTTTGTGACAGCACGATAATCTGATGGGGATAATTTATCAGCGTACTGATGCAAAACTGATTGTGGTTTTCCTTTGAAAAGCTCATCTTTATTTAGCATAATCATGCTGTAAATCGTAGGGTCAGTTTTAATATCTTTTTTAAATTTAGAATTACTAACAGCTTCAAGGCTCTTAATTTGATTGGGCTCTAAAGAATTAATATCTACTACAGGAATCTGTTCATAAGAGAACTGCCCCGAATTAATTGCTTTGAAGTAATAATCATAGACCTGATTTTGTTTTTCTTCTTTTGCTTTATCTTGACCGTTATAATACCTATCTATATAGGACAAGACTTTCTGCTTAATGCTTATCGGGGCATTACTATTTTCAATTTCTTCGTACGCTTGGCCCCGAGTTTTAGCAGGTTTTTTAGCATAAGCTCCAAAACCATCTGACATCCAATTATCCAAACGTTGCAAGTATTTTTGTGTCTCTGGTGCAGGTGGCTGTTGTCCTTTCAACACAGCATTTGCGGCCGGGTGCCCTCCATTATAGTAAGCGGCAATGACCATCGGGTCTTTAGTTTTATATTTTTTGCTAATCCAATTCACAAACTCTAATGAAGCGTCAATAGTATCAGCCGGATTATTAATATCTCTCTGACCGCCTTTACTATATTCTTCCCAAGTTTTAGGCATAAACTGCATTACTGATTTTGCGCCTCTGCGGGACACAGCGCTGTTATTTGATTTCTCACCTGCTAAGCGAATTCCTAAAAGTAATGGTGCAGCCCATTCCATACCTTTTTCTTTTGCAGCATGCACGGTGTAAACATCCAAACGCTGATCATCGTATCGGATGCTTTTCATTTGCTCTGGCGTTAATGCTTTTAATTCTTTTGCAATTTCTGCCGATGCTTGAGGTGGTGCGTTTAAAGCAGGATTACTAAAGTCTTGCGTACCTGTAAGAATTTGATTGGCAAGCTGCTCCACCTGTTGTTCTTCTAATTTTTGATGAATACGTTGTTCGACTTTAAAGCTGTCTTCTAAAGAAATTTCATTCTTATATTTATTACGGTACGCTATAGCCCCTTTTAAATTTCCTGACTCTGTTAAAACAGATAAATTTGTTGTGTGTGCTATAGATGCTATCTTAAGATATTGGTTTTCACCTTCAAGTGCCGATTTCCCTTCTAATTGAACTTTTTTACCAATCGCTGCTTTTAGGTTTAAAAGTTTTTCATCGTTACTAGAAAAATCTAAAGGATTCTCTCCTATTTCTCGGACAAGTCGGTCTGTTGCCGCGGAATAAACGCTTTGTTGATAAACGTCATTTTCACGTACAAAGTAATTTTGTAATGAGCCTTTGAACTGCACCGCGTCACGTTCTGACATTTCTTTAAACAAGGCACGTTGACGACTATTACCTAAAGTATTTGCAATTTGCCCAACTCCATCTTGATATGCTTTTGTATAGTAGTCTACAAACCCGCCACCGTTGCCATCATCAAAACTTACAACATCTACCCCTTTTTTGTTGCCGTACCCATCGACATCATTATTTTGCAAATGAAGTTTTAATTCAGCGAGTTTATTTTGGGCATCAATAACACGTACGCGGTCCGCTTCATCTTGGTATGCTTGGTACGCATTCAAACCTGAATTAAGTGCGCCGATTAAGCTATCAGTTTTATTACCAACTAGGCTTGCCGCTTCGCCTGCTGACACGCCCCCGTTGACTTGTACATTTGGAACGCTATTGTCAGAAACTTGTCGATTAAATTGTGGAATACGCATTAACTAGCTCCAAACCAATTCCAATTATAATTTTGCCATGACGCGCCTTGCGAATTACTGCCACCTATACCATAAAGGCTTGAAGCAAAGTCAGAACCGCCACTAGATGCAGAACCGCTTTCAATCCCGCCCCCTAAACCGCCTTTACCCATACTTGAACCAAATGCGGCAGCAGCTTCCCCACTAAGGTTTAGTATCGTGCTTAATACAGGTCTAATGGACTTCGCAGCAACACGATAATTTTCGGCTTGATTGCGGTAATTTGTGGCTTGAACCTTGTGCCCCCAAGACTGAAGCGCAGCATTGTATTTAATTGAATCAATATCACCTTGAGCAAGCATCTCTGTTGAAGCAAGTAAATCAATGGCTGAACCTTGTGTTACATCAATACCATTCTCTGCAAGGGCGTTGATTTGGCTTGATTTAAAGGCCGAAACGTTACGCTGATAATCAGTTACGGCATTGGTACCATCTTCGATGGCTTGCCGAGCCTGATTATCTGAAAGGGTTGCATTGTAAAGGGCGAGCTTTTCTTGTTGCTTAAACGCCTGTTTTTGCGCCTTCATTTTTGCGTAATTGGAAAGCGCTTCTACACCTTTAACCGCTGCATATGCATATGGATTTGTCATAACGCCCCCATCACGAACGGATGAAACATTTTATTGTTCGCGCCGTATGGTTCTGCTTTTTTTAAATCAAAGCCTAGTCTTTTTAAGAAACGTATAGCATTCTCGTTTTTTTCATACACATGATTTACAAGAACGGCATACTCCGACCGCATTTCCTTTAAAATACTTTGGCATTGTTTGTAAAATTCAAACGGATATTGTTTTATGAAATTTGTGCCAAGTAACCACGGGCAACCAACATTTCCTATTAAACTTGACACTCCAACGCCACAAATAAAAAGCAATTTACCGTTAACTACTACAGTCCAAGCATCACTTGAATGCTTGATAGACATTTTGATCATCCAATGAAAGTTGTCATTGAAGTACGCTTTCATTTCATCTTTATCGGCATCGCGCAGGTTTTCAACAAGAATACGAATATCGCGCTCAGTTGGCTTACGAATTTCAATATTATTTCGTCTCATGTCATTTTTACCTCAATTGCCAATAGCTTCATAGGTAAAGGTTTATCATGTTTTACAGTAATTTGAATGTCACTTTCGTAAGTACTGTCAACTGGTACCTCTATTAAACCTGAATACAATTTAAGAGGGCTACCATAGCGCTCATTACTGCGCGGTTTAAACTCATCGATTGGTGTACGGTCCTCGATATCTTGGTTCGCACCGACCAAAATGTTTTGAGACTCTCTTACTCTTAGGTGAACTTTATTGACGACTTTAGGTTTAACGGGGTCATTTTGTTCTTGAAAAATTGGCAATGTTTGTAGTTCAGCTTCATAATTCAGACCAACCCAAATATTAGATAATTCACGTGGCAGTTTTATTGTGCCGTTTTCTACTTTTACATCGGGTTTAACGCCACCATCTGCAAATACAGATACTGTTTGTCCTTCAAGCCAATCTAATCCGGTTAAAGTTGATGTAGGGCTGCCCTTATACTGTATGCTACTGTCTAGGTAACATTTGTCTTGCATATCTAACGGCTGCCTTGTAAGCATTCGTTCAATGGTATAAAAACCGTCACGCTCAATAAAAGCATATAAAACAGATTGGTCATCTTCAGGTATTTCAGCAACTGAAAGAAATCTACCATTCGTATGGTGTTCAGCCCAAGCCCAAACCTGTTGTTGCGGCTCGTAAGTTAACGAAAGCAAAACACCATCATTACGAACAAAATATATAATATTCAATGGGTTACGCAAAACCGCACAATCTACAATTTTATGCCCATCAAAAAGTTGTGGGCACATTATTGATAGGTCAATTGTTTGATAAAAAGATGCATTGTATCCACTTGCCAATGATATTTCGTGTACATGACCTGTTTGATCAGACGCAAATATTGCTGCCCCATCAACTTCAACTGGGGTCACATCATTCGCACCTGTGTTGTATTGCTTGTTCATGTTTACACTAGCAGCAGTTACTGCCCCATCCGCTGACATTTTCCACAGGGCACCACTTGTTAGAATCAGTAAATCATTCAAAGTGACAAGATGTTTTACGCCGTTACCATCACGAGCAGCAAAACGAATTTGAATTGAGTCTGTGTCTTGAGTAGGAATGTGATAACCGAAATTGTCATCCGTTGCTGTACGCGACATACGAATCCATTGTGGGGATTTATACCCTCCTCCGTAAACCTTACGCTGCCCATGATAAGAAACGGCAGTAGGGTTATATTCAAAAGGGTTACGAATTAATGGCGGTGTGATTGAACCATTTGTTTCAATATTATCGTCTGTAAAGCTGGTTTCGGTTGTTTCACCTATGAAGCTTGCTAAACCAGATCGTAGTTTAAAAATGTTGTAGCGGTTAGCACCAGTTACCGCGTCCCATGTAATCGTGTTGTAATTCCCTGCAAGCGTTAAGTCGTTTTGTACGACAACCTTTAATGACGCCGCAGATTCATTTTGTTCATCTACAGCGGTGACTTGGTAAGAATAATCACGCTCAATGTATGAGTCGTGCATGTTCCCACCGGGTTTATATTTATCTTCAATATGGGCTGTTGCTGCAACATTTTGAGGGGTTCCTATGCCATACCCCACTGTGACTATCTCAGTCGTCCATTCAGTTGCACCTTTACGAATGATTTTTCTTGGAGGATAGTTAGGATGGGTTATCGTCACTACATCGGCAGATTGAGCATAGCGGAGTTGCATTAAATGCTCTTCGGCATACGGAACTTCAACTTCTAAAGGTTCATTATTTTCATTCAGCAGCATACCGCCGTCAGCAAAGAAATTTATAGCGCCTGCACGAATAGCCAAAACAACGGCTTGTTCTTCACTAAAGACAAAACGGATTAAACGCATTTTGCCCATTGTTTTCGGGTAATGGTGTACGTAGCGGAAGCCTGCGCGATAGACAACCCCGCCAAACAGTTCGACATAAAGGTTTTTGCATTTAGCTACACCAGTCTGATATTTCGCCTGATCAATGCGGCCGAACATATCGGGCGAAATTACGCCGCCATTAAACGAATATTGCATTTATCGTGCCTCAAACATTGAGCCTGTATGCTCAGGCCGTGGTTCAATCCGATGTTGTTGCAGATCAATGAAAATGGCTTGGTTTAAGCTCATTGCATAGCCTGCCATCATTTTCCTTTGTAGTTGCTCGTTCTGTGTCAATGGTCCTGCGATTCGCTCGGCCAATAAAAAAGATAGAGCGGTCTTGAAAGAATCAGGCATTAACGCCAAGTCTTTCACATCGTGAACATAACGTAAGATTGGTGCGGTATCTTCTGTGAATAGAAGATTACCTTCTACATAGAATCGGCTGCCTGATTCAAGCTGAAATATGCGGACCTTGTCGCTCGGTAGAACATACGCCGTGCCAAACTCATACCCTGCATCGACATTCAATCGAACGCGCTTAATGGCAAACGTCCATTGATGTTCGTTGTCCAACAGCTCTCTACGGCAAATTGGGTAAAAGGTATTACACAATCTTGCATGCTTTGTCGGTTCGGTTAGTTCATTTACAACATAGCCCTGCGCAAGATGCGACAGGGCTAAATTGCAAAGATCAACAATTGATCTCATAGGCTTTACTCAGCTGTTAAAAGCTCAATAATTTGCGCTTTGGTTTCAGCCCCTGTTAACTGAATGCCTCTTTCAGCAGCGGCTTGTGAAAGCGCTTCTTTGTTCATTCGCGTATAAGGGTTGTTTGGGTCTGTGTTTTGCTGATCAGAAACAGCGTATTTCTCATCCACAGGTTTAAACCAAGTTTTTTTACTAGTAATCAAACTTGGTGGTACATGAAACTGCGTACCAACATCACGAATGCCGTGATAAAAACCCTTTTTAATCGCAACAACTTCAACTTGATTTGACATCTACCAACTCCTTAAACTGGAACAGTTGCGCCGCTTACAGCGTCGTAGTTTGTACGGATATCCGCTTCATTGCCCAACCAAGCCGAAATCGATCCGGTAGGCGCATTGGCAACTGCATAAGTCAAACGGATAAAACGTTTTGTCGCACTGTTCACGTAAAAGAACGTACCTTTGTTCAGTTCAGCAGCTTTAAACGCTTTTGACGCGGCTGCCGCTGTAAAAGTTGTACCGTCCGCACTTTCTTCAAGTGTCACTGTAACGGTAGCGTTTGCAGGTCCAACTACATGCCCTTGAAGGCAGATAGGTAAACCCGCAGTACCAACAGATTTATGCACTGTGTCCAAAGTGAAAGTACTAGCACCCGCCGCAATAGCTTGCTTATCGGAGAACTGTAGTAATTTATCAACTAATGCCATGGTTAAATTCTCCTTAAACTACACGGGCTTCAGTGTTAAGAATCACATCACAGATGCGAATCGGCTCACCATCCCATGCTTGAATTTTGCGGCTACCGTCTTTACGGAAGTCTTCAAGAGTCAAGCGCACATTTTTAAAGTGATTGACTTGGCCTTTAAGCGCTTGGTTAACAGTACGGTTCATGTAGATTGCTGTACGTGCTGAACCTGCAAGTGGTAAGAGAGAAAGTGCTTCGTCCAATAAATCAATAAGATTTGCACCAGTAGATGCGTCTTTTGAAAGGTCCGAAACATCAATGTTTGCGATACGAACAACCGAGCGCCAGTCACGTACAGATAAACCCACGTCCCATTGGAAGTATGTTCGCATTGCTTCATAACGGCCGCCTTGCGCATCAAGTACCGTTTGTTGCCCTTTGTCCTGAATATCAAGACCCGCTTGCGTACCTTGCGGATAGAACAAGTGAGTTTTTTCACGCCCCCACTGCACAATGTAAATTGACGTATTGTCAGTGCCTGTACCGCCTGCATCCAGAATGTTTACAGCGTTTGCAGGTGCTACGCCTGTTTCAGGGTCAATAAGATGGTTGTAACGCGTTGCTAAACCGTTAAAGGTAGATACATCACCTGCAACATCACCATAGATAATGTTTTCCATTACCTCTTGTGACATACCCTCTAAGAAGCCTGCATCTTCTTCAGAGCGCCATTGTTTTTTATTTTCGCCTTGAAGGTCGTACAAGGTTTTATCAACTTCTGAATACGAAGTTAACTGACCAGTACTATCAGAGACTTGAACACGTGATGTTTTTTCGGGTTGCACACCATAGTTCAATTTACGCCATGTACCTTTTGGTAAACCTGAGCGAACGCTAGTTTTATTGTGGGTACCACTATTTGCTTCAAGCACTACAGCATCGTCAAGTAAGTCTTGACGTTTGTTGAGTACTTCGATAATCGCCCCAACTTTAGAGTTCGTACCAATGTTATGGGCAACGTCGGCTAATGTTGGGTTTGTTTGTACAATCGTAGGCATCTAAGTATTCCTTATGATTTGTCATACCATACGGCCGCTGGTGCCACGTTCGCTGTATTTGTGCCTTTTCCATGTGTCATGTTGTCACCTTCTAACAACTTACCAACTTCTGTCATAAAGCCAATTACAGCGGGATGGTTACCGAGTCCGCTCTTAAAGAGAATCTTAGAGATTTCAGCGCCACGTGGTAAGCTGAAGGCGCGTTGTGCTGTCAACAGGTTTTCCTTCAATTTTTCCCCGCCGTATTCAGGGTCCGCTTTAGCTGCGTCAACCCAAGAAGCAATCACTTTTTGCTGTTCTTGTGCTTGTCGTTGTTGCATTTGCACCCCTAAATCGACAAGTTTTTGCACCGCTTCTTGCGGCATTTTGAACTGTTGCCCAAGCTCCTGAAGTGTTTTTGAATCTTCTGGGTTCAGTGAATACCCTTCAGGCATAGTGAAATCTGTGTATTGAATCGGCTGTTCTGCATGCGGTTCTTCACCACCTAATAAAACTCCGGGCTTGGTTTCAGTATTTTCTGTAGTAGTGCTTGTAGTAGGTGTGGTTTCAACCTGAGTTGTAGCAGGATTGCCTCCACCTGTTTCAGTAGCAGTTGTAGTTACAGCAGGTGTATCCGTTGTAGTAGCGGTAGTTGCTGCATCAGTTGCTGTCGTAGTTGTCACTTCGCTCATGGTTCACCTTCTCTTTAAGTTTTGAAAATCGTTGTTTCTGCATGTCTAGCCATGCATCTGAATTGGCTTGTGTGATTTCACCAAGGATGTATAGGCCAAACTCTCGGCGGCCTTCCATGAAAGCAAAATCACTGATTTGTGACCCACCGCCATAGGTGGGTTGAAATATGCTTGCCCGATCAATTAATCGCATTAGAAAACGTTTACCGTGTTCCGTTTCCAAGATTGAGCGCAGGTCATTTAGTTCCTGGTCACGTTCACTCTTATTTTCTTTAGCTTTGGTTTCTAAATCGCTCATGCGCCACCGCCTTGCAAGAACATGTCAGACAAAGTTTCTGCATCTGTATCGCTTACGGTCTTAACCGTATTGGCGTTAGTGTTTTGCGTTTGTGCTTGTTGGGCAGCAAGGGCTTGTTGCTGTGCAATTTGTTGTTGTGCTGCACGGTCACTACGGATTTGGTCAACGATACGTTGAGGACGGAAAATATCAGGCGATACGCCGTTAATCTCCGCGTATTCATCCATAAATTTATCTGTATCAACTTTATCGAGTACTTGGGGGTCAACTTGGGCTACTTGCCCAATCATAGCAAGGGCACGTTCAAGAATCGCCGAGCCAGAAGATTTCTGTGCAAGTGCAAGTATGGATACGAAATTGATTTCGACATCAGCGTTTTGAATCGCTTCTGGTGCAATTTGACGTAGGTATTCACTGTTTGCCAATACACGCTCAACGCAGATTTCAACGAGTGGACGCAATAATTCATCAATTTGACGTTCTACTACAGGACCAAGCATGAGCATCTTTTCAGATTTGCGTTCATATACTTCTGTAGCGGTCATTTTGCCTTTATCAAAAGCATCAAGCATCATGAACAAATCTGTATGAAATGCGCGTTTAACACGCTCTTGACATTGTGCAATCTGCGCCATAACACCGTTCAAATCGAATTGCACATTCAACATTGCTTGAACTTGTGCAACTTGGCTCGTTGGTGACGCTTGGTAAAATGCAATACCGTTTGGCAATGTCTCACGCTCATGACCTTTCAAGTAATCAGGTAAAAGCAAAGGCGGTCGAACTTGATAGTCCACACCTACTGCAATTTGTTGATGACCTTTCTGTAATGCACGTAAATCACCAATGCAATCGCTTGCAGGTCCTTCGCCGTACACATCACTACTTGAAACAGTCCAACGTCCGCAAATAACCTGAAAACTCATTAAGCCACTTTCGCGTAGCAATTTATTTGATGAACTTGGTTCATAGTAAATTGAAGCGAAAGGCATGTTTTTAGGTCCATACCCTTTTGCATCTACTCGTTCATAAATTGCATGGCAAACTTCAAACTCTTGTTCGTAGTTTTTATTTTCAAACGCGTTCTTAATAGCATCCGAAACGTTATCCAATCCAAAATATTTAACCATGTTGATAGAGGTTAATTTGAATTTGCGATAAACGCCGTTCGGTTTATTAAACTCGTCCGTTGTGATAGCAAACTCACCGAAAGTAAGCGGTATTAAATCCATGAGTTGAGCTTTTGAATTGCGGCCATGTTCAGGTGCTAACGCCGCACCAATGCCGAAAGCGCCTTCTTGCATGTAAATATGATGCACAGTTCGATAAACATTGCTTTTTGAAAAAGCAACATAACAAGCATCCTCAACAGCTTTAAGCCATTGACGAACTTCAATATCCTTTTGCAATGATTCATCTGCGGCTTGCAAGGTGAACCATTTACGACTTGGCGAACAAGTGCCCGATACCATACCCGCTGCAAGGGTTTTCAACGAGTCTTTACCAGTGTTATCAACTATTTTGGACCATGCAGATCGGTCATGCTTTTCTTGGTCTTTAATCGTTTTGATGGCAGCAGGCAAAACGTGTAATGCTAATTCGGCACAATAATCGTCCATATCATTTACACGTAATTGCCAAACAGCATCAAACCGTTTTTTCAGCGCTCTGATATCGTCTTCAGTCATCTTAACCGCCTAATAAAGTTTTCTTGCCTAAGCGCAAATCTTCGTCACTCACGCCTTGAGCATCGGTATAAAGCGTATTTGCAATACCACCAGACATGGAATTTTGTGCTTGCTGTACACGGTCAATGGTCGCGGATGAATCAGGAGATTTAGAATCTTGGCGCGTTGGTTGCTTTGGCGGTGCAATGACTTGCGCCTTTGGTGCATCCATCCCAAGAATATTGGTTACGCCGTCAAGAATATTTTTCACGCACATTGAAGGGCTCCGATTAGTTTTGCCTTTTTTGACATTATGCGATTGGCACATTGAAAAGGCCCTGTTTCCTGTTGACACTATGACGCGTATGGGTCGTAATCACGTCTAGCAGCTGATGCATTGATGGTCTGCATAATGTGGCGTTTAGGTGTATCAATTTGCGCATTGATAATTGCTGAACCATAGTCAGGACTGCGGCCAATACGCTTAATAATTTCCTCTCGAGATTCCACTTTGATTTTGGTTCCCTGTAATCCCCAACGTGGCGCCGTTAAATCTGCTAAAAGCTTTGGCTCAGGCGGCAAAGCAACTGTACTGCCATAGGCAGGGTCTAATGCTTCGCGGAACTGCCACCAGAGTTGTGAACGCAGGTTGTAAAAACTAAGTTGGCCTGAACGGTCGAAAGAAGTTGCCGCATTGCGTACGTCCACAGGCACAGCGTGAATACCTGATTGCTTTAAGAAATCGTAAGTACTTGCACCTACACCAATCACATCGACATGAATGGGCGCATGGTCACGGACATGCGACACAGCAAACGATGCGCTTGTTGGTCCGTCTGGTGAATCCTTACCTTCAAGTACGTTCGGGTTGTCGTACCAATAACCGTAACGCGCAAAACCAATCGTGTTATCGCTACCTGCACGTGCAACGTCCAATCCGTAAGAATCCATCTTGAAATCTCCACGATGCAAAATGCGCATGTCTTCAAGTGGTTTCCAACGTGCTTGAGCCGCTTCAACCCATTCTGTAGGAATAACTTGCCAAGGGTCGTCTTCAATACCCGCACCGAAATCGCCGTATAACATTTGTGACCTCAAAGGTTCAGGCAATGCTTGCAAGGTACTCATGTAGCCTGTTTCCATGTAGTACTTGTTGTCCGTCACACGTGCAGGAATGAACGTGCGTGATTTAGGTTTAATGATGAGTTCGGGCTTGTAGTCTTTAGGGTCAAAGTCATAAACAATATGATCGTCAATAAGTACAAAGGGTTTATTACTCTCAACTTCTTGATCTTTGCCGCCGATACGTGCGAACCAACGCAACTCGCCCGGCTGTGCAGGGTTCGGGTACCCTTTCTTAATCCAAGGTGCAAAGAAATCTAAAACCCAACGGCCTTCGGCTGTAGTAGGCGGGTTAAATGTCAAAAGGCACTTTGGTTTTATCGTTGGGTCGCTAGTACGATTCCAACCCATTACGAACATTGCTTGTGACTCACGGATTTCTGTAGCTTCATCCAATGCCTTCAAGTCATGCGCACGCCCTTGCCAACGTTTCTCATCGCCCATGTTGTCAAGGCCGCCGAACTCTAAGAGTCTGCTATTGTCAAAACGCCATGCTGATTTTTGCGTGTTGTATCCGTTCTTGTGCCCTACGATCTCTTCGATACGTTGCACAATGCCGTCTGTCTGTGCCTTTTCACGCCGTACAATCAGTACGCGCTTATGCACATTGAGTGACAAGCCTGCAATCAGATCGGTCTTGCCCCCGCCCGCTGCACCGCCATAACCGATAATGTCAGCATCCGATGTGTAAGCAGCCATTTGGGGGCCTTCAAGCGGAAACCACACGGGAGCATTTGCAAGTATCCTGCTAATAACTGCACGTTCATCTTCATCAAGCGAATTAATAAATTGCTCAATTTCCGATTCGCTCATATCCGCAAGTAATGCGAGTAGTTCGTCATCGTTGGGCTTGTTCATAGTCAATCCAATCACCAAATTCAAAGATGGTCATGTAACTAATGGCAAAGAGAAACCAAACATCGGCTAAATCTCTGATGTGGTTTTCCTGAAGCCTGAAATACTCACCAACTACTGCAAACATTAAGAACCATGTTAGACAGCTAAAAAATGCTGATTTCTTGAGGTGCCAGAATCTCACCATAAGCATAGGGATAAGTAGATTGATAAATACTGAAATGAGAAAAACTGTCAGCGAGAAAGTATTTGTCATAGGTCCACACCATGTACCTTTGCGTAAGTGGCGCAAATAACCAAAACCATTAGGAAAATCCAAAAGTATTTATCCATTATCAAATAGCCTCCACTTGCCAAGGTTGAACACGAAATGTCTTATCGTGCTTGGTTGCCTTGTTTGGTTCTGCATTCAATGACAAAGTGAAATCTTCAATACCTGTTAACCAATAGCCTTTGTTTGTATGAATGCCGTTGATGTAGTAATACTTCCGTCTCGTGGGCAAATAGACTTGTTGCCCGATTTTGTAGTTGTGCTGTTCACGCATCGCCTTTCTCCTTTTTAGCCTTAGCCTTTTTCAACTTGGCAAGAAGGCTTAACTGTGTGCTTGCTGCTTTTGGATCGGTTAGCGGGTTTTCTGGGTCGTTGCCAAGTTCTACACGCTCTTTGAATGCTCCGATTGAAATGTGTTTGCCTAATAGCTCAAGGTTCTTAACTTTGTCAGGCCATTTAATTTTGCGTAAATAACCAACCATTGTTCGGTCATCGCCACGTCCGTCAAACTCTTCCATGTTGTCTAAGCCCGAAATGTATTGACGCCAGATAGGAGGCCATTCGCTGATTGGTTTAAGCGAAAGGTCATCGTTCATGATGTCAAGGACGTCCATTTGGTCGATTTCAACCAGTCGATGCAACACGTAATCTGCATCTACATTTAGGCGTTTAATGCGTTGTTCTTGGGCTTCTTTAATGGCTTTTTGAATTTCAGGTTTTTTAAGGTTCTCATCGCCAATTGAACCCGCAGTTTTTGCAGAATATCCTGCGCGAATTGCAGCTTGCGTTGCATTTAAATCTTTCAAGTATTCATGTACGAATATCTTTTGTTTTCCACGTAAAGCCATTAGAAAACCTCCTTATAGCAATACCCCACGCAAATACGTCGGCACATTTCGTGGGAAATTTCGTATTTATGACCAAGTTGTCTATAAGACATGCCCGATTTATGTAGCGCTCGAATGTTTTTCACGTCTTCCTCTGTAACTTTTGGCTCAGAGCTACGCTTTACTTTGTCTTTCACTACAAATTCAGGGAGAAAAGCCAAAACAGGCATGGGCGCGCTCCTCCAAGTCGTTAATTTTTGCGTTTTTGTCTTTGGAGTGGCGTTAAGGCGTTTATTTATGTTTTTCAAGGAAAGTCCTATATATATAGATAGAAACTTATAGAAAAATGCCACTTAAACGCCTTAACGCCACTAAAACCGAAACTCTTTCACCTACAAACACGCAGAAATTTGCGTATACGCAAAAAACTACGTGTTCAACCCCTACTGCTTACCGCTTTCGTCTTCAAACAAATCTGAATCTGCAGAAACTCGCACACGAATACCGAGCATTTTTCTCGCACCATTTGCGCCTTTTGCTGTTTTGAACTTTGAACTCAAACGCCGTCCTAAACTTCTTGAAGTCGGTATGTACCGCAATTCGCCTTTTTTAGAAGCGTACTCTTGCCAACTTTCCCAAAGCCTTGAGGACAACTCAGAAACCGTTTCAGGGTCCCCAACTTCACAACATTCGCTAATCCAGTCTTTCAACAGGTCCATTTCATCGCGGTATTCGTCACGTGCTTTTTTCGTCTTTTCAGGCGGGTTTAAACCTTCTTGCTGATATTCAATTGCCCCACGCACAAGCCAAGCTAAAACACCCGGTAATTCATTGAGCAATTTCGTTGCTAGAAAAGGGTCTTTAACAAGTGTCTTGTCTTTATCGTAGTTGCGTTCAAAAGGGACCATCATTAAACGCCGCCATATACCATGGTCGCTCCCTTTAATGATTGGCTTGTGGTTCGTAGGCATCACAACCGTCCAAGTGGGCGAAAACTCGACTGTGTGTCTGGAATAAAGACCGCGTGCGCTAAGCTTCTCGCCACCCGTTATGGTTTTAACGAGATTTTCTTTCAGCTCTTTGTTTTCGTCCGGTTCACCAACATAGACAAAGCGGGAACCACGTAAACGCAAAATATCCTCACGCGCACCGCCTGCCGATGCTTTGGCATCGCCTAAGAAAGTCTCAGCCGGAGTAGTAGTTGAATAATCGCCAAGAGCTTTGGATATTGTTGTGAATACGGTTGATTTACCGTTGGCACCATCCCCAAACGGAATGATCATTAAGTTTTCAACAGGGTTGCCTAAAATCGCGTAGCCCATTAAACGACGGAAAAAATTAGCCATTTCTTCATCGCCAAAAAAGGCATCAAGAACAGTCTTTTCAAATAGAGGACATTTGGCTTTAGGGTTGTATTCAACACCAGTGCTATATGTGATTAGCAATTCTTGACTTGGTTTAACCAATTCACCATCACGCAAATTCACTGCACCGTTTGCACAGCCCAATAAATAAATATCACTGTCTAATTCTTTGATTGGAACCAATACACGCGGGTCAGATTGAGCAAGCGTCACCATGTTTTTAACCATGAACGCCTTTTGAGACATTGCACAGAATTGATAGAACTCGGCACGTTGTGCATCGTCATCAATCTTTTTGGCCTCATCGCCCATAGCCAAAACAGTTTGCTTTGCATACTGCTCGATGACCATGTTCACGCACGATTCCCAATAAACGCCGTTCCATCGATACCAGGTATTTGTTTCGGCAATAAACATAATTTCATTGCCGTAAGCGTCTAGCATTCTTGAAGCATTACCGAATTCAGTCATCGGGCGTTTTTGAGCATCATCAAGTGCAATTTGCACTTTGCGACCACCCATTGCGATATTCACTTCACGCGCTGAAATACTGATCTTGGTTAATTGCTTGAAGCGCTGACGGATAAGTCCCGATAGTTCAGTACGTAAAGCAAGGTCAGTACCTGCAACCTTGCCTGCTTCTTTGGCTACAACCTGCAAAAGCTCTTGTTGGTCACGACAATCAGCAATCTGATTTTTAATGTCAGCAAGAATCTGCCGTTTCTCTAATCTAAGTTTTGCTTGTTTAGATTCACGACCTGTTTTAAGTAACCAGTGCGCTGTGATGATAGTTGAACCCGTACCGCTAAACGTACCCCAACGGTATTCGAGCTCTTCAAAGCTAACGTAATTCGATGCGGTAGAACTCCATTCATTCCATAGTTCGAGAGCAACGTCACTGCCGTCAAACTCATGATGTAAAGACATCCCCACACGCAACCAAGTGTCATAATCTTCATTGTCTATATGTTCTAAATATTTTTTTGCATCATCCAACGACCAACCGATTGTTGCCGTGGTCGTCATTAATAAATCTTCTTCATCCGCGAGTTCACTAGACGTCAAAGCACCAATACGTGACTTGCTGTTTTTAACACGCACGAAACCGTGTTCTTCAGCCATACGTTCAAATGCTTTTACCGCTTCTTCGACCTGTTCTTTAGTAATGGTCGGCAAAGCGTTAGCAGCAAATTCAGTCAGGCCACCGAAGAAATCAACCCATTCATACGGCTTATTCGTATCGGGGTGAACATGGTACGCGACGAATTGTTGACCGCGCCCAAGCACTTCGATACGATGCTTATGTATTTCTTTAAAAGGTTTATCTGCTTCGGCAGGATCGGCAAACCACGCCGAAGTTGATTTACCCCAATCAGAATCTTCAGCTCTATACACCAGTAATATTTTTGGTGCATTCCCGACACGTTCACAGCTCACACCTAAATTATCACGGCACCATTCTGCAAACTGGTGTGATAAATCCACGTCTGTTACGTCGATATCAACTGCACAAATCGGGAAAGGTCCTTGACCCGTTAAAATACCTACGCCTTGATTTGCAAAGCGCGGTATGTCACTGGCAGTAAGCCGAACGTTTTGCCACCCATCCATAACAGGACGTTTTAAACCTTGCTTGATCGGCACAATCATGTAGTGATGAGCAAGTAAGGTTTTACCGTGTTCCTTGAAATAGCTCATGGTTGCTTTACCCCGTCTTGCTGATCTATAAGGGCTTCGGCTAAACGTATTTCCTTTCTAAGTTCACCAACGTTTGCAAAATCATTGCCACGAATTAAAAAACCCCGATCTTTCATATCTGGTTTTAAAGCCGCTTTAACTTTCTCTAATGGGTAACGTTTCAAAAAATCTTTAGCATCCATATCAACGCCCCTCCACAACATAAGAGACTTGCTTGCATGCACATGGAGCAAATCCGCAAGTACCGCAGATCGGGCGTGACAAGCTCTTTTCATGTTCCAAAGCCAAAATGAAAAGCAAACAGCTAACGGCATGCGCTAAATGTGATTCACCCGTTTCAGGGTCCACTGTTTGCCCATCCCACCAAGCATTTAGGTGTCGGTGAGCTGCATCGAAATAACGTGTTTCTGCATTGGCAACTTTGCGCCAATTGTCTTCTGAATATTTACGCGCACCGAATTCAAGTACATTGATTACGGGCGCAAGCGAACCTTTTGGAATTAACGAGAAACGCGGCTTCGCGTTATCAAATTTTTGACCTTCAGTCATTCGGCGTTCTCCTCTTGTGTGAGGTCTTCGAAATACCCTTCTGTTACGTAGCGTTCAGGGTAAAGAAGCTCTAACTCAGAGATTTCTTCGTTGAAAAACTTTGAAAGGTCTGCTGCTAGTTGTAAGGACGGCTTTTGATTGCCCTTTTCGATACGCGATAAGTTCCCCGCGTCAGAACCAACAGCCGCCGCTACTTCCGCAAGGGAATAATTATTTTTCAGTCTGATTTGACGAAGCGGTGTAGACATTTTTAATTACCTTTCATCCTACAATTAGACTCATGTTGCATTAAACGCAACAAATTATCAAGACTTGTTGCGTTGAAATTTATTGCGTCAAACGCAAACTTAATAATAAAATTTCTCAACAATGCTAAATAGCGCACATTTGGAAAAACACATGAAGGCCGGACTAGGTAATGCAATTAAGCAGTTGAGAGCAGCTAAAAAGATGAGCCAACAAGACCTTGCAGATAAGTTAGGGGTCGATAAGGGCAATGTTTCCCGCTATGAATCTGGTAAACAATTTCCCGATATAGATAAGCTCGAAAAAATTGCTTCAGCTTTTAATGTGACAGTGTCAGCGCTATTTGAAATGGCTGAAGGTATTGAACAGCCTAACGTTACAGGCCTTCGCAAAAACAATAAGCTCCCTGTACTTTCTTGGGTACAAGCAGGCGTTTGGACAAATGCAGAAGCTGTTGATTTATCAGAAGTAACAGAATGGTTGCCTGCACCCGATGATGGCTGTGAAGATTGTTTCTATCTAAAAGTAAAGGGCGTTAGTAATGAGCCTGAATTTTTAGAAGGTGATTATATTTTAGTAGACCCATCTGTTTATTATGCCGATATGCAATCGGGCGATGTAATCGTTGTTCGTAAACATTCTGATGCAACTTTTAAGAAATTAATCATTGAATCTGACGGCTCAAGATATCTTCAAGCCATCAATCCAAACTTTGTTCCAAACATCATTCCCTTAGACGAAGATTGTATTTTTGTGGGTCAAGTTATCGATTCAGTACGCTATGTATATCGTGCAAAACGCCGTACAAGATTTAGTTAAAACTTTAATTCATTAATTTTCAATGACCTGCTTTAAAAGCAGGTTTTTTTATGCATATTTTTAAAAAGTTGCACTTGACGCAACTTAATGTTGTGAGTAACTTATCAATAATGTTGAGACAAACGCAACAAGTGAGATAAAAACCATGACAACAGATATTCATACATGGCGCAGCCTAATCTGCCAAGACCTTATCAAAGCGGGTTTAACAAACTCAAAAGATATCGTTGCACAAGCTTCAAACATCGAAGTTTATGTATTTGGTGAAACCAACGCAGCAGACGCAAAGCCTGAAAGTAAAAACGCCGAAGTTAAAACTTCTAACCCTGCAAAAACTCAAACGGTTAAAGAAACCAAAGCAGAAAAGGTTGAAGAAGTACAAGAAACCAAATCTGAAACTGCACCAGTTGAAGAGCCGAAGGCCGAAGTTGTTGAAGAAACAACTAAATCAGAAATCACTGAAAAAGAAGTGAAAGACGCTTGTTTAGCAGTAGCTAAAAAAGACCGTGCTGCACTTTTAAAAATCTTAAGTGATATCGGCGTTACTACGGTTGCAACAATCCCTACGGATAAATACGCAGAAGTCATCGCAGCTTGTGAATCAGCACTTGCATAAGGAAATGCATATGAATACTCAAACCCATTTTTTAAATAAGCGAATCAAAGCCGTGTTTACAGTTGGTGAGTTAATTGGTTTTGCCCTTGCCCTGTTCATCATTATTGCCTTGGCAGTTGTAGCAGGCTTTACGGCAGCTCAATAAGGATTAAGTCATGACAGCACATGCAAAATTAAGTCCTTCTTCGGCTCACCGTTGGATGCGTTGTGCAGGTAGCGTAATTCTTGAAAAAGACCTACCTGACAGCAGCTCAGAGCATGCCGATCTAGGCACGGCTGCACATTTCCTTGCTTCGGAATGCTTAGAGCAAGGTAAGAATGCAGCGGATTTTGAAGGCCACACAATTGTCATTATCAAAGGCAACGCCCTTTGGATTGATGAAGCCACAGAAAGCCCTGTTTCTAACTTCTTCACAGTAGAAGCAGAAATGGTTGAGAACGTCCAAATCTATTTAGATGCGGTTCGTGCTCAAGCAGACGGCAACCAATTACTTGTAGAACAGCGTGTTGATTTTTCCGACTTCGTAGGTGCTGAAGGTTCTTTCGGCACAAGTGATGCAGTTGTTCTAACTGAAACTGAAATTCAGGTCCACGACCTGAAATACGGTAAAGGCGTAAAGGTTGATGCAGAAAGCAATGAACAACTTGCACTTTACGGTTTAGGTGCTTTGGCAACATTCGGAATGTTCGGCGACTTTCAACAAGTACGAATGGTTATCCATCAACCACGCTTAGGCTATCAGTCTGAATCTGTATTAACAGTTGAAGAGCTTTACGACTTCGCACGTGATGCTAAAGAAGCCGTTTCAGGTATTCATGCTTTAGAAATCGGTGTTGAAACAGGTGACGGAGCCGTTGTTGAAGAGTTTGACGGATATTTCAACCCTGGTGAGAAACAGTGCCACTGGTGTAAAGCAAAGGCAACTTGCCCTGCTTTACAAAAGCACTTGGTAGAAACCATTGCAGGTGAGTTTGAGGATTTAACCCAACTCGATTTGCAAGAAGAAATCACCAATGCAACGGCACAAGTTGTAAGTGCAACCAACGCTCAGCTTAGCCGAATGTATGCAGTTATCCCCCTTCTCGAAGGATGGATTAAAGCAGTCGATTCAACAGTTCATCAAAAGATGCATGCAGGTGAAGCAATACCCGGCTTCAAGATGGTTCAAGGCAAGAAAGGTAATCGCACTTGGACCGATGCAGAAGAAGCGGAAAAACTGCTTAAGAGCATGCGTCTTAAAACTGAACAGATGTATGACCTGAAATTAATTAGTCCAACAAAGGCGGAAGCTCTCAAGAAAGATGAAGCTATCGGCCCGCGCCAATGGACAAAAATTGAAGCCCTTATTACTCAGGCGGACGGTAAACCTACTGTCGCACCTGAAAGCGACAAACGTCCCGCTTTGGACATGAAACCACAATTTGAAGATTTAACAGTATCGGAGTAATAACCATGAAAATTCGTTTAAACAATGTACGCCTTGCTTTCCCTGCTTTATTTGAAGCTAAAACTGTAAATGGCGAAGGCGACCCCGCTTTCTCTGCGTCTTTCATTCTTGCTAGCGATCATCCGCAGCTTGATGAAATCCGTAAGGCGATGGACAAAATGGGTGCTGAAAAATGGGACGCTAAATGGCCTCAAGTTAAAAAAGAAATCGAAACCAAAGACCGTATGGCCCTACACGATGGTGACACTAAAGGCGATTACGAAGGTTATGCGGGTAACTACTTTATTTCAGCACGTAATAAAACCCGTCCAACAATTTTCGACCGTGACGGTAAAACACCGTTAGTCCAAGCAGACGGTCGACCTTATGCAGGTTGCTACGTGAATGCTGCAATTGAGCTTTGGTGCCAAGACAACAACTACGGCAAACGTATCAACGCATCTCTTCGCGGTGTGCAATTTCTGAAAGACGGTGAAGCATTTTCAGGCGGTGGCGTAGCGTCTGAAGATGATTTCGAAGACCTAAGCGCAGCTGATGAAGCGGAAGACCCTTTATTCGCATAAATAGATGAGTGAGCCAGTGCGTTAGGAGACCGGCGCTAATCGACAAGCCATGAGTGTCGATACTGGAAATAACCATGGCAGTAAACGATTTTGCACCTTGACTCAGAAGGCGTTTACCGCGGTCACTGCGATAGTGTGACCCGAATTTTTAAATCCTAAATGAGGAAAACAACAATGAATAATTTAACCGATGTACCTCAATTTCTTGGTGACCTAAAAAGCGGTGTAGCTGAAAAGCAATTAGGTCTATTCCTTTCAACTGTAGCAGGTGCCGTAGTGACTCACGGCAAAGTAGGCAAAGTTACTTTGGAATTAACCATTAACCAGATTTCTGACAGTAACCAAGTCGAAATTGCTCACAAGATCAGTTTCAAAGCACCAACCGAAACAGGTGACAAAAACGAAAACGCAAGCGGTAAAACCCCTATGCATGTTCTTCAAGGCGGCAAGTTGTCTTTAATGCCTGAACGCGTCAAAGCCGAAGATTATCTAAACGGCTAATCCCTTTCCTACCAAACTTTATAAGGTAAATAACACATGGAACAACTAAACGTAGACAAAATCGCAGCGTTAGCAATTGCAGCTCAAGGCAACTTACCTGTGCATGTTGATAGTACTGCTTCAATTGCAATTGTGCCTGAAGGTTTTAAGGTTCATAGCACTGAAAAATTTAACGCTTTGCGCGACCGTTTCCGCGGAACTTTCAATACTAATAATATTGATTCGTTTGTTGAATATGCAAAATCACGTGGCGTTGAAGGTTTAAAAAACTTCATTAACACCCGCGGCACACTTAAAGCCGAAGCGTTTTTTAATATCGGTAATGAAGCTGACCCAGGCCATGCTGACGACACAGCTGTTTTAGTTTTGGATAAAAAGCCTGAATTTATCGCTTTTGAAATTGCTAACACCCGCCGTTATAACCAAGAAGATTTAATCGATCTATTAGACGATTGGGCCGAGTTCATTACCCTTCAAGGTAAATCTACTGGCGAAGATGGGGCAACCTTAAATACCGTAATTCCCTTCGATAAAGGCATTCGCGCATTACGCAAAGTAAAAATTGCTAAAAACGCGGAATTAAACAGCCATGTTGCTGAAATGGGATACCAACGCAGTGCAGCAGAAAGCCTAGAAGCTACAGGCATTGATGAAAACTTACCTACTGCAATCGTGTTGAACACTGAAAGCTACAAAGGCTTGCCTGTTGAAGCAATCACCATTTCCCTACGTATTTCCGTAAATAACTCTGAACCTACATTTATTTTGCGTTTTGTAGGTAAAGACAACCACGACCAAAAACGTGCTGATCAATTTATCGAAATTCTGAAAGGAAAATTAGCCGAACTTGAAGGCGAATTCTATCAAGGTGTTTTCGAAGCATAACCCTAAAAGCATCTCGCATTACGCGGGTCGCTTTGGAAAGTGGATGTATTGCTGACCCTCTGCGTTCACTTTACCAAAGCAAGATAGGAATTATAAAAATGAGATATGGCTCTGTTTGTTCTGGAATTGAATCAGCCACAGTCGCGTGGCACCCCCTTGGCTGGACACCTTCATGGTTTTCTGAAATTGAAAAGTTCCCTTCAGCGGTTTTAGCGCACCACTATCCGAAAGTTCCTAATCACGGAGATATGTGCAATTTAAGCTTTTTTATTGAACAAGGCCTTATAGAAGCGCCCGACATTTTAGTGGGCGGTACTCCTTGCCAAGCGTTCTCAATCGCGGGCTTAAGAAATTCTTTGGATGACGGACGGGGCCAATTATCACTTGAGTTTGTGAGGCTTTTAAATGCAATTGATTCTGAACGAAGCACAAGAAATGAAGAACCCTGTGTTGCCGTCTGGGAAAACGTACCTGGGGTACTCAACACAAAAGACAACGCATTTGGCTGCTTTTTGGGAGCGCTTGCAGGTGAAGAGTGTGCGTTGCAGCCATCAGGGAAAAAATGGACAAACGCTGGTTGTGTGCTTGGACCACAACGACAAGTCTATTGGAGGGTCCTTGATGCACAACATTTCGGACTCGCCCAACGACGTAAGCGTGTGTTCGTTGTGGCAAGTGCTAGAACCGAATGCCTCAAAGAAATACTTTTTGAGCCCACAAGCTTGTGCAGGGATTCTTCATCGAGCAGACAAGCGGAACAAAAAAATCCCCGAATCATTGCTAAATGCCTTACGAGACGTGGCGCAGGTGGACAAAACCTAGATGCTGAAACAGCAATATTCGTAATTCATGGTACTCAAGACCCACTTGTCAATGAAGAGACGGCTCATTGTTTAGGAAGAAATAGAGGCCAAGAAAACGCAGTACTTACAGTAAATAAAGCCGCTGCGACACTTACTCGAGGATTTGGCGATCGAGGAATTGACGCTGATCAAATCACTAATGGTAATTGCGCTATTCAATTTAAAGGGGTGAGAAGACTTACACCAGTTGAGTGTGAGCGATTACAAGGTTTTCCAGACAACTACACAAATATCCCTAAAGCTCTTGATTCACATCGTTACGCAGCTTTAGGAAACTCAATGGCTGTAAATGTTATGAACTGGATAGGCGCGCGCATCGCTAAAGCATTAGGGGGTGTTTATGCCTGACATCCTTTGGCTTGACCTTGAAACATATTGCGAAGTGCCAATTAAAAACGGCACACACGCTTATGCAGAACAAGTTGAAATTACTGTATTTGCTTGGGCACTTAATGACGGCCCTGTTCATGTAGAAGACGTTGCATCTAACCCTTTATCAAATGAACTTTGCAAATTACTGAACAATCCAGACATAAAACTTATTGCTCACAATTCGCATTTTGACCGTACTGTTTTACGTCATGCTTTGCCGAAGATGGGCCTTGATATCGTTCTACCAATTGAACGTTGGGAAGACACAATGGTACAGGCATTAAGCCATTCGTTACCCGGTTCGCTTGATTCTCTTTGTGAGATTTTCAAGATCGATCAAGACAAGGCAAAAGACAAAGCAGGTAAACAGCTTATTCAGCTTTTCTGTAAGCCCCGCCCCGCTAATCAAAAATTGCGCCGCGCTACTGGTGAAACGCATCCGCTTGAATGGGCGCGTTTTCTTGACTATGCCAAAAACGATATTTTGGCAATGCGCGAATTGCACAAGAAAATTCCAAAGTGGAATTATCGCGGAGCTGAATTAGCACTTTGGCATCTGGACCAAAAAATTAATGACCGTGGCGTTTGTATTGACCTTGATCTTGTTGAATCTGCAATTGAAGCAGTAGACAAAGCGCAAAAAGGATTGGCAAAACGCACCGTTGCGTTAACCGATGGTGAAGTACAGGCAGCTACCCAACGCGATGCAATGCTTAAGCATATTCTTGAAGCGCATGGTGTTTCGCTGCCAGATATGCAGAAATCAACTTTAGAGCGCCGTATTAATGACGACTCTTTGCCACTTGCAGTTCGCGAATTGCTTGCCATCCGTTTACAGGCTTCAACTACCAGTACAGCAAAATACACTGCACTTGCTAAAGGTGTTAGCTCAGACGGTCGATTACGCGGAACTTTACAGTTTAACGGTGCATCGCGCACAGGACGATGGGCGGGCCGATTATTCCAACCGCAAAACCTACCCCGTCCTACGCTCAAGCAAGATGTAATTGACGAAGGCATCGAGACTTTAAAAATCGGCTGCGCGGATATGTTCTATGAAAACGTCATGGAACTAACAAGCTCTGCAATTCGCGGTTGTATCTGTGCGCCAGAAGGCAAAAAACTCGTTGTAGCCGATCTATCAAACATTGAAGGCCGCGCCCTAGCTTGGCTTGCGGGTGAAACATGGAAACTCAAAGCGTTCTATGACTTTGATGCAGGCGAAGGCCATGACCTTTATAAATTGGCTTATGCAAAATCGTTTGGTGTATCACCTGAAGACGTAGACAAAGAACAACGCCAAGTCGGTAAGGTTCAGGAATTGGCTTTAGGTTACGAAGGTGGTGTAGGTGCATTTTTAACGTTTGCAGCTGCATACGGCTTAGACCTAGACGACATGGCCGCACAAGCTTTTGACAGCATTGACCCAAGCATAATGAACGAAGCAATCCGCGCTTGGGAATGGCATAAGAAAGAAAAGCGCACCACTTTCGGTTTAAAGAAAAACACATGGTTAGTGTGTGATTCGTTCAAACGCTCATGGCGCTATGCGCATCCAAATATTAGTGCATGGTGGAATGAGTTACGCGTGGCAGCAATTAATGCCATTAACAACCCCGATAAGCCTTTTCCATGCCGCAAAGTTATTTTCATTAAAAAAGGCTCTTGGCTTTACATCAAATTGCCAAGTGGTCGTTTCCTTTGTTATCCGGGTGCAAAAGCGGACGACAACAGAATTTCTTACATGGGCAATAACCAGTACACACGTAAATGGGAACGCCTTTACACCTATGGCGGCAAGTTTGCCGAGAACATTACGCAAGCAGTTGCCCGTGATGTTCTCGGCCACAACATGCCGTTAATCGACAGTTCAGGATACGAAATTGATTTATCTGTACACGATGAAGTGATTACAGAAGCCGATGACATACCGGAATACAACCATGAACATTTATCGAGCCTGCTTGCTACCAATCCCGAATGGGCACTTGATTTGCCTTTAGCGGCAGCGGGCTTTGAGTCATATCGCTATAAGAAGGATTAGCACCATGATTAAATTTTCAATACCTTTGGCAACTTTAAAAGCTGCTGTTATTTGCTCAGCTAAAAAAGACGTACGTCACTATTTACAGGGCGTTGCTATTGACCACGGGCATGTTGTTTCAACCGACGGTCACAGAATGTTTTACGCAGAAGTTGAAGGACTAGATGCCAAACTTCAACAAGTCATTATTCCACGTGATGCTATTGAGTTTCTTGCAAAGAAAGCTACAGGAATTAAAGACATTAAAAAATTAGTAAAAGTAACCTTAGATGGACTTGACGGCACTTTGGAAGTGTCAGGTACAGATATAAATGAACGTTTTCGAGCATTTGATAATAAATTCCCCGCTTGGCAGCGTGTTATTCCAAAAGCTAAAGGCGATGAATATAAAGGCGAATACCCTACTTTCGATTGGAAGTATTTAGTCGATTTTCAAAAAATTGCAAAAACCCTTGGCGATAAAAGTTTGGTACCACAAGTCAAAGTAACCCCAACAGTCGGACCTTCAAGCGCTGCACACATCGATTTTCTAAGTACAGAAATCAAAAACGTACGTGCTGTGCTTATGCCTTTACGGGCGTAAACATGCGCGAATCAGTAATTGAAAAATATCTTGTGGACAAGGTCAAAGCCCTAGGGGGCGAAGTCCGCAAGGTTAAATGGATTAGCCGCAACTCTGCGCCCGACCGTCTGGTAATGCTAACAGACAATACTTTTTGGGCAGAGCTAAAGGCACCAAAGGAAAAGCCAACCGCAGCCCAAGCACGTGAACATGAACGCATGCGCAAGATGGGCCAACGAGTTGAAGTTATAGACAGCATAGAGCGAATTGAGGAGTTACTAGGGTGAACTTTACTAATAAAGAAAAGATTGCTTGCCCGAACTTAAATGAAATTGAGCAAGAAGCTCTTCAATTCATAAATGCAAATAAGGTCGCTTATACGCGCCAAATGTATAGCGCCCTTCGCATTAAAGATAAAGGACTAAGTCTGAATAAGTTTAGAAAGCTACTTCAGGGACTTAGAGAGCATCAACTTATTAAATTTATTCCTGCACAACAAGACAGCTTATCTGCTTGGGGTGCGAATAAGGCAGGTGAAAAATGACGGCTAAAGTTTTAGACCCTTGTTGCGGTTCTCGCATGTTTCATTTTGATCGTAGCAATCCAAATGTGACCTTTGGGGATATACGTAAAGAATCACATATTTTGTGTGATGGGCGCTCACTTGAAATCAATCCAGACATCGAAATGGATTTCAGAAACATGCCTTTTGAAGATGAGACTTTTCATGCAGTAGTTTTTGACCCACCACATTTAGTGCATGCAGGCGATAAAAGTTGGCTTGCTTTGAAGTATGGGAAATTAGGTGAAAACTGGAAAGAAGACTTGGCCAAAGGTTTTTCGGAGTGCTTTCGTGTGCTCAAACTAAACGGTATGTTGATTTTCAAATGGAATGAAACCCAAATTAAAGTCAGCGAAGTTCTAGCCTTAACAGATCAAAAACCGTGGTTCGGGCACCCAAGTGGTAAACGTGCAAATACGCATTGGATCGGTTTTATGAAATCGGAGCCAAACCCATGACTCAACCACGTAAATTCGTACCGCACGATTACCAACATTTAATTATCAACCACATTCTTGATAATGAACGTTGTGCTGTGTTCGCGGGAATGGGTACAGGTAAAACATCCTCTACGCTCACCGCTTTAGAAATTCTCGAATTGTTTGAGCCGGGGCCGACTCTTGTAGTCGCCCCTTTGCGAGTTGCTGCAACTACATGGCCCGATGAAGCTAAGAAATGGGAACACCTGCAAGATTATAAAGTTGTGGCGGTAGTTGGTTCACCTGAAGACCGTGTACGTGCTTTAAAACAAAAAGCAAATGCGTACGCAATTAACTATGAAAATCTACCATGGTTAATTGATTTTCTAGGCAGCAAATGGCCTTTTACAAAAGTGGTCGCTGATGAAAGCACAAAGCTAAAAGGTTTTCGTTTAAGACAAGGTTCGGTACGTGCACGCGCCTTAGGTAAAGTTGCACATACTCGAGTCAAACGATTCATTGAATTAACGGGAACGCCTGCACCCAACGGGCTTAAAGACCTTTGGGGCCAACTATGGTTCATTGATCGTGGTCAAAGATTAGGCACAAGTTTCAGTTCTTTTACAGATCGTTGGTTCCAACAAATACAAGTGGGCGTAGATCGTAACGCCGTTAACCTTGTGCCTTTCGATCATAGTCAAGGCGAAATTCATGCACGAATTAATGATGTGTGTTTGAGCATTGAAGCTAAAGATTATTTCAATATTAAAGAGCCAATTGTTTACCCGATCGAAGTAGAGCTTACAGGTAAAGCCCGTAAGACTTATGAAGAAATGGAAAAGGAAATGTTCATTGAAATAGCTGAAACTGTCGAAGTTGAAGCATTCAATGCAGCATCAAAAACAATGAAATGTTTGCAGATTGCTAGCGGTTCTATTTACACCGATGAAAACGGCACTTGGCACCCTATCCATGATTTAAAAATTCAGGCGCTTGAATCTGTAATTGAAGAAGCATCAGGCATGCCTGTATTGGTTGCATACCATTTTAAAAGTGACCTTGAGCGTTTATTAAAAGCATTTCCAAAGGGTCGCCATTTAGATAAAGACCCGCAAACGATTCACGATTGGAACGCGGGCAAAATCCCTGTGTTATTTGCTCATCCTGCAAGTGCAGGCCACGGGCTTAATTTACAAGACGGTGGAAATATCCTTGTGTTCTTTTCCCACTGGTGGGATTTAGAACAATACCAACAAATTATCGAACGTATTGGACCAACACGCCAAGCGCAAGCGGGATATGACCGCCCTGTTTACATCTATCACATCATTGCAAAAGGCACGATGGATGAAATCGTAATGGAGCGCCGTGAGTCTAAACGCGAAGTACAAGATTTATTAATGGAGGCAATGAAAAAGCGATGCGAAGTTTAATTGAAAAAGATACAGACGATTTACCAGAAGAAATTTTAATTAGTATTGGAGAAGTAGCGTAATGGGAAAATATATTGTTGTAGTTGAATCAGAGAAACCACCACAGATTTTTATACATGACGATGTACCAAACATCGGTAAAGTTTTAGAAATTAAAGCGGAGGAGATACCGAACCGTGTGCCGGCTTCTTGGTTAATGGAACGGTATAATTTATCGAGAAAAACCATTATCGATGAATTAAGGGCTTATAATCTAGGCGGAGACGGAAAGCACCTTTATAACCCTGCTACTGTCATGCCGATTTTAGATAATCTAAATAAGGCTAAAGCCCAAAGGCAAGCAAGACGCAAAAACTAACAAGGGGCTTTATGCCCCTTTATTCAACATCATTTTCCAAGAAGCAATTCAACGGTAGCTTTTCCTTTCATATCATTAAAACTCGAATATTTAGTAGTGCTTTGAATAAAAGTGTTAAATTCATTATTCTCAGAAAGAGATGTATAATCTTCTACTGAAGAAATAGTTACACCCGCCTTTGAAAATAAATCGTTTAGATTTTCAAAAGGCGTATTCTTTTGAAAGAATTTTTCGGAAAGAATATCTTGAATTTTAACAGCTACAGACATTTTAAAAGCTCCTTATAAGTAATTCTAATAATAGTAAACAAAATAACTTATATTATGTGTAAAATAAATATTTTATTACAATAAAATTGCCCTGCCCCCACTGTGCCACCACTCTATTTTAAACAGTTGATTTAATTAAAGTATTACAACCTTGCCAAGGTTGGGGTCGCGAGTTCGAGTCTCGTTTCCCGCTCCAAGATTGAAAAACCACTTAATTTGAAAGAATTAGGTGGTTTTTTATTGGCTATTGGTTAGCCTTGGCTAGTCGAAATCATATTAAAGAAGCGTTGTATATTCTGCTACAACACCACCCTCTTTGTTGGCTAAATTTGCTATATCAATCTCAGTATGAGATGAGCCTTATATAACTTATTAGTAGACGAAAACATGTGACTACGGCCAAAACAGCTCCAACTGTACTAACTTTAACTGTGACAAAATAATTATAATTTAAATATTATTTAATAATGAATGTTTTCAGAGCTAAAACCAAATGTTAAAGTATGTAAATCCTGACTTTCAAATAAGTGATTTAAAAACAGGTGATTTGGTTATCGTTGTATACGACGCAAAAATAGGAACTACTTTGAAGAAATTGAACGTAGTAAGCAACAGGATGTTTTTAGAACCCTTGAACCCTAAATGGCACGAGAAAATCATTGAGCTTCGAAAAGAATGTAAATTGACTGGAAAAGTTGTTGGTTTGTATCGTGATATATAAAATCTAGACGGTAAGAATAATGACAGATGATATTAATAATCCTTTATTTCAACAACAGCGTGAAAAATCTGGTTCACAAACATTTAATAAATATAGATATCAATATCATTGGGCTCTACTACATGCTTTAGAGAAATATTCTTTAAATTTAGATCATGCTGTATTCGTAGAATTACATGAAGATGTAATATCTGTAGATTCTATTTCTAAAAAACCTTTAGAATTTGACTATTTTCAAATTAAATGCCTAACTGAAAAAAAATTATCTATACATAAAATTGCAGTTGCAAAGACTAATGGAGAAACAATATTTGGAAAAATTTTATCGAATTATAAAAACAATTCGTTAAGACCCAATATCAAAAGTCTTAATTTAGTTTCACAATTTGGATTTAGCTTGAATCTAGTTGATCCAAAAAAGAAACTAGATAAAATTAAAATTAATGATCTAATTGCTTCAGAAAAGGAAATATTAGAAAATTGTATTAAAGATTTAAATTTAGACTCTTCTCCCTCGGATATCTCTTTTATTACGCCAGCATTACAAGAAAATAATCAAGACAGTCAAGTAATTGGTGAAATATCAACTACGATAAACAAATTATATCCAAATAAAAATTTCAACCCTTGTTCTATTTACAACATTTTAATTAATAATTTATATAATAAAGGATGTGATACGGTAGACTATAAAAACTGGCAAGAAGCTTTAAATAAAAAAAGTATTACTTCAAATGAAATTAAAAAAGTAGTACATACTTTCATCGAAGATCCTTTACATGAAAATATTTTAAATGACTCTAAATCTATAATTAATGATTTAAAATTTAATAGTCTAAAAAAATAAAGATTCGAAATTATTTCAATAATTTAATTATAGACTTATATAATCCGACCTCGTACCATATTGAAGTAGAGAATATAATAAAGCCTTTGGTCGCTCATTTGGTTGAAGCTGGAGTAGATGATATAGAGGCTATTATAGAGGAAATAAAGATTCAAGTTTCCAATCATCCTAGGAAAGAATTACTAGATGTTGAAGATGAGCTTATCGCACATATAATTCTATATATACTTCAAATCATAGGATGATCCTAGACAGTATCGTGGACAACAAATCCCTCTAAATTCTTAAAATATTTCTTCTCAAAGGCTTCAGGGCTTAACCAGCCATTTGCAGAATGTCTTCTGACCCGATTGTAATAAATCTCAATATAGTCAAACAAGACAGCATTCGCTTCTTTTCGAGTGGCAAACACACTGCCATGGACCACATGACCTTTCAATGTATGAAAGAAGCTTTCAGTCACTGCATTATCCCAACAGTTTCCACGTCTAGACATACTCTGAGTACAATCATTTGTCAGTAACAGCGCTCTAAAATCACGACTACAGTACTGTGAACCTTGGTCCGAATGAACCATAACACCAGTTGGATAACCCTGACGAGCCATTGCATAGTTAAACGTATCACACACCAACTGGCGGTCTATTCGATGGCTGGTTTGCCACCCCACGATACGACGACTAAATAGATCCAGCATCACACATAAATACAGCCAACCTTGCTTGGTACGGATATAGGTAATATCCGTTGTCCAAACCTTGTTAGGCTGAATGACTGTAAATTGACGCTCTAACAGATTGGGTGCTGTAGGCAAACGATGGTTTGAATCAGTCGTATGCTTGTATTTACGCGCAATCCTGCTGCGTAAACCCAGATTTTTCAGCATTCTTCCAACAGTGCGTTCACTCATGCTGTAACCTAAATCATGCATGTCATGTACCAATGAAGGTGCACCCAATCGTGCATGATGCTGCCAATATACGGCTTTTAAATCATTATATTTCTCTACCGTATTGGCCTGACGTTTTCGCCAGGCATAATAGCCTGAAGTGCTGACACCTAGGTATTTACAGGCAGAAGATACCGTGACTTCATTCATATCTAGATCTTGAATTACCGTGTACTTTTCTTGGCATGATCTGTTAGAAAGTACACATGCGCTTTTTTTAAGATGTCATTGGCTTCCTTGAGCTGTTTGACTTCTTTCTCTAATTCCAAGATCCGCTGTTGTTCTGGTGAAAGTTGACGTTTGCTTGAACCCACTGGATTGGTTTCACGAATCCATTTGTCTAAAGTTGAATAACCCACACCTAATTTCTGGGCGATTGCAGCTATAGGCTCGTGTGAGTTTGAAAGTGCATAATCAATTGCTTGCTGTTTAAATTCAGCACTAAAACGTTTGGCCATTTCTTGGATCTCCAAAGTTAACGTTACGTTATCTTTAGAGGGAAGTACTGTCCATTATTTTGGCTAGGATCA